>JAZQCK010000070.1:0-7914 GCA_045546255.1 Lachnospiraceae bacterium | reverse complement strand
CAGATGGACCTTGATGATCCGATTGAAGCGAAAAAACATCTTGCCGGATCACAGACCGTTTTCGGAGGACTACTTCCGGCGCAGCTGTTTCAGTATCACAAAGACAAAGTCTTTGACCGCATCAAACAGATTATCGACGAGTGCGCACCGGGCGGCGGCTTCTTATTCAACGTTCCGTGCTGCTTCCCTACAGATGTCGAGCCGGAGGTTGCGATCGAAGTATTAAACTTCGTGCATGAGTATGGGACAAAATGAAGGAAGATAAACAGAAGAAAAGGAGAATGACCATGAGTGAGAACTGCATGAATAATAGCCAATTGAACGAGAACCAGAATAAAGCGGAAAATAAACCGGAGAACAATAGCGAATATACGGTATCGGAAGTGATCGACGAATTAATGAAAGATTTGTCCTGGGAGACAGATCCAATGTACCGTATGCGTGCTCTTGGTTTCATTCAAAGGGAACTGTTTACTGCAAGCTAGAAATTACCCCTCAAAATGCATTTTTGTGACGCATCTTGTGAGTGGCGCAACACTTGACTTTTCTTTTTCATGCCCGTAGACTCGAGGGAGTTTATGGGCATTCAATATTATTCCTTAAATCAATATCTGAAAGATACCTTCGGGTGCAAGGTGTATAAAATTGCAGTGAACGGCGGCTTCACCTGCCCGAATCGTGACGGAAAGGTCGGCAGCCGAGGCTGCATTTTTTGCTCTGCCGGAGGAAGCGGTGAATTCGCCGGAGACCCTGCGATGAGCATCACGGAGCAGATTGAAGAAGGCAAAAAACTGGTCGCATCGAAAATCAAAGATGGAAAATATATTGCATATTTCCAGGCATATACGAATACCTACGCACCGGTTGAAAAGTTAAGAACACTTTTCGAAGAGGCGATCCACCATCCGGATATTGTTGCGCTTTCGATCGCCACACGTCCGGACTGTCTTCCGGAAGATGTGCTTGATCTGCTGAGCGAACTGAACGAGCTCAAACCTGTCTGGGTCGAGCTCGGCCTTCAGACGATCCATGAAAAAACGGCAGAGTATATCCGAAGAGGATATCCGCTTTCTGTATATGATTCTGCAGTCAAGGAATTGCAAAATCGGAATCTTGAGGTGATCACGCATGTGATCTTAGGGCTTCCGGGCGAAACAAAGGAAGACATGGAGGCGACTGTCGAACATGTCTGCCGGAGTGGAGCGACAGGGATCAAGCTGCAGCTGCTTCATATCTTAAAAGGAACGGATCTGGAGAAGGAATATCTTGCAGCTATCCGCCAGAACGTGGATGGACAAGAGCCCGGAATGGATGGGAGTCTGTCCTCAAGTCCGGCAATCCATATCATGGAAGAAGACGAATATATTCATTTGGTCGGTGATCTTTTAAAACGAATCCCTTCGCACATTGTCATTCACCGCCTGACCGGAGACGGTGATAAAAAACTTCTTGTCGCACCGATGTGGAGCGCAAATAAAAAACATGTCCTGAATCGCATGCGGGCGTATCTGGATTTCTCGGAGTAAAACTTGTGCCGATATATTTTACTGGAGTTTTGTCTGAAGATAGATTAAACTCTATCTTTGGCTACATATGCAGAAAAAAGTGAGCATACAGCTGACGAATGATTCAGAAGAGGATAATAATTGATGAAAGAAAAGCTAAGTTTAAAAAGAGATAACCTGTCTTTATACGGGCTGCTGGAAGGTCCCGATCCTAAGGAAGATGAAAAGATGCCGCTTGCAATCATCATGCACGGCTTTAATACGAATAGCCGCCAAACCCCGTTCTACGAACTGACCAGGGCGCTGTGGAGCCAAGGGATTGCAACGCTTCGCTTTGATTTTTCCTGCCATGGAAGAAGTGAAGGCGATATGGTGGAGATGACAGTGGACGGACTGATGCAGGATGCAGAAACGTTTTTTGCATATGCAAAAGGACGGGACTTTGTCAGCGAGATTATCCTGATCGGCTATTCCATGGGAGGCATAATTGCAACCCATCTTGCAGTGCGTCATAAAGAAGAAGTCAGAAAACTGGTCCTTCTTTCTCCGGCAGCAGATATCCATCATCGTGCAACGAGCGGCTTCTTCTTTGGGAACTATTATGATCCGGCTGATCCGCCTGAAGTGATGGAAACGGAAATGTTCCGTATCGGACGTCCATATTTCTTGAGTGCGCAGAAAGTGGTCGTGTATGACCATTTGAAAGACTTTGATGGGGACGCGCTGATTGTCTACGGAAAAGCAGACGAATATGTACCGGAGGAGATGACACTTGCTTATCAGGACGTGATCAAAAACCTGAAGATCGTCCCGGTTCCGGAGGCAGACCATCTGTGGACGAAAAACGCAGAGATAGCAGTGGAGGAGATTGCTGACTTCCTGAAATCCAACAAACAGCAAATCAACTGTTGACATTTACGCTTTAAAGCGTTAAACTACCATACTATGAAGGCGAAAATGACAAATAACTTTTATTACGCATATTGGTTTACTTTTAGCGGCCCGAGAGGGAATCGTTGTTTGTGCCATGCGTAACTTTGCCAGGTAAATGACATCGTAAGCTGCACGAACAACGTGCAGCTTTTTATTTGCCACTGTGCCTTGCATCATTAAAAATCTGAACGGCCTGAGCCGTTCATCAGGGAGGAAAAACCAATGAAGAAGAAAGTAACTAGAATCGCAGCATTGATTGCAGCATGTGCGATGATCATTGCATCTCTCGCAGCATGTGGAAGCTCTGGCGGATCTGATACTCCGGCAGGCAGCGCAGCAGGCTCCGGTGCAGTAGCTCCGGCAGGCAAGACTTATACCGTCGGTATCTGCCAGCTCGTACAGCACCCGGCACTTGATGCAGCAACTCAGGGATTTAGAGATGCCCTTGTGGAAGAACTTGGTGAAGATGCAGTTGTCTTTGATGAGCAGAACGCTTCCGGCGACAGTGCAACCTGCGCAACAATCTGCAACGGCTTTGTATCTGATAACGTTGATCTGATCATGGCAAACGCGACTCCTGCCCTTCAGGCAGCAGCTGCAGCAACTGCAACGATCCCGATCCTCGGAACATCCATCTCCACCTATGGAGCAGCTCTGAACCTTGATAACTTTGACGGAACAGTCGGCGGAAATATTTCCGGTACATCCGACCTTGCACCGCTGGATCAGCAGGCACAGATGCTGAAGGAAATCTTCCCGGATGCAAAAACAGCCGGCATTATGTACTGCTCAAGCGAGGCAAACTCCGTATACCAGGCAGATGAAATGGAAAAATACCTGACAGAGATGGGAATCAAAGTAAACAGATATACCTTCGCTGATTCCAACGATGTATCTCTGGTAACCCAGACTGCATGTGATGAAAACGATGTTCTTTACATCCCGACAGATAACACTGCAGCAAGCTGCACAGACGCAATCGACGCAGTTGCTAAGCAGGCAAAAACTCCGATCGTAGCAGGCGAAGAAGGAATCCTTGCAGGATGCGGCGTTGTAACATTAACGATCGACTACTATGAACTTGGAAAGATCACCGGACAGATGGCAGCTAAGGTCCTTACAGGCGCAGCTGATATCAGCACAATGCCGGTTGAGTACTTCCCGAATGTTACAAAGAAATATAATGCTGACAATGCAGCACTCTATGGTCTTACTATTCCGGATGACTACGAAGAATATGTTCCGGCAGAATAATTAAAGGCTTATCATAGGATAAAATACAAAAGAATGGTGACAGAACCTTTGGAAGAGGAATTGTCACAACTGAGGCTTACTAACTATGAATATGTTACTTGCAGGTTTAAGTGTTGTTAATTTAATTGGACGAGTCCCTGGGGGTGTTTCCCAGGGGCTCATTTGGGGCATTATGGCACTCGGCGT
This sequence comes from Lachnospiraceae bacterium, assembly GCA_045546255.1. GTDB lineage: Bacteria > Bacillota > Clostridia > Lachnospirales > Lachnospiraceae > RGIG5612. The sequence goes on along the minus strand of JAZQCK010000070.1, from coordinate 4,036 downwards.
TTTTATTACGTTCCGGGTGCTTGATATTGCCGACCTTTCGGTAGATGGAAGTTTTGCTACCGGCGGTGCAGTTGCAGTTATGCTTTCCCTGGCGGGCCTTCCGACCTGGGTGGCAACGATCTGTGCGCTGCTTGCCGGAATCATTGCCGGTTTTGTGACCGGACTATTGCACGCGAAACTCGGAATCCCGGCGATCCTTGCCGGAATCCTGACGCAGTTCGCCCTCTATTCCATCAACCTGAGGATCATGGGGATGGCTGCAAACCAGTCCATCAACCCGGCAATGTATAAGCTGGTGATCAGCATGAGGAATATTCCGATTGCAATTTTAGAAGGCGTGATCTTTGCGGCCATCATCATTGCGATCCTTTACTGGTACTTTGGAACAGAGCAGGGAAGTGCATTGCGCGCGACCGGTAACAATGGTGCGATGAGCACTGCTCTCGGCATCAACATTTCCAATATGAAGATCATCGGTCTTGCGATCTCCAACGGAGTCGTTGCTTTTGCGGGTGGTCTGATGGCACAGTACCAGGGATTCTCCGATGTCAACATGGGCCGCGGCGCGATCGTTATCGGTCTTGCGGCAATCATTATCGGAGAGATCCTCTGCGATGCGATCTTTAAAAAGGGATGCTCCTTCTGGATTCGCATGGCATTCGTCGTTTTCGGTGGTATCATCTACTACTTGGTCATGATCATTGTCCTTTGGCTGAAGCTGGATCCGAACGATCTGAAACTCTTCACAGCGCTGATCGTTACAATCTTCCTTGCGGTTCCTTATTTCAGAGGTAAGGCAAAGAATTCCTACAGCTGGGCAGGAAAGAGAAGTCTTCCGTATGTGGAAGCTTTGAAGAATAGTTTTAAGAGCGGAAAGGAGGTCAAATAATGTTATACGTAGAGCATGTTTCAAAGACCTTTAATCCGGGCACGATCAATGAAAGAAAAGCTTTGATCGATGTCAGTCTGCATATCAAGCCAGGCGAATTTGTGACAGTCATCGGTGGAAACGGAGCCGGAAAATCTACGATCCTCAACGCCATCGCAGGCCTTTGGCCGATCGATGACGGAGCCGTGATCTTAGACGGCGAAAATATCACCGGTCTTCCGGAGCATAAACGCGCACCATATATTGGCCGTGTATTTCAGGACCCAATGATGGGAACGGCTGCCAATATGCAGATTGAAGAGAATCTTGCCCTTGCAAAAAGAAGGGGTCAAAAGCGCACTTTGAAGTGGGGCGTGACGAAATCGGAACGGGAAGAATTCAAAGAGAAGCTAGCGATTCTGGGGCTGGGCCTTGAAGATCGTATGACGACAAAAGTCGGACTCCTTTCCGGTGGCCAGCGTCAGGCGCTTACGCTTTTGATGGCAGCGCTTCAAAAACCAAAGCTTCTCCTTTTGGATGAGCACACCGCAGCGCTCGATCCGGCAACGGCGAAGAAGGTGCTCGAAATCTCTGACCAGATTGTTGAAAACAACAACCTCACTACTTTAATGATCACGCACAATATGCAGGATGCCATTAACCACGGCAATCGACTGATCATGATGAATGAAGGAACGATCTGTTACGACGTTTGCGGAGAAGAAAAGAAGTCTCTGACAAGACAGATGCTTCTTGAAAAGTTCGAAAATATTTTGTAATTGCGAGTTTTCTTGTTTGCAGGCTTTCAAAGCCAGTTAGTAACAAGAAAAGTCTTTTTTCAGTCATTCTTAACCACAAAAAAAGCCTGTTTACACAGGCTTTTTTGTTACTTTCTTGTTTTGCTGAGTTGGAAGCCAGATAGATACAGGAAAAACGGTTTGATTTCTTGTATCTCCTAGGGCTCGATGGAGCCTGAACAAGAAAATGTCAAATAACTATAATTTGTGGCTGTTCAGATTAGAGAAGCACGGGAGCGGAACAGGCAGGACAGTAAATGGGAAAGGATGCCCACCAGCATTAATGCTGCTCCTGCAAACCAGTAGGCTGCGATCAAGACGTTGGTCGTTCCATATATTTCCAATACTCCCGATACAATGCTCCCGACAGTAAAGGCAATGACGCCGCTGTGGTAAAAGCTTCGCGCAATATAGCTTGGATAGAAGTATGATAATTGTTTCCGTTTCCGGCTTTCTTTTTTCAGGCTACTTCTTGCATCGCCCCGGACAATCTCTAATTGCTGTGCTTCGCTGTATCGTGAGTTTAGTCTGTTATTTTTACTCGCGATAGAAAGTAAAAGGAATGGAAGGAAGCCACAAAGCAAAGGGAAAAGGAACGAACAAACCATGAAAAACGAAATGACGCCGTGGCTGAATATCTCGTATATTGCTCCAAACACTGCACAGAATATAGAGGCTGCAAGATAGACCAGTGCCGTCCGGCGCAGAGTTTTTTGTGCTTGCTTAGTATCCGATGTATACAATGTCGCTCACCTTCCTTTCCTTAATACTGTTGCCGGTTGTGGTCGGGTTGTTGATCACCTGACCATTGAAGTAAAGTGTGGAGGATCCGCCGCCGTCCAAGTTATAGGCGGTCGTAACTCCGAGTGTTTCCATGAATTCTGCTAATTCGTAAAGCGATAGACCTTCGCTTTCGTCTGTCCGTCCGTCTGAAACGACGAAGACATAGTGACATTCATCAATGATGCCAATCGCAGTTCTTGGATTGCTGGATTTCGCTTTTCCAACCTCGTCATTAACAGATACGGAGATGCTTCCGTCTTCTACAAGTGCCGGACCGAAAGAGAGGATCTGCACTGCGCCGTTCTCTAAAAGCTCTTCGGCGGAGACTTCCGTTTCTGTGATGATCTCAAACGATCCGTCTTCATATATTACGAGGTCTTCCTGACCGCTCTCTGCGGCGCTGCGGTAAAGCACTCCGTTTCGAAGGACGTATCCTCTTTCTTGCGAGCCATAATAATCTCCGTTGATCGCAAGGATCGCGCCTGCTTGTTCTGCGATGGCGGATGTTTCATCCGTCACGTTTTTCCCGTATGCTCCTTGTGCAAAAGCGGTCTGCAGATAGGACGGGTCGCTCACCTGCACGTCAGCAACATAAATTGTTGTATCGTTTTCATCGTACTCAGTCAGAGTAATCTGTATGTTCTCATCCTTGTAGGTGGTTTCTGTCGAAACGATCTTAGCGCTTTCTGTTTCTTTACTGCTGTCCTCAGAGTCGGCTTCATTTCCTGAAGTATCAGAACTGCTTCCCGATCCAATGATGCTGGTCAGCTCCTCTGTTGTTTCGTATTCGACAGAAGAGTAGACCCGGGTGATCAGAAAAGTATCTGCCAGAACATAGGTCGTAAAGATTGTCAGAAGGAGGGCAAAGATCGTCACTATGATATTCTTTTTCTTGAACATGTCGTTTCCTCCTGATCATTGTTTTTGGGTCACCGGATCCCTGCAGTTAAGCAGGAAGATCCGGCGTAGGAAGGGGTGATTTTTATTTTACAGTGCAGCTGCCTGCGGCTCTTCGGTGCTGATCGCAATTTCGAGATTGCCGTTTCTGCAGCGCAGCTGGTCGATAAATTCTTTTTCTTTTAAATTGTCTTTCATTTTTACGTTGTATGTTAAACGGAATACGCTTCCCATATCTGCGGTTTTCACTTTTGTGAGTTCGTGCTGGACAGTGTACTGATTGAAGAGGTCTTCAAACATGTCTGCATAATCCAGGTCTTCCGGAACAGAGATCCGCAGTGTTTTATACTTGCTGGATCCGCGTGCGCCGAATCCGGTGAGGCTTAACAGGATCGTAAGGATGCACATGATCACGGCGAAGAGGATCGCATATGCAAGATAGCCCATGCCGGTCAAAAGTCCTGCGCCCATTGCAAGGAAGAGCATGGTGATATCTTTTGCTGATCCTGCTGCGGAACGGAAGCGGACTAAACTGAATGCACCTGCGACCGCGACGCCGGCTCCGATGTTGCCGTTAACCATCATGATGACGACACAGACCACGACCGGAAGAAGGGCGAGTGTCACTATGAAACTCTTAGAGTAGCGGGTGCGGAATACGTATCCGAGCGCCAGGATGATTCCGGCGATG
>JAZQCK010000069.1:0-10540 GCA_045546255.1 Lachnospiraceae bacterium | reverse complement strand
GAAATACAAAAGAAACAAAGATCAAAGCTTCGCTGAATCTTGATGGATCCGGAAAAAGTAAGATCGATACCGGCTGCGGCTTTTTAGACCATATGCTGACACTCTTTGCATCCCACGGAAAGCTGGATCTTTCTGTCAGCTGCAAAGGCGATGTTGAGGTCGATTATCACCACACCGTAGAGGATGTAGCGATTGTTCTCGGAGAGCTCTTTAAAGAGGCTTTAGGAGATAAAAAAGGAATCGTAAGATATGGCCATATGATTCTTCCGATGGATGAGGCGCTGATCCTTTCTGCGATCGATTTTTCCGGACGTTCACTGCTTTGTTATGAAGCCAAGATCCGTGCGAAAAAAGTTGGCGATTTTGATACGGAGTTATCGGAGGAATTTTGGATGGCCTTTGCCAGAAGTGCGGCATGTACCCTCCATATCCGGCAGATTGCAGGTAGAAACTCCCACCATATCATTGAAGGCATGTTTAAGTCGGTTGCCAGATCCATTCGTATGGCAATTTCGATCGACCCGGAACAAAAGGACCTCGTTCCTTCCACCAAAGGTGTTTTATGATGATTACGATTGTTGATTACGGTGTTGGGAATTTGTTTTCTCTTATTTCATCCTTTCAGGCAATTGGCTGTGAAGTGGATGTAACAGGAGATCCGGAGAAGATCAGAAAAGCAGAAAAGATCGTGCTTCCGGGCGTCGGCGCTTTCCGGGATGCCGCAAACAAATTAGAAGAGACCGGACTAAAACAGATTTTAATAGAAAAAGCGAATTCCGGCACAGCGTTTCTCGGTGTTTGTCTTGGGATGCAGATGTTATTTGAGAAAAGCTATGAGTATGGAGAGTGGGATGGACTTGGCCTGATCAAAGGCGAGATCCGCCCGATCTCGGACTTTGTTCCGAAAGAGCTTAAGATCCCGCACATGGGTTGGAATGCGCTTCATTTTGGCGCTGAAAAGCATCCTCTGTTCCGTTATTTGAAGGAAGGGGACCATGTCTATTTTGTCCATTCTTATAGTGCCGTGAAATGCGGAGAGAGCATTATCGCAACTTCCGAATATGGCGGAGATGTTACTGCTGCGGTTGCAAAAGGAAACGTTATGGGATGTCAGTTCCATCCGGAAAAAAGCGGGAATGTCGGACTTAAGATTTTAAAGGCTTTCTCGGAAATGTAACAGGAGTATAGAAGTTTATGATCATTTATCCGGCGATCGATCTTTATGAAGGACAGGCGGTCCGTCTTGTAAAGGGAGATTATCAGCAGAAAACCGTATACAGCGACGACCCGGTCAGTGTTGCAATGGATTTTAAGAACTGCGGCGCGACCCATATCCATACCGTTGACCTGGAAGGCGCAAAGGAAGGGTCGACTCCAAACTTTGATATCGTATGCAAGATCAAAGAAAAAAGCGGCTTATTTGTCGAGATTGGCGGAGGAATCCGCGATATGCTTACGATCCGCAAATATATTGAAGCCGGAATCGACCGTGTGATCTTAGGAACCGCGGCTGTCGAAAACGAAGAACTCGTGATCGAGGCGGTGGAAAATTTCGGGAAACGGATTGCAGTTGGAATCGATATTAAAGACGGTTTTGTTGCGATCAAAGGATGGCTGGAGAATTCTGAGATCCCGGCGGAAGAATTCATGGCAACGATGCGGGATATCGGGGTGAAAACGATCATCTGCACGGATATCTCCAAAGACGGCATGATGCAGGGCCCGAATCACGATCTGTATCAAAAACTGAACGCGGATTATCCGGAAATCCAGCTGGTCGCATCCGGCGGTGTTTCAACGATTGACGATATCCGCGTATTGAAAGAAGCCGGAATCGATGGCGCAATCATTGGAAAAGCATATTATACGAAGGCAATCGACCTGAAAGAAGCAATCGAGGTGGCGAAATGATCACGAAGCGAATCATACCATGTTTGGATGTCCGCGATGGAAGAGTCGTAAAAGGCGTCAATTTTGACCAGCTGCAGGACGTTTCTTCTCCGGTGGACCTTGCCTCTTTCTACAGCGATAATGGAGCAGATGAGCTGGTTTTTTATGATATCACGGCGTCTTCAGACGGCAGAAAGCTCTTTACGGACATTTTAAGAGAGACTGCAAGCAAAGTGTTTATTCCACTTACGGTCGGCGGAGGCATCAATACTGTCGATGATTTCGACCGCGTACTCAAATGCGGGGCAGATAAAGTCAGTGTCAATTCAGGAGCCATCAAAAATCCGGATCTCATCGGAGAAGCTGCAAAAAAATACGGCGACCAATGCGTGGTCCTTTCTGTCGATATTAAGAGAGTAGATGGAAAATTTACGGTCTTTGCAAAAGGCGGAAGAGAAAATACCGGGATGGAAGCCATCAGCTGGATCAAACGCTGTGTCAATAACGGAGCCGGAGAGATCGTTGTGAACTCCATCGATACTGATGGCGTAAAACAGGGATTTGACCTGGAAATGTTGGAAGCCGTCTGTGACGTAGTGAATGTTCCCGTCATTGCATCCGGCGGCGCAGGCTGTATTCAGGACTTTATCACATTGTTTAAAACCCTTCCAGGCGTAGATGCAGGACTGGCTGCATCCATCTTTCATTTCGGGACGGTTAAGATCCCGGATCTTAAGAAAGCGATGGCGGAAGCAGGGATTCCATCCAGACTTGAAGTATAGACGCGATTCGACAACGGTTTATAAATACAATAATCACTTCTAACAGAAGAAAAAAGGTGAAGATTATGATCGATATCAAAGAATTAAAATTCAATTCCCACGGACTGATCCCGGCCATTGTATGTGATGCCGATAACGGTGAGGTTTTAATGCTGGCTTATATGAATGAAGAGAGCCTTAAGATCAGTCTGGAAAAGAAACTGACCTGTTTTTACAGCCGCTCCAGAAAGGAATTGTGGCTGAAAGGAGAGACAAGCGGCAACTATCAGCACATTGTTTCTATTACGACAGACTGTGACCGTGACACCTTGCTGGTCAAGGTTCATCCGGATGGTCCTGCATGTCATCTAGGAACGAAAAGTTGTTTTGAATATCCGGTCTATGATGGCGAAGAAACTGCAAGCTTCTCTTATGAAGGCTTGATGGAACTCATCGCCGGAAGAAAAACAGAGAAAAAAGAAGGCTCCTATACGACCTACCTCTTTGAAAAAGGAATCGATAAGATCTTGAAAAAAATCGGGGAGGAGAGTACAGAGGTCATCATTGCAGCAAAGGCAGATGACAAAAAAGAGACCATCTATGAAATTGCCGATCTGGCTTATCATGTCATGGTCATGATGGTCGAAATGGGAATCTCCCTGGACGATATCAAAACGGAACTTGCGTCCAGACATGTGATCGACAAAAAAGTGAAGCAGGAAAAGATGACGTCATAATATTACAAAAGTATTAAATGTAACAAATGTTTTTCGTTTATGCGTCATTTGAGTAACGAAAGTGTTAAATATTACATCGTTATTACAAAATAATTACATATCGATCCATAATCACACAAATTACAGTGATGGTAAACAGACTCCGGAGGAGATGATCCTAGAGGCGATTCAAGATGGATTTCAAATGATCGGAATTACGGATCATTCTTTTGTTGCAGTAGACGCGGACAGCTGTCTTGCATATGAGCATTATGAGGAATATCAGCAGGAATTACGCTCATTAAAAGAAAAATACGCTGACAAGATCGAAGTTTTGTGCGGCATCGAACAGGATTATTATTCGGATCATCCGGCGGAAGGCTTTGACTATGTGATCGGCTCGGTTCACTTTATTAAAATGGACGATGAACTGATCGGTATCGATTGGAGCGGAGAATATGGTGTTTCTGTCATCCGTGATGCTGCAGATCGATTCTTTGATGGAGATGTTTACGGCATGATCGAGGCCTATTATGAAACGATTTCAAACGTCGTTGAAATCACAAATTGTGATATCATCGGACACTTTGATGTGATCCGTAAAAACAATGACGAAATTCCGTTTTTTGACCCGCAAAATGAGCGTTATATTGCAGCCTGGAAAAAAGCTGCCGATCGCTTGCTGGAAAAAGACATTATCTTTGAGATCAATGTTTCACCCCTGTTAAATAAAACCCTCTCTGTTCCGCACCCGGCGCCGGATATTCAGGACTATCTGAAAGCCCGCGGAGCAAAACTTCTGTATACCGGAGACTGCCATTCCGTAAATCGCTTAAGGGACTTTGCGGAGTATTTACAAAACAAAAAGAATGCTCTAAAATAAGCAATTGAAAATTAATAGAGAAAGGATTCTTAGTCAATAATTATGATTCGGATCAGCCAAATTCAGTTGCCCGTCGGGCACACTCAAAAGCAGTTGGAGTCTGCCATCTGCAAGAAACTGCGCGTGAATGATAACGCGATCAAATCAGTCAAATATTCTCTTGTAAAAATGTCACTCGATGCCCGTAATAAGGAAAAGATCACATATAATTATGTGGTCGATGTTGAGGTGGACAACGAGGCGGATATTCTGAAAGCCTGCAAAAAAAGCAAGACGATCTCTCAGGTTCAGGAAAAGAAATACCAGCTTCCAAAACAGGGAAATGAAAAGATGAATGTGAGGCCATATGTCATTGGAAGTGGCCCTGCAGGTCTTTTTGCTGCGTATTTTCTTGCAGAATATGGCTATAAGCCGATCCTGATCGAACGAGGAGAGCCCGTTGAAGCACGTGTAAAGACAATCGAAGATTACTGGAACGGAAAGGCCGGACTGAATCCGGAATCCAATATCCAGTTTGGAGAAGGCGGAGCCGGTACATTTTCCGACGGTAAACTGAATACCGGTGTCAATGACCCGAACGGCAGAAACCGCCTGGTCCTTCAGACCTTCGTTGATAATGGGGCACCGAAGGAAATCTTATATATGAACAAGCCGCATCTTGGAACGGATGTCTTAAGCAAGATCGTTATGAACATGCGTAAGCGCATCATTGCAAATGGTGGTGAGGCGATCTTCAACACCCGTTTTATCGGTTTTTCATCCAGCGGCGGTGCATTAGACAGCATCAAATTAGAATCCAATTCTCATGAATATGAAGTTGACTGCAACAATGTGATCTTAGCACTCGGACATTCTGCAAGAGATACTTTTAAGGCGCTTTATGAGGCCGATATCAAAATGGAGCAGAAGGCATTTGCAGTCGGTGTCCGTATTGAGCACCTTCAGGAAAAGATCAACAAAGCACAGTATGGTGAGAATTATAAAAAGCTTTACGGAACCATGCTGCCTGCTGCCGATTATAAGTTAAACATGCGCACAGAAGCCGGCCGAAGCGTTTATTCCTTCTGCATGTGCCCGGGAGGGTATGTCGTCAATTCTTCCTCTGAACCCGGCGGGATCTGCGTCAATGGAATGAGTTATTCCGGAAGAAGCGGCAAAAATGCAAATGCTGCAATCATTGTCAGTGTTACACCAGATGATTTCGGTTCTACGGACAATCCGCTTGCAGGAATCGAATTCCAAAGAGAACTCGAAGCCAGTGCCGCACAGGCTGCCGGAGGTAAAATCCCGGTTCAGCTTTTAGGCGACTTTTTCGATGGAACAGAATCCACACGTTTCCGCACAGTAAAATCTGCTGCCAAAGGAGATGTCCAGTTCGCGGATCTGAACGAAGTCCTTCCGGATGTGATCACGGATTCGATCAAAGAAGCCTTAAAGAAATTTGACGGTATCATTACCGGATTTGCAGATCCGGATGCGGTCCTTTCTGCAGTGGAAAGCCGAACTTCTTCACCAATCCGCATCTTAAGAAACAACCACTTTGAAAGCAATATCCGGGGCATTTATCCATGCGGGGAAGGAGCCGGATATGCCGGCGGCATCACAAGTGCTGCAATGGACGGAATCAAAGTGTTTGAAGAAATTTACAGAAGATATAAAGCATAAACAGATTAATGAACATCAATATCAATCTCATCAAAAAGCAGGGCGATCTTTACGATCTGATCGTGCGGGATAATAAAATATTGGAGATGTATCTTCGGGAAGTAAGTGGACCTACCGAGCTTTCTTTTAGTATCTATGATCCGAAGACAAATACCGTAACCGAGATCGAGCCGGAAACCAAAAAGGCTGCTTTCGTGAATATTCATGTCTCCTATTTGCCCTGCAACGAGATCTATTATGCGGTCTATACAGAAAGAGAAGATACTAGTGTTGATATTGACATCCTGGCTTATGATCTGGATGAAAAAGAGTCCCGCTTTCTTTGTTCCTTCAATGAAACCCCGGATGTGCTGACAGGGCAGAAGAGAGTCCGTATCTTTATTCTGTCTAAAACTCAGCTTTTGATCCAGACAGAAATCGTTGATATTCAAGGTTCTGCCAATCTGATGGGAAATATCATCTTTTCTCAGGCACTCTATGATACCGAAACAGATATACCGATCGAGATCATTGAAGAAAACCTCAACAATAATGGAATCAATGCCATTGTTCCTTTGAATGAAAGTGAGATCATGATCAAGACCGGCTTTTCCTTTCTGGAAGATTCCCGCCTTGCTTATGGTTCAGAAAATGACGCGCTGATCGAAAGCGTCTATACAACGTCGATCGCAAAGTTCACTGCCGATATCGCATTGAAACTGACGAATATTGACATGAATCTTCTGACATCGACCTACTTTGAAAAATATATTTTAAAGCCGGAAGTAAAAGACGATTTCATCCTCTACACAGTTGTCAATGTGGAAGAGAGAGAATCCGAATGTATCTTTTACAATTACCTGACCGGTGAAAAGATCATTGGTAAAAACAATGACATCGATCTTCAGGATTTGCGTGTTGCCTATGTGATAAACAACACACCATATGTCCGGAAGTATATCGAAAACAGCTGTGAGTTTGTCAATCTTCTGACGGCAGAAAATGATATTTCGTTCTATGAGGAAGATTTCGTGGATGTCTGCGGAAATATGTTCGTGACCTATCGGCGTCATGGAAAGCGTAACCATCTGCGTATGTATAAATATCCCCATATGGATTTAGTGCTGGAAGAAAAATGCGATTACTATGCCGGCATCACCATTGATAACGATTATTTCATCTATACCGAACGATAAAAGGATCCTATATGACACAAAACGACAAAATTGAGATCATCAATCAGGCACCTCAAACAGAACCGGAGCGGCAGCTCTATTTTATTGACCGCTGCAAAGAGCTCTTAAGTGAAAAAGCCACTGAAAAGGGAAGAGCACTGACAGCCTGCGTCAATACCTTCGGCTGCCAGATGAACGCGAAAGATTCCGAAAAACTGATCGGCATCTTAAAACAGATGGGCTATCAGGAAAAAGAGACGGAAGATGCGGATTTTGTTTTATACAACACCTGTACCGTTAGAGAGCATGCAAATGTCAGGGTCTATGGACGCTTAGGTGTGCTGAAAAAATATAAGGATGAGAATCCGGATATGATCATTGCACTCTGTGGCTGCATGATGCAGGAAGAGGAAGTGGTCGCAAAGATCAAACAAAGCTACCGCCATGTGGATCTGATCTTCGGGACCCATAATATTTATAAACTGGCAGAGCTTTTATTTCACCGATTTACGGAAGAGAGCATGCAGGTTGAGATCATGGAAGCGGCAGAACAGTCTGTCGAAGAGCTTCCGGCAGAGAGAAAATTCCGTTTCAAATGCGGTGTCAATATCATGTACGGCTGCAATAACTTCTGCAGTTACTGTATCGTTCCATATGTCAGAGGAAGGGAGCGGAGCCGAAAGCCGGAAGAAGTCCTGGCAGAAGTCAATCGGCTTGCAAAAGACGGGGTCGTGGAAGTCATGCTGCTTGGACAAAATGTCAATTCCTATGCCTATGATTTCCCGGCATTGCTGCAGAAAGTATCCGAAGTTCCAAGCATAGAGCATGTTCGCTTTATGACCTCTCATCCAAAGGATCTTTCCGATGAACTGATCCAGGTGATCAAAAACAACAAGAAGATTTCCAGACATATTCACCTTCCGCTGCAGTCCGGAAGCAGCCGCATCTTAAAAGAGATGAACCGCAGATATACAAAAGAAGCGTATCTGGAGCTGGCAGAAAAGATCCGCACGGAGATCCCGGACGCATCGATCACAACCGATATCATTGTCGGCTTTCCAGGTGAGACGGAAGAAGATTTTAAGGATACCTTAGATGTTGTACGGAAAGTCTGCTTTGACGGTGCTTTTACGTTTATTTATTCCAAGCGGACCGGCACCAAAGCGGCAGAAATGCCGGATCAGATTCCGAAGGAGGTCTCACAGGACCGTTTAGAACGTCTCCTTAAAGTGGTCTCCGAATCCGCAGGAAAACGGACGAAACGCCTGGTTGGAAGCGTTCAGAAAGTTCTGGTAGAAGAGGAGAATACGAAAATCTCCGGCTACCTGACCGGAAGGCTTTCCGGAAACAGCGTGGTTCACTTCGAAGGTCCGAAGGAACTGATCGGAACCTTTGTAAATGTAAAACTTGACGAAGAAAAAGGCTTTTATTATATGGGAACGATGGTTTCTGAATAAAAAATATCGGTCAGCTGACGATAAGAAAAGACGGAAAACGAATGGCTTTATCACCTATGATGTCTCAGTATCTTGAGACAAAAAAACAATATAGCGACTGTATCTTATTTTACCGTTTAGGAGATTTCTACGAGCTCTTTTTTGACGATGCGATTACAGGATCCAAAGAGCTTGAGATCACGCTGACGGGAAAAGACTGCGGCTTAGAAGAGCGCGCGCCCATGTGCGGCGTTCCATTTCATGCGGTTGACCAGTATTTAAACAAACTGGTTTCCAAAGGATATAAAGTGGCGATCGCGGAGCAGGTCGAAGATCCGAAGACGGCGAAAGGCATCGTAAAAAGAGAAGTGATCCGCGTGGTAACGCCGGGTACGAACACGAACAGCATGGCGCTCGATGAAGATAAAAACAATTATCTCATGAGCATCTATTATGCTTCTGATTTTTATTCGATCGCTCTAGTCGATATCACAACAGGCGAATTCCTTACCACAAGGCTCGACAGCGCTTCCGGGCTGATGGATGAGATCAACAAATTCCCAATTGCGGAAATCGTAGCAAACCGCAGTTTTTCCATGGCACCGGTCGATTTTGACTATATCAAAGATAAACTCGGCATCACTTTCTTTACCCTGAACGACTCCTATTTTGACCAGCGAAGCTGCGAAGAGATCATCAAAAAGCATTTTAAGGTGATCGATCTTTCCGGGCTTGGCCTTGTCGATTATTCCGACTGCATCCCCTGCGTCGGAGCCGTGCTGACCTATCTGTACGAGACGCAGAAGACCAGTCTTGATTTCTTAAATAAACTTACGACCTATTCGACGGAAAAATATATGGTCATCGACTTTTCTACAAGAAGAAACTTAGAACTTGTAGAGACGATGCGTGAGAAAAATAAAAAAGGAAGCCTCCTCTGGGTGCTGGATAAGACAAAAACAGCGATGGGAGCCAGAAGGATCCGCTATTTTATCGAGCAGCCTTTAAAAGATGCAGAGAGAATTATAAAGCGGCAGGAAGTCATTGAAGAGTTAAACTCTTCGCTGATCGACCGCGATGAGCTGAGAGAGTATTTAGGTCCGATCTATGATCTGGAGCGGCTCCTTGCAAGGATCTCCTATAAATCAGCCAATCCAAGGGATCTTGTTGCGTTTAAGAACTCCCTTCATATGCTGCCAGCCATCAAACAGGTGCTGAAAAATTACAACAGTTCCCTGCTGAAAAGCATCTATAACGATTTGGACTGCTTAGAAGACTTGGAGGAACTGATCGATTCTGCGATTGTGGAAGAGCCTCCGATCGCGATCAAAGATGGCGGGATCATCAAAGACGGCTATTCCGAGCAGATCGATACACTGCGGAAATCCAAGACAGAAGGAAAGACCTGGCTTGCTGAGATCGAAGAAAAAGAAAAAGAACTGACCGGAATCAAATCCCTTAAGATCCGTTTCAATAAGGTCTTCGGCTATTATATTGAGGTTACCAATACCTTTAAGGATAAAGTGCCGGAGCGTTATATCCGTAAGCAGACCTTAGTGAATGCGGAACGTTATATTACAGATGAATTAAAACAGTTAGAAGATGTCATTTTAGGAGCGGAAGAAAAACTGTTCTCCCTGGAATATGACCTCTTTAGCGAGATCCGTGATCATATTGCATCTCACGTCACACGGATCCAGAAAACGGCTTCAGTGATCTCCTATATCGATGCGTTTTCTTCTTTGGCCTATGTTGCGGAACGTAATCATTACGTTCGTCCACGGATCAATGAAAAAGGGATCATCAGTATTAAAGACGGCCGCCATCCGGTCGTGGAACTGATGATGGAAGAAGGCCGTTTTATTCCAAACGACACCTACAGCGATAATGCCGATGACCGGGTGAGCATTATTACAGGTCCTAATATGGCAGGTAAATCCACCTATATGCGTCAGCTGGCTTTGATCACCTTAATGGCAAGCTGCGGCAGTTTTGTTCCGGCATCAGATGCCGATATCTGCACCTGCGACCGCAT
>JAZQCK010000068.1:0-10086 GCA_045546255.1 Lachnospiraceae bacterium | reverse complement strand
ATGTTTCCATAACCTGCAATACCGATTCGAATCATAAATAACCTCTTTCTTTATAACTTTACCGTATTAAATCAACAAAATACTTACAAATTATATAACGCATGAAATGTCTTTACAATAAAAAATTGCAAGTATTGTTTTAAGAGTGAAATGCTTTATAATGAGCACTGAGATGACAGCATTTGGAAAAGTGGAAATCCTTGCGCCGGCAGGGACATATGAAGCAATGGAGGCAGCAGTGAAGGCAGGCTGTGACGCAGTCTATGCCGGAGGCAGCCTTTTTTCCGCGCGTGCCTATGCAGGAAATTTTGACGAGGAGGCTTTCCTGAAAGCTCTCGATTATTGCCATCTTCATGGAGTGAAAGTCTATATGACGATCAACACTCTGCTGAAAGAGGATGAGCTGAATGGCGGAAACCTGGTGCAGTATTTGATGCCGTATTACAAAGCCGGTCTGGATGCGGTTCTTGTCCAGGACTTTGGTGTCCTTAAAATCTTAAAAGACAATTTCCCGGATCTCCCAATTCATGCCAGCACCCAGATGAGCATCTGTTCTTCCTATGGCGCGCAGTTTGCAAAAGATCTTGGTATGGAGCGGATCGTTCCAGCCAGGGAACTTTCTTTAGACGAAATCAAATCTATCAAGGAAAAAGTTGAGATCGAGATTGAGACCTTTGTTCATGGGGCAATGTGTTTTGCCTATTCCGGAAAATGCCTCTTCAGCAGTTTCGCAGGAGGGCGGAGCGGAAACCGTGGAAGGTGTGCGCAGCCTTGCAGGAAGTGCTATGAACTTCCTGGATATGCACATGAATATCTCTTGAGTTTGAAAGACCTTTGCACCTTGGAAGAACTTCCAAAACTGATTGACGCGGGAATCGATTCTTTCAAGATCGAAGGAAGGATGAAGAATCCGTCCTATGTGGCGTCTACAGTTGCTGCTTATCGCAAGGCCAGAGATCTGTATCTGGAACTGAAGGGAGAAGAGTTCGAAGATAACTATGAGGATCTGAGCGATGAAGTGAAAGAACGTTACATGAGCTTTGTTCGTGATACTGTTTCAGATCTTCGTGATATTTATAACCGCGGCGGTTTTTACGGCGGATATTATTTCACGGATAAGGGAAAACAGATGGCTGCTCTCAAACGGCCGAATCATATCGGGCAGCAGATTGGTGTGATCGAAGCCGTGAATGCTCCGAAAATTGCAGTAAAGCTTGAAAAAGAGCTTCATCATAAAGACGTCTTAGAGCTGCGCAAAAATCTTGCTGAAGAAGATATCAAAACATTTGAAGCAGTCGTGGAACTGACCAGCGGAGCAGAAGGCGCAGCAGGAGAGACCGTCTGGCTGAATGCAAAAGAATTAAAAAAGATCAAGCCTGGTATGGAAGTCTGGAGAACCAGAAACGATGTCTTGATCACTGAAATCGAAAATGAGATTTTAAAGTCTGAGAGAATGATTCCGGCTTCCTGCGTCGTCTTTGCACAGGTCGGAAATCCTCTTTCGATCACGCTCACCGGACTAGGCTGTGGAAAAGACGGGGCAGACGTTACGATCTATGTGGAAGGCGAGACGGTCGAGGCGGCATCCAACGCACCAACGACGGAAGATGTCCTGATTGATAAAATGAAAAAGAGCGGTGGCAGCGGCGTGGAGATGCAAACAATAGACTGTGTGATCGACGAGGATGCGTTTGTCCGTATGAGTGCGTTCAATGCGCTTCGCAGAGAAGCGGCTGAAACACTCAAAGAAGAAATTGTATCGGTATACCGGAGGTAAGCTAAGTGGCGGATATCATCGTTCGGGTGAAAAACAAAATACAGTTTCAGGAAGTGCTGGCGTTTGATCAGGTAAATCGGGTCATCGCAGATTTCAGCTGCGCTGCTTTAGACATAGAAACGATTCGGAAGGAACATCCGGAAAAGAAGTTCTATCTGCAGCTGCCGGATGTGCTTCGCGAAAAGAAAGCAGAATCCGTGGCCCGAATCGCAGAAAAGGCGAAACTTTTTGATGGGATCGTGATCAAGAACATCGATGAGATGGGACTGCTGAAGGAAATCCTGAAGGCGTATGAGGGAAGCGAGGCGACTGCTGATTTAGAAAACTGGCAGCTCATTGGCGATAGTTTCTTATATGCCTATAACACCAGCGCACTTTCTTTCTACAGAAGCCACTTTCCGGCAATGCAGTTTATCCTTTCTGATGAGCTGACGGACCGCGAGGCGCAGCAGCTGATATTGAGTGCAGAAAACGAAGTGGGCATATCGCCTGAAGAGTTTATTTGTAAAGTGTATGGCTATCAGCCATTGATGATCACGAACCAGTGCCTCAACCGCAACTATGCCGGCTGTGAAAAACCGCTGATGCAGTTTGCGGATGAGAAGAAACATCAGTTTTATATTACGAGTGAATGTGGCCAGTGTTATGACATCGTCTATAATGGCCAGCCGACCTGCATGCTGGACAAACTGACGGAAGCCCCGGATGGATTCGAAATGGACGGTTTTGTTTATCAAAACATTTTGATCGATTTTACGATCGAGCCGGAAGCAGAGGTTCGCAGGATTCTTTCCGGTTTCTTTGGAGGAGAAAAAGAACTCTGCTTGAACTTCACAAGAGGTCATCATTACAAGGGAGTGGAGTAGTGCGTGGAACTATGCGTGTACGCCTATTCCGCCAAACAAAAAAAGACACCACCGAATCGGTGATGTCTTTCTGCGGATAACAGGAGTTGAACCTGCATGAGTGTTACCTCACATGGACCTGAACCATGCGCGTCTGCCTATTCCGCCATATCCGCATGACTACTGCAATTTGCAGTGCTTAACTATAATAAACGAAACAAATTGATATTTCAAGTAAAATCTGTAAAGTCAGCTTGAATAACGATATTCCCTATGCTATAGAGGAGAAAAGCCCAAAATGAGAATTACTGAAGACTACTGGGGAACACTTTTAGATGGAAAAGAGGTCATGATCATTCGACTGGAAAATGATAAAGGCACTGTGGTCAGGGTTTTAAACTTTGGCGGCATCATTCAGTCGATTATTACTCCGGACCGATTTGGAAATCCTGCTGATATAGTGCTTGGGTATGATGCACTTGCTGAATATGAATCGGATGATTGTTACTTTGGAGCGACAATTGGACGAGTGGCGAACCGGATTGCCGGGGCCTCGTTTGAACTGAACGGACAGCTTTATGAATTAACAGCAAACGAAGGGATCCATATCAACCACGGAGGCGGAGGCTTCCATAAAAAACTCTGGGAGTATGAAGTCTTAGATGACGCACTTGTTTTAAAGTACACTAGTCCCGATGGCGAAGACGGATTCCCGGGCGCCTTGCAGGTAGAGCAAAGGATCACTTTATCGGATGATAACGCCCTGCGTCTTGAGTATCATGCCGTGAGCGATCAGACAACGCTCTGCAGTCTGACAGGGCATAGTTATTTTAATCTTGCAGGAGTTGGAGGCAGAGGTCTTTCTGCAGAGAAAACAATGGTTCCGTCCGTATCGGGCCATCAGCTTCAGATTGGGGCGTATGAATTCACCCCGGTAGACGAGACGCAGATTCCAACTGGCGAGATCAAATCTGTAGAAGGAACGATTTATAATTTTTTAAATGCCCGAAATCTCGGAACAGAAGCGTTAGATGGAAACCTTATTCTGTCGCATGCGAATAGCAAGTGGGATGCCAGAGTTTTCGAGCCGATAAGCGGAAGGTTCCTTTCTGTTCGGACGAGTCTTCCTGGAATGCAGATTTATAATGGAACTTTTATTACGAAACGAAATGGTAAAGAGGGTGCTGTTTACGGTCCTCAATGCGGCTTTGCATTAGAGCCACAGTTCTTCCCGGATGCAGTTCATCATCCGGAATTTCCACAGCCAATCTTAAAAGCCGGGGAAGAGTATTGCGAGTTTATTGAGTATCGCTTCGGTGTTGTATAACTTCTTAAAAATAGTGTTGACATTGGAGCCGCTGTTATCATACAATATTTTTTGCTCGTGTGGGCTAAAGTCCGCATGCCCAGCGGGCGGCGAGCTTTTAAAACCCCATCACTCTCTCGGGGTAAGAAAGCGCAAGCATCGCGAAGGCACTGATCTTCGCACATAGAAATGGAGGACACTAAATTGGCTAATATCAAATCAGCAAAGAAAAGAATCTTAGTAAACCAGAAGAGAGCTGAAAGAAACAAATCTATCAGATCTAAGGTTAAGACTTCTATCAAGAAAGTCTATGCTGCAATCGAAGCTGGAGACAAAGCAGCTGCACAGGAAGCATTAAGACTTGCTACAGTTGAATTAGACAAAGCTCAGACCAAAGGCGTATATCATAAGAACATGACAAGCCGTAAGGTTTCCAGAATGAGCAAAGCTGTTAACGCAATCCAGTAATTGCCGGCAGCAAAAAAACAAAGACAAAAAGCAGAGCACATCATCTTCGGATGATGTGCTCTTTGCATATTGGAGAGAAACCAGAAACACTCCTGATGCTATTAGGAAGGACTTTTTAATTGTTCAAAATGTAAACAGCGGATCAGAAAACGGATGCCGGCAACACTTAACGCCGCGCCGAGTCCGGTGTAGAAAAAGGCGAAGAAGAAATCCGGCAGCCAGCCGCTGTGCCTTAGGAAGATTCCAAGGCCCATCATAAAGATCATGAGAAGATAACTCTTAAGGTCAAAGAATTTCCAGAAAGGCTGCTTTGTCTGATAACTTAAAATCCGGACTGTGTGTTTCCCAACAATCCTGGAAAACATGAAATGAAAGCCGGTGAAAATGGCGGCTGCGAGAACAATCACTAAAACAATGCGCCAAAAACCAGCCGCGGCAAATACTTTTATTAATGCGGTGATTCCGATCCGTAGGATATTCACACCGGCTGCCAGCCATACGAAGCCGGCAATTCCCAATAAGGCTCGATTCGAAACCATAATGATACTCCCCTCTAGAAATACTTCACGCTGGTCTTTTTCCAACCCTTTACGGTTCTCAGCAAACGGACGCTCTCAGTCGGAAGAGCTTCCTGAAGTCCGGAAACGGCGTTCTGCATTTCTTCCTCAGAGCAGGCATGCATCATGGCAAATACCGGATGATCCCAGCACTCCGGAAGTTTTCTGACATAACAGTGACTAATGTTTGGCGATTCTGAAAGAATAGCACCAACGCGGTCAAACGCCTCTTCTTCTGTTTCTCCATTCTGCGGAGTCGCTGTCCAGGCGGCAAGAATATTGACTGTGTAGCCAGCCTTTGTATGGCAGAGCAAGGCATTGATATTACGGATCACGTGTTTTTCTTTTAAGACTTCGATGCGTTTCAAAATCTCATCTTCGCTAACCGCATAAAGATCCGCAAGATCTCTGTATGGTCTGGACGTCAAAGGGATGTCTCCCTGCATCATTTCCAGGATGGCTTTATCGAGTCCGTCGAGGTTTAATTTATTACTCATGACTGTCCCTCCTGTTCATTCATCAGGAAGCGAACCTTTCGCTTATAGGTTTTTAGGCCAGGGAATCTGTAAATCGTAATTCCCAGTTTCTTTTCCCAGCGCTTTAGAATCTTATCCATTTCTTTCTGCGTTTTTGTCGTGATGGTAAACCAGAGATTGAGTTCATTGTTCCGCTGGTAATTATGCGTGACATTCTCGCAGCGGTTGATCTCCTCGGCCACATCCTGAATAAATTCTCCCGGGACGCTCACGGCGCAAAGGCAGGAAATATATGATAATGTCTTGGTATCTAATACAGCACCGATCCGGCGGATATAACCCAGATCTTTCAGCTTTTGAAGCCTTTCTAGAACGTCTTCTTCGGTTAGTCCCAATTCTTCCGCGATATCTTTAAAAGGGGTTTTTGTCAACGGGAAATTCTTTTGCGTGATATTCAGTAATGTCTTATCGATCGCATCAATTGCCGCTGTTTCCACCGCTGCTTCGGCGGGGGCATAGTTTAATCCCAATGTTAATTCCATCTCATACCTCCGTTTAACTAGTTTATGTTCGCGTGATACAGGCAGTTTGGATCTTCTGTCATAAAGTCGCCGGTCTCATAAAAAGCCCGGGCACGGCATCCGCCGCAAACTTTTTTGTAGTCACATCCGCCACACTTTCCTCCAACTTCTTCTGTCCGAAGAAGCTGCAGCGTCGGATGTGTTTTCCAGAGTTTGTCAAAGGCAATCTCCTTCACATTGCCGATGGTATTGTTTAAATAGGCGCAAGGACGAACGTCGCCGTTTGGCCCGATGATGCAGTAGGAGATTCCGGCCAGGCAGCCTTTGGAGAATCTGGTCTTTACGCCCAGTTGGTCTGCAACTCTGATAAACTGCGGCGCGCAGGTCGGCTTCAGTTCGATGGGAACTTCCTTTTGCTTTTCCATGATCCTGCGGATCGCTCGTTCATAATCGGTATCACTTATTTGGCCGTCTTCCATCTGCACAGCTCTTCCGGTCGGGACCAGGAAAAAGAAGTGGTGTGCACCTGCGCCAATCTGAACTGCGAAATCTGTGATCGCTTCGAGCTCCTCCAGATTCCAGTTCATGATTGTTGTGTGGATCTGAACACGGATCCCTGCTTTCTTGCAGTTTTCAATTCCACGGACGATCAGGTCGAAACATCCAGGAAGTTTTCGGAAGTCTTCCATCTTCTTTGCATCCAGGCTGTCCAGACTGATGCCGGCAGCAGAAAACCCTGCTTCTTTTAACTTGCAAGCGGCATCTTCGCTGATCAGAGTTCCATTTGTTCCGAGAACAGGAATCAGTCCCCGGGTCTTTGCAAATGCTCCTAGTTCACAGATGTCAGGCCGCATTAAGGGCTCGCCGCCGCTGAAGATCATGATCCGGAAACCTGCTGCAGCGATTTCTGTGATCATCTGCTTTGCTTCATCTGTCGAAAGCTCATCCGGCGGAATCGTTCCGCCTTCAAATCCGCCCTCACCGGCCCTGCGGTAACAGTGTTCGCAGAGCATATTGCAAAGATTGGTTGAATTCCAGGAGATCAGATTCATACTTCGCTCTCCGTTCGTTCTTCTTTTGTCAGGTAGCATGCGGGATCTTCTGCCCAAAGGTCATTATGAACAGACTGGGCACGAATGCGGCAGCCGGCACAGAGGGTGTTAAAACTGCAATCGCCACATTTTCCTTTTAAGTGTTTTTCTTTTTCACGCAGTTCGACCAGCAGCGGATCATCTCCATTCCAAAGTTTGGAAAACGGAACGTCACGCACATTGCCGACCGTATAGTGCTGCCAGAACTGACAGGGATGAACATTGCCCTGCGGATCGACATTTCCAAACTTGGTTCCCGCAGAGCAGCCTCCGTGCATGCCTAAAAGCTGCTTTACTTCTTCCGCACGCTCTGGCTGCGTCTCTTTGATATGGTTATAAAGCCAGATGCCATCCGCGTGGTTATCTGTGGTCAGGATTTCAATCTCAACGCCTTTGTCATGCAGCTCGATCGTTTTTTCTGCGACATAAGCCATGATCTCACGCATCCGCTCCGGCGTGATATCCTGTTCAAGCATGTCTTCTGCGCGGCCGGCATAAACTAAATGGTACATGCAAAAGCGGGGGATTTTTTCTGTTTCCAGAATGTCAAAAATCTCCGGCAGGTCGGCTTCGTTATATTTGTTCAGTGTGAATCGTACACCAGTCTTGATACCCGCTCTCTGGCTGGCATGGATGCCTTCGATCGCTTCAGCAAAAGCACCTTCTTTTGCACGGAAGAAATCATGGGTTTTCGGTGCGCCGTCAATGGAAACGCCGACATACTGGATCCCGGCCTCTTTCAGCGCCTTCGCCTTTTCATCGGTGATCAGTGTTCCGTTGGTGGAAAGAACCGGACGAAGGTTTTTCTCGGCCGCATAGGCGACCAGTTCCATCAGGTCCGGACGAAGCAAAGGCTCACCGCCTGAAAAGAGCAGGACCGGCGCTTTCATTTCAGCAAGATCATCGATCATTGCCAAAGCTTCTTCATGTGTCAGTTCATTTTTATAATCAATATCTTCTGCCTGCAGATAGCAGTGACGGCATCTGAGATTGCATCTGTTCGTTGTATTCCATACGACCAACGGCCGGTTCACTGCGGAAAACTGCAGCATGTGATGCGGAATATTCCCTTTTGATCCATGAAGCTTAATGGCTTCCGAAACTGTGGCAGTCCCGCATAATAATTTCGTGCATCCAATCATAATTCCTACATACTCCCTAATTTTTTTTAAAAGCAAAACCGGAAATGCCTTTGAAAGACATTCCCGGTTAAATAAATCTTCTTAATCGGTCCTTCTTATGATGCCCTTATGCCGGGAATTCTCCTGTGATAAGCCAAGGTACGATCTTCGTAAAAATGAACGGGATATACGGTACCGCGTGCAAAAGCATCGTTACGATCGCAGCTCCGTAGAAGATCCTGTGAAGCGGGAGCCAGATCCCGCCGAGCTTCTTTCGAAGCAGAAATACCAGAAAGCCAAGCAGGAACAGGAAGAACGTAACATTTCCAAATTTAATGCCCTGCCAGCCATGGTCGATCGTTGCAAAGACTGCATGGTATGTTCCAAGAACGCAGGCGATAGCACCGATCGGAATATGGCTTTTACGCAGTGCCTTATAGACTTTCATGCACCAATTGTCCGGATTTTTCATTGCCATGCCGATATCGTGGCAGACCCACATAACAAACGTGATAGCAACTAAAGGCATGATGATAATGGACGCAAATACATTAATATAATTACCAACACCAGCAGTTAATTCCATAAGTCACACCTCCTATCATCCGAATACGCCGCGCCAGATCATTGTTGCGATTCCGCCAAAGATGATCGGAAGCGCCGGTACAGCGTGAATAAACATACATGTAATTGCTGCATATTCTGCAAAACGGTGGATCGGAACCCAGACTCTTCCGATAACTTTTCGGAGAAGGAAGACTACGAAGCCGAGCAGATAGAAGAACATGGTGACCATGCCCCAGTTGAAGCCCCATCCATGGTTGATGGATGCGAAGATCGTGTGATAGATTCCTACGATCAAAACATACATGCCGCATGGGATGTGGATCTTCATTAAGAACCGATAGACTTTCAAAAGCCAGTTGTCAGATTTGCCGTTCTTTCTTTTTACCGCCAGACCAATATCACGGAACGGCCACGGCAGCAATGCTAATACGGCGATCGGCATCATGATGATCGTGCCGTATACATTGATAAAATGCAAAATAGCCATTAATTTACCGCCACCCATAATAATTCTCACTCCTTTGTTTCATAACGGGATTGTTCAACTTTAATAAAAGTTCCTATATGGAACATTATAGAAAAGGAACAATAACTCGTCAAGCACTATTTTAATGACTGAATCAGCTCATTTAAGAAAGTAAATTGACAGCAGAATATTTCCTGTGATAAAAATACAATAGATAGGAGGATAATGCGTTGAGAGATTTTAATAATGAGCCTTCGTTCCAGGGAATGGTCCAGATCTATCGTCTCGTGATGGATGGAATGAAATATTTCTGCAAGAAGTTTGATCTCACGATCAGTGAGGCAACGGTTGTTTTAGCACTTTGCGCTCATGGGGAAGTGTCCTTGAAAGAATTGTGCGAATACGTGGATCTGCCCAAAAGCACAGCCTCCCGTATGGTTGACAGCCTTGTGGAACGCAAAATGGTCGACCGAAAAGTTCCTCCGGAAAATAGAAGGACGATAAAACTTTCCATTAATAAACAATTCTATAAAAAACTGGAAAAGGTCAATCAGGGTCCGGCGCTTCAGCAGGCGCTTTCAGCGAACCTTAGCCAGGAAGAAGCGTTTGATGTGATCGGCGGAATGGTCGGAAAAGATATCAATGCGATTCGTGCCGAGCAGATGAAACAGAAACAAAACAAAGGAAAGCAAAAGACGAAAAAGTAAAGAGTGTAACCAGAAAAAAAGAGATTAAAAACCGGGCGGGGATTATTCCCCGCCCTTTGTTTTAATGAAAGTCACTTGCAATTCTTTGTGCGCAGATCTTTTATCTCTTGGATTTCGGATCGTTGTACATCGGTCTTGCAACATAGCTTGTATGAAGGAGTTTGTGTGCCTTGTGGCTTCCCGG
>JAZQCK010000067.1:0-12941 GCA_045546255.1 Lachnospiraceae bacterium | reverse complement strand
CCTATATGTGGCCTGTTTTCATGGGGGCCTCATGAGCCTGGCCTGTGGCGTCAAACCAAACGCGGGAAGGATTTTTCTGTTGATTGCAGTGCCCATGCAAAATGTCGTGGCAATTTTTGCAGACGAATTCCAGGTTCGACCAGTTGAGCGTGATTTCCGGATCCATAATGTTCTGCGGAGTTAAATGCTTTCTATGATGCACGATGTATCCCGGCTCAGAATGGCATTCCTCACACATTCCACCATCGATTCCTCTGCGCTGGTCAATGTATCCGTCCCGGCATGCCTGCCAGGCTTTTGAGAAATAAAACTTACGGGCAAATTCTTTCATGTCATCACCAATCAAAAAGGGAACCTTTGCCGGGTTCCCTGGGTTCGGAGACGAAAACCTGCATAACGCACGTTTCGCCAATATCATAATAGCATAAACAAAAGTGCTGTTTCGTGCTGTGTTTCATTTCAGGTACATTTCCCGAAATGACTCAAGTGCTTCATCTCCCAGGGCTTTCACCCAGCGTTCATTGTAATTCATGGTCTTTGCTACATCTTCCCACCTCATGCACCGGACATATCTGTAGTAAAGGACATCTTTGTGTCTTTTATCAGGCAGACCGTCTATTTCTCTGGAAATCTTTTCCTTCAGGTCGATTAGATAATCAATCTCCCCGACTAATACCTTCTCGATCCGTGCCGCCTTCTCGATCATCGAAATCAGTCTTTCCTCGCGATCCGGTCCGCCTGCTGCCGCCTGCTGCATATTCGCAGGTGATTTGATCGCCGTCTTCTGCGCATTGATGTCATCGAGTCTGCTTTGCAGTCTCGTTATCTTCCGGTCTATTTCTGATATCCGTTCCAGATATGTCCGTGCATCCATCAGTTACTCTCTCCTTTGATCCTTCTGATCTGGCGATCACGCTTTTCTTCCATCTGTTTCATGATCTCATCGGTATCAAGGCCAATCGCGTATATGACGTTCTCTATCGAGACAAGCACGTCTGCTATTTCTGTCGCGATCTTCGCCTTCCCTTCCTCCGGCATCCTGGTCTTTTCCTTTCTGCAGAAATGGTTCAGCTCCTTGATCAGACGTCCCAGTCCTGCGATCATCCTGTTGTTCATCATATCTGCCTCGGCTAATTCAGTGATCAACTCTCCACATTCTTCCTGGAGTTGATGACATTCATCCTGCTGCCCATAATGATCAACAATCATTTTGGTTTTCGGTCTCGTTTCGCTCATCAGCACTATTTGCATATTCTCTCAAAATCCTCATACATGCTCCCTCATGGCTGCACTTAACTGATGTGAGAACCTCATGAGGATCATCTATAGAGTTAATCAGTATTGTTTCTGCATGCAGGTCCATGAACTGGCAGTTTTTACATACTCCGCTAAACTCAAGAGTTATCAATGCAGTTACCACCTCTCATCGATCATCGTGACGGCTGCTAATATTATCAGAGCACCAGCCAGGATTATGAATGTTGTCATATATCATCCCTCCTTTTCATCCGCGAGATCCATTTTCTTTTTCCAGTTCTTCGCCCATCTTGATAAGACAGTCCGCGCACATCGTCACTTTGTTTCCGTCAGCTGCTACAAATGCAGCACCATTTGGCAGTCCATCAGGACGGTTGCCAACAACAAATACTTTTCCACATTTATCACACTTCATTTTCTTTCTGTCCTTTCTTTATGCGCTCAAAAACTTTTTCAGTTCTTCCGCCAGATCCAGAACCCCCGCGATATAGTGACAAAGATTCAACGCCTCTTTTTCGTTATTGTCTTCCATTGCAAAATTGGCTTGCACTTTGATAAGACGTAAAGCAATATGGTTAATTAATTTATCTTCTTCCATCATTTGTCTGCCTGCCTTTCTTTGTATGGTTCGGGTAACGGCATCCATGCTGTTACTTTGTTAATTGTTACCGCATCAGTAGACCAATATGTAATTCCGTCCAGATCGTCGCAATAAGTCACTACGTTAAAACTATATTCACTTTCATACTCTGGCACGCCGTAAACTAATACAGGCTTACTTTGCATGAAAATACCGATAACTGAATCGCCTGCTTTATGTGTTTCCGGTAATCTCTCACTGCACGGTATCCACTGCTGTGCGAGCTTTTCGTGTTTAAACCCAAGTGCCGTTATCATTCCAAGCAGTTCCATTTTGTAGTCTTGGTTAATATCCATGTCTGCAACCCTGTGATTAAAGTATGAAATCATCTTATCAAAACTACGCTCTGTCATTGTCTTCTCCTTCCCGATACGGTTCTGGCAGTGGCATCCAGGCAATTACCTTCCAATAGGCCATGCGACCCGTCAGTGACCACGTCCTACTCCGTGGAAGATACGGCGCAACGGTTGTTCTGCGGTCTATGCCATCAAGAACAGATACGAGATAGCGTTCACTATGTTCTGGCAACCTCTCACTGCACGGAATCCAATGTAGCATTTCATCCATCGCATCCAGCTTACCAAGTTCGTAAGCCTTCTGGATCTCTGCCTGCTCAAGGTCTTGCATTTTCTGGACGTCTGCCCCTGTTTTGTTTTCAATGTTACCGGCATAAATGTCGGGAACATCAGGCTGTATGGATAATACCTTGATCGCTTCGGACAGCGTACGATAGTAAGGCTGTTCGGCTTCATCAAAACAGTTGTACTGGCTACGCAATTCCGACAGTATACTGATATAATCGCACGCGTGCGTTTCCGTGCGTTTTTCCGTGCGTTTATCGGTCACAAAACCGTCCTCCCTGTCTGAAAAAAGCTGTCATATGCATCTATAGCGTTACGGATTTCTGCCACCTTCATATCTATGGTTTCGGGCCTGTCTAAAATCTCGCGTACCGCCGTTAATACCCCGTTTGCCATAACATCCCTATAACCGCTATGTTCCCTCATTGTTTCAATGGTCATTCTGTTCACCCCCTAACAAAATTCCAATGTATCGCACCAAGTACCATTCAGCTTTCTTCAAGTCTTCTATTTCCTTTTCCGGGTCTTTTTTGCCTGCCCGGCACACGTACTTAATGACGTTGCCTAAGTGGTAACCTAAGTGTTGGTCTTCAATAAAATCTATTACTTCAATTTTGCCGCTGGTGTAGTGCGGCGGGTGGTTTATGGTATCCATACTTTGCCTTAAACTCCTTTTTCCATTGCAGAATATCGGCCCTTGTCTTTAGCTCGTCCTCTTTTGTTCTTCCGTATACTTCGCAACGTTTCCTGACAAGATTTCCTTCTGCCAGTTCCATGCCGCAGTATGGACAATAGCGATATGGGTTAAAGTATGTATACGCGTCTATTATTAACCGCCCTTCGCACTTTGGACATCTGCACATTACGTGCCCGTTGTCTTCATCGTACTGCCATTCATTTTTTGTAAGTCCGATATCAAACAACGTCATTTGGCCGCTCATGTTTCCACCTCATAATGCCATCCCGGCCTGTCTTTAATCTCATGCTCCGAATAGATCCCTTTAAGCATCTTCTTTTTCCCGACCTTTACGATCCACAGTCTCCCCTTGGATCCGTTCGATTCCCGTACCAGGAACACGTCCGTTCCTGGCGGCAACTTCTTCACTTTGTCTGCAGATAAGACTTTCATCGTTTTCTCCTCCTTCTGCCGTGGTCTGACAAACATTTCCATGTATTTCCTGGTATATGGACTGATTCCGTGCTTTACTTCCTGGTCGTGCATCGCTATCCTCGCCTGCTCCGCTCCCAGCTTGTCCGATTTCTTTTTTGTGTAGCTTTCCATCACTCAAATACAATCCCCGTTTCTTCTTCCAGTTCTTTTACAAGCGCGTCTGACCTGGCTTTTCCCTGTTCCAGCACCTCACCCAGCATCTCGTTGACATCCTGGCAGACCGTCACGATCCGGTCGGAATCCATGCCCATATCACTCAGGACGTGAGCAAAGATAGCCATATAGCCTCCGCACACCTCCGGATCAAAGAGATTCATGTTTGGTGCAATGTATTTTCTGTCTTCCCGTCTCCTCTGCTTTGCGATCGCCCGCTGCTCTTTTGTCCTGGCTTTTGTTATCTCTTTCTCCGGACCATAGACTTCGTTCCAGATGCTGTCCGCTGCGTCCTGGAATCCTCTTTTCCTCAGGATATTGATTATTTCATCCACATTCGCCAGCCGGTTCTGCATCGGCCCTGATGTCGATTCAGTATCATTCACCACCTCTGCATTGATCCCCATGTTATAAAGCCGGTTTATGTCATTAGCGCAGTCAGTGACTGTGATATACCTCCGTCCCTGCTTATCGGTTGTATAGCAAAGCGCAGTCAGCTCATCAAAATGTTTCTTGAAATCCTGCAGCCTCTTTTTCCCGAATCCATAAACATCGTGCAGTGTCGTGTAAATGAGTGTCAGATATGTGTTTACGACTGCAGTCTGCAAGGCTGTGATGCTTGCATTGTATTCATCTGCTGTCATGACTATGTTGCAGCGCGTTCCTACCCTGCTGATCAGCATTTGACGCGCCGCTTCGTATCCGTGCTGTTTTATCATCTCATCATAAGCCACGGCTCCCTCATTGCGGAGCCTGATGATCTCATCACCCCGGGATGCCATAATATGCCTCCTACTTTATGATCCGCGCCAGGCGTTCCAGCTCCATATATGAAAAACTTTCCCTCTGGCCGTTTGTCTTTCGGCAGCTGACGTGATAGTCGTATGGTTTTACGATCACCATTTCCTCACGTCCGAAGCTGTCTCCAAGTTCTCTGTAATTTCTCGTTTTCATGCTGATCCGCAGACCGGCACGCCATTTCTTCCGAAGCCTTGCAAGATCCGTGACTCTATATCTGGTTTCTCGGTTCTTTTCCGTTACTCCTGAATATTTCCGCTTTGTTTCGCTCATATTGGTCTTCCTACAAATAGTTTTTCCCGATCAGCTGCATGAAATGATCCCTTGTGTCAGACTTCTCAAATGCTCTCTGCATGTCCTGCTGCACAAGAATCATCATGTCATGATTCCTGTGGACCGCTTCAGGCCCCGTCTCATGATGCTCCAGGCATAGATATACCTTGAATCCCTGTGCTTCTGATATGGGCCGGTTCGGGCCTCCGTATACATGATGCTCATGGATGACCGCATGCTTCCTGTAGTCTCCATGCAGGCGCATGCAGAGATAACAGCATCCGTCTTTTTTCTGCAGAATCGAAGGTGTATGTTTTTTTCGACACCTCGATTTAGCTTTCGGAATCATCATTGCCAAGTTCTCTTTCCAGAAGATAGTCACCGATTGCCTCAACATCGTCATCGATGGCAGGCGGCGTGTCATTCGTCCTGATCGAAAGAGCCATGACATTGTTGTACCAGAAAAACTTATTCCCTCTCGCTCCCTTTACCGGACCGGTAATGGATGTATGGCCTGCCTTCCTGTCTATCTGTGTTGCATCCACACTCTGCAGCGCAGGCTCGTAAATGCTGCCGACACTATTGTCGGCACCAACCATCATCCGGAACGGTATTCCGCAGCCTATAATGATGACATTCGTTGGGATCACCTTCGTCTCTGCCTTCATTGCTCTGTCCATCAGATCCAGACTGGAACATCCTACTTCCTGCTGGATGCTGTCTGATGTGCAGAGAACTTCTTCCCCGATCTCCGGAATGTATCCCGTCACTTTGATGATTGAGCCAAGGTATTCCTTGGGCATCTCCTCATACCTGATCCATACAGCCCAATATCCTCCTGATATGCCTATGGCCTCATCGTCCCTCTGGATGTGGAGACCGTATTTGTTCCAGGCTGTTTTCAGCATTCTTTCAAAAACACTAGCTTTTATAAACATTCAACACCTCATCACTGTATACAGCCGGTATGGATGGCCGGTCACGCAGCTCTCTCCCTCCCGGACTGATCCTTTGTCCAGGTAGTAACCTTTCGGAACAAACGGTTTTTCCTGGAACGTTTTTCGTTTCATGACCTCCCGGATCACTTTCGGTTCCAGGAGGCCTCTTGCGTGCGAAAAGTAGGATTTCTCATCCTGTTTTGATTTTGGCAGCTTTGCCAGATACTCCGCCAGCTTTCCGAATGTCTCCGGCTGACGCATCAGCTCCGTTGACCTGCCGCCATGTTTCCAATACTCTGCTATGATCCGGTCCCCATCCCGGACACGGTTCAGAACCAGATGGAAGTGGATGCCACCACGGGAACCCCGTTCACCTACTACAAGCCACTTGCATGGGACGCCCTGGGTCTTGTAGTAGGCTCTGACTTTCTTCATGAACGCCTGAAAATCCTTCTTCGCCTCTTCCAGCGTTTCCGGTCTCTCTCCCGTTCTGTATGTCAGGGTGGTGAAATAGTCATACTGCTGGAAGTTCATCAGGAGCAGATGACGAATGTGTGATATTTTTTTCCACCTGTTCTGCCGTGCTACCTGTTCGGAGGTGGCCTTGCTTTTCTTACCTCTTCTTTCTCCCGGAGCACCATATCGGCCAGTGTGCTTTTCATGGATCTCGATCCGGTCCGGAAGCATTGTCTTTTCACGAACATACATATTTCATCCAGACGTAAGTTTAATACGCTTATCGAGTTGATTAAGAGGGCCGCAGCCCCCGCATTTCATTGACAGTAATCCGCCCGGATGCTATATTTAAATTGCTGATCATCATAGCCTCCGGGCTTGGCTTGCGCATTTACCTATTTGCGCAAGCCTTTTATTTTATCCCGTACTGGCGGCAGAACTTGTCCCAGAGGATCATTTCCCTCTCGTCCCTTCTTTTGATCTCCGTCAGTTCTATGCATTTCTGCACCATGCTCTCCGGAAACAGTCCGTCCACCTGCGGATCCTGCTGCCTGCTGCCGAATAGTTTTGTTTTCTGGTCCTCCGGCAGTTCAAGAAAAACCGCAACAGTCAAAGCTGTCTTATATATATGAAGGGCCTGGCTGTAATCCTTCCTTCTGAAGTATTCCATGAAGCGCTCCGGCATTGCTGCCAATTTGTCCTGCGCCTGTTTGATCGTCATTTGTACATAATGCGTACACGGGATCCCTCGGTCGCTTTCTGTGCACCACTTTTCGATGATGCATGTACAGCAGACTCCTTCCGGCCACCAATTTCCCATGTCCTACGCCTCTCCCTCTCTTCTATCAGGTCCTGGCAGATCCCCAAATAGAAGTTATAGATCATGTACCCGAATATGGCTCCCCCGATCAGGGCCATCTTCGACCCCAGCAGACAGATCCAGGCGAACTCGGCAAATACCATGCCGTAGCCTATTCCGATCAGTGCTGCCGCAAACTTCCTTGACAGCCAAACATTCTTTCTTCTGTTCCTTCTTTTGATTTTCCGAATCATAAAATACCTGCCTTTTCTTCGTCCGGGATTTTCAGTATGTCCAGGATCCTCTTCAGCTCTCCGAAGGTGAATGTCTCCGGATGCTTATATCTATAGTAGAAAGTGTTCTGATTGACGCCTGCTGCCAGGGCCAGATCTTTCTTGTTGCTGATTCCTCGTCTTGCCATTCCTGAATCTATGGTCATCCGAAGAATGTCGTTCCGCTTATCGCGTCCCAGGTTAACTCTTGGCATCTTATCGCCTCCTCATCATCGCTCCGTGGTATAATATTCAAAAACGGAGGTGTTCTATGCTTACTCATCAGACAAATGCAGTCCTCAAAGGTGTTCGTAAATATGCATCTTCATCCGGTGATGTTTTCAATTTCCTGTGGAATACCACATACATCTGCCTGCAGTCCGATATTGACAAGGTGTATGACTACAGTAAGTATGAAAAAGAGATATACCAGATTATCGACTATCTCGATTCGGAGGGTTATGTGAAGATTATTCATAATCACTCTTTCACCATCACATACCGCGGTTTCCACCCATATCAGATGAGCCTCAAAAAGCTTATAAACTTTCTTTTTCGCAGTATCGTTACGCCAATATTTGTCTCTGCTATCACGGCCATTCTTACTATCTATATATCAAAACTGTTATGATGGCCGTTATCATACTCACGAAGACTGTCCATATGAAATGGATTAACTCATTGTCAAACTCTTCAATTTTATCCTTTTTCTTTTTCAATACTGTTACCCTCCAAACATCCTAAGAAGGCTCATCACTATAGCTGCTACAGATAAAAAAATGGAAATGAAAAATGTCGTATCCCCTGAAGACATAATGTCCTCAATAACATCAAGAACTTCTCTAAGTTTTCTTTTCATTTTTTCATTCTCCTTTACTCTGCAAGAACCATTCTCCTGATCTGGCGGAAGCATTCGCCTGGTCTCTGGACAAAGATGTTTACGATGATCATGGCTCCGTTTACCATCGTTTCCGCCTTTACAGTAAAAAGATGGGCCTTCTCGATCATTACCTCTGCGGTAAGAAATCTATTCTGTATGCCTTCAGCTGCTGTTTCAAAAAGGCCCAGAATAATGTTTTTCATGTCGTGAGATGTGATATGCTCTCTTTCCATCTCCCATACTTCCAGCAGGTCCTGTTTCTTGGTTTCGTGGTTAGAAATCCAAACCGTATACTTTTTCATTTCGGCACCTCGCTATCTATGCCCGTTCCCGATCTTCCCAAAGCTTCCCATGGAACATACAGACGGCGTTTTGAATCGACAAGGAACACATTTGAATCCAATCGCTGAAAATGTTGTACGGTGCATAGCTGCCTGACATTTCAAGAATCCTTTTTATGATTTCTTTCTTGTAGTTCATTTCTGCTCCGTCCTTAAAAAGTGTCTTATATAGACACTTTGTCGTTAAAAAAAATAGTTTCAATCTGTTCAGCACTTAGGTTGTAACGGTTTTTGATTGCCATTATTTCCCCTTGTGTAAATTCTGCTCCATTTTTCTCATTGATCTTTGCCGAGAACGTGCTTCTTGCGACACCGATATATTTGGCTAATGCCCCTCCTGTGTCTCCATATAATTTCATGATAGATTCTAAAGCGTTTTTGTTCAAATTCTCACCTCCCTATTTTTGGTGTCTTATCAAGACACTTGCATCATAACATGGGATTTTTTGTATGTCAATCAGAAATTATGATTTTTAAGACACTTTTTCTTGTCTTTCCAATCACTTCGTGTTACTATTAAGACACGATTCGAATTGGAGGTGATAAAATGGCAATGCAGGATCGAATCAAACAGCAACGTCTAAGGCTTGGTTATACCCAGGAAGAGCTTGCACAGAAGATTGGGCTTCAAAAATCTGCTATTGCAAAGTATGAAAATGGCAGAGTCGAAAATATAAAACGGTCTATAATTCTGAAGATGGCTCATGTCTTGGAATGCACGCCCTCTTATCTCTTAGATCTTGATGATCTTGTCGAGCAAAAACAAGAGAAAAAGCCAGATGTCAACGAAGATAGATTAATCTCTGTATATCAAAGTCTTAATCCTACTGGAAAGCAGAAGTTAATCGATTATGCTGTAGACCTGTCTGAGCAGGAAAAGTATACAAAAGATATCGAATCTCACACCGCGTGAGTAATATTGTTTATATAAAGGAAATAACCAAAAAATGACCAAGAGATGTGCTCTGGTAGCGTGTGCTACGATATTTTGTCTTTCGTTCTCTTTGCCTGTTATGGCTTCTGATTCTGTGGAGTATAGTGATCAATATTTCTCGTTTTCATATATCCCGGAAAAGAACATGGATATCTATGAAGCCATTAATTCTAAAGTTGGTAGAGAATTGTTTGTATCCGATTCCAGATCAACACTATCCGACAAAGATTATGTGTATTTGCATTTGTTGCCCATAAGTGACGAAAAGTATCCGGACTCTGTTTTTGTAACTGGCGAACCTGTTTCCGGAGATGTCATAGAGATCAGCGAAGACATGAAAGAAGTTACCGTCCAATATGACGATCATATTTCATATTTGAAAGATCTGTCCACCGATGAATTTCATTATGGTCTGACATTGTCTGTATATGGAGATTGTCCTGAAAGTATTATTCAAAGTAATATGCTCATTTTTGATACTCTGGAACTTAAGGATGGATTGGACGAAGCACGTAGAGCACCCAGTGATTCATTAGAATTTGAAAGAATTTATCTTAACGCTGCATATTCCGA
The DNA here is from genome assembly GCA_045546255.1 of Lachnospiraceae bacterium. Classification (GTDB taxonomy): domain Bacteria; phylum Bacillota; class Clostridia; order Lachnospirales; family Lachnospiraceae; genus RGIG5612. The sequence continues at coordinate 2,875 of JAZQCK010000067.1, read as the reverse complement.
CGCTGCAGAAATTTACATTCAGCAAGCAATTAATATTTTTGATGCTTATTTAAACTTTGATATTGATGGAAACGAAGCCTCGAAACGTATAAGCAGCCTTAAAGACTCAGCTGAGACCGCCCTGGCGGACAGCGAATATATGCATGATAGTGATGTTTATTATGGTTTAATGACAGCGGACTATTATTTTGAAAGCAACAATGATGGCAGGATTATCGAATTGAAGCAAAAATATGAAGACATGTTGAATTAAGAAAAACCGCCCACCCTGCTGGTAACAGGATGAGCGGCAAGCATAGCTCCGAAAAGCTATACCACAAGCATTTTGAGTATACCACCTTTCGGAGCGCAGAACAAGGAGACTGCGCTATTTTTGCGCCATTTTTTAAGGAGGTATACTATGGCATCAGCGAAGAAGCTTCCTTCTGGATCCTGGCGATGCCGTGTCTTCGCCGGGTATGAAACTGTAAACGGCAGGAAGGTAAGCAGATATGAGTCTTTTACGGCAGACACGAAGAAAAAAGCCGAATATCTTGCGGCTCAGTTTGCCATTGATCGCAAACAGGAAAAATCTGTTAAGCTTTCATTCGGAGAAGCAGCTAAAAAGTACATTGACAGTCGAGAAGCAGTCTTGTCTCCTTCCACTATTGCAGCATACCGTTCTATCCTGCGGAATCATCTGGATGAGATCAAAAGCATCTCTGTTGACCGTCTTACAGACCGGGATCTGCAGAATGCAATCAATGTTGCTGCCAGAAATGATCTCTCACCGAAAACGCTCCGAAATATTTCCGGCCTGATCACTGCAGTCCTGAAAGCATACCGTCCAGAATACTCTCCTTATATGGAACTTCCAAAGAAGAAAAGACCTGATCTCTATATACCGACCGAAGAAGATATCAAGGCCATCATGGATGAGATTGCAGGAACCAAGATGGAGCTGCCTGTCATGCTTGCCGCTTTTGGCCCGATGCGAAGAGGTGAAATCTGTGCTCTCAGATCTGAAAATATATCAGGTAACGTGGTCCATGTCTGCGAGGCCATGGTGGAGACAAAGATCAGCGCGGATCCGCTGCGCATTAAATCTCCAAAATCATATGCCGGTGATCGTTTCATTGTTTTTCCCGATTTTGTTGCTGAAAAGTTTACCAGCATCAATGGCCGTGTGACAGATCTGACGCCTGCTGCCATCTCTCACAGATTTGCACGGATCCTTGAGAAGCTTGATCTTCCTCATTTTCGTTTTCATGATCTTCGGCATTACAGTGCCAGCATGCAGCATGCCCTTGGAATTCCGGATCAGTACATCATGCAGCGCGGTGGATGGGCAACAGATTCTACTCTTAAAGCTGTATATCGGCATTCCATGAGTGAGATACAGCAGGAAATGAATGAAAAGGCAAATGATTACTTCTCCAGATTTAAAATATGACACGAAATATGACACGGAATGCCATGAATGCAGTAAATACAGTACCTTTAGCATTTACATAATGGGTTCAAGTCCCATTTCCAGCTGATTTCAAAAACCGCGTAAGTAAAGGATTCCTTTATTTACGCGGTTTTTTTGACCTTGTTATTTTACAATCATCCTCGTTATTTTACGATATTTAGGTCATTTTACAGCGCCATATGACACGAAATATGACACGAAAACATGGCCGGAATCTCTCCCGGCCTGCTGCCCTCGATCCGGATCACGCTGCCATATATTTATGATAATCAGATTTTACATTTGTCTTATCGACCAGAGCATATAGCAGAGTGGTTTCTACTTTTTCATGTCCCAGTATCGTTTTTACCTCTTCAAGTGGGCAACCTCGTTTCAACAGGTGTGTGGCCATCGTCCTCCTGAATCGGTGGGCATGCACATTTTCTATACCCAGGTCCCTGCCAAGTGCCCGGAGCATCTGCCCTGCTCCTTGTGTGGTCAGCCGGTTATATGGTTTTTTCAGGCTGACAAAAAGTGCAGGATTATCATCCGTTCTTTGTCGCAGATACTCCAGAAGGTACATGGCCGCTACCGGAGTCAGGAAGACCTGTCTTTCTTTTGCCCCTTTACCGTTGACGATGATCTCCCGATCAGTAATATGGACATCCTCCCGGTTCAGGGAACAGATCTCGCTGATCCTGGCTCCAGTGGCATACAGGACTTCTATCAGCGCCTGGTCTCTCAAGTTCTGTGCCTTCCTCCTTAAGATATCCAGCTCCTCATCGCTGTATGCCTTCCTGATCTTCTTTTCTACCTTGATCGGATCAATGCCTGCTGCCGGATCCCTCGATATGAATCCCTTCTTATGGAGCCATCCGAAAAAGCTGGTCATTGTCCTTCTGATATCATCCAGGTAGCTATTGCTCACGGCCCTTACCCGCTTATATGCTTCCAGATATCCGTTAAGGTCTGCCTCAGTGATTTTATCAACCGATTTGTTGATGTATGTCAGTGCCTTTTCCAGCTGATACTTGTACTGTTTCAGCGTTCTCTCTGACTTTCCTGAGATTCTTTTGCGCTCTATAAATCTCTGCAGATCTGTTTCCCAAGACTTATCAATGCACATGAGATCCCGACATGGTTCCTTGATCTCATACTTCCCCAGCACTGCATATAGGACATTCTGCAACTGCTTTTCTTGCTCCATCGACATGTGGTTTATCATTTTGTGTAAAATTGTTGAAATGATTTCTTCCATCATACTGATCACCTCCATTATTATCTTATCATTTCATTGACAATGTTAAATAGCAGGACCGTATTTAGGGATGTAACAGTCACTACTGGAAGCAGTTTGTATGATAATCGATACTATGCAAATTTCGACATTCCGTCCGGACTTGGTGATCTGATTGCGATGTTTATACAGGGCAGCGGTGAAAA
>JAZQCK010000066.1:0-2196 GCA_045546255.1 Lachnospiraceae bacterium | reverse complement strand
GAAGATAACGAAATGTCCTTCCGTATGAAAAAAGCGGGCTTTAAGCTGCATTACGACCCGAAGATTATTTACTATCAGTATATGCGGTCCTCGCTCAAAGCCATGTTGAAGCAGAAGTTCGGAAACGGAAAAGCGGTCAGCCAGACAAGTAAGATCGCGCCGGGGTGCTTTTCACTTTTCCACTTTGTCCCGGCACTGTTTGTTTTGGCGATTGTAATCACAGCGATTATTGCAGCGGTTGGTTTTCCCTGGCTGTGTGTTGCGCTGTGGGGCTTATACTTTCTTATGGCAATTGCATTTACAATCCTGGGGTCAGTAAGAGAAGGGTTTTATATTACGAACCTGGCGCTTCCCGTAATCTTTTTGGTGATGCATATTTGCTATGGAGTTGGTACAATAGCAGGAGTTTTTACGAAACTATAAATCAAAAGTGGTGCAGAAATGAAACAATTGACAATTGCAATTCCATCTTATAACGCTGAGGCATTTCTTGAGAAATGCTTGGATTCTATGTGCGGAGTTGATGACCGCCTGGAGATCATCGTTGTAAATGACGGTTCAAAAGACCGGACCAGCGAGATTGCTCATGCTTATCAGGCAAAGTATCCAATGGACGTTCGCGTGATCGATAAAGAAAATGGCGGACATGGATCCGGTATCAACGCCGGTCTGGATGCAGCCAGTGGCAGATATTACAAAGTCGTTGATGCAGATGACTGGATCACAACAGAAAATTTAAAAGGCATCCTGGATAAGCTGGAAGCATCGGATGTTGAAGCTGTGATCATGGGATTTAAAACCGTGAATATTTCAAATGGCATCGTATTGGAATATTCACCGGTCAGCAGTGTAAATGACAGACAGATCGATATGATCAAGCTGGCGGATAAATATGATGACGTAAGTAATTGTCTGGATTTTCATTCCATGTGTTTTAATACAGAGTTTTTAAGAGAAACCGGAATTCGGATGAGTGAGCATACCTATTATGAAGATCAGGAATTTGCCATCCTTCCGTTTGTTCATGCAGACCGGATACTGGTGATTCCGGATATGCTGTATGAATACCGGATCGGCGACGTGAACCAGAGTACGAATTTCCAGAACCAGGCAAAGCGGGTCAGCAATCACCAAATGGTTGTAGAGCGCATCCTGGATTACTATATTTCGTATAAACCGATGGGGAAAGCCCGGGATGAGTTTTTGAGAAAAAGGATCGCAGTAGCGGTAAACAGCAATTATGCGACCCTTTTAGTTAAAAACCCGGACAAAAAAGATGGGAGAAAGAAAGCGGCCATCTTCCGTGAATATCTCCTTCGGAAAGAGCCGGCGCTGGTTAAGATGACAGACCGAAGATATAAGCTCTTTCAGCGTTTGAACCGCTATAAGAATGCGCCAGTGCTGTATGGAAAACTCTTTAATTCCAAAGCGTATGCAAAATTCAAGAATATGTGGACAAAGTAAATGGTAAATTGGCTGAATAAAAATAAGATACAGGACAGACTCTTTGATATCGCATGGATCTTCTTTTTGCTGGCAGGTCTTTTAAGTCTAACCGCATGGTGTCCGCTGGACGCAGCAGGAAGAGTGGAACTTGTACTTTCGTTGATTGAATATGCCTCAGCTGCACTCTCTGCAGTTGTCATTCTTTTGAACTTCATTTGTAAAAAGTATAACTGGAGAGTGATCATTGGCTATGGCATTTTGGCGGTGATCATTGCGATCAGTGCATATTATGCCAATAACAAGACGATGATCGTTTATTTTCTGATCTTTGGTGCAGCCTATGGTCAAAACAGCAGAAGGGTTGTTACGATTTCCGCGATGCTGACGGGTGCGGTCATCTTAGTTACGGTGGTCTGTAGCCAGATTGGGCTTGCGCCGAACACGATCTGGTTCCGCGATGATGCCGTCAGAGAAGGACTTGGCTTTATTTATACCAGCACCGGCGCTTCCATGTTCCTTGGCTTTTTGCTTCAATACATTTATCTTCGCAAGGAGAAACTAAGGATTTGGGAATTTGTGATCCTGGCAGCAGTCCATGTCTTCTTTTATTGGAAGACCAACTCCAGGATGCCGTTCTATTTAGGCATTGTGATCATATTATTCTTCCTGATCGAAAGTCTCTTCAAGAATCATTGGCGTTTTACGAATTTTATCCGGCCGTTTATGATCGCTCTGCCGGCGTTGATCGCT
>JAZQCK010000065.1:0-13895 GCA_045546255.1 Lachnospiraceae bacterium | reverse complement strand
TTTGTAGAATTCTTAACAAGATTGTTAAAAATTCTACTATTTAGTATTGACACTGTTTTTTAGCGTATTATAATTTGAGTATGGCTACACAAAATCAAATCTCAAAGGCAGTCATTGCCAGATTACCAAGATATTACCGGTATCTCAGAACCCTGATCGAACAGGGTGTCGAAAGAGTATCTTCCGAGGAATTAAGCAAGCTGATGAAAGCGACTGCATCTCAGATCCGTCAGGACCTGAATAATTTCGGTGGCTTCGGTCAGCAGGGATACGGCTATAACGTCAAAAGCCTTTATAATGAAATCGGAAAGATCTTAGGCGTTGAGCAGGCACATGACCTGATCGTGATCGGTGCCGGAAACTTAGGCCGGGCGCTTGTCCGTTATAAAGGTTTTTCTTCTCATGGCTTTAAATTCTGCGCAATGTTTGACGTGGATGATACGCTTTGCGGCAAAAGCATCAATGGCGTGAAAGTCCGTCACCTGAATGAACTTGTCAGCTTTGTCATGAAACATAAAGTCGATATCGCTGCACTTACGATCCCTTCAGAAGATGCGATACAGGTTTCAAAACAGCTTTACAGTCTCGGGATCCGGTATTTCTGGAATTTTGCCCATACGGATCTTGAGCTTCCAAGTGATGCAATTGTAAAAGACGTCCATCTTTTGGATTCTCTTTTGGAATTGTCATTCGCGATCAGCCGTTCAAAGGAGCAGAAGTAATGGATAATCAGTTTTTCCGCATCCGGGCCGATATCGATCTGGATGCGATCCGAAAAAATATCAAGGCAGTTAAAAAAGGAATCCGAAAAGAAACAAAAGTCTGTGCTGTCATCAAAGCGAATGGATATGGCCACGGGGCTGTTCCGATCGCGCAGAATGTAGATGATCTGGTCGACTTTTTTGCGGTGGCAACCATAGAAGAAGCAATGCAGCTTCGGGATGGAGGCGTGAAACTTCCGATCCTCATTTTGGGCTATATCCATCATCAATGGAATGAAACTGCTATAAAGAACGACATCCGCCTGACCGTCTATGACTATGAGATGGCAAAAAAGATCTCTGAAACGGCTGTAAGAATCAAGAAGACTGCAAAGATCCATATCAAAGTCGATACGGGAATGAGCCGGATCGGTTTTGCTGCAAAGGAAGAGAGCATTGCCGTGATCAAAAAGATAGGGGATCTTCCGAATATTGAGATCGAAGGCCTGTTCACACATCTCTTTGCTGCAGATGAGCGGAGCAAGGCTTCTGCAATGAAGCAGATCATGTCCTTTGGCGAATTCTTCAACGATCTTTCCAAAGCCGGGATCCAGATCCCGATCAAGCATTGTTCCAACAGTGCCGCTGCCATTAACTTAAGTCTTGCAAACTTTGATATGGTGCGTTTAGGAATTGCGATGTATGGTCTGTATCCGTCCAAATATGTCCGCAGCATTCCATTAAAGCCAGCCCTTTCACTAAAGAGTCACATTACGATGGTAAAAACGATCAAAGAGGGAAGCGTGGTCAGCTACGGGGCGACATGGACGGCTCCAAAGGATACGATCGTTGCAACGGTTCCGGTCGGATATGCAGACGGTTATTTCCGTCTTTTGTCGAATCGCGGTCATGTTCTGATTCACGGAAAAAAGGCTCCAATTATTGGAAGAGTCTGCATGGATCAGCTGATGGTCGATGTCAGCAAGATCAGTAAAGTAAAACAGTTTGATGAGGTCGTTTTGATCGGAAGCCAGAAAGATGCGGAGATCACTGCAGAAGAACTCGCTGATCTGGCAGAGACGATCAATTACGAGATCGTCTGCAGTGTGAGCGAGCGTGTTCCGCGCATCTATCACCGCCGTAAAAGTTTAGTTGTGAAATAAATAGGTTACTGTTAAAATAGATTGGTTCTGAAGCAAAGTGTTTCGGGATCAAGGATAGGAGTTAAAAGGAGTTAATTTAAAAATGGACGAGAACCCTCGAGCGGGATTTTTCAGCAGGATTTTCAAGAAGAAAGATGACAATGAATTTGAAAATGAAATTGTCTCTATGCTGAATGAAGGCCAGGAACAAGGAGAGATCCTTGAAAGCGAAGCGGAAATGATCACTAACATTTTTGATCTGGATGAAACCTGTGCATCAGAGATCATGACACACAGGAAAAACATCAGTGCAGTGGACGGTGAAATGACGCTGAAAGAAGCCATGGAAAGCATTCTGGATGAAAAGTTTTCCAGATTTCCAGTCTTTCTTGAGAACATTGATAACATTATCGGGATCATGCACATCAAGGATTGCATCCGCTACTATGTCAAATCCGAAAATCAGGAGCTGAAAGTCAAGGATATCCCGGGTCTTATGCAAAAAGCCAAGTTTATTCCCGAGACCAGTAAGCTGAACAGCATTTTCAAGAATATGCAGGCTGAAAAGCTGCATATGCAGATCGTAGTCGATGAGTATGGACAGACTTCTGGAATCATCTGCATGGAAGATATCTTAGAAGAGATCGTAGGAAACATCTTCGATGAGCACGATGAAGTCGAATATAACATTGTAAAGATCAATGATACGGCTTATCAGGTCAAAGGGCTAACGCCGCTGGAAGAGATCACGGAAGAGATCGGGATCGAGTATGAAGAAGATGATTATGATACCTTGAACGGTTATCTGATTTCAAAGCTTGACCGGATTCCGGAAGACGACGAAGGAACAGAGATTGAAGAAGCCGGGGTCAAATACCGCATTGTTTCGGTCGAAGATAAAATGATCTCACTTGTTCGGATTGATCTCGAACGGCCGCTGATCCAGAATCAGTAAATCCAATTTAGTTCATAATACAAAGATAATAGAAAGAGGTAACTATGTCAGGACATTCAAAATTTGCGAATATCAAGCACAAAAAGGAAAAGAACGATGCCGCTAAGGGCAAGATGTTCACGATCATCGGAAAGGAAATCGCGATCGCAGTCCGCGAAGGCGGTCCGGATCCGAATAACAATTCCAAACTGCGTGACGTCATTGCAAAGGCAAAAGCAAATAATATGCCGAATGATACGATCGAGCGTGGTATCAAAAAAGCGGCCGGAGACGGCGGAGATGTCAACTATGAGGCGATGACTTATGAAGGTTACGGTCCATCCGGAACAGCTATTATCGTAAGCACTCTGACCGACAACAAAAACCGTACTGCAGCAAATGTAAAGCATGCATTTTCCAAAGGAAATGGAAACATCGGAACCCCGGGTTGTGTGTCTTATATGTTTGATAAAAAAGGCCAGATCATTATCGGCAAAGAAGACTACGAAGGCGATGCGGATGAACTCATGATGACTGCATTAGATGCCGGAGCAGAGGATTTTGCAGAAGAAGATGATTCTTATACCGTCCTTACAGATCCGGATGAATTCAGCGCCGTCCGTGAGGCGTTAGAAGCTGCCGGAATCCCGATGGCAGACGCAGAAGTTTCCATGATCCCGCAGACCTATGTAGATCTGACTGACGAAGAAGACATCAAGAACATGAACAAGATCTTAGAGCTCTTAGACGAAGATGATGATGTTCAGGATGTCTACCATAACTGGAACGAGTAATTAACTTATGCAGAAAAAACAGCTGATTGTGGGCGTGGAGGCGCATTCCATAGCCCACAAATTGCATCTTAAAGCAGGTGATTATCTCCTGACGGTCAATGATGAAACCGTCAGGGATATTTTTGATTACCGTTTTTTATCAGCTGATGAATTTGTAAAACTGGAGATCGAAAAAGCAAACGGAAAGCGGAAAATCTTTGAAATCGAAAAAGACTACGGACAGGACCTGGGGCTTTTGTTTGAAGAAGGATTGATGGACAGCTACCGTTCCTGCACCAATCAATGTATCTTCTGCTTTATCGATCAGATGCCGAAAGGCATGCGAGAGACCCTTTATTTTAAAGATGATGACTCGAGGCTGTCTTTCCTGCAGGGAAATTATGTGACGCTTACGAACATGTCAGAGGCAGATATTGACCGCATCATCCGTTATCATATGGGGCCGATCAATATCTCCGTTCATACGACGGACGAAGAGCTTCGCTGCAAGATGCTGAACAACCGATTTGCAGGAACGGTCCTGCGCTATCTGGACCGTCTTTATGAAGCCGGGATTCCGATGAATGGACAGGTCGTTTTATGCAAAGGGATCAATGATGGAAAGCAGCTGGAAAAGACCATCACAGACCTTTCGAAATACATCCCGAATATGGAAAGTCTGTCGATCGTTCCGGCTGGGCTTACCAAATATAGAGAAGGCCTGTTTCCACTTGAAAAATTCACAAAAGAAGAAGCTTTGGAAGTCGTAAAAACAGTAGAAAATTTCCAGCAAAACATATATAATAATTGTTCGACACATTTTGTCCATGCAAGCGATGAATTCTATCTTTTGGCAGGACTTCCGCTGCCATCAGAAGAGACCTATGATGGGTATCCACAGCTGGAAAATGGTGTCGGAATGCTGCGGCTTTTAGAAGAAGAATTCCGGGATGCGATTGAAAACGAACCGGACCCTGAAAAGGGGCGCAGCAATGGATTTCAAGAGCTTTCTTTGGCGACCGGCCGTCTGGCCTTTCCGAGTATGGCCCGCTATGCCAAAGAGGCAGAAGAGAAGTATGGAATCCGGATCCATGTTTATGAGATCCGAAATGACTTTTTCGGTGAGGATATCACGGTATCTGGTCTGATCTGCGGACAGGATATCATCCGCCAGCTGAAAGGGAAAGAATTAGGAAAGAGACTTCTTCTTCCGGTCAATATGTTCCGTGCCGGAGAAGAGTACTTCTTAGATGATGTAACCAAAGAGCAGACAGAAGGTGAACTCGGGGTAAAGGTCATGATCGTTCCTTCCGATGGATATGCTTTACTGGATGCGTTTAAAGGAATCGAGGCAACTGACTTCAGGAGACAAAACTATGAGCAAGCCGATCGTAGCGATCGTTGGCAGGCCTAATGTAGGCAAGTCCACGTTATTTAATGCCTTGGCAGGCAGCAATATTGCGATTGTAAAGGATACACCGGGCGTAACGAGAGACCGTATTTACGCTGATGTGTCTTGGCTTGATATGGATTTTACTCTGGTCGATACCGGCGGTATTGAGCCGGAAAGCAGCGATATCATTTTATCCCAGATGCGTGCGCAGGCTCAGACAGCGATTGATACTGCAGATGTCATCATTTTCCTTGTTGATGTAAAACAGGGCATGGTGGATGCGGATGATAAGGTTGCCGATATGCTGCGCCGCAGCGGAAAGCCGATCGTTTTGGCTGTCAATAAAGTTGACAATTACCAGAAACAGATGGTCGATGTCTATGAATTCTACAATCTGGGATTGGGCGATCCGATGCCGATCTCTGCTGTATCCAAGCAGGGATTTGGAGATCTTTTAGAGGAAGTGACCAAATACTTTGACCGCAGTTATCTTGATGAAGAAGAGGATGAGCGTCCGCATATTGCAGTGATCGGAAAACCGAATGTCGGAAAATCCTCTCTGGTCAATGCACTTCTGGGTGAAAACAGAGTGCTCGTTTCCGATATTCCCGGAACAACACGTGATGCGATTGATACTGTCATCGAGCATGACGGCAAAGAATATGTCTTTATTGACACCGCCGGTCTTAGAAGAAAGTCTAAGATCAAAGAAGAATTAGAACGTTACAGCATTATTCGTGCAGTCTCTGCTGTGGAAAGAGCCGATGTCATCATCATGGTCATTTCTGCAGAAGAAGGCGTAACGGAACAGGATGCGAAGATTGCCGGCATTGCACACGAAAGAGGAAAAGGCGTTATCATTGCCGTGAATAAATGGGATGCCATCGAAAAAGATGACAAGACCATTTATAAATTTACGGACAAGATCCGCCAGGTCCTTTCCTTCATGCCGTATGCAAGACTGCTGTTCATTTCAGCTAAGACCGGACAGCGCTTAGCTAAACTGTACGATCTGATCGATGTTGTGGTCGAAAACCATTCCCGCCGCATTCAGACCGGAGTGATCAATGAAATTGTTACGGAAGCAACGGCTTTAAATCAGCCGCCTTCCGATAAAGGAAAACGCCTTAAGATCTTTTACACAACGCAGGTAGCCGTTAAGCCGCCAACCTTTGTTATCTTTGTAAATGACAAAGAGCTGATGCATTTTTCCTATCTGCGTTATCTGGAGAATAAGATCCGGGAAGCTTTTGGCTTTGAAGGAACTCCATTAAAGTTTTATGTAAGAGAGAGGAAAGGGAAAGAGTAATCAATGACTATTTGGAATACACTTGGCGAATTTTTTTATGGTCTGAGTCAGGACTTTCTATCAATTCCCAGACTCTTAGCTTTTAGCGCCCTGATCATCGGATACTTTTTCGGTTTATTCCAGTCTGCGTTTATCCTTTCTAAAGCCAGACACGTTGATATTTATTCCAAGGGCAGCGGAAATCCCGGAACGACGAATATGTTCCGTGTGATGGGGGCCGGCTTTGGTCTTTTGACGTTCCTTTTGGATATTGCAAAAGTCGTGGCTGCGATCTTCCTGACGAAATATATCTTTTTAACCTGGCTGCAGCTTCCGATCGATCCGATCGCCCTGAAGCTCTATACCGGTCTGGGTGTCGTATTAGGACATAATTTCCCGATTTATCTGCATTTCAAAGGCGGAAAGGGCGTTGCCGCAACCTGTGCGGTCTATGCCTGCTTAGGGGAATGGAAATATATTATTGTAGGACTCTTTGTCTTTTTACTGATCTTCCTGATCACACGCTATGTTTCCCTGGCTTCCATGACTGTCCTCATTGTTTTAATGTTTGAGTTCTTACTCCTGACTTTAATGAACTGGACCTACGTGGAGTCCGGATGGCTGATCGACTGCCAGGTGATCGTGATCACCTTTGCTGCACTTGTTTTGATCACGCATAGACAAAATATTCTGCGGCTTCTGTATGGCGAAGAATCCAGATTCAGCTTCCGCAGGAAAAAAGAACCGGAACTCAGTGAAGATTCGGGCTCGGAATATTACAACGAAGAAGATTATGAGGAAGAGACGGAAGAGGTTTTCGAGGATACGACAGCCACGGAAGCAGAGTTTAAAGAGCCTGCCGAGATAGAGGATATTCCTGCTGCAGCAGTTGAGGCGATTTCCTTCCGAGCACTTGCAGAGCAAACGGATGAAAGGACTGAAACTTTGGCAGATGAAAAGCTAAGTACAGAACCGGTAGAGGATGTAGTTGTAGAAGATGCAGCTGCGAATGCAGTTTCGGATATAGTTGTTGAAGCTGAGCCTACTGAGGATGAATCCGTCGAGGCAGAAAAGGCCATCACAGCAGAAGAGACTGCATCAGCAGATGAGGCGACTGTAGCCGAAACGCCGGTTAAGGAGGAGCCGAAAGAATACCGTACGAATCATAATAAAGCGACCCCTCAGAAGAAAAAGAAAAAACATTCTACAACGAAAAAGAAAAAGAGCAACGGAACGAAGAAAAAGAAGAAGTAAGAGGAACGAACACAAATGGCAGATATCGCAGTATTGGGAGCAGGAAGCTGGGCCCTTGGAATCAGTATTTTGCTTAATGACAATGGACATCACGTGACTGTATGGAGCGCACTTCCGGAAGAGATCGAACTCCTGAAGACAAAAAGAGAGAACCCGAAATATCTGCCGGATGTTAATCTCCCGGAACATATTGATCTGACTGATGATCTGTCATCAGCAGTGAATGGACGCGACTGTATCGTTTTGGCAGTTGCGTCAAAATTTACAAGACAAACTGCGCACAGATTACAAGGACTGATCCCGGATGGCACGATCATCGTGAATGTGGCAAAGGGAATCGAAAGCGGATCCTTATTAACGCTTTCTGAGATCATAAAAGAAGAACTGTCAGAAGCAAAAGTCTGCGTACTTTCCGGGCCAAGCCATGCGGAAGAAGTGGCAAGAAGAATGCCGACGCTTGTAACGGTTGCAAGCGAAGATACGGAAACAGCCAAATATTTGCAGCAGATCTTTGCAAGTCATGTATTTCGTGTTTATACCAGCACAGACGTCCTTGGTATAGAGATTGGAGGGGCGCTTAAAAACGTCATCGCCTTAGCGGCCGGCATGGGTGACGGACTTGGTTACGGAGATAATGTCAAAGCTGCTTTGATCACACGCGGCATTACAGAGATCTCGCGCCTTGCGATCAAAATGGGGGCAAATTTTGAAACTTTATATGGCCTTTCCGGCATCGGGGATCTGATCGTGACCTGCGATTCCATGCATTCAAGAAACCGAAGAGCCGGTATCCTGATCGGACAGGGGAAGACCATGGATGAAGCGATCGAAGAAGTCCATATGGTCGTAGAGGGTATCGTTTCCGCACAGGCGGCCAGAGATCTTGCGAAAAAATATGAAGTGGAAATGCCGATCGTAGACCAGGTAAACCGCGTTCTCTTCGAAGGACTCGATCCGAGGGAAGCAGTCGACAATCTCATGATGAGGGATCTAAAAGCAGAGTAGGGATAGGATGAAATCTCAGTTTATCATTGATGATATCACTTGGAATGATTTAGATATGGAAGAAGTCTATGACCGTATGAATACGGCATCTTCTTCTGTTGGGCAGGAATACCTGAAGAAAACATTAAAAACCCCTTTATTTGCGTCTGAGGCGCTTAAGAAGAGGGATCTGAAAGCCGAATGTCTTTCAGAAAATGCTCAGCTGGTCAGCAGTCTCAGAAAAATCTTTAAAGCACTCGGTAAAACAAAAAAAGTTTCTTTTTTAGATCATATCTTCAAGATCCGTGAAATTAAAACCAAAAGCAATGTGAAGCACTTTATTTTGATCCTGCTTCTTCTCGTTGCAATTGCGCTGATCTTTGTAAAGCCTGCTATTGGCATTATTGCACTCGTTGTTATGATCGCGTTAAACATTGCGCTTTATTTTCGTTTTAAATCGGAAGTGGAAGGGTATTTCAACAGCCTGAAATATCTGGTTTCCATGGTGATCACGGCTGGAAAGATCACAAAATTGAATCTGCCGGATGCTTTTTCAGATGATGTCAAGACACTGAAAGAATGTGTGCATATTTTTGCTCCTTTGAAAAGAGGAAGCTGGCTGATCACAAACAGTGTTTCCGGATCTTTGATCGATGTGATCATGGATTACATCCGGATGATCTTCCATGTCGATCTGATCAAATTCAACAGTATGAAAAAATGTGCAGAGCAGCACGAAGAAGAGATTCAAACGCTCTATGATACGCTTGGCGAGATCGAGACCTGCATCTGCATTATGGAATACCGGAAGAAACTGGAAAGCTACTGCAAACCGGAATTCGAAACCGATCGCGCAGAGAAAACCAGACATCAGCTAAGCGCAAAAGAGATCTATCATCCGCTGGTAAGTGACCCTGTAAAGAATACACTGACAACCGAACGATCGATCCTTCTTACCGGATCGAATGCTTCCGGAAAATCCACCTTCCTCAAGACACTGGCGATCAATCAGATTTTTGCCCAAACGATCTTTACCTGCCTTGCTGAAGAATATCAGACCGGCTTTTATAAAGTCTTATCTTCCATGGCATTATCGGACAATATCCTTGGGGAAGAGAGTTATTTTATCGTTGAGATCAAATCGCTTAAGCGGATATTTGATTCCGTAGACAATGAGTATCCTGTTATGGCATTTGTAGATGAAGTCCTAAGGGGTACCAATACAGCGGAAAGAATTGCCGCCTCAAGTCAGATCTTAAAGCAGCTTTCCGGTGAAAATGCTCTGGTTTTTGCGGCAACGCATGATATCGAACTGACACGTCTTTTAGCAGAGGATATGAGCAATTATCATTTTTCAGAGCATGTGGAAGGCGATGACGTTTTATTTGATTATAAATTAAAAGATGGACCATCCACGAGCCGGAATGCGCTGAAACTGCTTAGAGCATATGGCTTTGACGGAGATGTGATCGACCGTGCGGAATCCTTAGCAGCATCTCTTTCCGGAATTGAATAAATCAGTTGACTTTAGTATGGTAGCATGGTAGCATACTAAAGTGCATTGAGATTCTTTTAGAGAATCTTTTATTTATTTTTTTAAAGGACGACTATCATGAATATCAACGATTCTGTATTACAGGAAGATGAAAAGATCATATTTGCCCTGAGAGAATTATATCTTTCTTATAACTATGCGCCTTATCGAATGAGCAAGTTTGAGGAGTATGATCTCTATGCCAGAAACAAAGATTTCCTGGTTTCTGATAATGTCATTACCTTCACGGATACCAACGGGAAACTGATGGCGTTAAAACCGGACGTCACCTTATCGATTATCAAAAACAGTGTTGATGATCCGGAACAGATCCAGAAAGTATTCTACAACGAAAATGTCTACCGTGTTTCCAAAGGGAACGGCTCTTTCAGTGAGATCATGCAGATCGGACTGGAATGCTTTGGAAATATTGATACATCTGCGCTCTGTGAAACGATCGAACTTTCCTGCAAAAGTTTAAAACGCCTTTCTGCTTCTGCGGTCTTGGATCTTTCCAATCTGGATGTGATCGAAGCTGTGATTTCCGGATTGAAGCTTTCCAAAGAAGGAGAGAAGAGGGCATATGTTTATTTAAGCGAAAAGAATATCGATGAACTCGATAAACTTTGCGTAAGTGAAGAAGCAGACCCGAAATGTTTTGAGCTCTTAAAAGATCTTGCAAAAATGAATGGCACGATCAAAGATGTGCTTCCTAAGATCAAAACCATTTGCGAGACGTTGACAGAAGCAGGGACCGAAAAAGATCTTTCGGAGTTCCTTGCTATTTTGGACACTTTGATCTGCTCCGATGTAGGCGATATGATCAACATCGACTTTTCCATCGCCAGTGATATCAATTATTACAATGGAATCGTATTTAACGGCTTTATTGAAGGCGCACCGGAAGTCGTACTTTCCGGCGGACAGTATGACCGCATCATGCGCAAGCTCGGAAGAAAATCGAAAGCAATCGGTTTTGCCGTATATCTGGACGCCGTGGAACGGATCAATGATAAAACCAAAGCAGATGATTTTGATGCAGTAACAGAAAGACAGATCTTAAATGTAGCGCTTCCGAAAGGTCGTCTTGGAGAGAAAGTCTATGCGATGTTTGCGGAGGCAGGGTTTGAATGTCCTTCGATCCTAGAGCCGAACCGAAAGCTGATCTTCGAAAATGAAGAAGCCGGTGTCCGCTATTTCTGGGTCAAGCCATCGGATGTCGCAATCTATGTCGAACGAGGCGCAGCCGATGTCGGTGTCTGCGGTAAAGATATCATTGAAGAATACTCACCGGAAGTCTATGAACTTTTGGATATGAACATGGGCAAGTGCCGGATGGCAGTTGCAGGCTATGCTTCTTTCTGTGATGACACCGAAAAAGCGTTGCGTGTTGCAACGAAGTTCAGCAATATTGCAAGAGACTATTATCAGGGAAAGGGACGAGAGATCGATATTATCCATCTAAACGGCTCCATCGAAATTGCACCGATCTTGGGCCTTTCCGATGTCATCGTGGATATCGTTGAAACCGGTTCCACCTTAAAAGAAAATAACTTAAGTGTCTTAGAAGAGATCATGCCGATCAGCGCCAGATTGATCAGCAATCGCTCCTCTTATGAATTTAAAGGTGAGCGGATCCGCAATCTGGTTGCGAAATTAAGTGAGATCATCGAGAAATAACGAGGTTTACTATGATCAAGATCATGAAATTCAATGAAGTTCCGAAAGAAGAGATTTTTGCCCGGGTAGAAGGGGTTTCTTCTGTAGAAGGAATCGTAACGGAAATCATCGAGAATGTGAAAACAAACGGCGATCAGGCTGTTTTGGAATACTGTGAGAAATTTGACCATGCTAAACTTTCGGCTTTACGTGTCAGCCGCGAAGAGATAGACGAGGCACTTTCCATGGTCGAGCCGGAGTTTATCCGGGTGCTTGAAAGAGCCGCTTCCAATATCAGCGAATATCATCGAATGCAGCTGAAGGAAGGGTTTGAGATCAGAAAATCGGATGGGCTCATCCTGGGACAGAAAGTGACTCCGATCGAAAAGGTCGGCCTATATGTTCCAGGCGGATTGGCGGCTTATCCATCAACCGTTCTTATGGACTCGATTCCTGCAAAGATCGCAGGATGCAGTCAGGTCGTTATGACGACCCCTCCAAATGAGGATGGAAAAATCAATCCTTATATTCTCGCAGCAGCACATGTTGCCGGTGTCGATGAAATCTATAAAACCGGAGGCGCGCAGGCCGTTGCGGCATTAGCTTACGGTACAGAATCCATTCCAAAGGTCGATAAGATCGTAGGCCCCGGAAATGCCTTTGTCGCAGAGGCGAAAAAGCAGGTGTTCGGCATGGTTTCCATCGATATGATCGCAGGTCCAAGCGAGATCCTCGTCATTGCAGATGGAAAAACAAATCCGGTCTGGACGGCTGCGGATCTTTTGTCCCAGGCAGAACATGATAAAAATGCCAGCGCTGTTTTGATCACGGATGATATGGACTTTGCTCTTGCGGTTCAAAAAGAAATCGACACGCAGGTTCGCCAGCTTGAGCGTTTTGAAATCGCTTCTGCATCTATAAATAACAACGGAAAAATCATCGTGACGGATGATCTGATGCAGGCAGTGGAAGTGTCCAATGAAATTGCTCCGGAGCATTTAGAGATCTGCGTCGATGAGCCATTTGAGTTCCTGCCGCTGATCAAAAATGCCGGATCGATCTTCTTAGGCCGCAATTGTCCGGAGGCGTTGGGCGACTATATGGCAGGGCCGAATCACACCTTGCCGACAATGGGAACTGCAAAGTTTTCGAGTCCGCTTTCGGTCGATGATTTTGTGAAAAAAACGCAATACAGCTATTTTGATCATGACGCATTCAGGCAAATTGCAGATGATGTCGCCTATTTTGCAAAGAAAGAAGGGCTTACAGGGCATGCAAGAAGTGCCCTGATCCGTACAGAAAAGCAATAAAAAAGGACAAATGGAATGAGCCGATTTTTCAGTTCCAAATATAAAGACCTGACTCCGTATACTCCGGGTGAACAGCCAAGGGACAGTCAGTATATCAAATTAAATACGAATGAGTCTCCATATGAGACCTCTTTAAAAGCAGTGGAGTATGCTGCGAAAGAGGCAAAGCGTCTTCGTCTTTATTCCGATCCGGAAGTTACGGATCTTGTGGCGATCGGTGCGGAATATTTCGGTGTCGATAAGGATGAGATTCTTTTTACGAACGGATCGGATGAGGCACTCAATTTTGCCTTGATGGCATTTTGCGATGAGAGAACCACTGCGGTTTTCCCGGATATCACCTATGGCTTTTATCCTGTCATCTGTTCCTTAAACGGGATTCCTTACAAAGAGATTCCTTTAAATGAGGATCTGACAATCAATCCGGAGGATTATTACAATTCCGAAAAGACAATCTTTTTGGCGAATCCCAATGCACCGACAGGCATCGCTTTATCTTTGAATGAAGTAGAGCAGATTATTAAAAATAATCCGGATACGGTCGTGATCGTTGATGAGGCCTATGTCGATTTTGGCGCAGAAAGTGCTGTTTCATTGATCCATAAGTATGATAATCTCTTAGTGGTTCAGACGATGTCTAAATCCCGTTCCCTAGCGGGAGGAAGACTAGGCTTTGCGATCGGCTGCAGGGAATTGATCCGGGATCTCAACACTCTGAAATATTCCACAAATCCATATAACGTCAATCGCATGACCATGGCTGCCGGAATCGGAGCGCTTGAAGATGATGCCTATATGAAAGAGAACTGCCGTAAAATCATCGAGGTCAGGGAAAAGACAGTGAGCGCACTGAAAACCCTTGGATTTACATTAACGGATTCCAAGGCCAATTTCCTCTTTGCAAAACATGAAAAGATCAGCGG
>JAZQCK010000064.1:0-7151 GCA_045546255.1 Lachnospiraceae bacterium | reverse complement strand
AGATTTGGTTTGATCCCGATATGTGCGGAACGGTCAGCCCCGCATTTTGCCTCTATGAGGGCAGCAAGATCAGAGGCGCATAGAAGCCTTTTGGTCATCTCTTTATAGTCCTTCCCGTAGGAACGCCAGATCTCGTTTTTCTTCATTGTGAAAATCCTTTTTCTTTTGTTGCATCAATAACGTTCCTATTATACGAAAGTGCAGGTGCTTGTGCAAACTTTGTTTTTGGGTATAATGACATAGAAAGATAATGCGAAGCGGAGGTTGTTAAAATGGCTTTTCATATCGTAAGTGAAGATATTACCCAAATGGAAGTTGACGGCATCGTCAATGCTGCCAATAACGCATTGGCAGGCGGCGGAGGAGTTGACGGCGCAATTCATCGTGCAGCTGGTCCGGAACTCGACAAGGCATGTGCCGAATACGGCGGCTGTGCAACCGGGGACGCTGTGATCACCTGGGGATTTGATCTGGAGACCATTTATATTATCCATACAGTCGGTCCGGTCTGGAGAGGCGGCGGAAACAATGAGGAAGCACTCCTAAGGTCCTGTTATCAAAAGTCCATGGAACTTGCTGAGACTCACGGCTGCAGGTCAGTGGCATTCCCTCTGATCTCAGGCGGTATCTATGGATATCCGAAAACAGAGGCAGTCCGCATTGCGGTAGAAGAACTGACAAAAAAAGCGGCAGAAAATGAGCGGATCGAGATCTATCTGACGCTGACAGATCGGGAGGCACTCGCTGCCGCGAAGGAGAAGAATCCGGAGTATTTCGAAGCATAATACGCGGCCGGATAACAGCGTTTGAAGGAAATAACAAAAAAGAATCATAAAAACAAGGCTCTGGTTTGACTGGCGCCTTGTTTTTCTGTATAATATCATGCGTTAAACTATGTACAGATGGAGCAAAAAATGACGCTTCATCCGTTTTTAGTGATTTTAAAACTGATAGTTTGATTCGAAATTGATTATCAGAACGGAAATGATTCCGAATGTAGAATAATAACAGGGAGAACAGAAAAAACATGAAAGACATTTTTGAGAAGTGCTATGAACCGCAAGCGCAGGATCTGCTGAGAGAAGCTGACATCTATCCATATTTCAGAGCATTGGAGAGCCGCCAGGATGTGGAAGTCATCATGGAAGGCAAACGCAGGATCATGCTTGGTTCTAATAACTATCTTGGCTTGACCGTACAGCCGGAAATCATTGAAGCGGGTATGAAAACTCTTGAAAAATACGGAACCGGCTGCTCCGGCTCCCGTTTCTTAAACGGCACGCTTCAGATGCATTATGAACTGGAAGATGAACTGAAGAACTTCTTGAGAAAAGAAGACTGCATCACCTTCCCGACCGGCTTTATGAGCAACTTAGGTATCATTGCTTCTCTTGTCGGAAGACATGATTATTTGATCCTTGACAGAGAAGACCATGCGTCCATCTATGATGCATCCCGTCTTTGCTATGGAAAAATGCTCCGTTATAAACATGCAGATATGGAAGACCTTGAGCATCAGCTTCAGTCTGTTCCGGAAGAAGCCGGCTGCCTGATCGTAACAGATGGCGTCTTCAGCATGGGCGGTGACATTGCAAAACTCCCGGAGATTGTTGCTTTGGCGGAAAAATACGGCGCAAGAGTTATGGTCGATGATGCGCACGGACTCGGTGTCTTAGGCGAAGGCGGAAGAGGAACCGCAAGTTACTTTGGACTTGAAGATAAAGTGGATATTTATATGGGAACGTTCTCAAAATCTCTTGCCAGCCTTGGAGGCTATATGGCAGCAGACCACAGGATCGTTGATTATGTCCGCCATAGCGCAAGACCTTATATGTTTGCAGCGTCCATTCCTCCGACACAGACGGCAGTTGCCCTTGCAGCTCTGCGTTTCTTAGAGGCACATCCGGAACTTCCGGAAAAACTTCAGGCAAATGCGGCAAGATTCCGCAAGGATCTGATGGAAAGAGACGTCAAGATCATCGAGGCGCCGACTCCGATCGTTCCAATCTACACGTATACACCGGAGAACACGCTGCTGAAACAGAAAGAAATGTATGAGGCTGGTGTTTATGTTAATTCCGTTCTTCCTCCGGCTTGTGCACCTGGTGAATGCCTCTTAAGAACAAGCCTGATGGCAAGCCATACGGATGCATTGATCGACGAAGCAGCGGAGATTATTGCGAATGTGATGCATCAGGATGACTCGGCAATTTTAGATCAGCTCCATTTAATGTAATTATTGGAGCTGTTTGATAGAACATTTCATAATATAAAGGAAGCAGGGAAATGGCAAAAACAGCAATCGTGACCGGAGGTTCCTCCGGTATCGGATTGAATGTGGCAAAAAGTCTAAAAGAATCCGGCTGTAAGGTCTATGAATTCAGCCGCAGGGAAGTTCCAAACTCTCCGTTTGAACATATCAGCGTTGATGTGACGGATGAGGCACAGGTTCAGACAGCGGTAAAAAAAGTTCTGGATGCAGAAGGCAAGGTGGATATTCTGGTGAACTGTGCAGGCTTTGGAATCAGCGGAGCAGTGGAGTTTACAAGCCTTGAAGATGCAAAGCGTCAGCTTGATGTCAACTTTTTCGGAATGGTCAACTGCTCAAAAGCAGTCATGACTCCGATGCGGAAAGCAGGTCAGGGGCGGATCGTTAATATCAGTTCTGTAGCAGGTCCGGTCCCGATTCCATTTCAGGCGTTTTATTCTGCGTCCAAGGCGGCGATCAATTCCTATACCTGTTCGGCTGCAAATGAACTTGCTCCCTATGGCATTACCATGTGTGCGATCCAGCCGGGCGATATCAGCAGCGGATTTACAGATGCGAGAAAGAAAACGCTCGATGGCGATGAAGAGTACGGCGGACGGATTTCAAAGAGCGTTGCGGTCATGGAAAAGGACGAACGCAACGGAATGAAGCCGGAAGTTGCCGGAGCTTATATCGCAAAGATCGCACTGAAGAAAAAAGTGAAACCGCTTTATGCGATTGGATTTGTATATAAACTGTTCTGTGTATTAATGAAGATCCTGCCGATCGGTCTTGCAAACAAGATCATCGGAATGATCTACGGTTAACTTTCACAAATGCTTAACAAAAAGAAGGTAGAGTTGATGTCCAAGGTCGCTTTGTATGAACATGGCGAAGGGAAAACAACTCTCAGGTTAAATAAATATTATAAGACCGACTATTCCTCACGAAATTTTCTTTCGAGTGTACCGCTCGGGATCCTTACAGGGATCCTCTTGCTGGCGCTGATCTTTGTTGCGGATCCTGACTGGATCATCCGCTCTTATGAAAGAATTGGAGGAACGGCATCTGTGCTTTTGGTCGTAGCTGCATTTATCCTGTTTGTTGTAGGATACTGCTTTTACTCTTTGTATATGTTTAATCATAAATATGACAACTACAGAGGAAACTTAAGGACTTATGGGTTGAATCTGAGACGCTTAAAACGAGTCTATGAGGAAGAAGAGCAGGCGCAGGAGAACTTAAGCGGGGGAAACAAGTAGTCAGTTACAGGTAGTTCATGAACTCATTAATAAAATTCCGAACAAAAATAGAAGAATTTTATATTGCACACCGCAGAGTAGCAGGATATATCCTGCGCGTCGTGATCGTGTTCCTCTGCCTCTTTACAATCAGCCGCTATATCGGATTTAATACGGCCATTTCACAGGTATGGGTTGTTGCACTGCTGGCACTTATCTTTGGCTTTATTCCGATCAAGTTTATCATGATTGCAGTGCTGGGATACACGGCAGTTCAAATCTATTATCTGTCCATCGGACTTGGGGTCGTGACAACGGTAATCCTGGTTGTTATGTACCTTTTGTATTTCCGCTATGCCGGACAGTATGGATACTTACTCATGGTGATACCGCTTTTATACTTTATCAGGCTTCCACTGGTTGCGGTCCTGACACTTGCAGCCGTCGGTCCGGCAATCTCGGTCATCACCGTAATTTTTGGAACGATCTTTTATTACCTGATTCATTATATTGACGTGCATGCGGTCGTCTTTGCGAGCACGACCGGAACAGCGGAATTTGAAAAAGCAGAGATGCTGCTTCAGGGGCTCTTTACCAACAGCGAGTTTTTAACGATGCTGGCCGTGATGTTCATCGTATTTATGATCGTTCATTTTGTGAAGCGGGCAAACTTTAATCATTCTTATGAAATTGCTATCGTCGTAGGTACCGGCGTTTATATCGTCCTTGCGCTGGGAAGTGAACTGCTTTTCGGCACAATGACGACGACAAAGCTGCTGACTTATCTGATCGGTGGACTTGTCTCCGGAGGACTTGCGATCCTCCTTACCGGTGTGATCAAGCCATTGGATTATTCCAGAACGGAAACTGTGGAATTTGAAGATGAGGAATATAACTATTAT
The DNA here is from genome assembly GCA_045546255.1 of Lachnospiraceae bacterium. GTDB lineage: Bacteria > Bacillota > Clostridia > Lachnospirales > Lachnospiraceae > RGIG5612. The sequence goes on along the minus strand of JAZQCK010000064.1, from coordinate 2,760 downwards.
GTAAAAGCTGTTCCGAAGACGGCATTTAAATCGGAAACAGTCAGTGTGAAAAGAATCAACAAGAGGAAAAACGGGTGAGTTTCTGGCAGAATATCGTATCAGTCTTTCATAAGTATTTTTCCATTACGTCTGTGACGGTAGTTGACATTATTGAGATCATCATTATCGCAGTTCTGTTTTACTACATCCTGACGTGGTTTCGGAGAACCAGGGCATGGTCCTTGTTCAAGGGTCTGATTTTGGTCCTTGTTTTATTGATGCTGGCTGCGATCTTTAATTTTAATACGATCCTGTGGATCGCATCGAGAGTGTTAAGCGTCGGTGTCATCGGCTTGATCATTATCTTCCAGCCGGAGCTTCGCCATGCACTGGAAAGTCTGGGCGGCAGAAGCATCTTCCGAAGATTCTTCACTACAGACCGGGGAGATAAAAAACGATTCTCGGATAAAACAATGGAAGAAATCTTAAGAGCCGTCACGGATCTTTCCAAAGATCATACGGGCGCTCTGATCTGTATTGAACTGGATGTACCGCTTTCAGAATATGAGCATACCGGAATCGATGTCGATGCCGTAGTCAGCAGCGAACTGCTGGAAAATATTTTTGAAGATAAGACGCCGCTTCATGACGGCGCCGTGATCGTACGTGATGACAGGATCGTGGCAGCTACCTGCTACCTTCCGATGTCAAACAGCAGAACACTGGATAAAAAATACGGAACACGTCATAGGGCAGCGCTCGGCTTAAGCGAGGCAACTGACTCCTTTACGATCGTCGTGTCGGAAGAGACCGGTGCGATCTCCGTTGCTTATGACAGTGAATTAAAGGAGAATATGCAGATTGCGGAACTGAAAAACCGCATGATTGAAATACAAAAACTGAAAGGCCGGATCAGCTGGCTGATCAGAAAGGAAGGAGGCGAAGACGCAGATGGCGAGCGTGAAGAAGTTTCTTCAGAAGTGGATCATAAATAATATCGGCTTCAAGATCCTGGCCCTGGTCTTTGCTTTCGTACTGTGGCTGGTGATAACAAACACCACGGATCCGGTTACAACAAGAACCGTAACGGGTATTCCGGTCCAGATTCAAAACGAGAGTCTGGTCCTTGACGGAAGCCGTGTCTACACGGTAGAGTCCGGTAATACGGCAACGGTCGTTGTTTCCGGAAATCGAAGCGTGATTGGAAACCTGACCGCTTCTGATTTTGTCGCTACGGCCGATTTTGCGGAATTATCCATCACGAATGCAGTTCCTATTAATGTGGAGCTGACAGGAGATAAGGCAAGATATGCGTCCTCGGTTACGATCACTCTGAAGACGAATAGTATGATCATTAACCTGGAGGATATGGACACAATCACTTTAAATGTGGAAGTGCAGTTTACCGGAAAACAACCGGATGACATGATCATAGAAGATGCGGCTGCAACCCCGGCGAAAGTCTCGCTGCATGCACCTGAATCAGTCATCAAGCAGGCGGAAAAAGTGGTCGCGCTGATCGATTACTCTGAAATCAGTGGAGATGGAACAATTCAGAAGGCGCTGAAGGTCTATGATGAAAATGGTGCGGAAATTGAGATGACAGCAGACACCTATCTTGAAACGACAGATGTCGCTGTGAAAGTTACGACCAGCAGGATCAAGACGGTTCCTATCTATATAGAAGCAAATGGAACACCTGATGCTGCGTATGCTCTGACAGATATTGCTTATTCGAAAAACAATATCTCTCTTCGCGGAAGTGATGACAATCTTGCTGCCATTACAGATATTGTTCTTCCGAGCATACTGCTGAATGTACAGGGAGCAAAAGAGGATGTGTCCATTACCGTCAATTTAGAAGATTATCTGCCGCAGGGCGTAACGATCTATGGTGACACAGGCACCGTTACGATCACCGCAACGATAGAAAAGCTGGATGATGAAACAGAAGAAGAGACATCTCAGGATGAGACAGAAACAGAAACGGAAGGATAACAGATGAAAATATTAGTGACCGGCGGAACCGGATATATTGGAAGCCATACAGTATTAGAGTTGTTAGAAGCAGGTATGGAAGTTGCAGTTGTCGATAATCTCTGCAACTCTTCAGAAGAATCCCTGAAACGAATCGAGAAGATCACCGGAAAGTCCGCAAGCTTCTATCAGGTTGATATCCGTGATGAAGATGGGCTGCGGGAAGTGTTCCTGAAAGAAAAACCGTATGCTGTGATCCACTTTGCCGGTCTTAAAGCTGTTGGAGAATCGGTTGAGATTCCGATGAAGTATTATGACAACAATATCGGTGGAACTCTGACACTTCTTCATATAATGAAAGAGACTGGATGCAAGAATATCGTGTTCTCGTCTTCGGCAACCGTTTATGGAAATCCGGCCAGCGTTCCGATCAGAGAAGATTTTCCGACCAGTGCAACAAATCCTTACGGACGCACGAAACTGATGATCGAAAATATTCTGAAAGATATCTATCGTTCTGATGATTCCTGGAACATCATTCTTCTTCGGTATTTCAATCCGATCGGCGCTCATGAAAGCGGTATGATCGGGGAAGACCCGGCAGGCATTCCGAATAACCTCCTTCCTTATGTGGCGAAGGTCGCTGTCGGAAAGCTGGAAAAGGTCCATGTATTTGGAAATGACTATAACACTCCGGACGGAACCGGCGTGCGTGATTATATCCACGTGGTGGATCTGGCAAAAGGCCATATCAAAGCGATTGAAAAAATTGCAGCAGAAGAAGCCAAGGCGGATGGAAAGCCC
>JAZQCK010000063.1:0-7214 GCA_045546255.1 Lachnospiraceae bacterium | reverse complement strand
GCAGGAAGCATTATGCTTGTTTCTTCCCCTACTTTTTCTTTCCAAATACTCCCGAATGATCGGCGGCGGATCAAGCTGATCCTGATAGGCATTCACATAAAGGTCATCCGCAATCGCTTTCGCGATCTCCTCAACACTCATCTTGGCAAGTTCTTCAGCGCTGTATTCCCTCACCAGCTCGCCGAACACCTGTCCTTTGCGCTTATTGGCCGCAAAGCGAGGCGTATGCAAGAAGCCGCCCCGAACCCGGAACGTGACAAGCCCGGCCCCGGATTGTTTTGCAACTTCCGCCGTCCGTGGCGAAATATACATGGTCTCTCCATCCCAGGAGCGGTTCCCCTCCGCGCTCATTCCGATGCTGATGCCGGCTTTCAAGTTCTCCAATATCAGCGCAACGGTCTCGTCTGCGCTTGCTGCCTTTGGCCTTGGGATCGGCCCCAGCAAAAGTGAAATCAACTTGCCTGTAAAGCCCTTAAGGATCACAGAGCTTGCGACATAGCGCATATGTCGAAACAAACAAATCGCCATATAAAGCGGATCCAGGTCATCAGTATGATTATACAACGCAAGAAACACACGGCTTTTCGGCCGCGTGATCTTACAGTGGTAATTATTAAAAAGTCTGATCGCGGTTCCAACAAAAACCTGGGCGAATAGCCAAAATGCCCTTTGGAGCCTAAGATGCTTATTAGCCATCCTTCTTCTTTCTCTTAAAAATGAAACTCCTAAACAGTACTACGTTAAGTATGACAAAGATTGCAACAATGATGGCGAGCATGGCCAGCGCAGTTCCTATGCTTGATGCCTTTGCTGTGATCCGGCCGGCGATCAAAAGCAGTGGAAAGCCCAGGATGATCGCAGGGAAATTCTGATACACAAGATTTTCAGACACCGGGGACTGAAGATCCGGGTCTGCCTCTCTTAAAAGGATCATGCCGGTGGAGGCCGTTCCGGTCAGCATTCCGAAGAATGCCAGGAACTGCTCGTGCTGATATGCCGGGAACAACTTCTTGGTCACAAATCTCATATATACAAAAGTCAGGACTGCACCTGCGACTGCCAGGATCAAAAGCACCCACCAGAACTCCGCAAGCAGGTGAACTCTAATCGCACAGATTCCGGACACGATCATGATATCAAAGGCAAAGCCGCTGATCCGGTTCAGCAGAAAGGTGTTCGTGTACTGATGTTTGATGACCTGCTTTCTTCGGAACAGGTTCATGACCGCTTTTACGACCACTGCGCCTAACACGCCGAAAATAAAGTTAAAGCCGTAGATCGTGCCGGTCAGGTTGCTGCCCTCGCCCAGTATCACGTTACCAAAAAGAAACATCATGCCATACGCCATCATATAAGCGATTGCGACGAAAGCGCACTGCATCGACAGCTTGTCAATCGACTCGTTCATTGCCGGCTCGTCCGGGTTCTGCACATCGAAGACTGTAAGCGCTTCCGATTTGGATGCGCTCTTGATCTCAAGTCTGCCTTTTCTTCGAAGATAATTCAGATAGATGACGCCCACAATGCTGGCAGTCAAAAATCCAAGTGCCGCGATCGCAAGGCCAAAGCTGGAATAGTGGGTAGTGCCAAGGGAGAGATCAAAGTTTTTTCCAATATTAAGCGCCTGCCCGGTTCCCTGCCCGTAGCCGAATGCAAGCAGGATGCCGCTTCCCGGGGCAAAGCCCACGATGGCAAACGTTGCGAGCGTCGTAATGATAATACCGGCGATCGCCTGGATCATATAGGTGCAGATCGTGGAAATGCCAGAGTTTAAGATCTCTACTGCTCTTTTTCCACCGGATGCCTTTTTCATCGGACGCAGTGTCATGGCGATAAAGCCGATCGCCAAGCAATGATAAGTTAAAATCTCAAGGGTCTGAATGCCGGATCCGTCCTTTGAAAACAGATCCAGATTAAACAGATATTTTCCACTGATGAAATAACAGATGGATGAGATGATCAGAAGGATGAGTCCTCCGAGCACGGAGTTCGGTATCAAGGATCGCTTTAAAAACGGTATTTTACGTTTTAAGATGTTGGCCACAAGAAGACTTAAAAGAAGCACGCCGACCAGCATGATACTTCTCCATACGCCCGATTCGAAAAAGCTGACTGTTGTATAGCTATCCATAGCAGTAGTTTCCTCTAAAATTTTTTCTATTCTATCAAACAAATAGTATTATCTGTTAGTGATTTCTCGGTTGGAAAAAGGCGGAGACCATTGCTGATCTCCGCCTAGTAAGTTCCCATTGTTTATTTTTAAGTATTAATCATGATGTCAGGTACAAATGGTACAACTCTGCGCAGAATTACTGCATCTGTTTTGCAACTTCTTCAGCGAAGTTTTCCTGTCTCTTTTCGATACCTTCACCAACTTCAAAACGAACGAGTTTTACAATTGCAAGGTCCGGGTTGACGGCTTTCAGATACTGCGCAACTGTCTGCTTTCCGTCTTCTGCCTTAACATAAGTCTGATCCATCAGGCAGATTTCTTTGAGCTGTTTGGATACACGGCCTTCAACCAGTCCGTTGAAGATCTTGTCGCCAGCGATTGCTTCTTTTGCCTGAACAGCAAGACCAGCAACGATCTGTTTAGCTTCTGCGGAAAGGAAGTTGAAGAGATATTTGAGGTTGTTCTTCTGCTCTTCAAGCTGCTTTGCATCTTCTGCGTTGAAGCAGTTTCCTTCTTCAACTTTTGCGATTAGGCTCTTAAGGATCGGTGCCGGAAGAGATTCCGGAGTGTTCAGAGCGCTGTCAACTGTGATCTCACGAAGTTTTGCAACTTCCTCGTCAGACATATCAGCACGGCTGATGTACTGCGGATTCATAGCTGCAACCTGCATTGCGATGTTCTTAAGTGCTTCTTCAGCGCCTGCAACTGCGTTTGCATTTACGAGAACGCCAATACGGCCTGCGCCGTGGATATACGGAACAACGAGTCCGTCAGTTTTGATCTTAACGAATCTTCTGATCGTGATCTTCTCACCGATCGTAGCGATGATGCTTACGAGTGCTTCGCCAACTGTCTTTTCCGGATCTCCTGCGAATTTCTCGTTCATCAGAGCGTCAACATCAGCTGCGTCACATGCGAAAATGCTTTCTACAACATCATCAACGAATGCCTGGAATTTCTCGTTCTTTGCAACGAAGTCAGTCTCGGAGTTAACCTCAACCATAACTGCGGTGTTGTCTTTAACAACAACTTTAACGATACCTTCAGCTGCGATTCTGCTTGCTTTCTTAACAGCCTGTGCCTCACCTTTTTTACGAAGGATCTCAACAGCTGCATCCATATCTCCATCTGTTTCAACAAGTGCGTTCTTGCATGCTAAGATGCCGGCACCTGTAAGTTCTCTTAACTCTTTAATCATAGCGGTGTTAACTGCTGCCATGTTCGTTTCCTCCTATATATCTTTGGAAGCTTCTGTTCGAAGTTCCTTTTCTGTACTCTTTAGAATGACCTCGCCGCCTGATACGGCGAGGCCATCAGTTTCTTATTCCTCTACTGCTGCCTCAGCTGCTTCTTCAGCAACTTCCTCTACTTCATACTCTTCGCCCTGCTTAGCTTCTACGATAGCGTCAGCCATCTTGGAAACGATCAGTTTGACAGCGCGGATCGCATCGTCGTTACCCGGGATGATGTAGTCAAGGTCATCCGGATCGCAGTTGGTATCACAGATACCGATGATCGGGATGTGAAGTTTCTGCGCTTCCTGGATGCAGATCTTTTCTTTCTTCGGATCAACTACAAAGATAACATCCGGAAGTTTTCTCATTTCTTTGATTCCGCCAAGGTTCTTCTCAAGTTTCTCCTGCTCTTTCTTGTGCGCGATAACTTCTTTCTTCGGCAGAACATCAAAGGTTCCGTCTTCTTCCATCTTTTCGATGTCTTTTAATCTCTTGATTCTGCTCTGGATGGTTTTGAAGTTGGTCAGCATACCGCCGAGCCATCTCTCGTTTACATAGAACATTCCGCAGCGCTCAGCTTCTACTCTGATAGCTTCCTGTGCCTGCTTCTTTGTTCCTACGAAGAGAACTGTGCCACCCTGTGCAGCGATGTCAGAAATTGCATCGAATGCATCGTCGATCATTCCTACTGTTTTCTGAAGGTCGATGATATAGATACCGTTTCTCTCGGTGTAGATGTATGGAGCCATTTTAGGGTTCCATCTTCTGGTCTGGTGTCCGAAATGCACACCTGCTTCAAGTAACTGTTTCATTGAAATAACGCTCATGTCTATTTCCTCCTTTTTTGTTTTTTACACTCACAGGAAATAGCTGCACCAGAACGGCGCAAGCAAAAGACTTGTAAGTGTTTTGTCGTCCTTCTGCTGTCTTCTCTCTCGGCCACCCTCCAGTTACGTGTGATTTCTGAACTTGCCGTATGCAGATAAGCACGCTATCTGCTATCGACTCATTCTGCTCACAAGGGCACACACCTCGAAATCGGCAGAAGTGAATAGTCATGCAACTTTGATAGTTTATCTCACAACGTTTGAATTCGCAAGCGATTTTTAAAGATTTTTTAGGGTTTTTTCTTATTTTTTGAAAGGCCTTTATGATGGTTTGTTCTAATTCGAGTTTATGCATTTTTTGTTCTGCTCTGAATTGTCCGAAATCGAGTCTGTGCATCTTTGGAGGAGTTGTTTTACTCCTCAAATCCTGCTTTTGAGCCAATTTATCAAATAAAAATGATGCACAAACTCCAATTCGAACATATCCCAGGCTATCAAAAAATGCAGAGACTCCGATTCGGACAACATTTGGCTTCCCACTAATACGCAATACTGTATACGGTCTGATATTAGAATGTCAAAAACAGTTTTCTGATTGCCTCTCTCCTTGAGTCTCTGTTTTTGTCGAATGCCCTCTTGTTAACTGCTGACCCTAGCGTTTTATGAATGATCAAGAACAATTCCTCTACTGTATTCTCATTACGAAAATAGTCTTTCGTAATGATGATCACCTTATACCCCGATAATTGCAGCGCAGTCACGCGCCTCTTATCATAATGGACCTGATTTGGTGACAAATGTGCCAGGTCGCTGTCATATTCAACAACAATTCTCTTCTCTGGCCAAACCATATCGCAGCAGCAATAATCTCGCCTTAAAATGTTTTTCCCTTCCGGCGAGAGCTTTACTAAATAATTGAGTTCTGGCTTCTCAATTGAAAAGCCACCGTATAAATATCGGATGACCTCTATTGCGGCCAGCTTGCTCTCCATGGGGGAATTAGAGCGATCCAGTGCAAATTGAATCGCAGTACGGGCTTTGTGTAATCCATTAAACTTTTTTACCTTATCGAGATAAGATGAGATTTCCTCGACGGTTGTAATTTGTTCACGGGAAGATTGACCTATCTCAGCATAAGGATCAAAGTAATATATCCCGCAAAGATCACAAGCCAGTACAGTTAACTCGGCAACAGACAAATCATTTGCTCCCAACAAAAACGTTAGTTCCGGACTTGTGATTTGAATAATATCATCCATCTGTACAAAGCTGCCATTTGGAAGATCTCTCGGCATGACATGTGTCTTAAACAGGCTGCCTCTTGACCGCAGTGACTTGTCGGGAACCATAATATGAAGAGGTGTTTCTATCCGGTAGTTCTTAGCGAAGTCCAAAAGGCAACTCCGATATTCTTTATCAAAGGGCTGATCATAAAGCTCCCCTTCAACCAACTTTCGCCGATTGCTGTATTGTTTCCAAAAGTCTAAAGAGCTTGGGATAGTAATAGGTGTAAACATGGTATACGCCTTTCTTTGCTAAAACAATGTAATTGATCGCTGTATTGGATGTTTATGTATAGATAATAGACAACAATAGATTTCAGATTTTAGTAAGTAATGATTAGCCGTTTGCGTCTCTGAAACAACGAATATTAATGTCGTTGAAATGATGTTATCACGTTGCAATTTATACATCAAGCGTATACAAAAAATAATTTAAAAAGTTTGATGTTTACAGCAAATGTCTCTTTTTAATGTTTGATGTTTACAACAAAATGCCCCATTTGGGATGTACATTTTTAAGTCTATGTATTATTTGATAGTTAAGAATCTGTTCGAATTTGAGTCTGTGCATTTTTTGATAGCCTGGGATTTGTCCGAATTTGAGTCTGTGCATTACTTTTTTCTAGATAACTATGGCTGAAGGCGGGATTGGAGCGAAAAATCCTCAAAAAGCAGTGCATAAACTCGATTTTGAACAAAATAACAGATGGTAAAAAGTGCACAGATTCGATTTTGAACAAACAAAAAGATTTCAAAAAAGCACAAACTCGATTTTGAACATGAATACTCCCAGTCATAGAAGCAGGCCAACTTAAAAACACTCACTACTAGACAGTGTTTGAATTGCAGTTTGTTTTAACTGGGCGATACTCGTTGGGATTGCAGTTTGTTTTAGCTGGGCGATACTCGTTGGGATTGCGGTTTGTTTTAACTGAGCGAGAGGCGTCAGGATTGGGTTTTGTTTTTAGCCGGGAGGCGGCGCTTAAGGATCGTAAGGGCGATCAAGGCAAGCAGCGCCACGATGGAAATAATGAGGCCGGCGGTTTTGCCCGGGACATGATAGCGGAACTCCACGGTATGGGTTCCTTCTTTCAGTGGCACCAGAAGAAAGGCCTCGTAAAAGTCTTCCAGTTTCGCTTTTTTGCCGTCGACATAAACACTCCAGCCTTTGCCGTATGGAATCGTGGTAAAGAGCATGCCCGGGTTTTCCGTGGTGACGGTTCCTGTCACTTTGGTCGCGCTGAAAGATGTCACTTCGTATGGGGCTTCGTTAAAGGCATCCATCGCAGTGTCTAGCGCATCCGGATCCAGCATGGCCGGCGTTACGTTAAAGTCGGTGACATCTTCGTCGGATGTCGTAAGCCTGAGCTCATCGCCTGCTTTCACTTCGCCTGCATCCACGATCATAGAGCCTTCCAGAGAAGTAAAGGTGTTACTTGCGCCCGGAATGGCACCCTTTACGGTTGTGATCGTCAGGTCTTCTAACTTCTGGCCGATGTAGAAATAGAGGCGGCCTGTTTCCGGCACCGTGTAAAAGATCTCACTGCCCTGCAGGTTATTATCGATCGTAAAGATTGGCGCCGCATCTTTCGCCGCATCCACGAAGTCGTTCTGCACAACAAAAGGATTCTGCGTCATCAGGTTGACTTCGGCCTGCGTCGTTGTTTTGACCATGAAGCCGAGCGGCAGGCAGTAT
>JAZQCK010000062.1:0-64150 GCA_045546255.1 Lachnospiraceae bacterium | reverse complement strand
ATGATGCCGAGTCCGCGCCACTCGGAGTCGCAAAGCTCCATGACCTCATCGATCGTTTTCATCGCAACCGGGTTTCCTTCCGGGCGCACGACACGCGGATAGCAGTTCATGAAGAATGGCTCGCCCTTTTTGATCCCCTGTACGATAACAGCGATTGCAGTCAAAAGTTCTTTCGCGGTAAAGCCGGCAATGACCCCGGAAACACCATATTTTTCATAGAGTTCGCGTGGATCCTTCTCGCCGGTGATCGCATGAACATGTCCCGGATAAAGGAAGGCATCTGCGGATCCTTTGAGCGCCTGATAGGCATTCGGCATCGTTTTGTTTGCGGTGAGGATCGAGAAGTTTGTTAGCCCTTCTTCTTTTGCCTTTTTTACAGTGAGGCAGGCGATTGGCGTTGTCGTTTCAAAGCCAACTGCCAGGAAGACGACCTCTCTGTCTGGATTCTCTTTTGCGATCTTTAAGGAATCCAAAGGAGAGTAGACCATCTTAACCATTGCACCTTCTGCTCTAGCAGCAGCCAGGGACATTTTTGTTCCCGGAACACGGATCAGGTCTCCGAATGTGCAGATGATCGCATTTTTCTCCAGCGCCATATAGACCGCTTCATCAATGTATCCGACCGGCGTTACACAGACCGGGCATCCCGGGCCTGAGATCAACTCAATGTTTTCCGGCAGGATATTACGGATTCCGAGACGGAAGATTTCGTGTGTATGTGTTCCGCATACTTCCATAATGCGGATCTTCGGCCCGTCATAGCTTTCAATGATCTCGCGGGCTCTTTGAATCGTATCACTCATAATTGCCATCCTTTGCTAATTAAAATAGGGAATCCATGATGTCTTCCGTTTCTTCTGCGTCGTCTCCATTGATCTTTGCGATTGCAATGCCGGCGTGAACCATAACATAATCGCCCGGTTCAAGATCGTCTAAAAGTTCTGCAGAAACTTCTCTTGTTGCGCCGGAGGCATCAATATATGCCATCCCGTTTTTCAGCCCAACGACTTTTCCTGATAATCCAACACACATGTTCTTTTCCTCACTTTGTTTTTCTATTTATTCTGATGATTTATTACATACATTCCATAAGCTGCCTGCCCAAGCGCCAGACCACCGTCATTCGGAGGCGTTAGGGAGTGGCGAAGCACATGGAATCCGTCTTTGCTCAGTTCATCATCGCAGAGTTTTAGCAGCAATGAATTCTGGAAAACACCTCCAGTCAACGCACAGCTCATGATTCCTGTCTCTTCTGAAATTTTTCTGACTGCTTCACAGATCTGTTTTGCCAGAAGATAGTGGAAGGCATACGCTAGCTGCGATGCATCTGTTCCTTTCAGGGCTTCTTCTACCATGTATTTCACCAATTCGTCCGTAGCAGTCAAAAGTCTGCCGTCCTCCGCTTTTTTCATTTTCAGGAAGCGAGACAGATCAAAAAAGCTATCTGCGATTTCCTCATATTGTGGAAGAATAAAGTCTGACTGATTGATTTTGCCGGCTGACTGGCTTGCCACAGCATACTCTCTGGCATAGTTCTCAGCAAAAGCATCGGCTGCAAACTGCAGGGAGGTTGAGGCTTCGCCTTCAAAGGTCGATGCCGTCTTAATATTTAAAATCGCACTCACGGCATCAAAGAGACGGCCGCTGCTCGTAGAGCGGATCGTGTTGATGCCGGCAGCTTTCATATTCTTAATGATCTTAAAAATTGCGTTTCCGCAAAGGTCCAGTTTCTCTATGATCTCTTCGGCCTTTGGTCCGTAAAGACTGTTGATCATGGAAGCTGCGATACGGAAGCCTTCTTTAGATGCAATGTCGCCACCAACGTGGTCGAACGGCATGATGCTTCCCGCACGGGTAAATTCGCCATATCCTGATATCAGGAATTCGCCGCCCCAGATTGTCTCATCTGTTCCGAAGCCGGTTCCGTCAAAGGAAACTCCGATCACTTTTTCATTTTCCGGCACATCGTTTTCTGCCATGCAGGAAAGCACATGGGCAAAGTGGTGCTGGACCTGAAGCAGCGGAAGCGTTTGCTCTTCTGCAACGAGCGTCGTATTGTAGCGCGGATGCAGATCGCAGACCACAAGGGTCGGCTCTGCTTCTAAGAGCTCTTCCATCCGCTGGATCGATTCGCGAAGAGCGTTCACAGTGCGGATGTCTTCCATGTCACCGACATAAGGAGACTGATAGAGCAGAGCATCTTTTGCAATGCAGAAGGTGTTTTTCAGCTCTCCGCCAACGGCCAGGACATGTCCTTTCCACTCATTACTCATCATAACAGGGAGCGGAGCATAGCCGCGGGAACGGCGGATCATGTAAGGCTCTTCTTTATAGAAATCCATAACCGAGTCGTCAGCCCGGAGGCGGATTTTGCGGTTGTGAGATAATATGATATCACAGAAACCGGAGATTTCGTTCAGCGCATCTTCATCGGTCCTGCAGATCGGTGCACCGGAGACATTTCCGCTCGTCATGACAAAGCAGTCCGTCGGCATTTCAAAGCCATCATTATAATCAAAGAGCAGCATCTGCACCGGCGCATAAGGCAGCATAACGCCGACTTTCGGATTTCCCGGAGCGACGGAAGGCGCCAGAGTGCTTTCTGCGCGTCTCTTTAACAGGATGATCGGTTTCTGGTAACCTGTCAGCTCTTTTTCTTCAAATTCAAAAAATTCGCATTCTCTTTTTACGGTTTCTTCATCCCGCATCATGACTGCAAATGGTTTGACCGGGCGCTGCTTTAATGTACGCAGTCTTGCAACCGCCTCTTCATTTGTCGCATCACAGCAAAGGTGGAAACCGCCGATGCCTTTCACGGCAACGATCTTTCCATCTGCAATTGCATGACGGACATAGCTGATCGCCTCACGTCCTTTTTCTTCTCTTCCAAGCAGATAGACCTCCGGGCCGCAGTCGTTACAGCAGACCGGCTGCGCATCATAGCGCCTCGTCTCTGCGTGCGTATATTCGTACTCGCATTCCGGGCACATTGGAAACTCGCCCATGCTGGTGCGGACTCTGTCATATGGCATGGAGTCTAAGATCGTAAGCCGCGGACCGCAGGCCGTGCAGTTAATAAACGGGTGCATATATCTGCGGTTGTTTGGATCAAAGAGTTCTTCTCTGCATTTTGGGCAGGTCGCGATATCCGGGGAGACAAAAATGTCGCCAGCTTCTTTTTCACTCTCGATGATATCGAAACGAGTGAAGCCCTTGTTCTCGCAGGAGTTCACATCGATCTTTAAGATCGCGCTGCGCTCCGGGGCCTTATTCTGGAGATCTTCTAAAAAGAGTTCCAAAATATCCGGCGTTGCAGAAGCAAAAATTTCGACATAAGAGCCTTTATTGGCAACGCTTCCTTTTACGCCGTTTGCATCTGCAATGCGGCTGACAAACGGCCGAAAGCCAACGCCCTGCACGATTCCATAGACGCGGATCACCAGATGACTGTCTATAATTTTCTGAATGTTTTTAATATCCATAATTTTAGTTAGGCCATTCAGGCCAGGAGCCCATCGGCGCGATTGCCTACCACAAGCTTCCGGAAACTGCGAAGTGGTCGCAGTCAATGAACTCGCCATTAAAATCTTTCAGTGCACGGCGGAACATATGATCTGCGATCACAACATCAAAGTTTCCACTCATGACATAATCAATAAATCCGTTTTCTGTATCAAAATGCATGTCCTGCTCTTCGGAAAGTTCCGGAAGTTTCATGAACCAGCTTCCACAAACGACATCTTTCGCGCCGTGCGCGCACAGCTCTTTCCGAATCTCGTTTGCCATCACCTGCTGGTGGATAACAAGCACACGTTTTCCTTCGAGCGTGGAAATCTTATGCTTTAATTCTTCCTCCAGAAGAGGATATTCGATTTCAAAAGGAGTACCAAATTTCTCTTCTAAATATTTCGCCGTCTTTAAAGCGGCCGGCGATACCACAATGTTTTTGGAAACGGAGCCTGCTTTTTTCACTGCATCCAATCCGTCACCCATGCCATAGCAATAGACCTGTTCAAAGCCTTTTTCTTTATAATAAGCATCCAGCCTTTCTTTGCATTCCAGCATGTTCACATCCAACGGAATCAACCCCAGGATTCCAACAGAACTTCCGGATGGCTGACCATGATCTGATAGTTCGCTCATTTCTGCCGTTTGTTTCACATCACCCGTAAAGGTTTTAAAAAGATCCAGATAGGCTTTTTCTGTCCCGCTGTCATAGAGATGCGTTCCGGTACATTCAATTGCAAGGACCGGCATTTCGCATTTCTTTTCCGCCATTCGTTTGAGTGCTCTATAGTCTGTTGCGATCACGGCAGGAACCGGAGTTCCGATGATCGCAGCGAATGATCCGCCAAGCTGATCTGCTGCACTCTTCAGCTTTTCGACCAATTTATCATCGCGGCCTAAGATCGCATCCATATCACGAAGGCCGGCGCTGAATACTGCACTTTTATTTCCAAACCATCTCGGCTCATCAAAACCGCAGATATTTCCGGTACATCCTCCGGCATCGCAGATCACGATGATGCCGCCGTAGGTATACAAAGCAGCGACTGCGCCGGACTGGTCTGGTGCAAACGGAGATAAATATTTCAGTAATCCCTTCATGCGTTCACCTCCATTGCTGCATCTAATTCACGAAACAGTTTCGTTACGCCAGCATAGCCAAACGGCTTATTCTCTTCGTTGAACGGAACATTCGGGCAACCAACATTATAAAACGCAGCATCCTTTCCAATCGATACATCCGCCGTCACTTCGCTGACATCGTAGTTCAGCATAGTCGGCGACAGGTTTGTAAAGATCTTTGTCTTAGGGCTCAGCTTTGCAAGGTTTCGGATATACACAAAGTTGGCGTCTGTTACCGTTCCGTAGATTTCTGTCACCTGATGTCCGTAGCGGATCAAAGAAAGTGCCATTTCAAACGGGTCGCCATTGATCCATTCGCCCACTGCAAAACGCAAAGAGCCATGTCTGTCTATAAATGCCTGAACTGCCGCTTCCGCTTCTTTTTTATATGCAGAGTCATCGAACTGTACGCCTAAGGCACTTGCGAATAATTCGTACTGGTGATGGATCTTATCGATCTGGTAGACCCTGGTCAGTTCGATCGACGGAATGTCCAGGCGCTTTCTGATGTCTTCCGCTGCCAGCCGGCTTTCCGGATTCAGGATGATATTGAAGTTTGCTTCCGACATAGATTCGTATTCTTCAAAATCTTTGCAGCGGGCAAGCTCGTTGATCTTTGTAATACCCAGGCTTTTTAAAAGAGGGTAGATCTCGCAGTCGTCGCTGAGAGGGGCAAACTCTCCAAGGAGGTTGACCGTCTTCGGATTTTTCTTTGCCGGCTCTAAAAGGGAGTAGACCGTTTTGCGGACCGCAACCATCGGCGGGATCCGCCCTTCTCTGGTCAGTGCATACATATAACACGGAAGGACCGGGACTCCGGCATATTCCGTTGCTTTGCGGCAGACACGCTCCATATCGGTTCCCAAAAGCGCATCCACGCAGGTGATGCAGATCATGACACAGGAAGGTTTTTCTGCCAGTGAGTCCACGACCTCTTTGACCGCCTTCGAGATCTTATTCAGATGGCGTCCCGTGACGATGTCCGTTTCATCCTGAAGCAGATAAAAGAACTTTTCGCCAAGTCCGCCGGGCGCATTTAAGAGCTGGGTATTTCTTCCGCAGCATCCCGGCGCGACGAGCAGCATGACTGATCCAGGAACGGAAAGCCCTGCGCGTTTAACGCCAAAGCCCTGCGCTCCCGGAGAGTTAAATGCCAGCGTTGCCGGCGAGCTGTATATTAAATGTTTGGAAGATAAGAGTTCTTCCGGCACCTGGTCTTTGCCGCGAGATGCAAGTTCTTCCGCTGTGATACTGTAAACTTCGTTTTTCATATTCGTTTCCTGTTATTCTTCAAGCAGCTTCTTTGCCAGTTCGATATAGGTTTTGCTGATCTCGAGATTCGGATCGCCTTCGATCACGGTCATGCCCTGATCCTCATATTTGATGATGTCATTGCTTCGCGGAATATCGGCAATAATGGAAAGACCATTCGCCTCCGCAAAGGAAGACACTTTTTCGTATTCATTTTCCACGTTTCGGCGGTTCAGAATGATTCCTCGGACAGTTGCGTAGCCGCGGTCTTCAAAATTTTTAACGGCTGTATTGATATTGTTCGCCGCATAGAGCGCCATCTTTTCACCGGAAGTTACGATCAGGATCTGCTCGGCATAGCCTTCGCGGATCGGAGCTGCAAAGCCGCCGCAGACAACGTCGCCTAAGACGTCATATAACACAACATCCGGCTGATAGGTCTCGAACAGTTCCAGCTCTTCGAGCAGAGAAAAAGTCGTGATGATGCCGCGTCCTGCGCAGCCAAGTCCAGGGGTCGGACCACCGGTCTCGATGCAGACGACTCCGCCAAAGCCCTCTTTGGTGATCTCTTCGATGCGCTCCGGCTCTTCATCTTTTTCACGAATATAGTCCATGACCGGCTGAACCGGATGTCCTCCCAAAAGATTCATCGTGGAATCCGCTTTCGGGTCGCAGCCAATCTGAATGACCTTCTTTCCTAATGTGGAAAATGCCGCAGCGAGGTTTGCTGTCGTTGTGGATTTTCCGATTCCACCTTTTCCGTAAATTGCAATTTTCAGCATGTGTTTCATTACTCCATTTTCATTTAAACAGTGGACCTAAGTCTCCGATCAGCATAGGGATATCCTTCTCAAACATCCTCCCCGAAAATGCAATGTGCGGGAGAGGGATAAATTCCTTGTCCGGACAAAGCACTTGGTACAAAGGGTCTGCAATGACGATGTCTACGCTTTGAAGCAGATTTCTGATGTCAGCTTCTTCCGGAGTGCGCAGGTCGCCGCTTCTTAAAAGAGTGGACTCAGTGTCTATCGGGCAGAGAACTCTGCAGTTTAAGTCCGGATGTTCCATCTCGATCGCAGAAGCTAAGGACGCACTTGTAATGCTCTCTCCGATGATCGCCACTTGTTTTTTCTTGTCAGCGCCATATTCCATTTTTGCAGCCGCATAAGGAATGGATGATTTATTCATAAGCGAAGCCTGATAAATGCTGCTTTCCAGCATCTTTGGAAAGACTGTTCCGTAAGGAACTCCGACAACATAAGGAATTCCAAAACGCTCTTCGAGCAGCCTTGCAGCTTCCAGCCCTCCATAAGAGAGCACCAGGTTCACATGTGCAGAGGACGCCAGGAACAGCTCATCCAGAGTACTGCCCATAGCGAAACAGCAGCCTGCTTCAAAGCCTCGTCCATTCAGCCAGTCTTTGATTGCATCCATCGTTCCATTCAGCGAAAAATCGATCGGCGTCGCGCCAAGGAGATTAACACGGATCCGGTCACTCGGCTTCGGTGCGTTTTCGATACAGAATCGATCTGCGATTTCTTTCAGCGCCATCGAAACGCCTTTTGTATAGTACTTCATCCCATTTGTCTGAAATCCCATACAGAAGAGATTCGTTTTCTCCTCAATGATGTTTGCAATGGCAGGAAAGTCCGTTCCGGTCATGTAGGGAATCGGAGCTCCGACGATCGCGATGAATTTCGGCTTCAGCTCTTTTGCTGTCTCAACGATGTCATCAATTAATTTCTGGTCATCGCCCATGATCGCTTCCATTTCCGAAATTGCGGAAATATAGATCATGCTGTCCATGTCGTACCATCTGGGTTCGTCATGGGTCGTATAAGTGGAGTTGCATCCGGAAGCGTCATGCATCACGACCATCCCACCCAGCTCATAAAGAGCAGAGCAGACGCCGAATTCGTCCGAGGAATAGGTTGAGGTGTTTACGACGACTTGTTTCATAAACAGCTTTCGCATCCGAAGCCTTTCTTCTGGATGATCTCCTTTCTGTCTTTTGGTTCTTTATATGCATCTTCCATCAGACGCATGATCTCGCAGATTCCGTTAAAGCCAAAATATCCGCCGCTTTCTGCAACATTTACAAAATGATCGGTTCCGCGGAAGTAAGCTGCCTTCTGTCCGATTGCCAAAACGTTTGCATCTGCTTCTTCGTGCACAAAGCGCATTTTAGGACGATTCGTCGGTTTGATGACGAGCTGCGGGTAATGCTCCTGTAAAAACAAGAAATCTTCTTTATCGTCTGCGGTAAATGAGTCCGCATAGATTTCTGTGACGCGGAAGCCGTGCTCCAGCAGCATTCGGGCAAAACTTAAAGGCCGGAAGGTGAAGCTGTAGTCGATCACGATTTCCGTATCCTCGATCAGAGCCAGCGCCTCTTCCATCGCTTTTTCTGCTTCTTCCTCTTCGGCCGAAAAATCCGGCACCGGAATCTGAAGTAATTCTGCGAGTTTTTGATAATCTGCATGCAGCTCATCTTTATGAAAGCTAAATGTCAGATAACAATTCTGCGTTCCAAGACGTTCGCTCAAATCTTCCGCCGCCATCTGTGCAAGCGGCTCATAATATAGATTCAGCCTGGCATCTGCCATGGCCAGATACTCATCAAAGGTATTGCAGTCATGGATTTCCTGCAGTGTGATTTCGTTCTCAAAGAGCCAGCTTCTTAGTTCCGCTTTTTCATATAACGGCAGGTTGCTTCCGATCAAGTTGACTTTTTTGTCATCAACGCAGAAGGGCTTCTCCCAAGCTTTGTATAATTGAATCCGCATTTTCTGATCCGGTGTGATCCCGCTCTTTCTAAGCGTCGGGATCATATAGCAGTCCACGAAGCGGATGTCCGGAAACATAGATGACAAAGTGTCAAATACATACTGCTGGTCATATGCCAGGAAAAAGTGCTGACAGCTGATGAACAGAAGAATGCAGCGCGGACGATAGGAAAGTTTTTCGATAATGTCCTTAACGCCATCGATCATCAGATGTTCCATGCCGCCGTCTAATACATTTTCTTCACTGATGCTGATAGAAGAATAACGGTCTAAGGCATTCATTTCTGCGGCTGTCAAAACAACACCCCGCAGACAACCGTATGCACAGACGAAGATCTCATGTGCTTCCGGGATCAGCATGCCGGTATGTACGATGTTCCATGTGCCTCTTGCCGGCGAACTGTATTCCAATCCTGCGTGAAACGGCGCCGGAAAGGATGCGTCTTTGATATTTATTTGTTCCGGGACAGCGAGATCTGTCTGTCCGATTTTTGTCAGTGCCATTTAATAAAACGTCCGTTTTTTAATAAACTGTTGTTGTATTTTATCCGGCAATATAGTCTGCCAGTGCAGCGAAGCACTTTGCTTCTTCGCTCTCAGGGAAGGCTTCCATCAATGTGAGGCGCTTCTCGTCTGCTTCTTGGATCTTTTCAGACCAGGGGATTTCAGCAACGATCTTTGTCTTAAAATCCGAGGCCAGTTCTTCCACTTTTTCTTTTTCATTCTTAACGTTCCGCTGGTTCAAAATGATGCCGCCAAGGCTCGCATATCCCCGGCCTTCAAAATTCTTAAGAGCTGTTGCAATATTTGCGGCAGCGTAGATCGACATATTTTCTCCGGAGCTGACAATATAGACTTCGTCTGCGTAGCCTCCGCGCATCGGCATGGAAAAGCCTCCGCAGACCACATCTCCTAAAACGTCATACAGAACAAAGTCAGGGGCATATTTTTCATAAAGGCCGAGCTTTTCTGCTTTTTCCAGTGCAGTGATGATTCCGCGGCCGGCGCAGCCCTGGCCCGGGATCGGTCCGCCTGCTTCCACGCAGACAATCCCTTCATATCCAACGACGGAAATATCCTCCAGTTTCATGCCGTTCATATCTTCACGCATAGCCTGAAGCACGGTCTTCAATGGCGCACCCTGTCTTAAAGCAATGGTAGAGTCTGCTTTCGGATCGCATCCGATCTGCACCACTTTATATCCTTTACGGCTCAAGGCGACGGAAAGATTTGAAACGATCGTCGATTTTCCGATTCCGCCTTTTCCGTATACAGCGATTTTCTTCAATGATCTTCTCCTGCTTAAAAATGATTGGAATTCGTTTTTTAGATTCAGGCCGGCATTTTGGAATATACCGCTTTGGCAGTAATTCCGTCGAGCTGTCCAATCTTTCCGGATAGGGAGCTGATCTCATCTGATGGACCGTCAACCATGATGCTGATCAACGAGATGCCCCTTTCTTTATAGGGAACCCCCATCCGCCCCACGATGTACTGGCTGTAATCGTGAAGAAGGCCATTCAGCTTTTCGACAGAATCCGGATTTTCCACAACAATTCCTAAGATTGCAACTCTAGTTTCCATGGTATTTCCTTTCAAATTTCGCTTCCAATAAAAAACCTGCACCGAAAGGGGTGCAGGGCAGGATACAGCTTGCGCTGAAAATTTCATAAAAGCTATTTGCCTTGCCTTCCCCTTCAGGTCATAAACCTTGTGGTCAGAACAATTGTTGTACTGTTGATTATAGTATATCTTTCTTTCTTTTCAAGGCATTAGTATTTTTTTAACAAAGATTCCGCCTCCTTTTGTGCAGCAGCTTTTGTTGCAGTTTTGTGACAGAATCTCCGCAGTTTTGCGGGGATTTTTCTTGCATCAAAAGATTATCATGTGACCATCAGAAAAAGATAAGCAGACAAGATCCTATGAAAGGAGCAGCAGATGGCAGATACAGATAAAAATGAAGTAACAACAGAAGAGATCAAAGAGGCACTGGATAAAAACGCGGACGAAGAGATTGTGGATGCGAAAATCCAGGCAGGACTGAACGAAGCGGCAGAAGAATTCAAAATGGAGCAGGAAATTGAGAACACGGGTGATGAGATTGCTGGAAAGATAGACCCGGTGGCTTCGCAGCCGGAAGTGGCAACCATCAAGGACACAGTATTACAATACAATCAACCAGTTTATAAGGAGAATAAGAGAATGGAAAACAATATCAGAGAAGAAGCAGAGATCAAAACAGTTTATGTAAAAGAAAAACAGCGCACCGGATGGTGGAAGGTTGTGATGCTGATCCTTACGATCCTGATCACGATTACTTTTGCAGCGACTGCGTTATTTGCAGGTATCGGAGCATGGCAGCTGAACCGCATCGCCGAGAATCAGGAAAAGACTCAGATCCAGATGCCGGGCTATGTGGATCCTTACTACAATGGAAATAACGGCGGATATTCCCAGGGCGGAAACGGCGGATATCAGTATGGAAATGGCGGATATAATGATGGCTACAGCTACGGATCCGAAAACGATGAAGATCTGGACTGGAACGATATCTTCGATTATTTCAACAGCAGCGATAATACAGACGGAACGGAATCCGAAACCGTTAATGGCGGAAATACAGCTTCTTCCGATGCCGATTGGCAGGACGAATTTTCCGGCTGGCTCTCTGATCTGTTCGGAGGCGGCAATAGCTCCGGAAACACACAGGGATTTTAATGACGAAACTTCCCAAATAAGGTATCATAACAGAGGGCATAGGACGAGTCGTCGCATCACCGTTTTATGCCCTCGCCCCCTAGGCGGGAATCAAAAAGCAGCAGTGAAATGAGAATCCGGAGGGAAAGATGGGAAAACTGATCTATGCAGCAGATGATGAAGAAAATATCAGAGAAATACTAAAATCCTTCCTTGTGGATTCCGGCTTTGAAGTGGAAGTTTTCCCGACGGGAGATGAGCTCTTTGCAGCATTTCAGGAAAAGCCCTGTGACCTGGCAGTACTCGATATTATGATGCCGGGAACGGACGGGCTTACGATCTGTAAAAATCTAAGAGCGATCTCGAAAGTTCCGATCATCATCCTGACGGCCAAAGACAGCGAGATGGATTATGTCACCGGCATGACCTATGGCGGTGATGATTATCTGATGAAACCGTTCCGTCCTTCGATGCTGGTCATGCGGATCAAAGCATTGTTTCGCAGGATCGAGATGGAACATGATCATAAAAAGTCAGATGATGTGGCAGCATTCAGTGATCTGACTTATTTTGCAAAAACAAGAGAGATTCAGTGTGCAGGCAAAACCGTTCCGCTTACGATGACGGAGCTTGCGCTTTTACGATATATGATCGAGCAGAGTGACCGGGCTATCCCGAGAGAAGAACTCTTAGATGAGGTCTGGGGGATCTCTGCAGATATCGAGACCCGCGTGACCGATGAAACGGTCCGCAGGATCCGGAAAAAACTGACAGCAGCCGGAAGCAGGGTTTCTGTGACGGTCGTTTGGGGATATGGATATAAATTGGAGGAGAAAGCATGAAACACACAAAGCGAAAACTTGTGCTCATCATGCTGATCAGCATGGTCGTTGCGTTTGTCGTGATTGCGGCAGCTTTCCAGCTGATCATCCGTTCTTATGTCCGAACGAGAGCAGAGAATTCGATCTCGTTATATATGAATATGAATGATGAGGATGCGGAGTCACTCAGGGAAGAGACGGAAAGCGCCATGGTCGTGACCTCGTTTACTTATCAGACAGAAGAACTATCTGAAAACAGTGAAGATGATGCGAACTGGTGGGAAGAGTTCTGGGATTCCCTTTTTAACGATGACTATTGGAATTCCGAGGACGTGATGCAGGCGTATTATTCGGAAGAGATCTCAGCATGGTGGGAAAGCGCACAGCCGGCTGAGCGTTCGATAAACAAAGTCGAGATCAATGGAAAAACGCTTTTTGTCTCCTGGGCGCAGGATACAGAAGACGAAGGCAAGATTCGCTTTTACTATGTTAATGTTTCCTCGGAAGAGGAGCTGATCAAAACGGTCAGCATCAGCTTATATATCATCATGGGCATCTGCCTTGCAGGAGCGTGCCTGGCCGGCTTCTTTATGGGCAAAAAAATCGAGACGGATCAGAACCGCCAGAAGCAGTTCTTTGAAAACGCCTCTCATGAGCTCAAGACTCCGCTGATGTCGATCCAGGGCTATGCAGAAGGTCTTGAGGCCGGGATCACAGCACCAGAGAAGGCGACGAAAGTGATTCTAAGTGAAACGGATAAAATGACCGGGCTGGTCAATGACATCCTTTCCCTTTCCCGCCTGGAGAGTGGTGCTTACAAATTGAAAAAAGAAAATATTTCCATGCCGGACTTTCTTTCAGAATGTCTTACTTCGATGGAGGGAAGCATCTATGAAAGACGCCTGCATGTGGGATTCGATGTGGCTCCTTTTGTAATCGAAGCTGACCGGGTGCAGTTCGAAAAAGCGGTTCGGAATATCTTAACAAATGCAATCCGATATGCAAAAAGTGAAATCCGCATCTTCTATGATGGAAAGAAGCTGGTGATCTGGGACGACGGAACCCCGATCAGTCCGGAAAGCCTTAAGCATCTGTTTGAACGCTTCTACACCGGACCGAATGGAAATACCGGAATCGGCATGTCGCTGACAAAAGAGATTGTCGAGCAGCATGGTTGGAAGATCAAGGCTGAAAACACGGCTTCCGGAGCCCAGTTTGTGATCAGTTTTTGATGGAGACAGGGGACGGTTCTCTGTCTCCGAAAACCGTCCCTCTATATAAAAAGAAGCGTGAAAATTGTGCAGATAGACTAGTTGCTAAGAAAGAACGGAGATTGTATAATGCATACTGTATACAATCTTTGTTCTTTTATTAATACAATATGATGGACCAGATCAGAGTGAAAGCTCACGGAAAAATTAATATAGGACTGGATGTTACAGGAAAAAGAGATGACGGATACCATCTGGTCAAGATGATCCTTCAGACGGTGGATCTTTATGATGAAGTGCTTGTTCGCAAGATGCCGGAAGGGATCATGGTGAAGACCAACAAACCGTTTATTCCCTGCGATGAACGCAATCTTGCGTACAAGGCTGCAAAAGCTGTCATCGATTATTGTGACTTGAAAGAAGGCGTACGGATCGATATCGGAAAGCGGATTCCGGTTGCGGCAGGCATGGCCGGCGGTAGCACGGATGCGGCAGCAGTCTTAAAGGCAATGAACGAGATGTTTGACCTACATCTGGATTCGGAGACTCTCGATCAGCTTGCGGTAAAACTTGGCGCAGATGTGCCGTTTTGCTTAAGAAGGGGAACCTACCTTGCAGAAGGAATTGGTGAGGAATTGACGAAGCTTCCTCCGATGCCGCACTGTTTCTGCCTTTTGGTGAATCCGGGTTTCGGCGTTTCCACCAAACAGGCATATGATACGATTGACAGGATCGAGGATTTAAAGCATCCGGATATTGACCGGGTGATCTCAGGACTTGGAAGAAAAGATGTGATGGAGGTCGCGCTTGCAATGGGGAATGTATTGGAGCAGGCGGTGATCCCGGAGCATCCGGAAATACAAAAAATCAAAGACAAGATGAAAGAACTCGGCGCCATAGGCACCATGATGAGCGGTTCCGGACCTACGGTCTTTGGCCTGTTTGAACAGCAGGAAAGACGAGATGCTGCGTTTGATGCATTCGAAGGAGAGGGGTATGGCAAATTTAAAATTAAGTTTTGACGAATACATTCCGCTGAGGGACATTGTTTTTAAAACATTAAGAGAAGCGATCATTACCGGAGATCTCCAACCGGGAGAGCGTCTGATGGAGATCAAGCTGGCAAATGAGCTCGGTGTTTCCAGAACACCGGTCCGCGAGGCAATCCGAAAACTGGAACTTGAAGGTCTTGTGATCATGACTGCCCGCAAAGGTGCGGAAGTTGCGCCGATCAATGAAAAAGACTTAAGAGAAGTTCTTGAGATCCGCAAATCTTTAGAAAGCCTTGCCTGCGAGCTTGCCTGCAAGGCAGTGAAGGAATCCGATATTCGTAAATTGAGAAATATTAATGAAGAAATCGGAAAGGCAGTGGACGTGGAAGATATTGAAGCGATCACAAAAAAAGATGTGGAGTTTCATGAAGTCATCTATGTCATGACAGATAATCAGCGACTGATCCAGATGCTGCATCAGCTGAAAGAGCACATTTTCCGCTATCGCTTCGAATATATCAAGGAAATGAAGAATAAGAGGACGATCGTGGATGAGCATGATAGGATCATTGATGCAATCGCCGCAAAAGATGAGAAAAAGGCGAGCAAAGAAATCGAGTCGCATATTGAGATTCAGGAAAAATACATTTTGAATACATTGATAAAGAACTGAAAATAGTGTAAGATATGCAAGCTGCGGTTTAACCCACAGCTGGTGAGAATGACAAATAAGAGGAGATAGATATATGAGCCCTTGGTTGATCGTAATGTTATGCGTTTTGGGAGCGATGATCATTGCACTGATCGTGCTTTATGTTCTCGGAAGAAGAACGCAGAAAAAACAGGAACAGCAGGAAGAAGATATGAAGAAGCAGGCTCAGCCGATGAACTTTTTCATTATCGATAAAAAGAAAATGCGCCTGAAAGATGCAGGCCTTCCGAAGGTTGTTCTGGATAATTCTCCGAGACTTGCAAAACTAGGAAAAGTTCCGGTACTGAAGGTGAAAGTTGCAAACCGTGTCATGAGCCTGGTTTGCGATGCAGAAGTTTATAAGACGCTTCTTCCAAAGCAGGAAGTTAAGGCACAGGTTGCAGGCATCTATGTTGTATCTGCTAAGAGAGTTCGTGGACCGGTTTATGAAGGCAAGGTCAAGAAGGGCAAAGACGGAAAGAAGAAAGAAAGCTTCATCGACAGACTTCGCTAAGCGGACTCAAAAAATCACAGAATTTTTAAAAGCCATGATCAAAAGATCATGGCTTTTTTTAAAGCACTTTCAGTTCCGCCGAATAAATATTTAGCGACAGGATATTTTCTGCAAAATGGCGGAATTTTTCCGCAGCATCGCTGACATAGAATTTGTGCGCAGAAGGTTCTGGCGCCGCTGCAGATGCAATCCCTTTTTCTTCGAGTAATCTCTTTAAAGAGCAGGCAGTCTCATAGGCAGGGTTTACAAGTTTGACTTTGCCGCCGATCTCCCTGCGGATCACTTCCTGCAAAAGAGGGTAGTGGGTGCAGCCTAGGATCAAAGTGTCAATATCGTGCTCTGAAACCAGTTCGTCCAGATAACGGTGGATCATCATCACGGTGACCGGATCATCGATCATGCCTTCTTCGACCAGGTTTACAAACAGTGGGCAGGCTTTATCAAAAACAACCGCAGCACTGTCTTCTTCCTTGATATAGCGGTCGTAAATGCCGCTTCGGATGGTGCCTTCGGTTCCAATAACACCGATCCGGTGGTTTTCCGTTGCCTTGATCGCAGCATCAGTTCCCGGACGGACCACGCCAATGACCGGAATATCAACGCTTTCCTGCACTGCTTCCAGTGCCATAGCGCTTGCGGTATTGCAGGCGATTACAATTGATTTCACATTCTGGGATACTAAAAACTCCGCGATCTGTTTAGAATAGCGGATGATCGTCTCCGGAGATTTATTGCCGTAAGGAACTCGGGCGGTATCTCCGAAGTAAATGATTTTTTCGTTTGGAAGGTTGCTTAAGATTTCCTTTGCAACAGTTAGCCCGCCGACACCGGAATCAAAGACTCCGATCGGCAGGTCGTTATAATTCTGCATGTGCCTTTACCTTTTCTAAAATAATTGCGTGGACCCTTTCCGGAAGTGCCTGGAGTTCCTCATCCGTCAGATTTTTCGTTTCAATCGGCTCCAGAAATTCCACGCGTACTTTCCCGGCTTTAATAATAGGAACGTGATCATCGAAGATTTTTCCACTGCCATTGATTGCAACTGGGACGATCGGGGCGTTTGCTTTCGTAGCCAGTTTGAAGCTGCCGTGTTTGAAAGGAAGCATTTCACCTTCTACTTTAGACCTGGTTCCCTCCGGGAAGATCCACATGGAGATGCCTTTCTTTACCTGTTCTACGCCTTCGAGGATCGTAGCGATTCCCTGACGGCGATCCTTGCGGTCAAGGAACAGGCAGTAGACAGAACTCATCCACCAGCCGATCAAAGGCCAGGGCTTCATCTCTTTCTTTGCAACAAAACCGGTACAGTCCGGAAAGATGGGATAGGTTGCGATAATATCAAAGAATCCCCTGTGGTTGGAAATATATACGACGGACTCTCCTTTTTTCGGGAGATATTCAAGGCCGATGTATTCGACCTTTGCGCCGCAAAGAAAACGGCATAACCGCAGCTTATACTGCACGAAACGCAAACTGATCAAATCCTGTCCCCGGCGGTTAAAAAGCCCAACCAGACGAGAGAAAGGATAGACGAGAAGAGTTTCAATTATCGTTATGATCACCGCAATGATCACCATTATCAGTCTAATCATGACAATATAGTAGCATTATCCCCAATCACTGTCAAAAACATCAGCCAAGTATCCGCCCTGCCGCCTGCTATGGTCCAGAGAAAAGTACCCTCGATTGCTGAAGAAGCACTCTCGGGTACATTTTGCTCTGGAGCGCGGCGGCAGAGAGGAAGGCGGATTGGCTGATGTTTGTTGAAAATTATTGTGAAATTGACTATAATGTACGCACTGCTGACGCAGCAGCTATTTTTGTTATGTAATTTTTTCTACTATTATTATGAAACGTGCTGAGACAAGAGACGCGTGACATAAAGACAAAGGCACAGGAAATGTTTCCGGGAGGTATCAAAATGCGAGGAAGCAATTTAACCTTACTGACAGATTTTTATGAGCTGACCATGATGCAGGGTTACTTTAAAGCAAAGAACACGAACACAGTTGTGTTTGATGCATTTTACAGGAAAAACCCGTTTGAGAGCGGCTATGCGATTGCCTGCGGCTTAGAGCAGGTGATCGAGTATATCAAGAACCTGCATTTCACATATGAAGATATTCAGTATTTAAGAAGTCTCAATACCTTTGATGATGACTTCCTGGATTACTTAAGTTCTTATCATTTTACCGGTGACATCTATGCGATTCCGGAAGGAACGGTTGTTTTCCCTCACGAGCCTTTGGTAAAGGTCGTAGCTCCGATCATGGAAGCACAGCTTCTTGAAGCAGCGATCCTGAATATCGTAAACCATCAGAGCTTGATCGCGACGAAGGCGAGTAGAGTTGTTTATGCAGCTGGTGGCGGTGTTATGGAATTTGGTCTTCGCCGTGCACAGGGACCGGATGCCGGTATTTTAGGAGCAAGAGCAGCCTGCATCGCGGGATGTGTTGGAACATCCAATGTTCTTGCAGGGCAGATGTTCGGCGTTGGAGTAAAAGGAACCCATGCTCACAGCTGGGTCATGAGTTTCCCGGATGAATATACCGCATTCAAAACCTATGCTGAGTTATATCCGAATGCATGTATCCTGCTTGCAGATACCTATGATACCTTAGACTCCGGTGTTCCAAATGCAATCCGCGTTTTCAAAGAAATGAAAGAAGCGGGCAAGGAACTTGGAATGTATGGAATCCGTTTAGACTCTGGAGACCTTGCATACCTTTCCAAGAAAGCAAGAAAGATGCTGGATGATGCCGGATTCCCGGATGCGATCATTTCCGCGTCTTCCGATCTCGATGAGAACCTCATCTACTCCCTGAAAACACAGGGCGCACAGATCACTTCCTGGGGTGTCGGTACAAACCTGATCACAGCAAAAGACTGCCCGTCCTTCGGCGGCGTTTATAAACTGGTTGCGATGCAGGATGAGAAGACCGGTGAGTTCATTCCGAAGATCAAGGTATCCGAGAATATTGAAAAGATCACGAACCCGGGCAATAAGACCGTCTTCCGTCTCTACAGTAAAGAGACCGGCAAGATTATCGGCGATCTGATCGCTATGGCAGATGAAAAGTACAGCGAAGACGAAGATATCCTGCTCTTTGATCCGATGAGCACATGGAAGCAGACGCTGGTCAAAGCCGGAACCTTTACGATCCGCGAACTCTTAGTTCCAATCTTCTCCAAAGGTGTTTGCGTATATGACGAGCCGACAGTTCCGGAGATCACGGAAAACTGTGCAAAAGAACTGGATACACTTTGGGATGAGACCAGACGTCTGATCAACCCGAGTAAAGTCTATGTGGATCTTTCCAAGAAACTTTACAAAGTGAAGAAAGATCTTCTTGATGCGGCAGCAGGGATTGACTTGCAGTAAGTCTTTCAGATTATACAGTTAATAATTTCCCACCGGTGACGAGAAAGCCGGGGGATTTAAGGAGGAATAAAACATTGTACAACAAAGTTTCAACAGATTTGAACTTTACAGACAGAGAGAAAAAGGTCGAGCAGTTCTGGAAAGACGAAAAGATCTTTGAAAAGAGCATGGAAAACACAGAGGGCAAACCTCAGTACATGTTCTATGACGGACCGCCGACGGCAAACGGAAAGCCGCATATCGGACATGTTCTGACCCGTGTCATCAAGGACCTTGTCCCGAGATTTTGGACGATGAAGGGCTATGAAGTTCCGAGAAAGGCCGGCTGGGATACTCACGGACTTCCGGTTGAGATCGAAGTGGAAAAACTCTTAGGTCTCGATGGAAAAGAGCAGATCGAAGAGTATGGTCTGGCTCCGTTCATTGAAAAATGTAAAGAAAGTGTCTGGAAATACAAAGGCATGTGGGAGGACTTTTCATCTACCGTTGGTTTCTGGGCTGATATGGATAACCCGTATGTTACTTATGAAAATGACTACATCGAATCCGTTTGGTGGTCATTAAAAGAAATCTGGGATAAAGGACTTCTTTATAAAGGCTATAAAGTCGTTCCTTATTGCCCGCGCTGCGGAACCCCGCTTTCTTCTCATGAAGTGGCGCAAGGGTATAAGGATGTGAAAGAGCGCTCCGCTATCGTCAAGTTTAAAGTCAGCGGAGAGAACGCTTACTTCCTTGCATGGACCACGACGCCTTGGACGCTTCCTTCCAACGTTGCACTCTGCGTAAATCCGGAAGAGACTTATGTGAAAGTCCAGAAGGGCGACGACTTCTTCTATCTGGCAGAAGCTTTATGCGACACGGTATTGGGAGAAGGCACTTATGTCATCATTAAGAAATACACAGGTAAAGAATTAGAATACAAAGAATACCATCCGCTGTTTGCAAATGTGGATTACAGCAAGATCAAAGGCAAAATGCACTATGTAACTTGCGATGGATATGTCACGCTGACCGATGGTACCGGTATCGTTCATATCGCACCGGCATTTGGTGAAGACGACTCCCGTATCGGCCGTGAGTATGAGTTGCCGTTCGTTCAGTTTGTTGACGGCAAAGGCGAGATGACGGAAGAGACTCCATGGAAAGGCATGTTCGTAAAAGATGCGGATAAACAGATCTTAAAAGATCTCGAAGCAAGCGGAGCTCTTTATGATGCGCCGGCATTCGAGCATAGCTATCCGTTCTGCTGGAGATGCGACACACCGCTGATCTACTATGCAAGAGAGAGCTGGTATATCAAGATGACCGCGGTGAAGGAGGATCTGATCCGCAACAACAATACGGTTAACTGGATCCCGCCAAACATCGGAAAGGGCCGTTTCGGCGACTGGCTGGAGAATGTTCAGGATTGGGCGGTCAGCCGTAACCGTTACTGGGGAACCCCTCTCAATATCTGGGAGTGTGAATGCGGACACCGACATGCGATTGGAAGCATCGAAGAATTAAAGAGCATGTCTTCTAATTGCCCGGATGATATCGAACTGCACAGACCGTATATTGATGAAGTGACGATCAAATGTCCGGAGTGCGGCGGCGAGATGCACCGTGTGCCGGAAGTCATCGACTGCTGGTATGATTCCGGATCGATGCCGTTTGCACAGTACCACTATCCGTTCGAAAATCAGGAACTCTTTAAGGCACACTTCCCGGCAGACTTCATTTCCGAGGCAGTTGACCAGACAAGAGGATGGTTCTATTCCCTGATGGCGATCTCGACTCTGGTATTCAACCAGGCACCGTACAAGAATGTCATCGTCATGGGACATGTCCAGGATAAAGACGGCCAGAAGATGAGTAAGTCCAAAGGAAATGCGGTCGATCCGTTTGATGCTTTGAATCAGTATGGCGCAGATGCGATCCGCTGGTATTTTTATACGAACTCCGCTCCGTGGCTTCCGAACAGATTCCATGGTGACGCCGTTGTGGAAGGACAGCGTAAATTCATGGGCACCCTGTGGAATACTTATGCATTCTACGTTTTATATGCCAATATTGATAACTTTGATCCGAAGAACTATAAGATGGAACCGGAAAAACTTTCCGTTATGGACAAGTGGATCCTTTCCAAGCTGAACACCGTGATCAAAGAAGTCGATGATAATATGACGAACTACCGCATTCCGGAATCCGGAAGAGCAATGCAGGACTTCGTTGATGATTTAAGCAACTGGTATGTGCGCCGCTGCCGCGACAGATTCTGGGCAAAAGGCATGGAGCAGGATAAGATCAATGCATACATGACGCTCTATACCTGCCTTGTCGAATTCTGTAAAGTTGCAGCTCCGTTCATTCCGTTCATGACAGAAGATATCTACCAGAACCTGGTTCGTGGAAACGATGATTCCGCACCGGAGAGCATTCACCTTTGTGCGTTCCCGACCGTAGATGAGTCCATGATCGACAAAGAACTGGAAGAAAACATGGAACATGTCCTCGATGTCGTCGTAATGGGACGTGCATGCAGAAATGCTTCCGGCATGAAGAACCGTCAGCCGCTGGCCAAGATGTTTATCAAAGCACCTTGGGAACTGCCTGAATTCTATACCGAGATCGTTGCAGACGAGCTGAACGTGAAGGCAGTGGAGATGAAAGATGACGTTCGTGATTTCTCCTCTTATTCCTTTAAACCACAGCTCAAGACGGTCGGACCGAAGTTTGGAAAACAGGTAGGTGAGATCCGTAATGCACTTGCGAATGTTGATGGCAATGCAGCAATGGATGAAGTGAATGCGACCGGCAGCTTAAAGCTTGATCTTCCAAGCGGAGCCGTCGAACTTGCAAAAGAGGATCTGCTGATCGAAACAGCACAGGTCGAAGGCTATGAGTCCATGAGCGATTACGGCATCACGGTTGTATTAGATCTTCATCTGACAGACGAGCTGGTTGAGGAAGGTTTCATCCGCGAACTCGTCAGCAAGATCCAGACGATGCGTAAAGAAGCAGGCTTCGAAGTGATGGATATGATCACGATTTATATCAATGGAAATGAGAAGCTCGAAGAAATCGTCAACCGCAAGAAAGAGATGATGCTGACAGACGTCATGGCAACCGATGTCCTTACCGGCCAGATGGATGGCGTATCCAAAGAGTGGGATATTAACGGCGAAGCCGTCACCCTGGGTGTTAAGAAAAACTAGTTTTAAAATTGAGATTGAACTACTTAACAAAACAGAGCCCTCCGGGGCTCTGTTCGCGCCTGAGCGGATGCGAAGCATAAAATTCAGATCCGCGAAGTGCGCCTTTTCTCGGGCTATTTTTTTGTCTGACGAAGTTAGGCAAAAAAATAGCCCGTTCGTTTCTTTTTTTTCACGAACGGGCTTTTAGTGAATTTCCAAAAGTCTCACTATATAACCTCTCTTTCTATTGAATCCTATTTTGAGTTTACTTTCCCATCGGACCGTACCTCTCTTTTTAGATTTTCGCAGATTCCTTTGATTTAGATTTTCTTCTCTTAGCTTTAGTTTGCTTCTTAAGGATAAGTTCCTTCTACTATTTTCTTAATCATTTCCTCTGCTTATCTTGACTGTATTGTACAGAAATAAATACAAAAGGTCAATTGATAGAAACGTAGAATATATTATTTTAGCTATGTGAAATATGCACAATAATTGTTACAGAAATTATGATATTTTGTGAATTTTGTTCATAAAGATTGGGTCTTACGCTTACTTATTGAGCCAAATCCGATATCGAATGTACCGGGAAAGAGTTTTTAAGTCACGAAGTGAACATTTTTCAATATACTCTTGAACTCGCTTGTCATGAGTAATCGGTGGTTTATCATCCTGAAGTAGCTCGTCAAAGGAAATGTGAAGTGCATTGCAAATGTTCAGCATCGTGCTAAAACTTACGCGTTTAAAACCATTTTCAATTCGTTGATAATGGCGTAATGAAAGGTGGGAGGCTTCAGCAGCTTCTTCCTGACTCCATCCAAGATCTTCTCTGTATTCTGCAAGTCTAATACCTATAAGGTGAAAATCAGTGATATGCACGGTTGCCCCTTTCTTTTCTGTATTGAAAAAATTATACAACCGAATAATTTAGCTTTACACGACACTTATGTCGTATTTTTACGACACTTATGTCGCAGCTATTCAACACGATGTTGTTTTGATATGACACTTATGTCGTATTTTTACGACATAAGTGTCGTGGTGTGATTATATGGAAGAAATATAATTAATATCAGCTGAAGCAGGCGGGAAAAGGAGGCCTGCCATGATCAATATCGTCTTCTGCTTTGAGGAAGGAAGATATCAATGGATTGAGGATGAATTCGGTTTTGACTCTGTGACGCGTTTTATAGATTACAGAGATACTGTCAGGCTGCTGGACAGTTATCTGTCAAATGCGCATGTGAGGGATTACAGAAGAATGCCATCTATGCTTCTGGTTAAGTATAGAGGGGAGACGCATCTGATAGATATTCACAGGATCTGTTATATCGAAATTACGAAGCGCATCGTGGATGTGCACGTTGCAGGGGACGGCGATGTAAGCTATAAAGCTTATGCACCGATCAGCGTACTGGAAAAAGCCTTAGACCATCTTGGATTTGTAAGAGTCAGCCGCTTTTATGTGGTATCGCTCGAACATATCGCAAGGATTTGCGGAGCACAGATCGAGATGGACGGAGGCAAAGAAATTCCCGTAGGCCGGGCCTATAAGAAACACTTGCTTGCATTGTTACGGGATGGCGGCAATGTATATATAAGATAGGAAAGGATAAGCTGTCTGCTTCAGCTTACGAGAAAAAAGGCAATAAAAAAGACGCTTGGGGAAAGCGTCTTTTTTAATTGGCTTGTTAAATGTATAATAAAAAAGGGAGGTGAGAATTACATTGGTTTTGGTAACCTATGTGCATATAATAAAGAGGAATCATGAACAAAAAATGTTCTAATTGTGAAGAATGTGTGAATTCCGGCACATTTTTTTAATTATTTATGTGTATATCTCAAATTTTCTATGTGCATATCTCAAATTTGTGATATAAACAATCAGGATAACGATAAAATGATATAAAAGGAGAGTAATCATGGCACAGAATCCAGTAGTAACGATTGAAATGGCAGACGGCAGCATTATTAAAGCAGAACTCTATCCGGAGATCGCTCCACAGTCTGCATATAATTTTATCAGCCTGGCAGGACAGGGCTATTATGATGGATTGATTTTTCATCGTGTGATCAATGGCTTTATGATCCAGGGCGGAGACCCGACCGGAACAGGAATGGGCGGCCCGGGATATTGCATCAAAGGCGAGTTTGCAGACAACGGAGTGCAGAACGATCTGAAACATACGGAAGGTGTGCTTTCCATGGCGCGCGCTATGCATCCGGATTCTGCCGGCTCCCAGTTCTTTATCATGCATAAAGCAGCACCGTATTTGGACGGACAGTATGCAGCATTTGGCAAAGTCATCGAAGGCATGGATGTTGTAGATAAAATCGCAACCTGCCCAACGGACTTCAGCGACCGTCCGCGCAGTGAACAGAAAATGGCCAAAGTAACCGTTGAGACCTTCGGAGAGACCTATCCGGAACCGGAGAAGTTAGCGGACTGATAAAAATCCTTGCAAAATAAAATCTGCGATGCTACAATGGTGGCTCGTGATAATATTCCTTGTTTCCCGCTTGGCGGGGAGCCAGAGACCAAAAGGAGGTGCGAGATATGAGCAAATATGAGACAGTAGTTGTTGCCAGTGCCAAACTCGAAGATGAAGAGCGCGCGGCAGTCATCGAAAGAATCAAAGGACTCATCGAAAGATTCGGCGGAACCGTCGGTGAAGTTGATGACTGGGGCAAGAAAAGACTTGCTTACGAAATTCAGAAGATGAATGAGGCGTACTACTACATTATTCACTTTGAGTCAGAAGATTCTAATTGCCCGAATGAAATGGAAATGCAGCTTAGAATCATGGACGGAGTAGTAAGATATTTGATCGTTCGTAAAGAAGACGAAGAGTAAATATCTGATGGCACTGAACACTCGTGCGAAAAAGGAGTTACGATGAACAAAGTAATACTTATGGGACGTTTAACCAGAGATCCTGATATCAGATATTCACAGAACGACAGCCAGGTCTCCGTTGCCCGTTTTACACTTGCGGTTGACCGCAGATTCAAACGTGACGGTGATCAGACAGCAGACTTTATCTCCTGTGTTGCTTTCGGAAGAACCGCTGAGTTTTTCAAAGATTATATGAGACAGGGCACGAAAGTTTGCGTAGAAGGCAGAATCCAGACCGGAAGCTACACACGCCAGGACGGACAGAAAGTATATACAACAGACGTAGTCGTTGAGAATGCAGAATTTGCAGAGAGCAAAGCAGCTTCTCCGGCAGGAGGACAGCCAGCTCAGCAGTACCAGCAGCAGGCACCGGCTTATCAGCAGGCACAGCCGGCTCAGCAGTACCAGCAGCAGCCGCCGCAGCAGTTCCAGCCTCAGCAGGCAGCACCTGCTCCGGCAATGGAAGCAGCAGGCGAAGGTTTCATGAATATCGCTGATGGATTAGAAGACGAGGGTTTGCCATTCAACTAAAAGATTGTTGTAAAATCTTAGGAGGAAAAAATCATGGCATATAACAGAGAAGACAGAGGGGACGCTCCGAGAAGAAGAACCAATGTCCGCAGAAGAAAAAAAGTTTGCGTATTTTGCGGCGAGAATGCTCAGCAGATCGATTATAAAGATGCAGCTACTTTAAAGAAATATGTTTCCGAAAGAGGAAAGATCCTTCCGAGAAGAATCACGGGAACATGCGCTAAGCATCAGAGAGCAATCACTCTTGCAGTTAAGAGAGCAAGACACATCGCATTAATGCCTTACAGCGTTGACTAATTCAAGAAAACAAAAGTTTGACAGCTCCCCTTTTGGGGAGCTGTTTCTTTATGTCGTACTTGACAGCACTGATGAGTTAGCCTATATTAACACCCGTAAATCATACAATGATTTTGTGGGAAGAAATCATACATTTCATTTTTAATTCAGTAAAGAAGACGAGCAAATATGAGAACTTTAAAAGATGCGAAAGTCGGCGAGACAGTCGTTGTAACCAAGGTAAAAGGCGAAGGGCCTGTGCGTCGCCGCATCATGGATATGGGAATCACAAAAGGAGTAGAGATCTTTATTCGTAAAGTTGCTCCTTTGGGAGATCCGATGGAACTGAACTTAAGAGGCTATGAGCTGACGCTTCGAAAAGCAGACGCAGTCATGGTCGAGATTGAATGATAAAATAGAAGACATAATAAATGAGCGTAAAAATTGCATTGGCCGGAAATCCGAACTGCGGAAAAACGACCCTGTTCAATTTTTTGACAGGAGCGAATCAGTATGTCGGAAACTGGCCGGGAGTCACGGTTGAGAAAAAAGAAGGAAAGCTGAAAGGGGATTCTGATGCAACGATCCAGGATCTTCCCGGTATCTATTCACTTTCTCCGTATTCGCCGGAGGAGGTCGTCTCCCGTACTTATCTCGTAAAAGAACATCCGGATGCGATCTTGAATATCGTAGACGGTACGAATATTGAACGTAATTTATATCTCACGACACAGCTTTTGGAACTGGGTCATCCGGTCGTGCTTGCCGTCAACATGATCGATCTGGTCCGGAAAAACGGAGATGTGATCGATCTGGAAAAACTGGGGAAAGCCCTTCACTGTGAGTGCGTTGAAATCAGCGCACTGAAGGGCGAAGGCGGAATGGAAGCTGCAAAGAAAGCTGTCTATCTGGCACAGCACCATTCACACGGCGAGATCCCTCATGTCTATGCCGGCAGTGTGGAACATGCTCTGGCTCATATTGAAGAGAGCATCGAGGGAAAAGTCGACAGCATGTACCTGCGCTGGTATGCGATCAAATTGTTTGAACGCGATGAGATGGTCCGTGAGGAACTGAATCTCGATCCGGAGCTGCTGGCCCATATTGAAAAACATATTTCCGATTGTGAAGAAGAGCTGGATGATGATGCGGAGAGCATTGTTGCGGACCAGCGTTATAAATATATCGTTGATGTTGTGAAGCGGGCGGTGAAGAAAAAAGCCGCAAAGCATTCTCTAAGCCTTTCGGATAAAGTCGACCGCATCGTAACGAACCGGATCCTTGCGATTCCGATCTTCGTTGTGATCATGTTCTTGATGTATGCGATCGCGATGGGCAACTTCCCGTTCTCGATCGGAACGATCGGGACCGACTGGGCGAATGATGTTCTGTTTGGGGAGTGGATCCCCTGGCTGTTTGATACGATCTTAAATGCATTGCATGTCAGCGGATGGCTCTATGGTTTGATCATGGATGGCATCCTGGCGGGTGTTGGCGCGGTCTTAGGATTTGTTCCTCAGATTTTAGTTTTATCCTTCCTTCTTTCTATACTGGAAGATATCGGATATATGTCGAGAGTGGCATTTATCATGGACCGGATCTTAAGAAGGTTCGGACTTTCCGGAAAATCAATCATTCCGATGCTGGTTGCAACTGGCTGCGGTGTTCCGGGAATCCTTGCTTCCCGTACGATCGAGCAGGATAACGACCGAAAGATCACGGTCATGACGACAGGCTTTATTCCTTGTGGCGCGAAAATGCCGATCATCGGACTGTTCGCAGGCGCCATTTTCGGAAACTCTCCGTTGGTCGCCGTTTCTGCTTTCTTTATCGGAGTACTGGCAGTAATCATTTCCGGCGTGATCCTGAAAAAATTCAAGACCTTCTCCGGAAGACCGGCACCGTTTGTGATGGAACTTCCGTCCTATCATCTTCCGTCCATGAAGAACGTACTTCGTTCGACTCTGGACAGAGGCTGGGATTTTGTAAAGCGTGCAACAACGATCGTGCTCATCAGCTCCATCGTTCTTTGGTTCCTCAAGACTTACGGAATCGAAAACGGAGCCTTTATCGCGGTTGCAAATCCGGATGATTCCTTCCTGGCTGCGTTTGGAAAAGTCGTTGCGTGGATCTTCTATCCGATCGGCTGGGTCGGCTCGATGGCATGGAAGGCAACGGTTGCAACAATCACCGGTCTGATCGCAAAAGAAGAGGTCGTTATGACCTTCGGAACCTTATATAAATTCGGAGGTGACTTAAGCGAATCCGGTATGGAAATCTGGAAACAGATTGCGATGGACTTCGGACCGGTAAGAGCCTATAGCTTCCTGATCTTTAACCTGCTTTGCGCTCCTTGCTTTGCGGCAATCGGCGCGATCCGCAGAGAGATGGGCAGCATCAAATGGACACTTAGAACAATTGGATATATGTGCGCCTTTGCCTATATCATTGCGCTGATTGTCTTCCAGATTGCCGGACTTTTTACCGGCGAGGCAAGCTTTGGAGTCCTTACGATCATTGCCATCATCGCATTCGGGGCTCTGTTATATATGATCTTCCGTAAAGGCTATCGGCCAAAAGATGCCGAGATGATGTAACAGCTAAAATACTGGAAACTGATAAAGGCCTCTGCTGTGAATGCAGAGGCCTTTTAGATTGTTTGCTGATAAAAGATCGAGATAAAGCGGAACTATCTTTTCGGGTTCCAGGTTGGGATCGTGCTGACGGTCTCGAAACCGAGCGGCGTATAAACATGGTCTCTTCCTGCGTCAGACGCCTGAAGGGAAACGCTCTTGATGCCACGGCGCTTAAGGTCCTGCAGCATGCGGACGATGATGGCGGTTCCGTAACCTTTTCCTCTGAAAGCTTCAAGTGTAGAGATTTCATGGATTCCGGAAATTTCCGGATCCAGGACCAGCATGCCGGTAGAGATAATCTGGCTGTCCTCTTTAATAGCATAGGTTAAAACGTCCTCGCTCTTATTTAACACAACAAATGGCAGGTCCTCGCGCGGTTTCGGAAAACCGGCAGCGACAGCCTCGCTCCAGCTTACGATTTCATCATCGGAAACCATTTCGATTTTCTCGTTCGTCTCCTCCGGAAAGCCTTTTTCCAGATCAAGAATCATACCGGTTTGGGCAATAAAAGGCTCAAAGCCATTTTTTTCAAAAATCTCGGCAAAGTTCTCAGGAAGGAATTCTTGGGTGAATGTAACACCTCCCGGAAGTCCGTTTGCAAGATTTCCCTTGATCTCTTTCAGGATTTCATCCAGTTCAGTTTCATCTGCTTTTAAGATAAAGTTTCTTGCATACAAAAAGCCAGGCGCTGCATAAGTGGTGTAGCGACCTTCGTGTTCTAAAATATCAGTGTTTGTCAGCTTGCAGATCTTTGCACAGATATCCATCAGGCTGAGTGTTGGGATCTGAGTGCGTTCGTACATCGTGCACCTCCTTGATTCATACATTTTATTTATTGTAACAGAAGCTGTATTCTTCGAGAAGCAGAAATTGAAAGATAGGGTATATTGCTCACCGTTCACCGAATAAGAGAAATATTTGAAATGACGGAGGATTGTAGTATAATAAGATGCTACGATAGGCGAAATTTGAGGTTATGGAAATGGAACAGCAAGGAAAGCTGAAAGTCGGAAAAGTGATCAAGGGGTATTATGCCTTTCCTATCATCGTGGGGGTGATCGGACTTCTTCTCTGCGTTGGTCTTTATTTTGTAAATACGAAGGCGGCGCTGATTGCAACGGCCGTCTGGATCGTTGTATTTGCTGCGTCCCTTATTTTCGTCCAGATCAATAAACGCCATTTGATGGAAGGCCTTTTGAAATTTGCGAGGTCTTATCAGTCTTTGGAAGCAGAGTTTATTTCGGAATTTCCGATTCCATATGCGATTGCAGATGTTCCGGGAGATATTCTGATCTACAATGACCAGTTTGGGAAGATGTATGATGAGGCTCCGGGAAAGAAAAACCTCTGTGATCTGTTCCGTGAACTGAATCCGAAAGACCTTGAATTTGAAGGTGATTATAAAGACTATTCCATTGTCTATAACAGCCGGAATTATCGCATGCGCATTTCCAAGATGCCGGTAAAACAGGAATTGTTCGAATCTAGATTCATTTCACTTCCTCGAAATGATATGTTCGTGTTCACGGTGTATCTTTTTGATGAGACGGAAATCGTCAACATGGTCCGTAAAGGCGTCGAAGAGCAGATCGTGATCGGCTCCATCTATATTGATAACTATTCAGAAACCCTGGAGCAGGCAACAGATGTCAGAAGGTCCATGATCGTGGCAATGGTCGATCGTGCTGTCGTGAATTATTTCCAGAATGTCGGCGGCGTTGTCAGAAAGCTGGAAAAAGACCGTTACTATGTTTCCTTCAAGCGCCGTTATCTTCCAGTCCTTCAGCGCGGCAAGTTTGAGCTGCTCGACGAAGTTAAGGAAATCGAGACTGAAAGCGAGATTCCGGTGACCTTAAGTATTGGTATCGGCGTCGGATCTGACCTGATCAAGAACAGCGAAAGCGCAAGACAGGCATTGGAGCTTGCCTTAGGACGTGGCGGCGATCAGGCAGTCGTTAGGGACGGCGAGAGAGTTTATTACTATGGCGGAAAGACAAAGCAGGCAGAAAAGAACAGCCGCGTTAAAGCCAGAGTTAAGGCAGTTGCACTGAAGGAGATCATCCGAAACAAAGAACGCGTCGTGGTTATGGGGCATAAGATTTGTGATCTGGATTGTCTCGGAGCAGCGATCGGTATCTACCGTGCAGCGAAGACCTTAGGCAAAAAAGCATATATCATTTTGAATGAATTTAACAACACCGTGCAGCCGGTTCTCGAGATGTTTGAAAACGATCCGGAATATGACGACGTCTTTATTTACGCCTCTGCAGCAGAGGATTATGTGGATGAAGATACGGCGCTGGTGGTCGTTGATGTGAATAAACCGGATTATTTTGAGGTTCCGGATCTGATCTATCGGACGAAGACGATCGTACTGATCGATCATCACCTTCAAAGCGGAGAGCGGGTCGAATCCATCTCCCTGCTCCATCATGAGCCGACTGCAAGTTCTGCATCAGAAATGGTTTCCGAGCTTTTGCAGTATATCTCGGATGAGGTGAAACTCAAGAAGGTTGAAGCAGAGACCTTGTATGCGGGAATCCTGATCGATACGAACTACTTCTCCAAGAACACCGGTGTTCGTACGTTCGAGGCAGCAGCTTTCCTGCGCAAGAACGGCGTCGATGTTGCGAAAGTCAAAGAGCTCTTTAATGACTCGATGGAAGACTTTAAAGCAAAAGCGGAAACGGTGCGAAATGCGGAAGTCGTTGATGGGCGTTTTGCAATGGCAGTCTGCCCGACAGAGAATATCATGAATCCGACCGTTGTTGCGGCGCAGGTCGCAAATGAGCTTTTGGATGTCAGCGGAATCGTCGGAAGCTTCGTGCTTGCGGATATCAACGGAAAAGTGTATATCAGCGCCCGCAGTAAAGGCGATGTCAATGTGCAGCTTGCCATGGAACGTATGGGCGGAGGCGGACATATGAACACGGCCGGAGCTCAGATCGAAAACAGCAATATTGAAGATACGAAGAAAAAATTAAATCTTACTTTGAGAAAAATGATAGAGGAAGGAATTCTGTAAATGAAAGTCATATTATCTGAAGACGTAAAATCCTTAGGAAAGAAAGGCGAGGTCGTTAATGTCAGCGATGGCTATGCCAGAAACTTTATCCTGAAAACAGGAAAAGGTGTCGAAGCGACCGCAGCCAATTTAAATACACTGAAACTGCAGAAAGCAAATGATGAAAAGATCGCCAAGGAAAACTTAGAGGCCGCAAAAGCGCTCGGAGAAAAGCTTTCCGCATCAGCAGTCACGATCAAGATCAAAGCTGGAGAAGGCGGAAAACTCTTTGGTGCAATCGCTTCGAAGGAAATTGCAGCTGCAGTGAAAGAACAGCATGGCTTAGACGTGGATAAAAAGAAAATCGTGCTTGAGGATCCGATCAAAGAACTCGGAACCCACACAGTAAAAGTGAAACTGCACAAAGACGTCACAGCAGAGCTGACGGTTAAGGTAACAGAAGAATAAGTTATGGAAGATGATGCTTTAATCAAAAAAATAATGCCTCATAATCTGGAGGCGGAGCGTTCCGTGATCGGCTCCATTTTGATGGATAACGAACTGATCGGATCAGCGACAGAACTTTTGACCGGAGAAGATTTCTATTCGAAACAGAACGGTCTGGTTTTTGATGCGATGCGTGAGCTCTATGCAGAACGCAAACCGATCGATCCGGTCACCCTGAGCGATAAACTGAAAGAAAAGAATGCGCCGGAAGAGATGAACAGCCCGGAATTTGTAAAAGAAATTTTGAATGCGGTTCCGACTTCTGCAAATCTGAAGCATTATGCGCAGATCGTTTATGAGAAATCGACGCTCAGAAAACTGATCCGGATCACCGAAGATATTTCCAAGGACTGCTATCAGGCTTCAGATAAGCTGGAAGATATCTTAGAAGCCACAGAAAAGAATATCTTTAATCTGGTGCAGTCCCGTAATACAAGAGAGTATGTCCCGATGAGCGACATCGTAATCGATGTCCTGAAAAAGATCGAGCTGGCATCGAAAACCAAGGGACATATCACAGGTCTTTCGACCGGTTTTGCGGATCTGGATTATAAGACCGCTGGTCTTCAGCCGTCTGATTTCATCCTGATTGCGGCAAGACCGTCCATGGGAAAGACCGCATTCTCACTTTCCCTTTTAGAGCATGTGGTTGTGAAGAAACAGCTTTCCGCAGCCATCTTCAGTCTCGAGATGAGCAAGGAACAGCTGGTCAACCGTCTCTTTGCGATGGAATCCCGGATCGATGCACAGAACATCCGCTCCGGTAATCTGACGGATGAAGAGTGGGAACGTTTGGTTAACGCATCGGAAGTGCTCGGAAATTCCAGGCTGATCATTGACGATACGCCGGGTATTTCGGTTGCTGAGATGCGTTCAAAGTGCCGCAAGTATAAAATGGATCAGGACATCCAGCTGATCGTTGT
The DNA here is from genome assembly GCA_045546255.1 of Lachnospiraceae bacterium. GTDB lineage: Bacteria > Bacillota > Clostridia > Lachnospirales > Lachnospiraceae > RGIG5612. Next base: position 31,230 of record JAZQCK010000062.1, on the reverse strand, counting down.
CGACTATATTCAGCTCATGAGTTCCGGTGGACGTACGGACAGCCGCCAGCAAGAAGTATCCGATATTTCAAGACAGCTGAAAGGACTTGCGAGAGAACTGAATGTTCCGATCATTGTCCTTTCCCAGTTGAACCGTGCCGTGGAATCCAGAGCTGATCACCGGCCGATGCTCTCAGATATTCGTGAATCCGGTGCGATCGAGCAGGATGCCGACGTGATCATGTTCTTGTATCGAGATGATTATTACAATCCGGAAACGGAAGAGAAGAATGTGGCAGAGGTCATTATCGCTAAACAGCGTAACGGTCCTGTCGGAACCGTAAAACTTGCATGGCAGCCGAAGTACACGAGATTCGTCAATATGATGAGACCAGGGGATGCGGCTGTAATGCCTGCGAATATGAATACGTTTGAATAGAAGAACGCTGCGCTCATATAAAAACACCGACCACAAGGTCGGTGTTTTAGTTTCGTTTTCTGTTTGAATTATTCTTCGGAGATAGAACCTGTCGGGCAAGTATCTGCGCATGTTCCGCAGCTTACGCAGGAATCAGCGTCGATTACATACTGTCCATCACCTTCAGAAATAGCCTCTACAGGACATGCACCAGCGCATGCGCCGCAGCTTACACAGCCATCAGAAATAACATATGCCATTTTGTTGTTCCTCCTTAATGTATTTTCCCCGTACCTTTTCATAAAGTACTTCGTATTGTGATAAAGGCATTCTAATATATTTTTTTCACTAATACAAGGAAAAAATAGAACTTGGATTGTTTAATAAAAAAACAACATTTTTCACTGAAAAAACACAAAAAACAACAAACGGAACATAAAATGTATTGAAAAAACAAAATGCTTATACTATAATCATCGTACATTGATAGAACTTATCATTGATCCTATGATTTTTTAAGGAGGATTTTCAAATGCCAACAATCACAAAAGACATGACAATTGGTGATATCTTAAGAGTAGATGAAGGACTCGTTCCGATTCTTCTTGAGACAGGAATGCATTGCCTTGGCTGCCCGTCTGCGCAGGCAGAGAGCCTTTCTGATGCATGCATGGTACATGGAACTGATGTTGATGCGATCATCGGCAGAATGAACGAGTATCTTGCAAGCAAATAATTGAACTTAAGATTATCAACATAAAGATAATGACATGAAAACACCCGATTCCATCGGGTGTTTTTTGTTTAGGATTGATAGAATTTTCCTCGCCGGCTCAGTGCGCGCTTCTTTCGGAACAGGAAGAACAGCCACAGGCCGATCACGATGGCGATTGCGGCCCCGGTGATGATCAGGTATCTTCCGAGCACGTTGTCGTCGGTTTTCACGGAAAGCCAAAGACGGTTCATCTCCTGCATGCCTTCGGTAGAAAGTGCACGGAACGCCTGTCCTTTTTCCAAGACTTCCTCATCCGGATCGATGATCGGATCATAGGCAAATTCCGGATCCATGAATTCTTTTGCTGCGCTTTCCGGCGGCGCATAACTCAGCCATTCGAGGTTCGGTCCGCAGATCTCCGGTTCGCATAAAAAGTTGATAAAGATCTCAGCTTCTTTTTTGTGCTGAGCTCCTTTCGGAATGCACATGGCATCGATGAAGAGGTTATAGCCTTCCTCCGGATAATAGAAACGCAGGTCTTCATTTTCCTCTACCATCAACAGATAGTCGCCGGAGTAGTAGGGGCCGATCCAGGCTTCGCCGCGCTCTAACTTATCAAACACCTGGTCCATGACATAGCTCTGCACCAGATTCTTTTGCTCTTTCAGTTTTTCGGCAACTGCCGCAAGCTCTTTTGGGTTTTCCGTGTTCAGGCTGTATCCTAAAAGTGCTTCTCCGATCGCGAAAGCATCTCTTGGATTGTCGAACATTAAGATCTTTCCTGCGTAGTCCTTGTTCCAGAGCAGATCCCAGCTGCCGGTGTCTTCTTCGTTGACGTAAAGAGAATTATAGATGATACCGACACAGCCCCAGGTGTAAGGCACGGAATATTTATTTTCCGGATCATACTCGCGGTTACGGAATGCCTTGTCGATATATTTGTAATTAGGAATATTTGAATAATCCAGCGGCTCTAAAAGATCCTGGCGGATCAGCGTGTCGACCATGTAATCCGAAGGAATAATGACATCAAAGGAAGTTCCGCCGGCTTCCAGTTTTGTGTACATGCTTTCGTTGCTGTCGAAGGTCATGTAGTTGACTTTGATGTTCGGATATGCGGCTTCGAATTCTTTGATGACGTTGATATAACCGTCGCTTCCATCAGAAATATACTGTCCCCAGTTATAGACGTTGATCGTAACGGTATCAGCGGCCTGCACGCTGGAAGCAGGGAATAAAAGCGTGCCTGCAAAAAGCAGGAATGCAAAAATGCAGCAGACGAGGCGACGAAGAGCCGTGTTCTTTTTTGCAGAGGAAAGGAGGGGCATCATAACACACCTCCGGCATTGAAGAATCTTTTTTCCTTTGAACGGTCGCTTCGGCTTTGCACGATGTTCATTACGATCATAAGGATCAGGATGATGATGAACATCAGCGTGAACAGAGCATAGACCTTCGGGTGGATCGGTTTCTTCGTATAGTTATAAATCTCGACGGGGAGCGTTACAAATCCAGCTCCGGTGACGAAATAAGAAATGACGAAATCGTCTAAGGACATCGTAAAGCTCATCAGCGCTCCTGCGATGATACCAGGCATGATCTCGTGGATCGTGACTTTGAAAAATGCCTGAAGAGGAGTGCAGCCTAAATCCATGGCAGCATCCGTCAGATTCGGGTCCATCCGGTGAAGACGCGGAAGCACATTTAAGATCACATAAGGAAGGTTGAACGTGACATGTGCAATCAAAAGCGTCCAAAAACCAAGAATGGAATTAAACCGCAGCATCGTTCCGGCGAAGGCAAACATCAATGCCAGTGAAACACCGGTGACGATGTCCGGGTTGGTCATCGGGATGTTGGTAGTTGTCATGACAAAGGAGCGCATTTTCTTTCCGAGCCGCGTGATGCCCATAGCAGCGGTCGTTCCGAGGATCGTTGCAACGATCGTGGAAAGGACTGCGATGATCACGGAGTTCCTAAGGAGCTCTAAAAGAAAATCATCCTTAAACAGCTCCGCATAACGGCTGAAGGTGAAGCCTTTAAAGACCGCCATATCTGTTCCGGTGTTGAAGGAGGCAAGCGCCAAAATAAAGATCGGAATATATAAAAAGATAAAAACGATCACAGTGATAACGCGGGAGGTCTTTTTCATAAGGTAAATTCCTCCTCTCCGTTATTCTTTGTAAAGTGATTGGTGATCCCGATACAGATAAAGATCAGGATCATGAGGACGAGCGACATTGCCGCGCCCAGGTTTGGATTATAGGCACCCTTAAACTGGGATTCGATGATATCGCCGACCAGGATCGTTCCCGGAGAGCCCAGCTTTTGGGAAATGTAGAAGGTCGAGACTGCCGGAACAAACACCATCGTGATGCCGGATGCGATACCAGGCATGGAAAGGGGCAGCACCACCTTGCTGAATACTTTGCGTTTATTGCAGCCGAGATCTTCCGCAGCTTCGATGAGGCGCGGATTGATCTTGGAAATTGCCGTATATAAAGGAAGGATCATATAAGGAAGATAGTTATAGACCATTCCTAAGATCATAGCTCCAGAGTTTCGGATCAGCGGGAGCGGTTTCATACCGAGCATGGTGATAAAGTTGTTGATGATGCCGGTATCTTCGAGCATTGCGACCCAGGCAAGGGTCCTGAGCAGGAAGGAAAGACACATCGGAAGCATGATCAAAAGCTGAAGGAGCCTTTGCGTACGCGGCTTGCAGGTTGAGATCGCATAGGCAACCGGATAGCCAAGCACGAGACAGATGATCGTTGCGATCACACTCAGCCAGATCGAGCGAAGAAAGATTGCCGCATAATCAGCCATACCGGTAATGTTTCCGAAGGTGAACGCTCCGGTCACAGAATCGGTAAAGGCAAAGTAGAGCACGATGCATAATGGAATAATCGTAAAGAGCAGCATCCAGATCATGTAAGGAGCTGTCAGCCATTTTCGTTTCATAGAGACCTCTCCTTTTATTCTTCTTCAGAAGGTTCTTCCAGCTCATCCAGTTCTTCGTATTCTTCGGAATAGGAACTGTAGTCTCCGTAAAGACCGGAGTACTGGCTTCGTTTCATGACATGGATGTTATCCGGGTCGAGCTGAATTCCGATATAAGAGTCGACCGGATAGTAATCCGTCGTCTGGATCAGCCACTTAAATCCCTTAAAGTCAACGATGGTATCGTAGTGGACGCCTTTAAATGTGACGCCGGTCACGGTGCCGCAAAGATTTCCCTGATCGGCAGGGACAATATCAATATCTTCCGGACGGATAACGACATCGACCAGTTCGTTTGGCTCAAAACCATGGTCAACACATTTGAATTCCTGTCCGAATATACGGACTCGATAGTCGGCTGGCATAATGCCGTCTAAGATATTAGACTCTCCGATAAAATCTGCAACAAAGGCGTTCGCCGGTTCGTTGTAGATTCCCTCCGGAGTTCCGATCTGCTGGATCTTTCCATTATCCATAACGACCACGGTATCCGACATGGCGAGAGCTTCTTCCTGGTCGTGAGTGACATAGACGAAGGTGATGCCGACATCCTGCTGGATCCGCTTGAGCTCGTTCTGCATGTCCTGACGAAGGCGCAGGTCCAGTGCGCCTAAAGGTTCATCTAAAAGAAGAACCTTTGGCTGATTTACAAGCGCTCTTGCAATGGCGACACGCTGCTGCTGTCCGCCGGAAAGGGAAGGCACTTTTCTGTTTTCAAATCCTTTCAGGGAAACAGACTCGAGCATATGGCCGACGCGGGAGTCGATCTCTTTTTCAGAAAGGCCGGAAATGCGAAGACCGAATGCGATATTGTCATAGACATCTAAATGAGGAAACAGCGCATAGTTCTGGAAAACGGTGTTGATCTGGCGCTTGTAGGCCGGCACTTCGTTGATTTCTTTTCCATCGAAAAACACCTTGCCGCTTGTCGGGATCTGAAACCCGCCGATGATCCGGAGCGTTGTCGTCTTTCCACAGCCGGAAGGACCAAGAAGCGTCATGAAGGTTTTATCTTCAATACTTAAATTGATGGAATCCAATACGCGGTTTCCACCAAATTCCATTACCAGATCTTCTAAGCGAATTAATTCACGTGCCAATCGTTTGTCCTCATTTCCTTAAAATGCAAAAAGAACGAACAGAAGAATCTGTCCGTTCTGAAAAAACTGAATGATATTCAGCAGAGAAAACGGAGCAAATTACACATAAGCAAGGCTTTGCAGCGCTTTTCCGGAGATGATCTTCTCGAAATGTTCTTCCAGGTAAGCGTTTCTGGCGTAACCCATTGGTTCCTTGCTGCCGTATTCCAATGCAGAATTGCAGATCATCCCGAATTCCTTCAGGCTGTGGGATGACTGTGTGAGCAGAAGATAGTATCTTCCACTGCTGTTATCTTTATATAAGGAATTTTTTCCATTATAAAGCCCGTTCATCTGATGAGCGAAGTCTACTACGGTGTCGAAACTGTCGAAAGAAAAGAGCCTCTCCATCTCCGAATTTGCTGCCGGCATTTCTTTTGCGGATGTCTCCTCCGGAGCCTGCTCGGTAAGCAGCTCGCTGATATGGGTGAGGCTTGAGAACTTGGTGTCTACTTCCTCCGGGTCTTCGACCTTCGTGATCATAAGAACGATGCAGTCCATTGATACCGGGATTGCTTCAATCATGAGCGGGAGATCATTGGCATCAAAACCAACCTCCGTAGAAGCCTGCTCCATCATATCCTGGAAAAGGCCACGGGTTTTTTCGGTGCCATATGCAAGCTCGCTCATGCGGATCTGCCTGGAGGCAAGGTCCGAACGGTTCAATGTGCACTTGATTTGATTTTCACTGATACGTTCTATTTTCATATGGAAAAAATAATAGATTACGCTTGAAAAGTCAATATAAAAATAATATACTGAACGTCTCACAAGAAATAGAGGGGGCGGGCATAAAATGGCAGTTTGCCCGATTCAGCACCGAAGGCGCCGATTGACTCCCTGAAATTTCGTACGAACCGGATTCCCGGTTCCATTTCCCTTTAAAAATAGATTGACCCGCAAGCTTTTTTCTTGTGCTTTTTTATCTGCAGATAAGGAATATTATCACGCTGCACTTTCTTTTTGTCTGCGGAAATCCATCTATGAAAGAGGGTGATTTATGAGAAAACAGAAGAGATTTAAGTGGCAGCTTCGAGGAGATCTTTTTAGCGATAGAAAAGAACCTCTGACAGCTCCGGAAAGTTGTCATACGTTATTAATAATGATATAATATCTCAACTAAAAATCAGATTGAGAGGAAAATCTATGGCAGGCAATTCCAACGGTGGAAAAAAGAAGAAATCTGTGAAACCTCTGGTGTGGACCGCGGTGATCCTTGTGATCTTAATTGCGATTGCCTTTGGCTTTTATAAGATCAAAGGACCGACCCATAACATGGAGGATCTGGACAAATACTTTTTCCTCACAGCAAATTCTGCAACCGGGACATCTGAGGCAGGCGAGGACGAACTCGCAGTGGTAATGGAAGATACCATGCTCGATCAGATCTCCTACTACGGTGATACGGAAGAAACACAGGTCTCTTTTGTCAGCCGCGCATATCGCTCTGACGGTGCCGTCTATTTAGGCTTAGACCTCGTGTACTATAATATCGACCAGCGTTTTTACTGGGACAACTCTGAAAAGACCCTGATCGTGACCAATGCGACAGATATGATCAAGACGAAACTCGGAGAGAATCAGTACACGGTCAACGGAGAGGCTGTTCCGACAGACCATCCGGTTGCGATCGAGATTGGCTCCAATGTCTATATTGATACCGCCTTTGTCGATCAGTTCTCCCGCGCACAGTGCAAAGTGCTGGATAACCCGAGAAGAGTTTATATCAGCCTGACGGGAGAAACGAAGACCGTTTGTGAAGTGAAGTCCAACACAGCCCTTCGTATCCGCGGCGGCATCCGCTCTAACGTGGTCGTAGACCTGAAAAAAGGAGAGCGGCTTCAGGTGATCAGTGACGAGGACGACTGGCTGGAAGTTATTAATGAAGAAGGCTTCCTGGGCTATGTTATGACAAACCGCGTCAAAGATATCCACGAGGAAGATATTCCAAGCGATTATGCAGAGCCTGAGTACACAAGCCTTTCGGTCGGCGGCCCGATCGTGATGGCATGGCACGGCATCTACAGCACAGAAGCCAATGGAGATCTTGGGCACGATACGGAAAGCGCAAACGGCGTGAACGTCATCAGCCCGACCTGGTACAGCATCACACATACGGACGGCTCCGTTGCAGTCCGTTCTGATGCGGATTACGTGAATGAAGCACACGGCAAGGGATACCTTGTATGGGGACTTTTAGACATCGATTCCTATGAAGAAGGAGTCAGCTTCTATTCCCTGACGAAGACGGTCCTCGGAGCAACTTCCCTTCGACAGAAAGTTGTAAATACCGTTATGGACGACATCATCGCGAAAGGCCTTGATGGAATCAATGTCGATATCGAGACAGTCAATTCGGAAGGAAACAGAGACTACATTGAATTCTTAAGAGAGCTTTCCATCCGCTGCCGCCAGGCAGGCAAATATCTGACGGTCGATAACTATACACCGTATGCGAATAACGCCAATATCTACCACACGGCAGAGCAGGGCAAGATCTGCGACTATGTGATCACGATGGCATATGATGATTATGTAGGAGGCGATGAGCCGGGACCGAATGCTTCTTTGCCATTTGCAAGAGAAAGCGTAGAACTGACCACAGCATTGGTAGATCCGGCGAAAGTCATCATGGGTGTTCCGTTCTATACCAGAGTCTGGTACCGGAGCGGAGAAGCAGGTGCTGCATACAACGAGTCTTACGGCATTTTGGATGCAGAAGAGATCGTGACGAATCACGGTCCTGCGACCTGGGATGCAAACCTCGGCTATAACACTCTGACCTACCAGAACTATGAGACGAACGTGTTCGTCTGGCTGGAGGATGAGCAGTCCCTGGATGCAAAATGCGCAATGTTCAGCGAGTATGGCATTGCAGGAGTTGCCGCATGGAAGCTTGGCATGGAACGGCCAAGCATGTGGGATGCAATCGACGCCTATTATTAAAAAAAGCAAAGAGCCGCTTTTAAAGCGGCTCTTACTTTATGGAGAATGAAATGACATCAAGAGAAGAACAATACATGAAGGAAGCGATCAAAGAGGCAAAGAAGGCCGCAAAGAAGGACGAAGTTCCGATCGGCTGCGTGATCGTTTATCAAGATCAGATCATCGGTCGGGGATATAACCGGCGGATGACGGATAAAACTGCCTTGGCACATGCAGAAATCACTGCGATCAAAAAGGCCTGCAAGGCAGTCGGCGACTGGCGCTTAGATGATGCCGAGATCTATATCACTTTAGAGCCCTGCCAGATGTGCGCCGGGGCGATCGTTCAGTCCCGGATCCGTAAGGTCTTTATTGGCGCCATGAACCCGAAAGCGGGCTGCGCGGGAAGCATCTTAGATCTTCTTCATGTAAAGGAATTCAATCATCAGTGTGAAGTAAAAACAGGAATCATGGAAGAGGAGTGCGCAAAGCTTCTGACCGATTTTTTTGCGGCTCTCAGAAAGAAAAAGTCTGCGGACCCGGCAGACTGACATCAAATCCCAGGCTTGCCAACGTCACACGAAAGGTTCTGCTTAGTGCTGCTTCGTTCCCGACCTGACACGGTTCACAGATTTCCGTTGCATTGGACCCGGGCAGATGCCAGTCTGCCGGTCCCACAGACAATCGCCATTATAAAATACCCCTAAACCAACGTCAAGCAGTTTCCAACGCCTAAAATTATGTCGTCTCTAGGATGGCGAATACCTTCCAAAAACTGCGTAAGGTTCTAAGCTCGCAGCACGTCCGATGAACAACTCCGGTCTGCGGTGCGTACAAGTAGCGCTCCTCGACCTGCGTATCGTCCGCACTGCTTGCTAAGAACTTGCGCAATGTTTTTGGCAAGGTACTCGGCCATCCTCTTCCAACATAATTTTAGGCGGACGAAACTGCACAAAACATTGATATTGCACGGTTCTTATGGTATCATTTCCAATGATACTTTTTTAATGTGGATATTTGTGTTTTGGAGTAGGAAATATGGCATACACAGCCCTTTACAGAAAGTTCCGGCCCCGCACTTTTGACCAGGTAAAAGGGCAGGATCATATTGTTCGTACTCTTAAAAATCAAATAAAGAATCAGCGGATCGGACACGCCTATCTGTTCACGGGAACCCGTGGAACAGGAAAAACCAGCGTGGCCAAGATCCTTGCAAAAGCCGTAAACTGCCTTCATCCGGTGGATGGAGAGCCTTGTGACTGCTGCGAGAACTGTCAGGCAGCGAACCAGGGAAACTTCATGGATATCGTCGAGATCGATGCAGCGTCCAACACAGGTGTTGAAGATATCCGCCGTGTGATCGAAGAAATCCAGTACACACCGGCACGCGGGAAATATAAAGTTTATATCATTGACGAAGTTCATATGCTGAGCGTGAATGCCTTCAACGCCTTTTTAAAGACGCTGGAGGAGCCGCCGGAATATGTCGTGTTTGTGCTTGCAACCACAGAGCCGCATAAGCTTCCGGCCACGATCCTTTCCAGATGCCAGCGTTATGACTTCAAGCGGATCGATCTGGAGACGATCGAAGCAAACTTAGAAGCACTGCTGAAAGCAGAAGGCGTGGAGGCGGAAGAAAAAGCCCTGCGCTATATCGCAAGAGCCGGAGACGGATCCATGCGTGATGCCTTAAGCTTGATGGACCGCTGTGTTGCCTTCAGCCTGGGCGAGAAGATCACGTATGAAAATGTTCTTTCCATATTAGGAACGGTCGATACGGAAGATTTTTCTGCACTTTACCGGGCAGTCAGCAGCTACAACATCGTTGATGCGTTAAAGATCATAGAAAAAACTGTGGATTCGGGCAGAGACCTTTCGCCGTTTATCAGTGATTTCATCATGTACCTCAGAAATCTTCTGATCTTAAATGTCGGAGGAAAAAGCGGAAGCGAACTGATCGGACTTTCAGAAGAAAATCTGAAGCTGTTAGAAGAGGACGTCAAGACGGCAGACGCCGAGATCCTCATGCGTTATATCCGGATCCTTTCCGAATTATTAAACCAGATCCGCTTCTCTGCGGCGAAGCAGATCTTAACGGAAGTAGCGCTGATCAAGCTGGCAAGGCCTGAGATGGAGACCGGAACGGATGCCATCTTAGACCGCATCCGGAAGCTCGAAGAGCGCCCTGTGCAGCAGGTAGTTCAGCAGGCGCCGCGCGCGGTAAAGGAAAGCCCTGTTCAGGAAACTGTAAGAACACCGGACATCATCGATATGGAACATGATGAGTATGAATATGCGGACCCATCCGCGTATGATGTCCCTGGATTTTATGAAGCTCCGCTCGAGCAGGCAGTAGAAGAGGCGGACAACGAAGGATATGAACCCCCGAAACCGGAAGAGGCGGAAGAAGAGCCGGTAGAAGAGGCACCGCTTCCGGGACAGCAAAGCTGGGGCATGATGCAAGAGCCGGCAGCCGTCGGACCGGCGGCAGCAAACGGAGGCGAGGAGATCAAGCTTGTTCAAAGCCGCTGGCAGGAAGTCATCGAAGCTTGTGACGACAGACGCATCCGTATCAATCTTGCGAAAGCACAGACCGGAGCGGAAGGGGATCATTTCGCTATATACACAGCGGGCGACATTGCATATAAACAGCTGAAAGATCCGGCTGTTACAGAATATATCAAGCAGCTGATTTCGGATATTATCGGCGTGAATGTGGGCGTAACAGTGTTCCATATGGACGAAAAACCGGAAATCCCGGAGCAGACCGATCTCAGTGCATTATTGAAAAATATTAACATGAACATAGAAACGGAGGAAATCTAATTGGGTAAAGGACGTGGAGGCTACGGCGGCTTCGGCGGCGGAATGCCGAATATGAAACAGATACAGCAGCTTCAGAAACAGGCAATGAAGATGCAGAAGGAAATGGAAGAAGCAACTGCTGAACTTGAGACACAGACTGTATCCGCTACCGCAGGCGGCGGAGTAGTGGAAGTGACTGTTTCCGGAAAGAAAGAGATCACGGCTGTGAAGATCGATCCGGAAGCTGTTGATCCGGATGATGTGGAAATGCTTCAGGATATGATCATGGCGGCAGCGAACGAGGCCCTCAGAAAGATGGAAGAATTATCCAATGCCAGAATGGAGGCAATCACAGGCGGAGCAGGGGGCTTAGGTGGACTATTTTAGTGATCACATTTCAAAGCTGATCGGAGAGCTTTCCAAACTTCCGGGGATTGGCCCGAAATCGGCCAGCCGGCTGGCATTTCATATCATTGATATGCCGGAAGGAGAAGTTTCAGAACTAGCTGATGCTTTGGTGGAAGCAAAAAAGAACATTAGATACTGCAAAACCTGCTATACCATTACAGACGATGAAGAGTGTCCGATCTGCAAGAGCTCAAAAAGAGACCATGGTTTGATCATGGTCGTTGAAAACACCAGAGATCTTGCAGCATATGAAAAGACCGGAAAGTACAATGGCGTCTACCATGTGCTTCACGGCGCGATCTCCCCGATGCTGGGGATCGGACCTTCAGATATAAAACTGAAAGAACTTGTAGAGCGTTTAAAAGGCGACGTAAAAGAAGTGATCGTAGCAACTAATTCCAGCCTGGAAGGGGAGACCACGGCGATGTATATTAGTAAGCTGATCAAACCGGCAGGAATCAAAGTCAGCCGTATTGCCAGCGGCGTGCCGGTAGGTGGAGATCTTGAGTGTATCGATGAAGTGACGCTTCTTCGTGCGCTCGAAGGCAGAGTGGAGATTTAAAAATGGATAAACAAGAGTATCGGGAAATTGTAGGCGACATCAGAAGAGCGTATGACCGTGGGGAATACGACAAAGTCTTGATGTATGCAGATGAGCTGGAGATGAGAAAAGTCTCTGACAGCCGTGTCCTCGAGATGATTGCGGATTCCCATGCAGCAATGGGCGATTTGGGGACAGCCAGAGAACTGCTGATCAAGGCTTATGAGAAAACGCCAATGGGCAGAAAGCTTGCATATAAACTTAGTGAGCTTTCAATCCAGCTCGGAGATTTGGATGGAGCGGTTGATTTTTATGAGGACTTCTGCAAAATGGCGCCTCATGATAATGACAGATTCCTTCTGAAATACAAGATCGGAAGAGCCGGCGGAGTCGGAAAGAAAGATCTCGTGAAGGTGCTCGCCGCTTATTGTTCCAAGGAAGTGGACGAAAAGTGGATGGCAGAACTTGCAATGGCCTACGATGAACTTGGTGACAAAGATAAGTGCAACGAGGTTTGTGACGATATCATCCTTTGGTTTGCCGACGGTGAATATGTGCAGAAAGCGTTGGAACTGAAGAGCAAGAACGGAGAACTGACCGCATCCCAGCAGAGCAAGCTGGAAATGATGCGTGCAGCTGCTGCGGCACCGAAAGCACCGAAGCCGGAAGAAGACATTCCGGAATTTGAAATCTTAGAAGATGATAGAGACTTCCGTCCGGGAACGATGGAAGAAGAGACTCTTACGGATGATGATCTGGATTCCTTCCTGGAAGAAGTGATCACGATCGAAGATGCAACGACTCCACCGGAGCCTGTAAAGGCAGCAGATATGGCAGAGATTTCCGTACCGGAGATCGAGCCGGAAACAGAAGTTATCCCGGTAGAAGAAATCCGTCTGGCAGCGGATGAAGCTCCGGATGCTGCAGCAAATATTGCAGCAGCGAAATATGAAGCGAAAAAAGCAGAGGCAATCGAGGCAGCAACAATCGGAGCAGCAATGGAAGCTCCGGTGAGTGAGAAGCCAGCCGCAGTCGCTGCGCCGGAACTTGATAATGAGCCGATCATCGATGATATCGAGCTTCGTACAGCACCGGTACATGCAGAGGTCAGAGAGCGGATCGCAGAAAATATGGATCAGCCGGAACCGGTTGACGTTCCGGATATCCTTGCAGGCCCAATCGCAGAGCCGGAAGAAGCTCCGGCAGTTTATGAAGAAGCCCCGGCAGAAGAAGTTCCGGCAGAACCGGAATTTGCAGCAAGCACGCCGAACGGAAAGCCGTTCTCCAATATCGTGGCAATGCAGTCTGCAAGAACCGCGCCTCCGAAAGACGAGGCAAGCTTCTGGAAGATGCCGGATGAGCTGACATTTGAAGAGGAAGAAGGAAGCAGCGAATTTACAGAGCCGGTTTATGGTTCCCATCGCTGGTTTGAAGAAAAAACAGAGCCGGAAGAGGAATTTGAAGAACCGGTCTTCGGTTCACACCGTTTTGTTCCTCAGCCGGAAATTGAAGAAACCTATGCCGAAGATGTTGTGATCGAGCAGGTGGAACCGGAGCCGATCGTGATCGAACAGGCAGAAGAAGACAACGTGATTCCGGAGCATCATATTCCGCCGCTCCGCACCACATCTTCCGGCGCGGAACTTCTTGGAAAGTATGCGGCTGCGAAATCCGCAGGCGCTGTTGAGAATCTTTCGGACCAGGCTGCGTTTGTTAGAAAGCCGGCATTAGGCGGAAAGAAGACCATGCCGCCGGAGATGTTCGCAGATCCGACAAATGATCCGGAATACTATGAAGGACCGGAATACTTTAAAGAGCCGGAAGCCGGATTCATTCCGGAGCCGGGATTTGAAGAGCCGGAAGCGCCGTCAGAATTTGAAAGAACGCTGGCAGAGTTTGAGCGCGAGCGTGCAGAGGAAGCTCCGGAAGGTGCAGAAACCGAATATATCCCGGCAGCAGAAGTGAATGAACTGATTGCCGGAGAGATCAAAGAAGAGGAAGCAATTGATCATGCAGGATCCCAGTTAGTAGCGGAACTGTTTGCAAATGATCCGTTTGATGAAGAATTCGCAGAGGAAGCAAAAGCAGAAGAGCCGGCAGAAAGCGTATCGGCAGCAGAGGAGGCACCGGCAGAAGAAGCCGTTGTTCAAGAGCCTGCTCCGGAAGCTCCGGAAGTTGTCTTCCTTGCAGATGAAGTTCCGGAAGAGAAAGTTGCTGAAGCAGTACTGACAGAGGAAGCTGAGCCTGTAGAAGCTCCGGTAGAAGAAACTCCGGCAGAAGAGGCTCCTTTAGAGGAAGCTGAAGTGATTCCGGATCTTGCTGCACATGTTGCGGAAGTGATGGAAGAAGATGAAAAACAGGAAGAGGAAAAACCGGCACCGTTCATGTTCAGCGTAATGCCACATGAATCGATCGCAGAGGTCGTTCCGGATGTCCTGAAAGAAAAAGCACAGAAGCAGGAAGAAGAGCAGGAACTGGAAGCATTGCTTGACCAGGAACTTGCAGACTTTGAAAAAGACGTGCTGGAGTTTGAAGAAGCTCAGAGCGCAAAAGAAGAAGAAAGCGAATTTGAAAAGGCGCTCAAAGCCTTTGAACAGGAACAGCAGCATGAGGCGGAAGAGGCTGCAATCGAGCCTGCGCCAATCGTTGAAGAGGCAGTTGCTATCGCAGCACCAGTAATCGAAGAGTCGGCAGTAGAAGAAGCACCGGTCGTCGAAGAGCCGGCAGTAGAAGAAGCACCAGTCATCGAAGAGCCGGTAGCAGAAGAAACGCCGGTAATCGAAGTGCCAGTAGCAGAAGAACCTGTGGTAGCAGAAGAACCGGCCGTCGAAACTGTACCGGCAGTGGAAGAAGAGCCAATCGAAGAAGCTCCTGTAGAAGAGCCAATCGAAGAAGCTCCTGTAGAAGAAGCTGAGCCGGAAGCAGAGCCTTCGGTATTCATTCCGTTGAATCAGCTGGGCGAGGGACAGAAGAAAGTTGTAACTCCTTTCACTGAGAAGAGTATTGCAGCAGCAGAATTTGATGCGGAAGAAGCGCTGGCTTCGGATCTGGAATCCTTTGATGAAGAGGCGCCGGACGAAGAAAGCGAATTTGAAGGCGCGGTTCAGGATTTCGAATTGACTCATACGGATGAAACGGATGCAGACTGGGCTCAGGAATATGCACCTGCAGAATTGAAGGTGGATGAGAATCCAGTGATCGAGATCACAACTCCGATCCCGAATGTTGCAGAAGAAGTTCTTGAAGCAGAACCAGTTGCAGAAGAAAGCGTTATGCAGGAATCCATTCCGCTTGCAGGTCTGGCAGCTGCAGTTGAAGCAGCACTTGCAGAAGAACCGGCAGCAGCAGAGCCTGAATTTGTTGAAGGACCATCACCGGAAGAAATTGCAGAAGCCTTTGAAGAACCGGTACGCAAAGAGCCGGTGATTGAGGAACCGATAGCAGAAGAACCGGCCTATGAAGAGCCGAAAGAAGAATTGAGTGACTTCGAAAAAGCAATGCGTGCGTTCGAAGCAAGCAACCAGGCAGTTCCGGAAGAAGAGTTCACACCGGATGAACTGGATGAGACCATGGAAGAGTTCCTGGATGAGGGAGTTGAGCCATGGGCTGAGCCGGAATTCGGCATGCCGGACTTCAATGAATCTGAATTTGCACAGCCGGAATATCTTGGCACAGCATTTGATACAGATGACGCAGAGACCGTCAGAGCTCTGATGGAAGGTCTGGAAGAAAAAGAAGTCGAAGAATTAAGCGGCTTTGAAAAAGCACTGGCTGAGTTTGAAAGAGAACAGAGGGCAGCCGGCATCGAACCGTTTGCAGAAGAACCGGAATTTGAAGCAGAAGAGCCGGCCTATGAAGAGCCGGAATTCGAAGAGCCTGCGTTTGAAGAGCCGGCAGTTCCGGAAGAACCTGTAGCGGTTGCAGTCGAGCCGGAAGTAAAAGCTCCGCAGAAACCGTCTTACCAGCTGCCAGGCGATCTGAGAGAAGAACTTTCCGAGTTCCTTCTGATCGACGGTATGGAAGATAGAATCTGCAAGACAATTGGAAATATCATTGACAGAAAACGCAGCGGCGACCCGACCGGCGGACACTTGATCGTAACGGGTGATGCAAAGAGCGGAAAGACCTATCTTACGATTTCCATTATCAAGGCAGTCGGAAAAGAAATCGGAAGCTCCACCGGCCGTGTAGCAAAAGTGCAGGCTGATGCGTTGAATGGTAAAGATATGAATAAAGTATTCGGAAAGATCTCAGGCAGCGACCTCATCATCGAAAAAGCCGGATACCTGAATGATGAGACCGTCAACAAACTGATCGAGGCTCTGAAGACAAGCAACACAAGCTCCATGGTCGTCTTAGAAGGCAACCAGCTTGGAGTTGAAAACATCATGACCAAGCATCCACAGCTTGCAGATGTATTCCATACAAGACTGAACCTGAATGAACTTTCTCTTTCCCAGTGGGCAGACCTTGCCTGCGACTATGCAAAGAGTAAAGGATACAAGGTCGGCGACATGGCACTCCTTGCACTTCATGCAAAGATTGACGAGATGAACCTTCCGACAACGAGACTGGTCGTAGAAGATGTTGAAGGAATCATCAATAAAGCAATCGAGAGAGCAAAGAAACGCAACTCCGGACGTCTGTTTGGCGGAAAGAAGAACAAGGGAGATGCCAAAGAGCTTGATGAGACAGACTTCATGTAAAGAAAAGGAAACCGGCAAATGAATATTACTGAACTGAAAAAAACAGCAAATCATATACGGAAGGGAATCATCGAAGAGGTGCATGCCGCAAACTCCGGACATCCGGGCGGCTCTCTTTCTTCCGCAGATATCCTGACGTATTTATATTTCGAGGAAATGAAGAACATCGATCCGCAGGATCCGAAAAATCCGGACCGAGACCGCTTTGTTCTTTCCAAAGGCCATGCGGCACCGGTGCTTTATGCAACACTGGCAGAAAAAGGCTTCTTCCCGAAGGAGGAACTGCTTTCCCTGCGCAAGATCGGATCCCGCCTTCAGGGACATCCGGATATGAATCTTCTTCCGGGCGTGGATATGTCGACCGGCTCTTTGGGACAGGGCTTTTCCACAGCCGTCGGAATGGCGCTTGCAGGAAAGATGGATGGCAAAGACTACCGCGTGTATTCTCTTGTCGGAGACGGTGAGATTCAGGAAGGACAGATCTGGGAAGCGTGCATGTTTGCAGGCCACAGAAAACTGGACAATCTCGTATTGATTCTGGATAATAACGGACTGCAGATCGACGGTGAAGTGAAAAAAGTCTGCTCCCCGTATCCGCTGGATGAAAAATTCTTATCCTTTAACTTCCATGTGATTCTTGCAGATGCGCATGACTTTGAGTCTTTAGAAGCTGCCTTCCGCGAGGCAAGAGAGACGAAAGGTATGCCGACTGCGATCATTGCAAAGAGCGTGAAGGGAAAAGGCGTTTCCTTTATGGAAAATGAAGCGGGCTGGCACGGAAAAGGCCCGAACGATGACGAATATAAGGCAGCAATGGAAGACCTGGAAAGGATTGAAGCAGAAATATGTCAATGATAAATGATTTCACAAATACAAAGAAAGTAGCAACCAGAGAAAGCTATGGCCAGGCACTTGCTGAACTCGGAAAAGACCATCCGGATCTGATCGTTATGGATGCTGACTTAGCAGGCAGCACAAAAACATCTACATTCCGGAAGGAATTCCCGGACCGCCATGTGAACTGCGGTATTGCTGAGGCAAACATGATGTGCATCGCAGCAGGACTGGCGTCCTGCGGAAAGACCGTGTTTGCATCTTCCTTTGCAATGTTTGCGACGGGCAGAGCTTTTGAACAGATCCGCAATACGATCGCTCATACAAAACTGAATGTAAAAGTGGCTGCATCCCATGCAGGAATTTCGGTCGGAGAAGATGGTGCTACACACCAGTGCTGTGAAGATCTTTCCCTGATGAGAAGCATTCCGAACATGGTCGTGATCAATCCCTGTGATGATACAGAAGCAAAAGCAGCAGTCAAGGCCGCTTTTGAATATGAAGGTCCGGTTTATTTAAGACTCGGACGTCTTGCAGTTCCTGTGATCCTGAATCCGGAGGAATATCAGTTTGAGATCGGAAAAGGCGTTGTCCTGAAAGAAGGAACAGATGTTACGATCTTTGCAACCGGCTTGGAAGTATACGAAGCGCTGGTTGCAGCTGAAAAGCTGGAAGCAGAGGGCATCAGCGCTGAGGTGATCAACATTCACACGATTAAGCCAATTGATGAGGATTTGATCGTTAAATCGTTGAGCAAGACCGGAAAAGGAGTGACGGTAGAAGAGCACTCTGTTATCGGAGGACTTTACAGTGCGGTATCGGAAGTGACTGCGAAGAAGTGCCCGACCAAGCTGATGGCGATCGGTGTGGAAGATGTCTTTGGACATTCCGGTCCGGCAAAAGAGTTGATCAAAGAATTCGGTCTGGATGGAGACAGCATCGCAGCGAAGGTGAAACAATTCCTGAGTGAATAAAAAACAGAAGTCAAGATGATAGAAAAGGGAACCGAACGGTTCCCTTTTGTAATAGCCGTTATAAAGTAAGCAGCGTTTGTAATTAAGAGATTTTCTTCTGTTCTTCTTTCAACTCGATCAGAAGGCGAATGTAGGCTGACATATAAACGATAAAGGCCAGGATCATGAATGCAGAAGAGACTGCAACCAGGATCTTTACAACCTTTGCAGGAACGTTCGGGATTCCGATCAGGGCAAACATAACAAGGAACAGCACAACCGTGCAGAGCTTTCCGGCCCAGTTTGCACCTTCAATATGTTTTCCGTGCTTAAAGAGATACCCGCTAAAGCCCAGCGATACCAGCTCTTTTACTGCATAGATCGCAAACAGGATCCATACGAGAGGGTAACGGGAGACCACACAGAAGATCAAAGCAAACTGCATTGCCTTGTCTGCGATCGGATCGATGATCTTTCCAAGATCCGTGATCATATTATATTTGCGGGCGATAAAGCCATCAACGACATCGGTGAGCGCCGAGATCACAACGATTACGATCGACCAGATGTGCCCTGTAAGTGAGCGGGAATTTACATAGACCAGAACAAAGACAGGAACCAGAAGGATCCTGATGTAAGTTAAAATATTCGGTATGGTAAAAATGTCTTTTTTTCTGAACTGCATTCGCTCCTCCTAATGGAATTAAACAACATTCCACAGTATATTTCAAGGGGTTAAAAAAGTCAACCGAACAGACTGTCAAAACGGCGAAAACCCTTGACAATTAAGGATTTTTACAGTATAACTAATTTGACTTTTCGAGTGTATACGAAAAGGAAGTATTATTTTTTAAGAGGAGGATACACAATGAATAAGGTTGAATTAGTCGAAGCTATGGCTAAAAAAACAGGTCTTTCCAAGAAAGATGCTGAAGCAGCATTAAAAGCATTCATCGACACTGTAGAATTTGAGGTTAAGAAAAACCGCAAAGTTCAGTTAGTTGGATTTGGTACTTTCGAATTAACAAAGAGAGCAGCTCGCAAGGGCCGCAATCCTCAGACAAACGAGACCATTAAGATCAAAGCTTCCAAGTCTCCGAAGTTCAAACCGGGCAAAGCATTCAAAGATCTGGTAAACGGCGGAAAATAAATTTTAACCGAATTTACTGAAAAGTTAAATAGAGTTGCTGCGTAAGCGGCAACTCTATTCTTTTATACAAACAGTTAGCGTATGCGAACTTTTTCTTGACAAGTTAGCGCCGCGCAACTATACTTTAATTGGTTAGATGGGGCTAACCAATTTTTTGCTTCCTATAGTTAGTCCGGGCTAATCAAAGATCACAATACAGAAAGAAGGACTTGAAGATGATGCCGTTAATGCTGGCAAATGTGGATGAAGAGTACATCATCAAAAAAATCGGGGGAAGCCCGGAGGTGAAAAAGCATCTGGAAAATCTTGGCTTTGTAGTAGGAGGAACGATCATGGTCGTAAGCTCCATTAACGGGAACCAGATCGTAAAAGTCAAAGATGCCAGGGTTGCGATTAATGACGAGATGGCACGCAGGATCATGATCTAAAGATCCGCGTTTTCATTTGCATATTATAGGAGGTTACCACATATGAACACACTGAGAGATGTCAAAGTAGGTGATACGGTAAAAGTGAAAAAGCTTCATGGCGAGGGAGCAATCAAACGCCGCATCATGGACATGGGAATTACAAAAGGAACAGAGATTTATGTTCGCAAAGTTGCTCCGCTTGGGGACCCGGTGGAACTTACGATCCGCGGGTATGAGCTTTCCTTACGGAAGGCCGATGCCGAAATGGTTGAAGTAGAACCAGTGGAAGAAGTAGAAGCTTAAGACGAACGTTAAATTATAGCAAGAAAGGACGAACACAATGGGCATAACAATTGCACTAGCCGGTAATCCGAACAGTGGTAAAACAACCTTATTCAATGCTCTTACAGGATCCAATCAGTTTGTTGGAAACTGGCCGGGCGTTACCGTAGAGAAAAAA
Organism: Lachnospiraceae bacterium; assembly: GCA_045546255.1. Classification (GTDB taxonomy): domain Bacteria; phylum Bacillota; class Clostridia; order Lachnospirales; family Lachnospiraceae; genus RGIG5612. The sequence goes on along the minus strand of JAZQCK010000062.1, from coordinate 10,784 downwards.
GAAGGCAAACTGAAAAAACATGATGGCGTAACGATTACGGACCTTCCGGGCATTTATTCCCTTTCTCCGTATACCTTAGAGGAAGTCGTAGCAAGAAATTACCTGATCCAGGAGCGTCCGGATGCCATCTTAAATATTATTGATGGAACGAACCTGGAAAGAAACCTGTATCTGACAACACAGCTTACAGAACTTGGAATCCCGGTCGTTCTTGCCATCAACATGATGGATCGTGTTGCAAAGAACGGTGATGTTATCAACACAGAAGAACTTTCCAGACAGCTCGGATGTAAAGTTGTGGAAATCTCTGCTTTGAAAAACCGGGGCGTTATGGAAGCTGCAGAGGCAGCGATTGCAGCAGCAAACGGACCGAAGACGATTCCGTCCCATTCTTTCTCAGGTGTTGTGGAACATGCACTTGCCCATATCGAAGAAGCAGTCGTTCATGATATGCCGGATGAGCAGCAGAGATGGTATGCAGTTAAGATCTTTGAGCGCGATGAAAAAGTCTTAGAACAGATGAGCATCGATCCGTCTGTTATGCAGCATGTTGAAAGCGACATCAAAGCAGCAGAGAAAGAAATGGACGATGATGCAGAGAGTATCATCACGAACGAGCGTTATCTTTATATCGCTTCCATTATCAAAGCATGCTACAAGAAAAGAGATGTTAAGAAACTGACGACTTCCGATAAGATCGACCGTATCGTAACCAACCGCTGGTTAGGACTTCCGATCTTCATTGTAGTAATGTTCCTTGTATATTGGATCTCCATGGTTGCAGTCGGAACTGCAGCAACAGACTGGGCAAACGACGGCCTCTTCGGAGACGGCTGGCACCTCTTCGGAATCGGCTCTGCAAAATATGCAGAGGCAGAAGAGACCTATGGTGATACTGACGCGATCATTGATGCTTATATTGCTAAGTACGGCACAGATGAAATGGCTGAGGCAATTGACATCGAGTCAGAAGACTTCGATGAGGCAGCAGCATCTGCAGCGCTTAAAGAACTCGTAGCGGCAACTCCGGACAATGCAGCGGTTACTTATGAATTAGAAGATGAAGAAACGCTGGCTGTCGAATATGTTGATTCTACGAAAGCGGACCTAGAAGATGCAGTCGCAAATTATCTGAATACAGAATATAAAGAATCAGTCGGCGCTCCGGATACATCCACCTACGGCGTTTGGGTTCCCGGTATCCCGGTCCTGGTTGAAAAACTCTTAGATGCATTGCATGCGACAGACTGGGTGAAAGGACTGATCCTTGATGGTATCGTAGCCGGCGTCGGAGCTGTCCTCGGATTCGTTCCGCAGATGCTCGTACTCTTCCTGCTTCTTGCAATCCTTGAGTCTTGCGGTTACATGTCCCGTATCGCATTCGTCCTTGACAGAATTTTCCGCAGATTTGGTCTTTCCGGAAAATCCTTTATCCCGATCCTGATCGGAACAGGATGCGGTATCCCGGGTGTCATGGCATCAAGAACCATTGAAAATGAGCGTGACCGTCGTATGACAGTCATCACAACAACCTTTATCCCTTGCGGCGCAAAAGTTCCGTTTATCGCAATGATTGCAGGCGCAATCTTCGGCGGAAGCGCATGGGTAGCAACAAGCGCATACTTCATCGGAATCGCAGCAATTATCGTTTCCGGTATCATGCTTAAGAAAACAAAGATGTTCGCAGGCGATCCGGCACCGTTCGTTATGGAGCTTCCGGAATACCACCTTCCGACCGTTGGAAACGTTCTTCGTTCCATGTGGGAGCGCGGCTGGTCCTTCATTAAGAAAGCCGGAACGATCATCCTTCTTTCCACGATCGTTGTATGGTTCCTCTCCTTCTTCGGCGTTGTTGATGGAACCTTCCGCATGCTGGCGGAAGAAGAAATCGGATCTTCAATCCTTGCTACGATCGGTAACGCAATTAAGTGGATATTTGCTCCGCTTGGATGGGGAACCTGGCAGGCAACGGTTGCTTCCATCACAGGGCTGATCGCAAAAGAAAACATCGTAGGTACGATGGGTATCCTTTACAGAGCAGCAGGTGATGGAACTGTATATCAGAATATGGCAGCAGTCTTTACCGGACTTTCCGCATACTCCTTCCTGATTTTCAACCTGCTTTGCGCTCCTTGCTTCGCAGCAATCGGTGCGATCAAGCGTGAGATGAACAGTGCGAAGTGGACCTGGTTTGCAATTGGTTATCAGTGCCTGTTCGCCTATGCAATTGCGTTTATGGTTTACCATATCGGAAGAATCTTTACAGGAAATGTCAATGTGATCTGCCTGATCATCGCAATCCTTCTTCTGGCGCTGATGATCTACATGCTCTTCTTTAAGAAATATAAAGAGGCCACAAAACTGACAAAGAATGTGAAAGTAAACTAAACGATTTCTTTTGCGGGGAGATTAATTTATAATACACAAAGAAAGGAGGATATAAACATGTTTTCATGGCTGGCTTTAAACTGGGGAACGATACTGGTATGTGTTGTTCTTGCAGCGATCATCATTGCGATCATCGTGAAGATGCGAAAAGATAAAAAAGCCGGAAAATCCTCCTGTGGCGGAAACTGTAAAGCGTGTGGAGGAGCCTGCGGTGCCTGCCAGACACCATGTAATAAAAACTAAACCTTCTCCGGTTGGTGTGAATCTTACAAGGGCTGCCGCTCAGGAATGCGGTGGCCCGTTTTTTTGAGAGTGCGTTATGATTGCCGCGTTTGTGAATTTACGGTGAAATATTTGACCATGTGAAAAAAGTTAAGTAGAATAGGCGCATGAGAATCGACAAGTATTTAAAAGTATCAAGACTGATCAAACGCCGCAGCGTTGCGAACGAAGCATGCGATGCAGGCAGAGTGTTCGTGAACGGGAAAGCAGTCAAAGCTTCCTATGATGTGAAGGTCGGAGACGAGATTGAAATCCAGTTTGGAACGAGAAATGTCAAGGCCAGAGTTGTCAGTCTGTTAGAGAGCACGAAAAAAGACGACGCAAAGGACATGTACGAGCTGCTGTGAAAGAGAAGAAGGTTACGAACAAAAGAAGAGTGGTGCTTACGGTCATGATCGTGGTCGTGTTCATCGTGGCCTGTGTTTTCTTCGGGACAGAGATCTTCCAGCTCCGCGCAAAAAATGCAGAGCTTGCAGCACGCAAGCAAAGGCTTGAAGAACTCTTAGCAGATGAGACACTGCGTAAGGAAATGCTCGAGAACGAAGAGGTCTATATTCAGACCAAGAAATATATTGAAGAAAAAGCAAAGGCAATTGGTTACGTTTATCCGGACGAGATCATTTTCAGAAAGGATGAGTAGTGGCAGATCTTTACCGGAGCTTTGAAGAGTTTGTCAAAGCGCACGAGTTGATCCATACGAATGAGAAGGTAGTAATAGGTGTTTCGGGAGGAGCTGATTCCGTATGCCTGTTACTTCTTTTGTCTGAGCACAAAAAACATTGTGACATGGAGCTAACGGCGGTGCATATCAACCACATGATCCGTGTGGAAGAAGCTGACCGGGACGAAGACTTTGTATTGGATCTCTGCAGAAAGCTGGAAGTTCCATGTATCTTAAAAAGAATCGATGTTCCGGGACAGGCCAAAGCCTTTCATGAAAGCGAAGAGGAAGCCGGCCGCAGAGTACGCTACGATGTGTTTTGCGAAATCGCGCGGAAACAAAATGCTGTCATCGCGGTGGCACATCACAGAGATGACAATGCGGAGACGGTTTTGTTGAACGTGGTTCGGGGAAGCGGAAGCCGTGGGCTGTCCGGGATGCAGCCAAAAAGCGAAATGAATGGGTGTACGGTCATTCGTCCCTTACTTAAAATAAGCCGCGCGGAGATCGAGGAGTACTTGAATGAGCGGGGAGTCACCTACTGCACGGATTCGACAAATGCGGATGATGGGTATGCGAGGAATGCAGTCCGTTTAAATGTACTTCCTAAGCTTTCCGAAATTAACAGCCGGGCAGCAGAACATATCACGAAAGCTGCAGAGCAGCTCTCCGAGATTGAAGCATATTTGGAAGAAGAGACCGAAATTGAATATGCACAGATCGTATCTCTTCGGGAGTCCGTAAGTGTTCATGAGGATGGCATTAAACTGTCAATTCATATTCCTTCCCTGACAGCACTTCACCCGGTTATTGCAAAGCGAGTGATCCTCAAGGCGATCGCCGCTGCAGCAGAAAGGGCAAAGGATATTACTTCGGCGCATGTGGCTGAAGTATTGCAGCTAGCAGAACTTCAATCAGGGCGGAAAGTCAGCCTGCCATACGGACTGTTGGCAAGGAGACAGTATGATGAGATTTTGATCTATGCGAAAGAGGAAGAAGAAAAAGGACTTAGACAAAATGATCCGTCGCAGGCAGATGCCGCAGTGAAACTTCCGCTGGTTTTTGCCTCGATTTCGAAGGAAGATGTAAAAAACGGATACGCGACCGAGCTGGCAGACGGCAGACGGATCGAGTTTTCTCTTAAGGCTGTTGACGACAGTAACCGCACGGAATTGACGCAAAAAAATGTATATACGAAATGTTTTGACTATGATACAATAAAAGGCACGATTAACGTGGGGGAAAAGGTCCAAGGGGATCGGATTTTTCTGCGTAACGGAATGAAAACAGTCAAAAAATATTTTATTGATGAAAAGATTCCGGCAGATGAAAGAGATAAAGTTCTGATTGTCAAGGACGAAGAAAGCGTCATGTGGATCGTGGGCTATCGCATCAGCGAAAAGCATAAGATTACGGAACAGACAAAAACAGCACTCGTTGTCAAACTGACAGATGGAGGAAAACATGAGCATTGGCATTGAAGTTTTAATACCGGAACAGGACGTAAGAGAACGCATTCAGGAAATGGCGGATGCTTTGAGTGAGAAATACGCAGGCGAAGAAGTTCTTCTCGTCGGCATTTTGAACGGATCCGTTTTCTTCCTTACGGAACTTGCCCAGAAAATGAGCGTTCCGGTCGAGATTGATTTTATGGCTGCATCAAGCTATGGATCGGGTACGGAATCTTCCGGCCGTGTGCTGATCACAAAGGACTTAGAGCGTTCGATCAAAGGCACACATGTCATTATTGTAGAGGACATCGTTGATACCGGCCAGACGCTCCACCTGCTCACGGAAATGCTTTTAGAGCGTGAGCCGGCAAGCCTCGAGGTCTGCGTGCTGCTTGATAAACCGGAAAGAAGAAAAGTCTGCATGGACGCAGATTTTATCGGATTTGAAATTCCGGACGCATTCGTTGTCGGATGGGGTCTGGACTATGATCAGAAATACAGAGACCTTCCTTATATAGGAGTAATCAAAGAACAGTAACAAAGAGGAAAAAGAATGGGAAACGGAACAGGAAAACAATTCAGAGGAATCATAATCTATGTTCTCGTCATCGCAGCCGTTTTTGCTCTGATCTATTTTATGACCAGCTCAAGACCGGTGAATGACGATTACACCTTCAGCGCATTCCAGTCTGACTTGAACGATGAAGTGATCAGTTCCATTGAGATCACCCAGAACAGCGAGATCCCGACAGGCGTTGTTACGGTGACCTTCAAAGATTCTGCAAAGAAACAGCTCTATGTAGAGAATGTCGGAACAATCACAGATCTTCTGAAAAACAGAAACTTTACTTATACGCTGCATGATGTCACGAGATCGAGTTATTTCGTGTCGACCATACTTCCGATGGTCATCATGTTCATTATCTTCATTGTCTTCTTCAGCATCATCTCCAGCAGAGCAGGAGGCGGTGCCGGCGGCAATGTTATGAACTTTGGAAAGAGCCGTGCAAAAATGACTGCGCAGCAGCAGAATGCCACGACATTTAAAGATGTTGCAGGACTTCAGGAAGAACGCCACGAGTTAGAAGAGGTTGTAGACTTCTTAAGAGACCCTGGCAAGTATACAAGAGTCGGCGCACGTATCCCGAAAGGTATCCTGCTTGTAGGCCCTCCGGGAACAGGTAAGACCTTGCTCGCAAGAGCGGTATCCGGTGAAGCGGGAGTTCCATTCTTCCATATTTCCGGTTCCGACTTCGTTGAGATGTTCGTCGGTGTCGGCGCATCTCGTGTTCGTGATCTTTTCGCAGACGCAAAGAAGAACACTCCTTGTATTATCTTCATCGACGAGATCGATGCTGTGGCAAGAAGAAGAGGTTCCGGTCTTGGCGGCGGCCACGATGAGAGAGAGCAGACACTCAACCAGATCTTAGTTGAGATGGATGGTTTCGGCGTGAACGAAGGCATCATCGTTATGGCGGCAACGAACCGTGTTGATATCCTTGATCCGGCAATCTTAAGACCGGGCCGTTTCGACAGAAAGGTCTTTGTCGGAAGACCGGATGTAAAAGGACGTGAGGATATCCTGAAAGTGCATGCCCGCAACAAGCCACTGGCAGAAGATGTTGACCTGGGCGTAACCGCAAGAACAACGGCAGGTTTTTCCGGAGCGGATCTGGAGAACCTTCTGAACGAAGCAGCGATTAATGCAGCAAGCAGTAACCGTGCTTATATTAAACAGGAAGATATCGAGAGAGCATTCGTTAAGATCGGTATCGGTGAAGAGAAGAAGAGCCGCGTGATCTCCGAGAAAGAGCGCAGAATCACGGCATATCACGAGTCCGGACATGCAATCCTCTTCCACCTGCTTCCGGAAGTGGGACCAGTACATATGGTTTCCATTATCCCGACAGGTATGGCAGGCGGATATACGATGCCGCTTCCTGAAAGAGATGAGATGTTCAATTCCAAAGAAAAGATGCTGGAAAACATCATGGTATCGTTCGGCGGAAGAATTGCAGAAGAGCTTGTCTTTGGTGATATCACAACAGGTGCTTCCCAGGATATTAAGCAGGCAACGGAAACAGCAAGATCCATGATCACGAAATATGGTATGAGCGAGACCTTGGGACCGATCGATTACTCTTCCGGTGATGCGGATGAAGTCTTCATTGGACGTGACTGGGGTCAGGCAAAACCGTATTCCGAGAGCACCGCTGCGCAGATCGATGCGGAAGTCAGAGCAATTATTGATAAATGCTACAATGATGCGAAGGCACTGGTAATGAAGCATAAAGATGTTTTAGAGAACTGCGCACAGCTTCTTCTCCAGAAAGAGAAGATCACCCGCGAAGAGTTCGAAGCACTCTTTGAGCCGCCGGCACCGATCGAGCCGGAAGGCATCGCACCGGTCATGGCATAAACAAATCATATAAAACAGTTAAGCCCCGACGAGTTGTCGGGGCTTATTTTTGGAGACAGGGGACGGTTCTTTGTCTCCCAAAAAAGAGACAAAGACCCGTCCCCTGTCTCTTTTTATGCAAATTGTACAGAAAATGATGATAATTTTTGTTAAGTTTGGTAACACTGATTGGTAGACGCATGCTATTATACGCATCGTAAAACCCCCAATACATATATAGTTTTACTACACCCCATAAAATAAAATACCTTCTCCTTAAGAACACCGACAGAAATGTCGGTGTTCTTATTTTATGTGCAAAGCGCGAAGCGAAGTGCCCCAAAACTTGTTGCAAAATTGTGGCAGTTTTCTGCCAACAAAATGATTGTAAAAACAAAGGGGGTGGTATATAATGCCCTCGTACATCGTGAAGGATGCTGAACTGTTCCAAAAGGGCTGCATTCCAAAGGGAAACGGGTAGGCGCTAAGCGATGGTTGACAACTAAATAAAATATGCTACAAGCAGAAAGAAGGATTGAAATGAAAAAAATTGTTTCCATTTTGATTGCACTAGTCACAGTAGTCGCACTTGCAGCTTGCGGGAATACTACCCCGGAACAGGGGAGTGGATCTCAGTCAGGCGGAGGCGCAAGCACAGGCCGGGAAGCTTCGAACACTGTTGTTGTAGGCATATCACAAGATCTCGACAGTCTTGACCCGCATAATGCAGAATACGCAGGAACCAGAGAAGTCTTGTTCAACATCTTCGAGGGCCTTGTAAAGGCTACTCCGGAGGGTGAAATTGAGTCGGCAGTTGCCAGCGATTATGTGATCGCTGATGACGCCCTTTCCATCACGTTCACTTTAAGGGATGGAATCACCTTCCATGACGGCAGCGCCGTTACAGCTGAAGATGTCAAGTATTCTATCGAACGTTATGCGGATATCCAGGGTGCGGAGTCCGCATTTTCTAATATTAAGGACATTGTGATTGCTGATGACAAAACGATCGTTGTAAACCTGAATGAGCCGAGCACCGAATTTGTCTATGAGCTGACATGCGCAATCTTGCCGCAGGCAAATGAAGCAAACTTCGCAACCAACCCGATCGGAACTGGTCCGTTCAAATTCGTCTCTTTCGCGCCGGGCGAAAACCTGGTCGTTGAAAAATATGACGGATACTGGAAAGAGGGCGCTCCTTATTTAGACGGAGTCACCTTCCAGGTCGTAACAGATGCGAAGATGGCAGTAACTTACCTGAATGCTGGAACCATCGATATTTATCAGTATCTGACAGCAGATCAGGCCGCAACAGTAAACAGCAACTTTAACATCTTAGAGGGAAGCGTTAACTATGTACAGGGTATGTTCCTGAACAATGCAGTTGCTCCGTTTAATGATGTACGTGTCCGTCAGGCAATTTACTATGCAGTTGACAGAGACATGATCAATGAGATGATCTTCGGTGGAAAGAGCCATGTCATCGGAACGAACATGATCCCGGCTGCAACAAAATATTATAATGCTGATACAGAAACGACCTACACTCATGATGTGAAAAAGGCGAAAGAACTGTTAAAAGAAGCTGGATATGAAAATGGCTTCACCTTTACGATCACGGTTCCGAACAACTATGCTCCTCATGAGTCCACCGCAAATATCATTGTTGATAATCTTGCAGAAGTAGGCATCACAGCCAAGATCAATCTGGTCGAGTTTAACACCTGGTTTGATGAGGCATTTGTAGGCCGCAACTATGAAGCAACCGTTGTAGCTGTTGACGGAAGACTGGCACCGTCCACATTCTTTGATAAGAATGTATCTACCGCTTCCAACAACTTTACGAACTACAACAATCCGGAATTCGATAAGGTTTATGCGCAGGCAACCGCAGAAGTCGATCCGGATAAGAAGGTGGCATATTACAAAGAGCTCCAGCAGATCCTCGCAGACGATGCAGCGTCTATCTATGTACAGGATCCGTCCAACCTGGTAGCTGTAAATGCAAACCTGGAGGGATATGTATTTTATCCAATCTCCGCACAGGATATGTCCGTTGTGAAATATAAATAATGGTGCATATCATTTGAAAAAAATAACTATTCGATAGCCGAGGACAGTTGTCCTTCGCGCATTTTGCGAAAGATACTAAGCTCGCTGCACGTCCGGATGAACTCGGCGCGAACTGCGGATTCGCTTCGCTCATTGATCGTTTTCACCGAATGCACTTAGGTAAACCCCGGTGCGCTCGGCTCAGTTCGAGCAAACTCGGGCACTTGCTTATGAATGGCTTTGCCGAAGCAAGTGCCCTCAGACAGTCCTCGTTCTGCGCCTATCCGGCCGCACAGCTTGCTAAGTACTTTCGCAGGGTATGCGCTCCGGACACGCTGTCCCCGACTATCAACAGATCATTTTCTACAATTAATGAAGTACGTTATTAAGAAGATCATAACATTAGTGGTGGCGCTGCTCCTCATATCGCTCATCGTCTTTTTGGCATTCTCTGTACTGCCGGGCGACGCAGCAATCGCAAAATTAGGGCAGAACGCAACGCCGGAACGAATCGCCGCACTTCGGGAACAGATGGGCCTTGATAAGCCTGTCTTTATTCGCTATTTCCTTTGGCTCGGAAATGCCTTCCGCGGCGACTTCGGACAGTCCCTTCAGTACACCGGTGTTTCCGTCAATTCGCTCATCGCAGCAAGGCTCGGAAACTCCGCGCTTTTAAGTTTGATCTCCTTCATCATGGTCATTATCTTTTCCATCCCGATTGGAATCTTTTCAGCAAAGAGAAGATCCACCTTCGGTAAAGTTTCCATGTCAACCGTGACCCAGCTGACGATGGGCATCCCATCTTTCTTCCTGGGTGTTTTGATCACCTATGCCTTTTCCTTAGCACTCAAGTGGTTTATCATTGGCCAATATACACAGCCTGCCGACAACTTCGGAAAAGCCGTCCAGTATCTTATTTTTCCTGCCATTGCAATTTCCCTCCCGAAGATTGCAATGACAGTAAAATTCCTTGCGACCTCCATACGAAGCGAACTCCATAAAGATTATGTCCGCACAGCCTATGCGAAAGGCAGCACGAGGAACGGAGTGCTTTATAAGCATGTCCTCAAAAACTCCATGGTGCCGGTCATCACCTTCCTTGGGGTCATCGTTGCGGAGATCGTTGCAGGCAGCATTGTTGTGGAACAGGTCTTTTCTGTTCCGGGAATCGGAACGCTTCTTCTGACGGCCATTTCCAACCGCGACTTCCCGGTCGTGGAAGCGGTGGTCCTTCTGATCGCGTTCTTTATTATTGTAATTAACTTTGTGGTGGACATGATCTACATGGCCGTCGATCCGAGAGTGAAGCTATGAGTTTAAGAAAAAACAAAAGTTTCATAATTGGGTGTATCATCACCGGAATCATCCTGATCATGGCGATCGTGGGTCTTTTCTGGACGCCGTATTCTACGACGAAGATGAGCATGGAACTGAAATTTGCGCCGCCGTCCATCGCGCATATTTTCGGCTGCGATAATTATGGCCGTGATATTTTCAGCCGTGTCATGCAGGGCGCAGGAACGACCTTCTTCGTTGCGCTTACGACCGTCGC
>JAZQCK010000061.1:0-12780 GCA_045546255.1 Lachnospiraceae bacterium | reverse complement strand
AGGGGCGGGAGAGATTATTCAGCAATAATAGAGGTTTAATTATGCTGTGCCTAAAGTGTCACAATCAGCGAACTTTAGAATTCATTCTTTTGTCTCACAATTAGTGAGTTTTTGCGTTCATTCTCTTCTCGAAGTCGAGACGATCGAACAGTACATCATCAGGCTCTAAACCAGCTGCGATTCTGAGTTTTCTATCATACTCAGCAACTCCACGCGGCTTGAACAGGCTGATGCAGATGATGCAGACGATTGCCATGATACCAACAAAACCGAATGCTGCTTTGTAGGTCATTGCATCTGCGATTGTCGCGATGAGGAACGGGAATGCTGCGCCGATAACGGTTCCAAGAGGAGGTGCACCAGACATAACAGACGGGAAGTCCTCTGCTCTCCAGTAACGAACGATGGAGCTTAATGCGAAGTTGGATGCTGCACCCATGAACAGACCTAAGCACCAGCAAGCTGCCACTGCACACCATACATTACCGATGATACCCAGGATACCTGCAACCAGCATGATCCAGGATGTAATGAAGACTGCTGTCTTTGTTCCATACTTAGTATCTAATACGCCGAGCAGCCAGCTGCCGAAGCAAGCAAAGATGGAAAGACCAAACAGAACTGCGTTTGCACCACTGCTCATCAGAACGAAGCTCGGTACTGCCAGAACATCAAGTTCTGCGCCATAAGAGAACAGAACCGGAATGATCTGAACCATGAATGCCATAGCACAGGACAGAAGCAGGGAACTTGGGATTGCCTGCAGCCACCAGTCTTTGCATCCCCAAATTTTGGAACGTTTCCAGCAGGAATTTCTTCTTGCTTCGAGCTCTTTCATCAGCATTTCCTGAGCCATCTCCGGGGTAAATGTCTTATCATTATCCCTGTAAGCACCACACTGCTCCGGGAAGTCTTTCAGCCAGATTGCGCAGATGATCATACCAATCAAGGAAAGGATCCAGTACGGTGAGAATGCTGTGATAGCAGCTACCGTAATGCTTCCGCTTGTTCCGAGTACAGAATAGAAGTGTGTCATGAACAGGCTCAGGCAGATACCTGTTACGATCGGGAAGGACATTGTAACAATACCCATAACCGTTCCTTTTCTTCTCGGGAACCAGTTACCGATCAGCTGGGTAACAAAGAAGCATCCCCAAAGCTGTGTGAAGATCAGGACGAGTACGAAGCAGATGCACCATAAGACTTTCTGTGTCGGCGGAATAAAGCAGATTCCTGCACAGACGATCAAGGAAACGACTCCTAAGATGAGTCCGACACGCTTCATACTCTTGATCTTACCAATGTTCGGTGCAACGATGAAGTAGGTTACGCAGTAACCGATCAAGCTGCCGAACAGGTTCATCAATGTTGTGGTTGTCGTTCCGCCATAGTATTCAGACATAACGTTCTGCGGGAAGTTTGTGAATGCACAATAGCCTGCATACGCCAGCATCTGATAGATGATCAGAAGAGTTCCACGTGTTCCAAAGCCAATACTTTTCTTCTCCATAAAATTATCCTCCTAACTAGTTCTTGTTGAACCAAATTTAAAATGTTTATTTGAGGCCGACCGTGAAGTCGTCCTTAAACTCATTAAATACATCCGGCAGAATCTTGGCTAAATGTGTAAATTCTTTCACATTGTGAGCCAACATTGCTCTGCCCATTCCATCGATCCTCGGAAATTCCGGAACTCTGATCACTCCGTTTGGAGTGGACATATATCCCATAAAGAATCTTGTCCGAAGCTCGGAGCCGGTTTCCGTCGGCCGTAAGAAGTGGATCATGATCGCAGGACCCGGTGTGCACACGATCGTGCCTTTAAAGTCCTTGAGTTTTTCCGGATCGAATCCTACCACTTCCGGCGGCACGAAATTCAGCTTCACCGGAATCGGATCATCTCCGTCCAACAATCCCTCTTTGATCTCATGGAATGTATTCCAATAGCGTTCTTTGTATGACAGTGTGTCATCAAGCGCCTGCTCCACATTCTGTGTCTGGCAGTAATAGTGGTCATCTTTATCCCAGATGAGATAGCGCATGGTATCAAGCCCGTGCCATGCAAACCACCAGTCAAACATCTCAGGAGTCACTCCCGGCATATCTGTCAGATTTGCCAGCATACAGCCTCCGTCCGGATTACTGAAAAGACCAAACTCGCAGGAAAGATAGCCGTCGTCAAACATCTTATTGATGTCTTCATATGCCATGCCTTCCGCATCGTCATAGGACATCTTCATGATCTTATCGAACAGTTCCTGCGGAACCGGTTCGATCGGAAGCTCATAGTACTTGTAAAGCGGGCTTTGTTTTTGTTCTTCGGTTAAAACAAGAGCCATCGGTTTACTCCCTTCTTTGCTTTCAATAGTTTTCTATCATAGTCATTACGGAATCTTCTTAGCAAGCATCCACATGACTGCGGCGATCACCATACCTCCTGCAAGGATGAAGATCGAGATATCATATCCCAGATACTGGATCATATATCCAAGCAGTATACCTGTGATGATGGAGCCTACCTGCATGATCGTACTCTTTACGGAGTTGACGATCGGGATGTCCGTCGGAACTTCCGCAATATCTGCTGCAGAGGACTGAACCATAACTGCGATCGACCTCGGCAGCGTTCCCCAGACCAGTACATAAATGATGATCAGGTTGCCGGGGAGCAATGCCAGAAGAACAAACGATACAGCAGCTGCAAAACAGGACATGATCGCGATCTTCCGTTTTGTCTTCAGCTTATCCGACAGGATTCCGAAGATGATCATGGAGACCAGTCCGAGGATTGTCGTTAAGCTGTAATAGTTTGCTGCCGAATGCTGCGTAAGTCCTTTCGTCATCAGGTATTTGATGATGTAAGCCGTAAAGGTAATGGAAACCAGGTTAAAGAAGATATTCGCAATTGCCACAAACCAGTTGGATTTGTTCTTCATGACCCTTATGGTCTGCTCTCTGGTCGGCTTTACGCTATCTCCGACTCCGTGAATCTTAAGGGAGAACGGAACCAGAATGAGCCATATAACGATCGCACCCAAGTAGACAAAAGCAATGATCCGGAAGATCTGCTGGAACGAAAGTCCACTGTTTACCATCAGTGCCGTTCCGCCTTTTGCCATAATCACTTGGGGCATGATCGTTGCAACGACAAAGACGCTGCTCCAAAACGATACTCGCTTAGGGTTTACCAGGTTCAGCGTCAATGCAGCTGTCACAAGTCCTGCAAAGCCGCTGCCTGCACCTTCTACAACTCTTCCAACCACCATCAGGACAAAACTCGTCGTTGATGCCTGAATGAAAACTCCAAGTGCCGCAACCGCAATTCCGATAATGATGCTGACATTGCATCTCAGTTTCCGAACAAGGAAGCCAAAAGGAACAGCACATAACACCGTGGCCCAGCCGGATGCTGTGTTCAAGTAACCGTACGCGCTTTCCTGAATATGGAAGTATTCCATAATCGAGTTCTGCATCGGAACAAACTTGAAGTTTCCGAATCCGGTGACGACTACGATCATCATGACTGCCGCGATCATCAATCCGACCCGGGTCTTGCTATATTGTTGTTCCTGTACCTGAACTTCACTCATTCACTATCTCCGTATAGTTACGGTTTCTTAACAACTAGTTTCCAATTATTTCTTAAAACAGTGAGTACTGTTTCTTTAATAACTCTTCCCACTCTGCACAGAATTTTACGATTCTGTCAGCAACCGGTGGGATGTCGTGGATCAGACCTGCAACCTGTCCTGCAAGGACAGCGCCTTTTTCGCGGTCGCCCTCTAAGGAAGCGATACGAAGAGATCCCATAGACATCTCACGGATCTTGTCAGCAGCTTCGCTCCATGGAAGATCTGCCTCTAACTGAAGCATCTCATCAGCCAGTCCGTTTCTGATCTGCCAGCTCGGCTCTCCTGTGGACTGTCCGCATGCAACGATATCTCTGTCGATCGCATCAACGACTGCGTCCTTGCAGTTCGGATGGATCGGGCATTCCTGGGTTGCCATGAATGCGGTTCCCATCTCGATGCCGTCTGCACCCTGAACGGTGAGACCTGCTGCCTGACGCGGGGTTGCGATACCGCCGGAAGCAACGACCGGAACATCCGGAAGGTTTTCTACGACTTCTGCAAGAAGGACTCTTGCGCTGACTTTGGTTACATGTCCGCCGCCTTCAAAACCTTTGGTGATAATGACATCTGCTCCTGCCTTTGCAGCAACGATGGCATCTTCCAGATAGTTGATCTTTGCTACGACTTTGATTCCTGCTTCGTGGAACATATCATAGTGTTTTTTGGTAAAGTCATAATCCAGAAGGTTCAAGCTGTCGATATAAGCAACAGCCGGTTTTCCTTCAAGGATTGCAGATACTCCAACTTCCAGCATCGGAGTCGGATCGATAAACAGGTTTGCTGCAAACGGCTTGTCCGTCATCTTGCGAACTTCAGCCATCTGACCAAGGATGATCTCCTTCGGCATAAATCCGCTTCCTAAAACTCCGAGGCCGCCAGCTGCAGAAACTGCGCCAACCAACGGAGCCATTGATGTCCATGCCATTGCACCCTGAATTACCGGATATTCAATGCCTAATGCATCACAAACTCTATTTCCCATTTTTCTTCTTCCTTTCTTTGCGGGCGGAACACGGAGGGGTATCGGCATTCCGCCCATGACCAACAATCAAGAATCCACTAGAATTTGAGCGGCTGAACTTCGTATTGATCGATCGGAACATCCTCGGTATGAAGTGTCATCTCACCGCCTTCATCTTTGACGATGATCCACTTCAGCCAATTATCATTATCCATGACCGGATAGTCCTCTCTTAAGAACCAGCCTCTGGATTCTTTTCTCATCATGGATGCACGCATCTGCATCTCACAGCAAAGAACCATTGCCTCTGCCTCGTGGCAGGAAAGCATTCCGTGAAGGTCGTCTGCCTTCAGTTCTTTGACCATTTCTTTTGCTTTCGCAATCTTTCTCATGCAGATATCGAGACGATGCTGAGACATGATAATGCTGTTTTCCACCGGACACATAACATCCTGGATCAGATCGATCACGTCAACCGGATCGATGCCTTCTGCTCTGTTAAGCGGAGCATATGCATCTTCTTTCAGTTTTGCGATCTGCTCATCATTCAGTGTTCTCTCACCTGCATCTTTAACATATTCTGCTGCGCTTTCGCCGCTTACGATGCCGGCAAATACAGCATTTAAGATACCTGAACCTCTGTTACGTCCCGGAGGCGCCGGAACTGCTCCCGGAGCACCGCTTCCGCAGTAGCAGACATCTCCTGCTGCATAGAGGCCTTCCACCGTTGTTTCCATCTTAATATTAACGCGGACCGGTGACTGCTCGCCTACGAGGCCCGGAATCACTTCCATATCAGCATCTTTGCCCTCTTCCTCACGGCGCTGCTCATTCCAGAACGGCTTGCCATATGGTCTTGGCCAGATAGCGTCGAATCCGCCGTCATCCGGTCTTGGCGGCTGGTGCAGATAGATTGGGCCTTTGCCCTGTGACATCTGATCGTACCATTCGCGAAGAGCGGTTGCGCTGATATCGGCTTCCGGGAATCTTCTGAAGTTCTTCGTTACATTTTCACCCAGCCGGTTGTACATGTTGTTCTCGCCGAAAACAACTTCATGAAGACTTTCTTTACGGAACAGCTGTCCAAAGTTACCGAACTCGGTATTTCTCATCTCAGCTCCTGCACGATATGCAGCCGCAATTCCGTCCCCACGTCCTGAGCTCCACATTTCGGAGACTCTGTAGTTCTGGCTTCCTGTTGCCATGATCACAGCTTTTGCCTTAAATACATAGAACGTACCGTCGATAATGCTGTATCCTACCGCACCAGCAATCTTTCCGTTGTCTGTAAGTAAGTCGGAAACCGGAACTTTATCAAAGATCTTAACGCCCATTTTCCTTGCTTTTGCAGCCATCTTTAATGTGCTGTCAAGATCGATACCAAACATGAAGGTCATCGGACCTGTCGGAATCTTTACCTTCGGGACAACAACGCCCCATCCGTCCAGACGGTCGATCATTTCATTGTTCATTGCCACATATTTCTTCATCACTTCCTGGTCGCCTAAATAGCAGCCGACTGCATGAACGTGATACTGAAGAAACTCTTCCGGCTTTGTGCGCTCTAAATCGAAATACTGGAGAACGCCGCCGCCTTTATTTGCTTTTCCGCCATAACCTGCGGTCTGTTTTTCTACTACGATGATCTCTGCATCCGGATTTTTTTCTTTTGCAGCAACGGCTGCCGTCAAACCCGCAATTCCTCCGCCAACAATGAGGATATCAGCAGACTCTCTTACTTCTTCGAAATTCTGTCCCATCATTTCCTCCTTTCCTTAGCGGTACATATCAAAGCTCTGTCTGTAGCTCTGACTTGAATAATCCGGTACTACATTGATGCAGCCTTTCTTGCAGGATGCCATGCAGTAATTGCAATGTGCACACTCACTGACATATTTGAAGATCGGCTGTTTCTTTTCTTCGTCCCAGCGAATTACATCGATGAAGCAAGCCTTGTAGCATAACTTACAGCCAACACAATTCGTCGGGTCGTACTCAATTTTGTGTCTTGTATGTAACATCTCACTTCACCTCCTATAAATTATCTTTTTCTTCGGCATACAGAGCCGGAAGAATTGCCGCCAGGTTTGCCCATTCCGTAGCATTCTGGATCATCAGTGCCATCGGAACCATCGGCTGCATGAAGAACTCATCCGGAAGCGCTTTATAGCTCTTTCCATAGCGAACGGTCCATCCATACCAGATACGGCTTGTGACTTTGATGCCGCCTTCTGCCTCTTTGACCTGATGGCAGACGAAATAATCAGGAGCTGCCATCGGAGGCTGGCCATCAGCAAAGTTTCTTGCGCAGACCAAGGTCTTGGTCTCCTGATCAGGCCCGATCTTTTCCATATCGAAACCAACGCTGGACGGACACTTAAAGTTCAGATAATCGATCTGCGGAGGTCCCATCGGGCCCATCTGACCCATGCGGCGGATCTCCTGTGTCGTATCCCAGTATTTCTCCTGGATCGTACGGAACGGATCTTTCGTAATACAGGTCTGCATAGACATTGCACCTAAGTTCTCCGTCGGATTCACGATCGTGAAGCGGAACGGATCCAAGCCTCTCCATGCGAAGTACCAGTCCACCATCTCTGCAGTCCCGCCCGGAATAAAGGTTGTATCTGAAATATAGCCTGTTCCGTCCGGCAGCACGCAGTAACCGGTTTCATCTTCAAAACCAGGCTCTAAGATCTTTGCTCTTTCGGGAAAGGTCAGTTTTCCGATTGGCATCATCGGAGGTCCGAAAATCTTCCCCATTTTTTCCGGAGCAATTGGAGCCAAGTCGCGTTCATAGTACTTGAAATAACTTTTCTGCTTGTCAGCATCAGTTACCTGTACTTTTGGTTTTTGCATCATTTCCATAAAACCACCATCTCCTTTCTCTATACTTTCATAATATTGAAAACCTTTTGATTCGTGAAATGCTAATAATCGATGAGGTCATTCAATTATTTGTAGAAGTTATGTCCAATCTCTATGATTGCTTTGTTTACAACGTCATTGACATGGAGCATACGGGAGTCGCCTTCATCTGGGATCAGAATCGTTGCCAGGAAGCAGAAGCCGCCGTTCTTTGCTCTGTCGTTTGCGATCTTCTGAAGATACTCATAGATCTCTTCATCTGTCAGCTTCGGGTCAGTGATCTTCACCGGATC
Organism: Lachnospiraceae bacterium; assembly: GCA_045546255.1. Taxonomy (GTDB): domain Bacteria; phylum Bacillota; class Clostridia; order Lachnospirales; family Lachnospiraceae; genus RGIG5612. Next base: position 5,026 of record JAZQCK010000061.1, on the reverse strand, counting down.
CCAGCATCCGCAGAGGATCAGCTTGTTTCCATATTTTTCCTGAATCGCATCAAGATCATTGCAAAGCTGTGCCGGGTTCCAGGAGTCCACACCGATGTTCACCATGTCGTCCATGAAGATCTCACACTTACCGCAGTTGTGGTAGGTGATCGGAATGCCTCTGTCTCTTGCAAATTTCGCTTCTCTGTCATAAAGCGGAAGGAAGAATTCGCGGAACATTTCAAGGGAGATGAACGGATTTCCCCAGGCAGCCGTATCATCAACGATGTTGAAGACGTCCGGCTTGTAATAATCGATGGTATTTTCAATAATCGTGCAATAGAAATCCGACATATACTCGAACAGTTCCTTGCATGCTTCCGGCTCATCAAAAAGTGCGCAGAGACCCTCCGTAAATCCCATAAATGCCATGAGCGCCTGGAAATAGCCGTTTCCTGCCATCATTCCTAATGCGGTCTGGCTTCTGTCCACATTTGCCAGCTCCATATCCTTCTTGCACATCATTTCCCAGTCGATATCATCGAGTGACGGAGCTTTAATCACATCGCGCCACTTGGTAACATCATCCAGGATAAAGTCCCAGGTCTTAGGAAGAAGACCTCCAGCCGCTTCTTTACTGGTGATATACTCAACGCCCCAGATATCTTTTCCGCCGCCACGTCTTCTGTGCTCACTCAGAAAAGATGGTCCGACTCCGCCGACAGCGGGCGGGGTATCCAAACCTCGTACCGGGCCTAAGGTATAGCGGGGGATCCATTCCGGTATTTCTCCTTTAAACATGCGCATAAAGTTTTCTTTTTCAGTCAAAACAGCCATTTTTCTATCCTTCCTTTCTAAAGACTTTAAACCATCTATTTTTTACTTGATTCGTTTTGCAAAGAACCAGAGGATTGCTCCAATAAAGCTCTCTGCTGCCAGAATATAGATTGTTGCCGTGTATCCCAGATACTGGATCAAAAATCCCATCAAAATGGTCATCAGCATGGAGCCGATCTGTGTGACCGTGTTTCGGACGGAATTTACAATTGGGATGTCCATCGGAACCTCTGCAATATCCGCTGCTGTAGCCGTGGTCAGTCCGGCAATGGATCTCGGAAGTGTTCCATATAAAATAACGTAGATAAAGATCAGATTTGCCGGCAGGACCGCCAGTAAGATCAATGATACCGTCAGGGACAAATAACTGACGATCACGATTTTTCTTTTCGTTCCGAGTTTATCCGAAAGCCAGCCGAAGAACAGCATGGCCACAATCCCGATGAGGGTCGTGTAGCTGAATATATTCGCCGCCTGATTCATCTCCATGCCCTTCATTCCGAGGAACTTGATCACATAAGAAGTGAAACCGATCGCAATCGCATTAAAGAAAATAAACGAGATGGCGACCATCCAGTTCGACGCGTTTTTATAAACGCGCATCGTCTGCTCTCTGGTCGGCTTCGTGGAATCTGCCACACCATGAACGCGAACCGTCCGCGGAACAATGATCAGCCAGACAATGATCGCAAGCAGATACATCGCGCAAATAATGGCGAAGACCTCCTGAAAACGCAGGCCGGAGTTAACCATCAGTGTCGCTCCGACTTTGGTGATGATCACCTGCGGCAGCACAGTGGCAACAACATTCATGCTGGCCCAGAAACCTCTTCGTTTTTCCGGCACCAACGTTAAGATCAGCGCGCCCGAGGTCAGCGAAACAAAGCCGAAGCCACCGCCTTCGAGCATTCTGCCGGCAACAAAGAGTACATAATTCTGACTGAAAATCTGAATCAGCATACCAATAATGGAAATGCTGTAGCCGATGGAAAATCCCCACTTGCAGGGGACTCGTCTTGCGACATAGCCTAAGGGGACAGAAAGTAAGATCATCATCCAGTTCTGGGCTGAATTCATGATTCCATAAGCGCCTTCATTGATATGAAAATAAGACTGGATGGCATCCTGCATTGGGATGAGTTTGAACAAACCAAAGCCCTGGATCACCATACAGAAGACCACAGCAAAGATCATCCAGTTGACCCTGGCTTTGCTGTAGGTTACCTCCTCCACGTTCTTGGTTTCACCCATGAAAAAATCTCCCCATTTCTATCAACACAACTCTCTGTCTTAATAGTATGGGAAGATGATTTAAATTGAAAATGCTTATAAACTATGAGGTCATTCAGATTCTTTTAGTAGGTTTGTTTCACCTCATCGATCAAAGAATAAAACAGTGCAATGGATGGGTTGTAGTTTTCCTTATTCCAGCAGATGGAATACTCCATGTTCGGAAGTTCAGCCACTTTGATCACGTCGACAAAGGAGCTGTTCCGGATATACTGATCCAGTGTGATGGCCGTAATGCCTTCTCCCATCTCGCCCCAAAGCATCTTGGTTTCATAATCCGGTGCCATTTTTATGGTCGGCTCAAAACCTGCCTCTCGGCACATATTGATCACAGCTTGATTTGCTTCCGGGAATTCTTCGGAAAGCAGGAAGATCTCGTTCTTCAGTTCACTTATCAGATAGGCCTTTCCCGCTTCAAATCCTGAGGTTTTTGGCACAACGAAGTAGGTCGGAACGGAATACACCTTTTCAAAGAGGATTGCTTCCTTTTCCCTGATAACATCCGCCATCATAAAACAGACATCGCAGACGCCCTTGATCAGATTTTCCTCTAATTCTGAAAGAGGACAGCTCCGAAGCTCCACATCGACCTGCGGGTACTGCTCTTTAAATTTCTTGATATGATAATAAGACTGGCTGTCCATAACGATGCCGTTCAAGATGCCGATGATGATCTTGCCTTCTTCGCCGCGGCTGATCCTGCGGGATTTTTCCAAAAGGTCAGTGAAACGTTTTTCAACATCATATAAGCCGTTATAGAGGGAGGCCCCCGCCGGCGTCAGTCTGATTCCGTTTTGTTTGCTTCTCCAAAAAAGTTTGAAGCCCAATTCGTCTTCCAGCATGGCGATATTCCGGCTGAAAGAGGGCTGAGAAATGTGGACGTTTTGTGCGGCAGTTGTAAAGTTCAAAGTTTCCGTCGCCGCTTTAAAACATGATAGAAGTACATCGTTCATAAAAACACCCCTACAAATAATAAAATAATAATTGTTTTAGTATTCGACTATCGTAGACGATTTTCAGATGTGAAATCTTTTTCCGTTGGTCCTATTATAGCACGTCTGAGCCGAATTGGAGCATTTAAATTCTCAATGTACGTTCCATTACATGTTCATAGAAGCAAGGATTTGCATTCATATGTCTTCCGATATAGATAGAATCCGGATATTCATCGAGGATCCGGTCTGCCTCTTCGATCAGGACTTCATCCGGAGCATCTGCAGGAAAATCCTTCGGGCAAACACCAATATGAATGTAATCGCCATATTCTTTTGCAATTTTCAGTTTATCGTTCATATTCTGGCCGCACCACATATCAGCGCCAAATTCGATCATCGCCGGCACCAGTTCTTCGATCTTTCCACAGCTGTGCAGCTCGAAGACCATATTATGCTTGTGTGCAGAATCAACAACCCGTTTCATATATGGGACCAGCATCTCGCGAACTGTTTGCAGCGAAAACAGCGGCGCCCTCTGGCTTCCCCAGTCATCATGGAAATAGATCAGGTCTGGTCCATAATATTTCTCAAAATAATCAAATAATTCGTCATAGTAATCCGCCAGGCGGTCAAACAGGCGGTGGACTGCCGGCTGTTCATCCGGATCGATCATTGCAACCAGTGCATTTTCCATGTCGACCATGGAAATCAATCGCTCAAAGAAGGAGGTAAATACCATCATCATTAAGACCTGGTCTGTTTTGAAGAACTCCGGATTTCGGGCAGCACTGCCCTCCCAATCCAGTTTGGAAAGATCCGGCCACTCAATATATTTTTCCCACTCCGTGATATCCGGAACTTTCGGACGTCCCGGGCGTACCATGGAACCGCCTACCGTCGGAACAAATTCCCATTCGATGCCGAACATATCCGGACCGCCGAACTCGCCGGTATATGGAACGTCTTCCTTCACAAAGCCGCGGCATACATTTTCCTTGAACAGTTCCGGGCTAAAGCATTTATTGTCCGGATACTGTGGTTTCCATGCCGGGTTTCCGTTGATAAAACGTTTGAGGTTCTCTTTCGGAGTGATTGGTAAAGTGATACCCATGATTATCCTTCTTTCTTTATGCAGGCTTTTTGGAGTCATTCAGGCTGTAACCAAGAAGCGCCCTGAGTTTCGGAATGGTCTCTCCCATATGACGGAAGACTCCATTCGGGTCCTTGTATGCCGGTTTATCCCGATACATCTCCTCAAATGCCTCCATGGCAGTCAGAATGGTTTTTGCATCCTCCCTGCCCAGCCAGCCGACTTTCACATACATGGAAATCCTCCAGAATTGGCGGATCCTGTCGTCATATCCCGTTCCATTGATTGCCATGTCGCAGTAGAATTTTGCGACCTCAGAAATAACTTTTCGATTTTTCCACGGAAGTTTGATCAGCATAATAAAACCCCTCCCCAAGCTGATTCCCCTGAAGTTCTGTTTTCTACAGATCCCTTCAGAGTATGAGCATTATCAATATACATCTGCTCACTATTAGTTTAATCACTCAGGAAGAGGATATGAAATTGAAAAAATCTATGAGGTAATTCAAAAAAGAATAGCAGTAATGCTGACCCAGTCGCCGTCATGTTTGACATCTTTTAATTCCAGGTTCGGATTGGCAGCAATCGCATCGCGAATCAACTGTTCTTTTTCATTTAAGATGCCGGAGGTGATCAAAAGGCCGTCTTTCTTCAGATACTGGTCCAGTGTCGGCATCATGACATTGATCACGTCTGCTAAGATGTTGACCGTTACGATATCATATAACTCATCTGTCGTGGTCTCGTTTGCCGCGTGCATTTGTCTGTCTGTGCTTTCCTGATCAGTCACACCATGCCCGGCGGCTTCAAGAACCAGCTGCTTCTGCAGCTCAAGGTCATCTACGACATTGCCAATATAGAATCTGCTATTCTCTTTCGGAACCTCATTGATCTC
>JAZQCK010000060.1:0-23095 GCA_045546255.1 Lachnospiraceae bacterium | reverse complement strand
GAAAAACGAGATCTGGCGTTCCTACGGGAAGGACTATAAAGAGATGACCAAAAGGCTTCTATGCGCCTCTGATCTTGCTGCCCTCATAGAGGCAAAATGCGGGGCTGACCGTTCCGCACATATCGGGATCAAACCAAATCTTGTCAATCCTTCCCCTGCCGAATTTGGCGCAACCACGCATCCGGAAGTGGTCGCCGGTATTGTAGAGTATTTAAAGGAACGCGGATATTCAAATCTATATATTCTGGAAGGCTCCTGGGTCGGAGACAGAACAGCCGAAGCATTTGATATCTGCGGATATAACGCTCTGTCAGGAAACTATGATATCCCATTAATTGATACACAGACAGACAGGACCGTAAGCTGCGACTGCTCCGGGCTTGAGATTAAAATCTGCAAAAGCGTACTGGATGCTGATTTTCTGATCAATGTTCCGGTTTTAAAAGGACATGGGCAGACGAATATTACCTGTGCTTTAAAAAACATGAAAGGGATCATCCCGAATTCAGAGAAACGGCATTTCCATGCATTAGGCCTCCACAAACCAATCGCGCACCTGAACAGCTATGTTCAGCAGGACTTTATCGTGATCGATCATATCTGCGGAGATCCGGAAAGCGAAGACGGCGGTCATCCTCTGGTTAAAAACTGTATCATGGCAGCCTGTGATCCGGTCCTTGTTGATGCATACGTGGCCGAGCTTTTAGGCTACCGGAAAGAACAAGTAGCATATATTAGTCTGTCGGAGTCAATGGGTATCGGAAGTGCGGATTTAAGCAAGTTAAATCTGATCACTGTTGAAGGAACACCGGATGAGGAAATCCCCCGCACCTACCGGATCACAGAGCTATCACTTGCGGTAGATCAGGTCGAATCCTGCAGCGCCTGCTATGCCATGCTGACAGAAGCTTTGGACAAGCTCCAGGAAGAGGGATTACTGAACCAGTTAGAAGATAAAATCTGTATCGGTCAGGGATACAAAGGAAAAAGAGGAAAGCTCGGGGTCGGACTTTGCACCAAGGACTTTGAGTATAGCATCAAAGGCTGTCCGCCGAGTTCGGAAGAAATCTATCTCTTTTTGAAAAACTATATCGCGCAGAGAGGCTGATAAAAGGAGTTGCCCTATAATGTGTGTTGCGATTCCACTAAAAATTGAAGAGATTCACGGAAGCGAAGGAATCGGGATCCGTGACGGTGTCCGCAGGAAGATTCAGCTGGACTTTATTAAAGACCCAAAGCCTGGAGAATATGTGATCGTCCATGCCGGATTTGCCATTGAACGTCTCAGTGAAGAAGATGCACTTGAGTCGATTGCTCTTGCAGCAGAAGTTCAGACAGAACTGGATAAGATCTCTCAGGGGATCAATCCCTAAATATCCCACACATACCAATGACCACCGGGATATGGATCCCGGTTTTTTGTTCGAAAAGAAAGACAACATCATGTTGTTAATATATGGTAGAATTCCATTGTTAAGAAAATAACAATATGTTTTTTTGAAATACATTTACAGGAGACGCAGATATGCAGCCTTATGAAAAAAGAATGATCACCAAAGACGAAGTCATTCCTGTCGCTGAAAAGATGCGGGCAGATGGCGTGGCCCTTGCCATGATCCATGCCTTTATCGATGAAAACGGCAAAGCGAATGTGTCCTATGAGTACCAGATGGACCCTTCTATTATTTCTTATACCGTGGAAGGGGAAAGTGTCCTGCCATCCATCTCAAAGATCTACGACCTTGCCGCTGAATGGCCGGAGCGCGAGATCATGGAGCTGATGCCGATCACCTTTGAAGGTGTTGACACCAGCAAGCGTCTGTTCATGCCGGACAATATGCTTGACGGACAGGGACAGATTCTGGTGACACCAATGGATAAGCTGAAAGAAATGACCGGAACAGGAGGTAAGGAAGAATGAGTTATGTAATCCCGATCGGACCCTATCATCCGGCCCTCGAAGAACCGGTGCATGCCAGACTTTATACCGAAGGGGAAGAGATTAAAGACGCAGAAGTCTTTATCGGATATAACCACCGCGGCATCGAAAAACTGGCAACTCAGAAAAACTTTATCCAGACCCTCGTTATGGTGGAGCGGGTCTGCGGAATCTGCTCCCACTCCCATGCGTTTTCCTATGCTATGGCGTTAGAACAGATTGCAAATATGGAAGTTCCGAAACGAGGCCAGTACATCCGTGTCATCATTGCAGAGCTCGAGCGCCTTCACTCCCACTACCTGTGGCTTGGAATCGCACTGCATCTGATCGGCCATGACAGTCTGTTCATGCACTCCTGGGATGACCGCGAGGCCATCATGGATATTTTGGAAGAGATCACCGGAAACCGGGTGAATTACGGCATGATCTGCATCGGCGGTTCCCGTAGAGACATTGATGACGAAAAGAGAAAACATGTGCTTGAGATGCTGGATAAGATTGAAAAATCCAATCTACGTCTTAAGGATATCCTTTTAAGCGATAAGACCGTAGCGCTCCGTACACAGGGAGTCGGCATCCTGACCACAGAAGATTCGATCCGCATCGGTGCTGTCGGCCCGCAGGCACGTGCATCCAATGTGGCGATTGATGTCCGTAAAGATGCGCCGTACAGTTCCTATGATGATTTTGATTTTGAAAAAGCAGTGTTCAACACCTGCGATGTTTTCTCACGCGTCGTGATCCGTATTCTGGAAAATATTGAAAGCATCAAAATCATCCGTCAGGCACTCGATCAGCTTCCAGAGGGCAAGATCAATCTCGGAAATAAAATTTTCCGGATTCCTGCCGGCGAGACCATGGTCCGCCACGAGGCTCCGCGCGGACAGCTCTGCTATAAAGTCGTAACCGACGGCGGTGAGACCAACAAGCGCGTCAGCATTCATGTACCGACCTTTAAGAATGCGCCGACCGTTCCGACGATGCTTAAGGGTAACTCCATTGCAGATGCCGGACTGATCATCGCCAGCATCGACCCGTGCTTTTCCTGTATGGACCGCTAAGGAAGAGGTAAATCAATGCACGAACTTGCAATTGTGGAAGCCCTGCTCGAGACGAGCATTCCAAAAGCGGAATCGAGTGGCGCAAAAAGAATATTGGAGGTGAATTTTCACATCGGGGAAATGAGCGGCATCGTTCCCTCCTGTATTCACGAATACTTTGCCCTTGCCAGCAAGGGGACGATTGCAGAAGGCGCAAAGATCGATCTTAAGACTGTGCCTGCAAAGATTTCCTGCCGCAGCTGTGGCTACGAGGGAGCACCTGATAAGAAGAACTATTGCTGCCCTGAATGTCAAAGTTATGATTTTAAGCTGACATCCGGCAGAGAATATTATATTGATCATTTAGTTGCCGAATAATCGGCTAATCATTCTGCTTATCCCTGCTCTGCTTATTTAGGCAGATCATCAATAGGCGGAAATAAACTAAGGGAGGTTTTGTAGTTGAAGAAAACAACACCCGCAGCATTCATAGCGACGCTGATCGTGTGCTATATCTTCTGGCTGCTGATCACCGGACAGATCGTTTCGATCTTTACGGGAGACGCATCCTGGCAGATCTTAGTCGCAGGCGGCGTTATCAGTATTATTGTCAGTCTGTTTGCTGCCCGGTTCTTCATTCATGAAAAAGCATTTCACCTGTTCAATCCGGTCCGTTTTTTCCTGCTGCTGTTTTACTGCATCATCATTTTCGGATGGGAACTGATCAAGGCAAATGTCACAATGGCAGTTCGGGCGTTCGGCTCTACGAAAAACCTGAAGCCGGGATTTGTGAAGATACCGACAAAGCTGAAATCAGACTATGCGCTTTCCATGCTCTCTAACTCCATCACCCTGACACCGGGAACCATCACCATGGATGTCGTGGAACAGGATGGAGAAAACTATCTTTATGTTCACTGCATCAAGGCAGAGAAAGAAGATATGGAAAAAGCCGGAGAGGATGTCAAAGGCGCAATGGAACCATGGATAAGGAGGATATGGGAATGAGTGAATTTATTTATTTTGCCATATGCTTCGCAGCGCTTGCGCTCTGTCTGATCTATCGTCTGATCAAAGGGCCGAGCGGCGCAGACCGTGTGGTTTCTGCTGATGCAATGGACACGTTAGTTGATATGGCGCTGATCCTCTATGCGCTTTACACCGGACGCAGCATCTTCCTGGATATTGCTCTGGTGACAGCGATCTTAGGGTTCATCGGCTCCGTTTTAATTTCAAGATATCTGGAGGGCAGACTATGAGAATCGTGATCGATATTTTAATCGGACTCAGCATCCTCTTTGCTCTGGCAGGTGTCTTGGGCATCATCCGCATGCCGGATGCATATACAAGGATGCAGTCATCCACAAATGTTTCCACCTTTGGTGTTTTGGGCGTACTGATCGCCGGTATCCTCTACAGTATTATTTATCTGGGAGATATCAGTATGGCGATCAAGCTGGCGGTTCTGATCGTGTTCTATCTGGTCACAAGCCCGATTGCAGGCCATGCGATCGCAAGAGCCGCATATCGCAGCAAGACTCCGAAGTCACCGCAGACGGTGGTCGATAAATACGGGGAGGATCTGGAAGATGAATAGTGCTGTTTTTTCTTTTAATACTTTGATCATCGTCGGGATCCTTGTGACCGCATGCATTGCGATTTTTTCTAAAAAGATCCTGACTGCAGTGATCGCACTTGGTGTGACCGGTGCATTTGTTGCACTGGAATTCCTGATTCTTCAGGCACCGGACGTTGCGATTGCTGAAGCTGCCGTCGGTGCAGTTTTAACCACTGCGATCTTTATCATCGCAGTAAAGAAAACAACAAAAAAAGAAGAACACGCAGAAAAGGAGGAGAACAATGAGTAAAGCGAAAAAAATCATTGCGATCATTTCCGTATGCGTCGTACTTCTTGCTGCTGTTTATGCTGTCGTTTATGCATACGCATTCATTCCTGTCACCTATGATGGTTCTGATACGAACGTCGTGGATCTTTATAACGATCCGCAAACTTATGATGTATCAGATCCGGACGGCGTGGCAGATGTGATCGTAAAAGAAAACCTGGATAAGACCATGGCTGTTAACAATGTGTCAGCTGTTGTCTTTGACTGGAGAGGTTTCGATACTTTGGGCGAGTCTTTCATCCTGTTAACTGCGATTGCCGGATCCTTTGTGATCTTGGGAATCCACAGAAAGAAAAATGCGCCTGCAAAAGGAAAGGAGGATAACGAATGAAATTCAAAAGCGGCATTACCGAAAAGAATATCATCGTAAAATGCGCAGCCGATAAGATCCTTCCTTTCTCATTAGTGTTTGGCATTTACATTATCCTCTTCGGTACAATTTCTCCGGGCGGCGGATTCCAGGGCGGTGTGATCACTGCTTCTGCTGTGCTGCTGCTCTATATCGGCTATGGCTACTCAACGGCTTCCGATGCAGTCAAGCAGGAAGTGCTGCGTGTCTGCGAGCCGATCGGCGCAACGCTTTATGTTATCTTAGGTCTTTGCGGCATCGTACTTGGTTCTGTTTTCTGCAGAAACGTGTTCTTTGCAGACGGAAAGATCGGTGATCTGGTGAGCGCTGGTAACATTACGTTTATGGGATGGACCGTTGGATTCAAGGTTCTGACAGGTATTGGTTTCCTGATCCTTCTGATGCTGGGTCTTCTGGCACCGGAATTCAAGAAATCAGCTGCGGACGGTGAACTGATGGTCGATGAAGAAGACGAGGAAGAAGAGGTGGACGCATGATCATTATTAACTATATTGCGTCTGCCCTGCTTATCGCTTTGGGACTGTACGCAGTCTGTACCAAAAAGAATTTAATCAAGATCGTCATCGGGCTTGGTGTGATCGACTACGGCATCAATCTGCTCATCGTCTCAGCCGGCTTCAATGACGGAGGTACGGCACCGATCTTTACGATCTCTGATCTTTTAAACGGTGTGGCAAGTACCTATTTCGTGGATCCTGTTCCGCAGGCTTTAACGCTGACGTCCATCGTCATCGGTGCCTGCGTTGACGCTATGGCTTTAGTCCTCGTGATCAAGCTGTTCCAGAAATACGGATCCATCAATGCTAACGATATAAGGAGGATGCGCGGATGATGAATATAATGCAGCATTTTCCGGTTATCGCGGTTATGAGTCTCTTCTTAGGAGCATTCCTGGTCGAGATCTTCGGACGGAAAAATAAAATTATTCGGAACATCATCACACTGTTCTTTGTGGCGGTCTCTTTCCTTTGCATCGTCTCTCTGATCAAGCCGGTCTTTATCGACGGTGAGGTGATTTCCTACTGGCTCGGTGGATGGGAGCCTGTGAGTGGATACGCCATTGGTATCGGCTACGAAATTGATGCACTGAATCTTTTCTTTGCGTTGCTCGTTGTCCTGACCTTCACGCTCTCCGCAATCTATTCCATGCGCTATATGGAACGGGATGACCATTTAGGTCATTACTACACTCTGTTTTTAATGCTCTCCGGCGGTGTCTTAGGTCTCGTCCTTACAGGCGATATCTTCAACATGTATGTCATGGTGGAGATCATGACCTTTGCGGCAGTTGCCCTCACGGCGTTCCGCAACTACAAAAAAGGCGCGCTGGAATCCGCATTTAAATACCTGGTGATCGGATCTGTCGGTTCCGGCTTTACCCTGACGGGTATCTGTCTGGTCTACATGCAGTGTCATACGCTGAACATGGCTCAGCTTTCCGCACTGCTTTCAAACCGCCTGACTCCGACCACGATCCTTGCTTTGGCCCTGATCTTTATCGGTTTTGGCGTGAAGAGCTTTATGGTGCCGTTCCACACACCGGCAGCGGATGCCTATGCAACGGCTCCGTCATCCATTTCCATGGTCTTTTCCGGAATGGTGAATAAGGCGGGTGTCTATGGCATGATCCGCTTACTGTTTGTCGTCTTTATGGCAATGGATAAGACTTCCATGCAGATCCTCTTGACGGCCTTCGGAACGATCACGATGTTTATCGGCGTAACCATGGCACTTGCGCAGCATGACTTTAAGCGCCTTTTAGCCTTCCACAGTATCTCGCAGATCGGCTATGTGCTTGCAGCCTGCGGACTTGGAACCGCGCTTGGCGTGACCGGCGGACTCTTCCATGCCATGAACCATACACTCTTTAAAGGACTGCTCTTCCTCTGTGCCGGCGCCGTCTACTATGCGACCGGAACCACGAACCTGGATAAGCTGGGCGGGCTTTCAAAGAAGATGCCGAAAACAGCAGCCTGCTTCCTGATCGGAGCGTTTTCCATTTCCGGACTTCCGCCGTTCAACGGCTTCGTTTCGAAATGGATGATCTACCAGGCCGCATGGAGCAAAGGTGTGGAGACAAACAACTTCTTCTATGTCTTTGTGACAGTCGTTGCGGTTGTGGTTTCTGTTATGACACTGGCGTCCTTTATCAAGGTGACGCAAGCCGTGTTCTTCGGACAGCCGTCTGAAAAATGCAGGAATGCGAAAGAGGTGCCACTGTCCATGCGCATCCCGATGTGGATCATGAGTGCACTTTGTATCTTAGCCGGCATCTTCTATAACTTCTTAAACACAAGCGTCCTGACACCGGCTGCAAATGCGGTCTTCAATGTTACAAACTACATTGACCAGATGATGGGTGCAGGTTATGCCGAAGCGCTTGGCATTACTGCAAAACCACTGGCTCCGAGGGTTCTTAGCTATTGGGATCCAATCCTTTGGCTCATCCTCTTTGTGATCATCATCGCAGCTGTCTGCATCGTGATCCTGACAGGAAAGAATTCACGTGGTCAGGTCCTTGTGAATAAGACGGATACGGTGGACGGCAAATATGCGACTTTCTTCGGCGGAGAAAAAAGCGAACATTCCCATGTTTCCGGAAGCGACCTTTTCTGGGGCTTCAAAAAGAACTGGGGCGGATACTTTAAGTTTATGCAGAACATGCACTCCGGTGATGTGAACGACTACTCGATCTATACGGTCGTCGCGTCTGCTGTGATCATTGTAGTCATATTCATCTTTATACATTAGGAAAGGAGGATTCGAGATGACGATTTTAGTACAGATTTTAATAATACTCTTTCATGTCTTAGTATTCCCGGGCTTCCTTTTCGTGTTTGTCTGCGGACTGCTGCTTGCGGGAATCGACCGAAAGATCTTAGCAAGAATGCAAAAAAGAGTTGGTCCTCCGCTCCTTCAGCCATTTTATGACTTCTTTAAGCTGATGGGAAAAGAGACCATCATTCCGGATGCGGCGAACAAGGCAGTTTACCGAATCGCTCCGATTGCCGGGCTTGCATCACTGGTTGTGACCATGAACTTTATTCCGGTCTTCAGCTTCAGTGCAATGAGTTTCAGTGCAGATATCATCGTGATCATTTATCTCTTAACGATTCCTGCCGTTGCTCTCATTGTTGGCGGAAGTGCATCCGGCTCCCCGTTTGCAGGGGTTGGTATTTCCCGTGAGATGGTCACCATGATCAGCTACGAACTTCCGTTGATCCTGATCTTACTCGCCGTTGCAAAGAAAGCCGGAGGTGACGTGCTCTGCTTCTCACTTTCCGGGATCGTTGCATGGCAGCAATCGACCTATCTTGGCATTGCCCATTGGAGCCTGATTCCGGCAGCACTTGCGATGCTGCTCGTCATCCCGGCAGAAGTCGGAACCCAGCCATTTGATACGGCGGAGGCAGAGACTGAAATCTGCGAAGGACCGCTGATCGAATACAGCGGCGCTCCGCTTGGCATATTCAAACTGAATACTGCAATCAAGATGTTCATTATGACGAGCTTATTTACCTGTCTTTTCCTGGGCGGAATTGACACAGGAATCGTCGCTTTGAATGCGCTGATCTTATTCCTGATCGATGTTGGTCTTACGATCCTTTGCATGACCTTTATCCATGCGATCACAGCCCGGCTCAAGATCGAACACTTATTTAAATTTTACTGGACCATTGTATCAGGCCTGGCTTTGCTCAGTCTGATCCTGGTCTGGGTGGGACTATAAAAAAAAGGTGACAAAAGAACCGTCCCCTTGTCACCGAAAGGAAACTAGAAATGTTTAAGAAATTAATTGCAGCTTCTACGGCAAAGTCTCCGTGGATCTATCATATCAATACCGGCTCCTGTAACGGCTGTGACATTGAACTCGTCGCAGTCCTTACACCGCGCTACGATGCGGAACGCTTCGGTTTTAAACTGGCTGGAACGCCTCGTCATGCCGATATCGTTGTTGTATCCGGGCCAATTACAAGTCAGTCGAAAGAACGTCTGCTTAGAACTTTAGAACAGGTTCCGAAGCCATTCTGCGTGGTTTCTTTAGGTTCCTGCCCACGTTCCGGTAATGTTTTTAAGGGCAGCTATTCCGTGGAAGGACCTTTGGAAAAATATGTTCATGTCGATGTATCCGTTGCAGGATGTACGCCTAAACCGGAGGCTGTCATTGAAGGACTTTACACCGCAACTAAAATATTAAAGGAAAAGCGGCTTGCGATGGCAAAAGAAGGCCGCACCCATGCAGCGGATGAGACTTCGCTGAGCTCAGGAACGGAGGTACAGTCATGAAATTCCCATTTGCGAAAGAGGCGATCAAAAACCTTTTCTCCAAACCAAGCACCGTTCCTTTTCCAAAAGTCGATGCGCCTGCAAAAAAAGGTTACCGTGGACGAATCAGCTATGATCCGAAAAAGTGTACAAACTGCGGACTCTGCGTCCGTGTCTGCTCTCCTTCTGCGATCACAGTAGAGACCAGAGTCAGCGAAGACGGCAATACGGAATATATTACACGCAGTTTTGATATGACCTCCTGCACCTTCTGCCAGACCTGCGAAGACTTCTGTGATACCGGTGCAATTCACCTGACGGAAGACTATCATATGGCGGTCACCGATGCGGCAAATCTGATTATCAGCGGCACAAAAGAGCGTAAGAAAGTTTACGCTTATCCGGAGAAAGGCGATGCCTGCGTTTACTGCACTCTGTGTGCAAAGAACTGCCCGAATGGGGCCATCACGGTCGACCGTGCAAACAAAACCTGGGAGATCGATACAGAGCTTTGCGTTCAGTGCGGCATTTGCATCAGTAAGTGTCCGAAGAAGTGCCTTACGATGTAGTTTAGGGTATTAGAAAAAACATGGATTAATTGTTTGCAATCGTATAAACAATGACTTATTATCTGATACATAAAAATCGGACTTGTGACTGCTATAAAACAGTCACAAGTCCTTTTTTCATGCATTTTTATTTGTTTTGCAGATTAGCCTTGCAGATCGTCGCTGTAGTCTGCTGCATTCTCACCAGCCATACGACCGGAGTTCAGACAGAATGCCATTGTATTTCCTGCAAAGGTGAACGGATAGCAGTCGCCATAGATTGCGCAGCAATCAGTTCCTGCAGAGTAAAGTCCTGGAATGACCTCATCATTATCCGTCTCTACTTCGAGCATATGGTTGACTTTGATTCCGCCTAAGGTTCCATATGCACCTGCATAGAATTCCAGTGCATAGAATGGTCCTTTCTCCATCGGATACAGATATGCACGATTCTTCTCGAACAGATCATCCCAGCCGGCATCACACATGTCATTGTACTCTTCTACAGTATCCATGAACTTATCTACCGGAAGGCCAATCTGCTCAGCCAGTTCCTCTAAGGTATCTGCTTTGTAGAAATACTTGTAACCGGAAGCGATTGCTCTGTCGCATACTTCATCCCAGTTATCAAACATGTCAGAACCATGTACGTGGTCAAGAAGATCCGGTCCACGTTTTGCATATTTTTTAACCATCTTGGAATCCATGATGGAGATACCAACGTTCTTCGGCTGCTGAAGGATGGCATTGCCTGTGAATGTGGAGTTTGGAGCAAGGTCTTCGTTCATGAAGCGCTCACCTCTCATATTGACCCAAAGTCCCGGCTGACGGAATCCGCCGTCAAACTCCCAAACAGTCATGTTGTCAGGGCACTGATACATCAGCTCCATCATCATGTGGGATTTTCCTGCGCCTGCTTCCCAAGCCATACGGATACCATCACCCTTCATTCCCGGGATACGGAAGGAGAAGAGATCTTTGCCCCACTCAAAGCCAAAGCGTTCTTTGATCAGTTCCGGATTATCTCCAAATCCGCCGGTGCAGATGATGACTGCATCTGCGCGGATCTCAAACTCTTCATCGCCTTTCTTTGCGATAACGCCGACAGCCTTGCCATCTTCCATAATGACTTTCTCGCCGGTGGTCTCAAACATAATATTAACACCAAGCTCATTTGCATGTTCCGTCATCTTTTTGATCATTGCGCCTGCACATCTCGGTCCCGGTTTTCCGCCACCTTCCGGAGTGACACAGTGAGCTGTCGGATAAGCGGTCGCATAGGCACGCTCATTCTCACCAACTGCATAAGCTGTGATCAGATGGTCAAACTGTACCCCCATGCCTTCGAGCCATTCGATCGTGGATGCAGATTTCTCGTAATGTTTTTTTACAAGTCTGGCATCACCATTCCAATGGATGAAGTTCATGTGTTTTCTCCATGCCTCAGCCGGAGTCATCAGGAAGTTCGCTTCCTTCTGCTGACGGGTTCCGATTCCAAGCGGAGACATACCCATGTTAGCAGCGCCACCCGTAACATTGCTCTTCTCCAATGCAATGACAGATTTTCCTGCTTCTGCTGCTGCAAGAGATGCTGCAAGTCCTGAAAGACCACAAGCAACGACTACAACATCCGCTTTCATGTTTTCCATATATAGTTCCTCCTTTTTAATAATTCGTGCGGTTCAAAAATATTTTTCCTCGCGTCTTTTTTATTTTATCAAACCGCGTTTCGGATTTATAGGGATTTCTTTCATTTTCTTATAACACAGTTATACTCTTTTTCCAAAAAGGATTCTCAGCTCAGGTCATCTGATTCCAGGACCTCGGTAATCGTCGCTTCTGATTCCCAAAGACCTTTTTCTGTAACGATCAGCCGGTGCAGATCACCTGTTTCGGGTTGGAAAAGGAATAATCCGATCGCATAGTCCCCTTCTTCTAAGACAGCTGCACCTAACTTTTGCAAAAGAGTATTAACGCATAAAAAAGGGACCTCATGCCATTAAAAAGCACACTGTCCCTTTTTCTTTTTTACTTTCTCTTTTTTACTTCTCTTCTTCTGCTCCGTAACGTTTGCTCATGACGTCCCGTCCGTTGAAGTTTGAGCTGACGCCGAATCGTTCCTGATTATATTTCGCAATCTCATTACAGGTGATCATATACACCTCCGGGAAAGTACTCATCGGACCGCCCTGGGAAATACAAGGAATCAATCCGTTTGGCTCAGCATACTGGTCTAGAAGTCTCTTGACTTCAAACTCACATTTTTCTCTGCTCCACTCCGGATTGTCAACCCATGCGGAATCAATACCGGACATGATACCAATCTGTCCTTTATATTTCTCAATCAGCTCCGGAAGATTGTTCGTGCTCATAGCCCCCTGCCATACATCGATGCCCATCTCGATCATATCCGGAACAAGGGTAGCGCCATAGGAATCCGAATGATGAACGATCAGTTCAACGCCATGGTCATGATAATATCCGTAGATCTGCTTATATGCATCAAGATAAAAATCTTCAAACATTGCCGGGGAAATAAAGGTTGACTGCTGACTGCCCCAGTCATCATGATGGAAGAGCGCATCCGGATGCAGATGGGAACAGATATCTTCTGCCACTTCCAATTCCCAGTCTGTCAGGAACTTGATCAGATCATGCATCTCATCCGGATATTCATAGAAGTAGATCATCGTGTTCTGAATCTCGCAGAAATGATGGCACTGCTCGAAAAGTCCCGGCGCAATGAACGGAGCAATGAACTGATTCTCTCTGTCTGCCATGGAAGCCATGCCCATGGTTGCGCCCCACATCTCATCCGGGAATCCGGATGCCGGTGCGCGCTTTACATAATCCTGCCAGTGCTCAATATCCTTGATCAAAATCTTATCCGGTGTATGTACCGGGAATGCACCCGGGGTTCCCTCCGGCCAGGCACTGGTTACGCCCCATGCATTAACGATTTCCGGTCCGCCGTATTCCGGACGCGGATTGACCATCTGCTGAGGAGTGATCACGGTTGCCAGATACTCAAACTGATTGACAAAGCGATCCGGTTTTCCATCTTTTTTTAATGTTTCACGTACATTTTCTTTTACAGTTAACATATTCAAACTACCTCCATTTATACATACTTCTCCTCTGTATTTATTATGCCACTGCCCTATATTTTTTTACAGTATTTTTTCTAAACACATCTTTTTTTTTGGATAAGTTCTTTCTTTTCCTGAATGAGATACCAGAGGTTCGGACATAAAAACCCGCCTCATCCTGAGGCGGCCTTTGATCCTAAGTGTGTGCCACAAGAGACTTTGTTTTCCATTTTCCCGTCCGATAACGGATATATCCAATGATAAGACCTACGCTCCAACCCACGATGTTGGACCACCAGATCATATGATAATCTCCGGTAACTGCAACCATGATATACGCAAACGCAACACGGGATGCAAAATTGAGGAGAACTGCCACCATAGACCAGGTCGCATCTCCCGCACCTCTTAAAACGCCGGTAGACGCGTTCATGGCTCCCATCAGGAAATAAAAACTGCCGACGATCCTTAAATAATCGCTTCCGATCTGTATTGCATTGGCACTGACGTTTGCATCAAGGAACAACCCAATAAATGTACTTCCAAAGAAATAAAGAATAACACCAAACACCGCACAGATCACAGCATTCATCAGGAGCGAGACGTGGTAGCCTTTCGGAACGCGCTCAATCTTTCCTGCTCCCACATTCTGGGCCGCATAGGTTGAGGTGGCGTTTCCAATCTGAACGATCGGAACGATAGCAATACCATCTATTTTGACTGCGGAAGTATAAGCCGCCATAACGTCTGTTCCGAAACTGTTGACCAGGGATTGAAGGGCAACAAACCCAATGGAAACGATCGAGGAGGTGATCATCGAAGGGACCGCCACTTTTGCAATCGTCTGCAGAAGCTTACCACTAAACAGTGCCGGTTTTTCCTCGGTCGGAAAATGTTTCCTTATGTAGACCAGCAGGCTGATAAAGGAAATGATCGCTGCAAGATATTGTGAGATCGTCGTTGCAAATGCAGCTCCGGCAACACCCCAGTGGAACTGCAAAATGAATAAAAGATCCAGACCGATGTTCAGCACGGAGGAGATCAAAAGAAACAGCAAAGGCATCCTGCTTTTTCCGAGTGCATTGAAGCCGGAATTGGAAATATTATAAAAGAACAGCCCCGGAAAGCCCGCTGCATAAATATAGTAATAAGACTTCGCATCCGGAACAATGTCTGCCGGAATCCCTGTCAAATGAATAATGGCATTACAAGTGGAAAGACCGACAGCAAGAAACAAAATGCTGAGTCCCACGAAGGTCATAAACGACGTATTAAACGCCGTTTTCATTTTTCTGATATCTCCCGATCCGAACAGCTGGGAGATCACAACGGAGCATCCGATCGCAAGACCATTTGCGATCGCGACATAAACCATAACGACCGCCGCTGTGCTTCCGACAGCAGCCAGGGCATTCTGGCCCAAGGTCCTTCCAACAATGATGGAATCTGCCAGCGAATAAAACTGCTGGAACAGATTCCCCAAAATCATCGGGATAGCAAAGGCGATCAGCGATCTTGCCGGGCTCCCGGTTATCATACTTTTGTTCATACTATGTTCCTTATATTTCAAATATTGGCGTATCTTTAAAACACATCCTCTGACGGCATTCGTCGTAATCGAAGCTGTGCCGCGCTCCGCCGGCACAAAATTCCTTCTCGCTGCAGGATGAGCACTCCTTGCTCATCTCGTCAAGCCCCTTACGGAAAAAGGCGAAGCGGTTTTCCCAGACGTCTTTCAGATTATCTTTCAGGATATTCCCCTGGATCATTTCCGGACGGCGCTCGATGTCCAGGCAGCCGCAGATATCCCCGTTTGAAAGGATACTGGCTGTATAAATACCCGCATTGCATATGAAATAATGGTCTCTGACTTCCCGTTCATATTTGTAACCCAGGAAATGGCTGCAGCCATAAGTGACCGGCATATCTTCCATTCGTTTTTCACGGATAAAGTCAAACAGCCGCTTGTAATCATCTGCCGTCATCAAAAGCTCCGGATACTGAAGAGCTCTTCCCATCGGCTCGATCCCGATGACCCTCCAGGAGTCAATATCCATATCCTTAAAGATGTCATACAAGGCATCCAGCTCGTTCATATTGGAATGGTTCAAAACAGTCGTGACCTGAATTGCTTTAAAACCGCCTTCTTCGATCAGCGCCTCAATTCCTTTCATTGCCTTGTCATATCCGCCTGGCGTTTGGCGGAAGGCATCGTGAGATTCTTTGAGCCCATCGATGCTGACAGAGATCGTCTTCATGCCGCATTCTCTTAAAAGATGCGCTTTTTCTTTATCAATCAGCGTCGCATTGCTGGTCATGCCCCAGTTATATCCCAGATCATTGGCATAGCCCAGAATGTCAAAAAAATCTTTTCTGAGCAGCGGTTCTCCACCCGTGATACAAAGCTGAAACTTCTTTATGTCAAAATCTGCTCTCACATCTTCTAAAATCTTTTGGTACTGTGCAAAGCTCAGCTCAATGCTTTCCACATCTCCACAGGAAGAGCCGCAATGCAGGCATCTTTCATTGCACCTTAAAGTCAGTTCCAGGAACAGGTACTTTAAAACCGGATTGTGATAAAGCTGCCTGCGATAGTCGGCAAGCAGCTTTAAATGGTCTTTCTTTATTTTCAGTAAATCAAATTGCTGTTCCATATTTTTACTTTTCAAAATACTCTGGCGGACCATAAACATCCTCCGGAATATTATTTTCCGGCTCAAACGTTTCCGGCGGGCCATAAACACCTTCGGTAATATTGTTTCCAGGTTCAAACCATTCCGGAGGTCCATAGACAGCCTCAGGAATTTCCGTCTCCGGGTTATAGCTCTCGCTTGTCTGCGTTTCGATCTGCAGATTGGATTCCGATTCCTGCTCAAAATATTCAGGTGGACCATAGACTGCCGGAGGGCCGGATCCACAGCCCGCAGTCGCAACAGCTGAGATCGCAAATGCAGTTCCCGCAATCAGTTTTCTGCCTAATTTTTTCATATGCTCACCTGCTTTCTGTCTTGGCGAAGCAACGTCAAACTATTTAATGCCAGGGGTGCTGTCCTTTAAGATGACATCATGCGCACCACCCTCTACGATACTTGTTGCAGATACCAGGGTCAGTTTTGCTTTCTTCTGCAGTTCCGGGATAGAAAGCGCGCCGCAGTTGCACATTGTGGATTTTACCTTGCTTAAGGAAATCTCAACGTTGTCTTTTAACGCACCTGCATAAGGAACATAGGAATCAACGCCTTCTTCGAAGGAGAGTTTCTTATCTCCTCCAAGATCATATCTCTGCCAGTTTCTGGCTCTTGCAGAACCCTCGCCCCAGTACTCTTTGTAATAGGTTCCATTGATGGAAACTCTGTTGGACGGGCTCTCATCAAATCTTGCAAAGTAGCGTCCTAACATGATGAAGTCAGCTCCCATTGCAAGCGCTAAAGTAATGTGGTGATCATAAACGATACCGCCATCGGAGCAAACCGGAACGTAGATACCGGTTTCTTCGAAATACTCATTTCTTGCTTTACAAACATCGATCAGCGCGGTTGCCTGTCCGCGTCCGATGCCCTTCGTCTCTCTGGTGATGCAGATCGATCCACCGCCGATACCGACTTTTACAAAGTCTGCGCCGCATTCTGCAAGGAAGCGGAAGCCTTCTGCATCAACAACGTTTCCTGCACCGACTTTCACGCTGTCACCATACTTGTCGCGGACCCACTCCAGTGTTCTCTTTTGCCACTCAGAATAACCTTCAGAGGAATCGATGCAGAGAACATCTGCGCCTGCCTCTACCAATGCCGGGATACGCTCTTCGTAGTCTCTGGTATTGATTCCGGCACCGACAACATATCTCTTGTTCTGATCCAGGAGTTCATCCGGATTGGATTTATGGGATTCATAGTCCTTGCGGAATACGAAAGAGTTCAGCTGTCCTTTTTCATTAATGATCGGAAGAGCATTCAGTTTGTGGTCCCAGATGATATCATTGGCCTCACTTAAGGTCGTGCCTTCCTTCGCATAGATCAATTTTTCAAATGGAGTCATGAAGGTTGAGACCTTTGTTGACGGATCCATACGGCTGACGCGGTAATCCCTGCTGGTTACGATACCGACCAGTTTTCCTTCTGCCGTTCCATCTTCCGTAACCGCAACCGTTGAATGTCCTGTCTGCTCTTTCAGTGCGATCACGTCAGCTAAGGTATTCTCCGGGCTGACATTGGAATCGCTGAGAACGAAACCGGCTTTATGGTCCTTTGCTCTTTTTACCATGGCAGCTTCATCTTCGATTGACTGAGAACCATAGATAAAAGAAACGCCGCCTGCAGTTGCAAGTGCTACTGCAAGAGTATCATTGGAAACAGCCTGCATGATTGCAGAGACCAACGGGATGTTCAGGCTGATCGCCGGCTCTTCTCCCTTTTTGTATTTTACTAATGGGGTTTTCAAACTTACATTGGCCGGAAAGCACTCGCTGGATGAGTACCCTGGGACAAGCAGATATTCGTTAAAAGTGTGTGATGTCTCTTTGATGTAAGTTGCCATGTTTTTCCTCCTGTTTTTGCTTTATACAAGAAAACCGGCTCACGAAATGCGCAAGGCTCGTGAAGCCGGTCTAAAGTCACCTTATTTCTTAAATACAGTCAGATATCTTCTTTTCATGTGTCTCCTGAAAAAATAATTTTATGATTTATATCACATCATTCCATTACCTGTCAATGACTTCTCCTATTATATACATTTTCTGTTCTGATATCTACCCTATTCTTCTTTCAGAAACGCATTTTTTGCGATTTACAGTACGCATCGATGATCTCCGATCAGTTCACCACATTCTGCGGAGAGCCGTTGATCCATGCCATAATATTATCTGCCACTTTTCCGATCAGCCTTCTTCTTGCTTCAATGGAAGCCCAGCCGATATGCGGCGTGATCATACAGTTCTTCGCCGTATAAAGCGGCTCATCTGCGGCCATGGGCTCACTTACAAGGACATCGATTCCGGCGCCTGAGATCCACTCTTCATCCAGTGCCCTTTTTAGCGCGTTTGAGTCCACACATCCTCCGCGTGCAGTATTGATCAGAAACGCATTCTTTTTCATGAGCCGTAACGTTTCTTCGCAGACAATATGCTCTGTCTCCGGATTCAGCGGACAGTTGACAGAGAGATAATCAGACTCTCTAAAGAGTTCTTCTTTCGTCACTTGTTTATAAGGGCAGTCCTCATAAATGCGCCTGGAATGGATCAGGATTTCCATTCCAAAAGCATCGCCGATCTTTGCGACCTTTTTTCCTAAGTTGCCATAGCCGATAATGCCCAGCTTCTTTCCTGCTAGTTCTTCGATCGGAAGAGGAAAGTAGGCAAACGACGGGGAGTTGATCCAGTCTCCTTTATGAACCGATTCATTGTATGCTGCAATGTTTGTCGCATGAGAAAGGATAAATGCAAAGACGAGCTGCGCGACGGAATCCGTACTGTAGCCGGGAACATTCACGACATCAATGCCCCGCGCGCTTGCAGCGCCGCAATCAACATTATTATAACCGGTTGCAAAAAGCCCGATATATTTAAGATTCGGAAGCTGGTCCATGATCTCTTCCGTGATCTGAGCTTTATTGATGACAATGACCTCCGCATCTCCGATCGCTTCTACAAGCTCTTCCTGCGGCATAAGGTCAGAGAATGTCACATTGCCGCATGCCTCGATCGGTGAAAAATCAAGGTCTCCATAGGTCAGCGTATTGGTATCTAAAATCGCAATATTGATCATTTTATTCTCCAATCAAGCGGAAGGATGGGATGCTGACGCCGTGGTGGCTTTCGGAAATCACGAATTCCTGCCCCATGCGGCTGAAGAAGCCGTTGAATTTTCCATTAAAGGAATAAGTTCCGGTCATTGAAAACCACGGTTTGATGCCATAATCTTCCTTCAGCGCTTCCTCTGCATAATAAGAAATCGCAGATTCCAATCCAGCCGGTTTCACTGAGGTATAGGTACCATTCTCTAAATCAGCAGGCTCCGCGATCGGAAGGCAGATCTCACACTGCTTCGGAACATAAAACTCCATCACGATGTAATCCTGATCGATCAGGCTGTCAACCTTCTCTTCCCACTCTTCCTGCGTAAGGTCTCCGCCGGCATAGATTCCGTGGGAATCATAATCATCCTCCGGCTTTAAGATCCATTTATCTTTCTCTGCTTTGATCGCCTCAATATCCAGACCTTTGGTATCTCTTCTGAGGCGGTAGGTCGGAAGCACATGTTCCTGAACAAATGCCCATTCTTC
Organism: Lachnospiraceae bacterium; assembly: GCA_045546255.1. Taxonomy (GTDB): domain Bacteria; phylum Bacillota; class Clostridia; order Lachnospirales; family Lachnospiraceae; genus RGIG5612. The sequence goes on along the minus strand of JAZQCK010000060.1, from coordinate 3,660 downwards.
CTCTGTCAGGATCGCTTTGGTCTGCTCATCCAAAAGGGCAACATTGATCATTTTTGCATGCGGCACAGTTGTTCTGAAATGACCGATCATAACGACCTTTTCTGCAGCCACTGCATCGATCAGTGCTTTGCAGTCCTCATAACGCTTTGCAATATCACTGGTCGTAACTCTCCTGTAAACTGCATGGAAGATCATACCGTCAGAAGGATCGATCAGCTGCTCTCCGTCAAACGAAAGATCTCTAAGATCCACAAAACGGACATTGACTCCGGCTTTCTCGAACGCTGCTAAATACCGCGTCACATCACTCATTGTTACGGCTTCTTTAAAGTCCGTGATCAGAACGTTTGGCATCGCGGGAAGTGTCTCTCCCTTGGCATCTGTCTTATCTGCACTTTTTGCAACATGGGTATCCGAAGTATAGGTATCTAAGAACGCGCTGACCCAGGTATCAAAGTATTCAAACTGTTCTACCTCGTGGTTTTCCTGAAATTTCTGAAAGCTTTCAGAAAGCATCACTGCCTGGCAGCCGATCTGGGTACGGCTCATTGCCGCAGCGCCGTCCGCGTTGAATTCGCAGAACTTAAAGCTAAAGTCATCCTCACTTAAGAAGAAGTCAAAACGGCTGATCGGAAGCTGCTCCTCATATCCGCATGGGAGCAAGATCAGTTTTTCTACTGCTTCCGGAAAAGCAAACAGTTTTCGGTATTCCGGATTTTCCACATAATGGCGGATCGCCTTACTCAATACACTGTGGGTCATCTCAACAGTCTTCCCCATAAAGGAAAGTTCTTCTGAATTGTAGAAGGTCGGGACAAACGAAAATGGCGCCGGATAGCCATAGGTGTCGCAATCGGAATCCCTGACATAATCCGCAGCCTTTCTTCTGCCTTCTTCATCGCCTTTCAGGCTTCTTATGATATCTAAATATTCCTGTCTTTCTTTTTTCATAATGATTCATCCTATCTTTCTATTCATACTTTTCTCGAATGACCGTAAGAGTATAACATAGTCCGTCTCAAATAATCCACTGGTATATAAAAAGGACTTCGCCGAAGCGAAGTCCTGCATTCTTGTTCTAAAGCGATATTGCATCGATGCTCTTACTTCGTGAAGATAATATCTCCTACGCCGCCGCCTTCGATATTTGCCTCGACTGCAATCGATCCATCACTGTTGATCGTTGCATTCCCTGTTACAGAGCGGTCCCCGCTGGTTTCACTCAACTTCAGGGTATCGCCATCAACAGTATAAGTTCCGGCACTGATTTCTTCTGTTGTCATGCCCTCATACTGTGATTCAACGCTTTCCATTCCGACATCAACCATTTCTGCCAGATACTCATCAAAACCGCCATATCCAATGCCCTGAAGCATCGACTCAATCTCATTCATATCATCTGTCTCAAAAATTGCTTTGATCATATCCGGGAAGAATCCCTCATAATAAGCTCTGGTATCCGCAAGGAACTGCGTCACGTCAAAGTCGAGCGAATAGCTATCATCGGAATTCAGTGTCAGTGTCAGGTTCATTACGATCTGTCCCGTCGGATTGAGGTTGTACTCAGCGAGCTCTTCTTTGAGGCTGGCTGCAACCTGATCGGTAATATCATAAACACCATGATAGGTTCCAGTGATATCGCCGGATGGCTGAGGTGCAGGAATTGGACTTCCACCGCCTGCATTTCCGCCATCGTCTTTCTTTGCAATGCCGCAGCCTGCAAATGCAACCACTAAGATCACCGCAAGAACGGCAAGCAGGATTTTTTTCATATTTTTCATTTTTCCTTCTCCCTTCGCAATTACTACTAAAGCAAAGCTTATGATTTATTATTACATAAGAGAATAGATAATTCAAATGCAAAAAGCTTATCTAGAGTATTGACAAATATTTTAAAAAGGCAGATAATACGCAGTAATTAAAGGCAATGGTGTCTTAGAGATTCGTTTCTCCCCGGCTCCGTTGCCTTTTCTGATTCGACACCTTAAGGAGTTTGTGGAGAACAAAAAAGGATTCGAAGGAGGATAAAGGAATGAGTAAGATCTATATTCCGGAAGGTTACCAGACACCGCTCGATGAGTATGACACCCAGCGGGCCATCGTTTACATCAAAGATGTGTTTCAGCAGGAGCTGACAAAGGCGCTTAATATCAAGCGTGTTTCCGCTCCGTTATTTGTTATGGAAGCATCCGGCTTAAACGATAACCTGAACGGTGTGGAGCGCCCGGTCTCCTTTGATATTCCGGCTTTAGGCGGCGCTGAGGCACAGGTTGTGCACTCTCTTGCAAAATGGAAACGCTTTGCCCTCAAGCGCTATGACTTCCGCGTCGGAAACGGTCTGTACACCGATATGAACGCAATCCGCCGTGATGAAGAACTCGATAACGTCCATTCGATCTATGTGGACCAGTGGGATTGGGAAAAGGTGATCACAAGAGAAAACCGCAACATGGATTTCCTGAAACTGATCGTCCGCGCGATCGTTCACGCAATCTGCAACACGGCTGATCATATGAAGGTCCACTATCCACAGATTGATGTGGATCTGTCCCGTGATGTGGAATATATCACAACGCAGGAACTTGAAGATATGTATCCGGATCTGACACCTCAGGAACGCGAGAATGAATTTGTTAAAGCACATCCGACTGCCTGCATTATGCAGATCGGTGGCGCTCTCCGCTCCGGAAAGCCGCATGACGGCAGAGCTCCGGACTATGATGACTGGGAACTGAACTGCGATATCTTCTTCTGGCATAAGGTCCTTGGCCGTGCGTTAGAAGTATCCTCTATGGGTATTCGCGTTGACAGCGAATCCTTGGATCGCCAGCTGACAATCGCCGGCTGTGATGACCGCAGAGAGCTTCCGTTCCATAAGATGCTTTTAAATGATGAACTTCCGCTTACCGTCGGAGGCGGCATCGGCCAGTCCCGTCTTTGCATGCTGATGATGGGCTGCGCTCACATCGGTGAAGTTCAGTCCAGCGTTTGGGATGAGGATACGGTAAAAGCATGCGAAGCTGCAGGCGTAAGATTACTGTAAAAGTTGTAAACAAAGAGCTGTGCATCTGCACAGCTCTTTCTTACTTTTCTTTTGTTTCTTTGAGACGGCTTCGGACATAAGCAAATGCCGCCGGCTCTCCTTCGTCTTTTAAGACCCGCAGCATCTCTGTGAGTTCTGCTGCCGTTTCCGGATGAATCAGAAGATGGTCTTTCGACCTCATAAAATAATTATATGCAGCGGCATCGTTATAATCGCCTTTCATATAGACCTTGCAGGCTGCAACCCGGTCGCAGAACATTTCTGCTACATAACGAAGGGGCATTTTATATCCGCCCATCGCAGCTTTTCCGTTTCCGTCAAACTGATAATCGATCCAATATTCTAAGTGGTGACGGTTTCTGCCTTTATGGTGAAGCCAGGCAAGGGTAACGCCGGTCGCTTTCCGTTCTGCATCATTCGGGCTTCGATCACCCTGATAATATTTTGCGCCGCGCCAGAATTCTGTTGGAGAATACTTGCTTAAGTCGTGCAGCAGTCCCTGTTTATAGAGTCCTAAACGGAAACAATATTTGCAGACCAGATTCCGGTGCTTGGTAATCGTTTTAAAATGCTTAAAAGGATGCATCCGCTAACCTCTATAAAACATACTTTTCTTT
>JAZQCK010000059.1:0-4172 GCA_045546255.1 Lachnospiraceae bacterium | reverse complement strand
TAACAGAAAACGCAGTTTCTAAAAACATCTTCAGATATAGATGTGATTTTATTGTTGCTATAAAAAAGGAAGCAATTTCGATTCTTCCCGAAATATACTTCCTTTCCCGCCCCTTAATGTCTTAACTAAATGACATTGTGTATTTACGGGCTTTTCGGGCATCTGACCGTCCGTGGCAGAGGACGGATTTGACCGCAAAAATCGCTCTGTCAGAACAGATCAACCGCTTCTGCCGGAGGGTTGAGTAGGCGGTTTAGATGTCATAGGGTTGAGTGGCCGGTTTGGATGTTTTTGCCATAGGGTTGAGTTAGTGGTTTGGATAACGGCAGGTTGTGGCTGTGGTTTGGATGTCAGCGTGATAACTCGGGATTTCTTGAGGTACTGTGATGAAGAGAATACTGATTATGGACGAGATGAATTATCCGCCCGGTTTGGATGAAATCTATCGGGTGGCTGTGCGAGGGATCATTATTGTCGAAGGAAAGCTATTGATGATTGAGAGCGATTCTGGGGAATTAAAGCTGCCCGGCGGAGGGATCGACGACGGTGAAGATGATTGTCAGGCACTGGTGAGAGAAGTAAAAGAAGAAACCGGATATGATGTGATTCCTGACACCATAGAACCTTTTGGTGAAATTGAAGAAAAGAGATTGTCTATCCATGAACCGAAGTTGTGGCATCAGATCAGCAGACTATACTTTTGCGGGGTAAATCCAACTAAGGGTCAATGCAATTATACGGAGAATGAAATAGAGTCAGGATTCAGGCAGGTATTGTATTCCATTGAAGACGCATTGGAAAAAAGCAAGAGGGTATTGGAAAGAGACGGCGTGCAGGCATGGAATCAGAGAGAGTATAAGACCCTTTTGCTAATACGTGACTATTTAAGGGGTTAAAGTGTGTTTCAAAATCGGCATCCCACGATGTGGGTACACTATGAATAATAAGCAGAACGAAAATGCATGACATATTGAACGAAGCAGAACTGTATAGCGGGATGTGAAGAAGATATGAGAGCAAAGAAGAAGAGGGTCTTACTGTTTATCACCATTTTGCTTATACTCCCGGCGGTTGTTGGGGCTATGTTTCAGTTTACCCAGTTCGGCTATCTGACGACTGTCCCGTATCGATCTGCATTTACGGAAATCGCTTCTCACGTTTACATCAACAGAGATTATGCAGGAGATCGGCAAGAGCTTCTTGAGATGATCGAACAGGCCAAGGATCGTGTCAGGACATTTTTCGGTGATCTGCATTTTCAGGATGAGACGACCTTCATCATCTGTGATGACGGGAAGCTGACCCGGAAACTCGGAGAAGATCACGGCACTGTTATCGTTTCTTTCCCCGTTGAGGCATATTACGTTTGTATATCTGACGAGTATCTCGAACTCGACATTCTGGCACACGAGATCACCCATGCGGAACTGCGTTCGCGTCTTTCAGACAAAGCGCAAAAAGCAATCCCGACGTGGTTCGATGAAGGGCTTGCTTTACAGAATGACTACCGGGAAAGATATAGTGAAGCGCAATGGATCGCGCAGATCGACAACGGAAAAAACACGGTTGCTCTTGAGGATATGGACACCCCGGCAGAGTTCTATGCGGGGGAAGCGGAGGACAGGCGTTTCCGTTATCTGAATGCGAAGCATGAACTCGATGTATGGATGACAGTACACGGTCAGCACGGTTTATTGGAATTGCTTGATAGGCTAAATGGCGGAGCCGGAGCAGATTTCACCACTGCGTATGACAGTTGAATTCCAGTTTTAAGAGGCCAGTGAAATGACGGATGCAGAACTCTATAAAGAGCTTGGAGCGCTCACGAAAAACAAAGAAAACTGGAAAGAGAGCATTCCCTATGTTTCGTCTCTCCTCACCCATGACTCCGTAAAGATACAGGCAAAGGCTCTCTGGCTGCTTGGCGAAATGGGCCTCCTCTACCCTCAGTCCGTGCAGGACACGGTTCCGGCTATCATTTCCTTCCTCGACAGTCCGGAGCCGCTTTTGCGGGAGCGGGCGGTGAACGCCCTCGGCAGGATCGGACGGGGCAGCTATCCGATGATCGAACCGTATTGGGCTGGCCTGTTCCGCTTCGCCTATGATGCAGCGCCCAAAGTCCGGCTGGCGTTTATCTGGGCATTGGAAAACATCGCCACGAATACGCCTGATATTTATGAGGATCATATGCCGGTATTTGCAGAGCTTCTGCACGATGCAGATGACAAGGTACGGATGGAAGCGCCGGAGATCTTCCGCGTTCTTGGTAAACGGAGGCCGGAGTTCGTCAGACCTTATATAGAGCAGCTGCAGCACATATCGGAAACCGACGAAAACCGTGTCGTAAGAATCCACTGTCTGGGTGCAATCAAGGCGGCAGGAGCGAAGTAATCATTAGACACACCAAGGCTCCCCCACTGCCATCATCGGCGGCGGGGAGCGACTGTGATTTAGATGCTGGGGAAATATAGGCGTGAAGGAGGTGAAAGACGCTATGGAAGAATACAACCAATACCATTCTATCCTTTCAGAATGTCTGTTGTTTTGCGACATGGATAGATCTGAAATCAATAGATGCGTTTCCGGTTCTTCACCTAAGTTGATTTCTGTAAAAAAGAATGAATCAATACCTTTGCCTGAAAAGATGCATGACTTATACATCGTCCTTTCAGGCAGGTTTAATGTCATTCAGGACAGTGGAATGAACGTTAGTCTGGCGCATGTATTGACTCCCGGCAAATGCTTTGGAATTGCATTTTGCGCCCGGAACATACCTTGTCAGCACACATTACAGGCAACGGAAAAAAGTGAACTGCTGAAACTGTCATATGCCGGACTTTTGGAAAAGGAAGATTTGAAAACAAGGATTTTGGAAAATCTATTGTCAATAACCTCTGAGAACCTGCTGGTACTTGCAGAAAAAATCAATCATACGCAGGCGCGGTCTGTCAGAGTGAAACTTTCTATTTTCCTGAGGGACCAGATTGAGCACAATGGGTCAAATACTTTTGCTATGGATATGAGCAGAAAAGATATGGCAGATTATCTGAACATTACTTACCCCGCTATGCTTCGTGAACTGAGTCAGATGCAAAAGGAAGGAATCCTTGAGATAAAAGGTGATCGAATCACGATCCTGAATATCGAAGAACTGATTGATGGTGGTTCTGAATACAACATCCTATAGAGTGATAGCGGCTGGTAATATGAGCCGCTTTTTTTGCAAGTTATGATTCAAATCATAGAATCGCGCAGTTCAGATTGGTATGCTAAAGATGCGGATGGCAGTCCGCGTTAAATATACTCCGCATTCTAAGAAAATGGAGGTATTCACATGCTAAAGAGGATGACTGCGCTGTTTCTTGCAGCGATATTAGTATTCGCACTTGCGGCTTGTGGCGCAAGCGAAACAAACCAAAATGGAGACAGTACGTCTCAAACGGAAGCGACAAGTGCAGAACCGGCTGTGAATGAAGAAGGCACACAAATTACTGACGAGGCTGAATCATCTGACACCATAGGAACTGTAGCCAATACGCTTGCTGAGGATGAGGATACGCTTATCGCAACCTATGCGGATAAATTTGAGCAGAAGACCTACTCGGATTCCGAGAGCGGCCTTTCCATCACCTACAATCTCTATTTGCCTGAAGGATACGATGCGTCCGGTTCTTACCCGATGGTAGTCTTTATCGGGGACTCCAGCTGTGCCGGAAATGACGCTACTGTATCATTGACACAGGGACGCGGCGGACTTGTGTGGGCAACAGAGGAATGGCAATCGGTTTATCCGACAATCGTTGCAGTTCCTACTTATCCGGAGACGATCCTTGATGACCACGGCAGCTACACCACGACAGAATATGTGGAGCTTACTAAGCGTTACATTGATTACATGAGCAGCGAATATGCTGTCGACACGAATCGTATTTACGGAACCGGGCAGTCCATGGGCTGCATGACAACACTGATCCTTGCATCTGAGTATCCTGATCTCTATGCTGCCTGTATGTTTGTTGACGGGCAGTGGGATATCAGCACCTTGACCGGTTTGGAAAATCAGACCTTTGTCTACTTTGCAGCTGAGGATGATACCAATGCATGGAACGGTGCGCAGGAAGTCATGTCCATGTTTGACACGGATTCCGTTTCCTATAAGTATGCTCAGTGGG
>JAZQCK010000058.1:0-3931 GCA_045546255.1 Lachnospiraceae bacterium | reverse complement strand
CGGTTTCAGCTGCTCTGTTCCACGGACAGTGACAGCCTCATCATATTCGATCACATCGCAGCCAATCTCAACAAGCTTTGATGTAATGGACTCTAAATGTTTTGGAATCACGTTTGCGACAGTGATTTCTCCACCGGTGATAGCCGCTGCAAACATAAAAGTTCCGGCTTCGATCTGGTCAGGAATCACTGTGTATTCCGTCTTATGAAGTTTCGGAACGCCTTTGATACGGATCACATCGGTTCCGGCTCCACGGATATTAGCGCCCATGGAGTTCAGCATATTCGCAAGGTCAACGACATGCGGCTCCTTTGCAGGGTTTTCAATCACGGTATTGCCTTCTGCAAGAACAGCAGCCAGCATAATATTGATCGTTGCTCCAACCGTCACAACGTCAAAGTAGATATGGCTGCCTTTCAGCTGCATTGCTTTTGCTTTGATCTGGCCATTGCTCAAAGAGACCTTTGCGCCCAATGCCTCAAAGCCTTTGATATGCTGATCGATTGGACGAGCTCCGATCACACAGCCTCCCGGCATGGCAACTTCCGCCTCGTGGAAACGTCCTAAAAGAGCGCCGAGCAGATAGTAAGATGCCCGGATCTTACTGATATAATCATAATTCACCTGATGGGAATTCACCGTAGCACCAACGATACGAACCTGGTGACGGTCGATCCGCTCCACTCTGGCCCCAATCTGGGAAATCGCCTCCAGCAAAACATTAATGTCGCTAACGTCCGGAAGATTATTTATGATGACAGGCTCTTCTGTCAGGATCGCTGCTGCAATCAAGGCAAGAGCCGCATTTTTTGCACCGTATATAGGAACAAGCCCTCTTAAAGGCTTGCCGCCTTTGATAACATATCTTTCCATGTAAGACCTCAATATCTAGATTGTCTCAACCATGGATTATACCTATATTTAGTGCTTTTGTAAAGCAACAATCGCTCCAGTTCAAAAGAACTGAAGCGACTGATTTTTGACATAAACAGGATTCAAATTCTACCTTTCCAACTCAAGAAAGATAAATGAACGGGTCAACGGCAACACCATCAACGATAATTTCAAAATGACAGTGGTTACCGGTCGAATCTCCGGTACTTCCGGCATAGCCGATCACCTCATACCTGCTGACCTCCTGTCCCGGTGTGCAGGCCAGTTCGCTCATGTGCGCATATCTCGTTACCGTATGATCGTCGTGCCTGATCAAAACATAATTACCATAACTTCCGTCAAACTCTGCTTCGAGAACGACGCCCGGACAACTTGCATAGATCGGTTCTCCGAAGCCGCAGGCATAGTCATTTCCTTTATGGAGTGCGCCCCAGCGGTATCCGAATCCGGAAGAAAGGGAACAGTTATCCAGCGGCACCACAAAGGTCGGCGGTGGAACCGTACCGGAGCGGACGATCTCTGCGACCGGCTCTTCGTAAACCGTAGCAGTCAGGATCTCTCTGGTACTTTCCTGGCCGTTGACATAAATGATCCTTGCGGTAACATTTCTGCTTCCGGCAACGGCTTCTCGCTCGACCCGATTCTGACCTTCATACATGGTATCGTCATAAATATATTCGGTCGGTGAATAATAATTTTCATCATAGGTCGCAACGCCGGCGGTGACAACGCCAAGCGCACTTCCGTTTTCCGTTGCTTCTGTAACGGCGGCATCGCCTTTTAACACAGCCGCAGAATCCGTATAGACAGAACGGATCTCAAGACCATCTACAAATCCGATCTTATCCATTTTATGGAGTTCTTTCGAGGCTGCAGTACGAGTGATTCCTTCCTCACTCATCAGCGCCTCAATACGCTGCTCCATCGACGGTGAATCATAGAGCTCATAGGTCATTCCGGTAAAATTACCGTCTTTCTGCGTGTTCAGCTTGACATCATACTCGTCCTCTGTATCGTACTGATTCAGACGTGCCTGAAGGACACGGTTGGCCGTTGCCTGGGAATCCACCATCAAAGAGTAGCCTCCTGCACTCAGCATGATCGCCTGAACATAATTCAGATCCGTATATTCTTTCAGATCCGTATAGATTGTTTCTGTCAGGTCTTCAACACTGTCTGTTTTCGCAAAGGCCTTTTTCTCTTTTTCAACCGTAAACTTAGAGTCCACATAAACAATCGAGTCCGCCTCTTTGCTCAGACGGATCCTGGCGTCAGAAAGGGCCTGCTCTGCAATCTCTTTGCTTCTTGCCTGCCCGACTGTTTTTCCGTCGATCTTTACGGCATAATAATCAAGTCCTGATGCATAACTACTCGTGTTAAACAGGAACAACAAAAGAAAACAGCAAAACAAAGCTGCTGCTGCATAAGTTAGTTTTACTCGTTTATGGTATCTTGTAAGTCTCTTCATACTACTTGTCTGATTCTATATTCTGCCTGTCCGGATCATTCAGCTCCATCGGCACAATCTTTCCATTCGTTATATTTGTAAAATTTTCGTAACAATTACGTGACATCTTAACAGTTTGCACCTTTTCTGTAAAGGGGATTTTACGGATTTCACATGAACATTCTGTGACTTTTTTCAAACGGAAGATGATTGAAGCAGAAGCAACATTATTATATAATAGCAGAAAATTCGGGTGGCCGTTTTGTTAAAGTTTATTTGGGATGATCTGGTCTGGATACTTCCGGTCTTTATGCTTGTTCTTTGTTATATCACCGGAGATCTGGTACAGATGCTGTTCAAAGTAAATAGGGGTGTCTGTCTCAAAGTCCTTTCCGGCTTTGTTATTTTATTGTGCCTGTTTCACATTACCAGCCTCCCGTTCATGTACAACGACTGGCCGTTTACAACGCTTTACAATCTTTATCTCTGTGATCTGATCGCGATCATCATTACCTATGTGATCATTTCCTGTGTGAAAAGGCGAATTCCTCTAAAGGATGATATCAAAGGCTTTCAAAAAGCATTTGCCGGTATGTTCAAATACCGTTGGTGGCATCTTCTTTTATGGGTCTGTGTGATCCTGTTGATCATCTGGCATATTTCCATGGTGATCCTGCATGTCGCAGACAATGTTGATGATAATTTCTATGTGTCTGAAACTGTCACTATTTTATCCAGAAATCGTCTGATGGACGTGCTGCCTTCTTCCGGCATTAGAGGAAGCGTCTTTCCTGCAACCTACATTTTAGTCAGCTGGGAGACCTTTCTTGCTGCGCTTTGCAAACTGTTTTCCGTCTCGCCGGCTGTCCTCTGCCACAGCATTCTTCCGGCCCTGCTTCTTCCGCTGCACTATATGGCTTACTATGCTGCTGGACGTGAATTTTCAAGAAAGAAAGGCGGCCTTGTCCTTGCCTTTACTGCGCTGTTAAATCTGGTCTGCGGACCTTCCACTTACAATCAGGGAGCCTTCCTGACCTTGCGCATCTGGCAGGGAAAAGCGGTACTCGTTAATATCCTTCTTCCGTTATTGCTCTATGTTTTTTTGAGGATCACAAAAACAAAAGTCGTCCGTATCCGAAATCTCTTTTTCCTCTTTGCGCTGCTGCTTGCAAGTCAGGCTGTAACGACCGTAGGCACATATTTGACCCCTGTTCTTTATGCGGTCTATGCCATTACCTTCCTGATCCTTGTCCGGAAATGGAAACCATTCTTGAAGCTTTTTATCCCGGCAGCCGGAATCACGCCTTTTGTCCTTTGGAAGCTTTGGATCCTGCTTTCCGCAGGAACGCTGGGTGAATTAAGTGAAGGTACCGGTGTCTATGATCGTTCCTTTAGGGAACTGATGATGAACTACTTCGGATTCAGCCTGATCTTTTTGTTCTTTGTGATCGCACTGGTCTTTTTAGCGTTCCGCATCAAAAAAGGACCTGCAAGGCACATCCGCTTCTTCTTTTTAGTGGCCTCAGCCCTGCTGATCCTCTTTTTTATCAATCCGCTTGTCATGCCTTTTACGGAGCGTTTCATCACCGG
>JAZQCK010000057.1:0-5309 GCA_045546255.1 Lachnospiraceae bacterium | reverse complement strand
TATTCCCCGCCCTTTGTTTTAATGAAAGTCACTTGCAATTCTTTGTGCGCAGATCTTTTATCTCTTGGATTTCGGATCGTTGTACATCGGTCTTGCAACATAGCTTGTATGAAGGAGTTTGTGTGCCTTGTGGCTTCCCGGTTCACCCAGATATTCTTCGTAAAGTTTGATGATATCCGGATTCTCATGGGATTTTCTCTGTGGACGATCTTTATCCAGATCATACAGAGCTTTTGCACGGAGAGCTTTGATGTCCACAAAGTTGCGGACTTCTGCAAACTGCTTCGGCTGGCCGCCGCCGTTTACGCAGCCGCCCGGGCAGCACATCACTTCGATGAAGTGATAATTCTTCTCACCGCTCTTGACCATATTGAGGACTTTGTTTGCGTTTGCGGTTCCGGAGCATACGCAGACGTTCACGTCCATGCCTGCGACATTGTAGGTCGCTTCTTTGATTCCGTCAGTTCCGCGGACATCCATGAAGTCAACATCGGCAAGCGGCTCGCCTGTCAGTTTTTCAACTGCAGTACGAAGAGCTGCTTCCATAACACCGCCGGTTGCACCGAAGATAACAGCAGCACCGGTGGATTTGCCCAGAGGATCATCAAAGACGCCTTCTTTCGGCAGGTTCAGGAAGTCGATGTTTGCACGTTTGATCATTCGAGCAAGCTCTCTTGTGGTAAGTGCGATATCGACATCCGGGACACCGTTTGCATCCTGGTCTTCACGTCCGATCTCGAACTTCTTAGCCGTACATGGCATTACGCTGACCATAACGATATCTTTCGGATCGATTCCTGCTTTCTCAGCATAGTAGGATTTTGCGATCGCACCGAACATCTGCTGCGGTGATTTGCAGCTGGACAGATTCGGGATCATATCCGGATGATAGTGCTCGCAGTATTTGATCCATCCTGGTGAGCAGGAGGTGATCAGCGGAAGAGTACCGCCGTTCTGTACTCTCTGAAGGAATTCGTTTGCTTCTTCCATGATCGTAAGGTCAGCAGAGAAGTTGGTATCGAACACCTTGTCAAATCCAAGTGCACGAAGTGCATTGATCATCTGTCCCTCTACGCCGACACCGATCGGAAGACCGAACTCTTCGCCAAGGCCTGCTCTTACAGACGGAGCAACCTGAACGATAACGTGTTTGGTCGGATCTTCGATTGCGGTGAAGGTCTCGAAGGTATTGTCTTTTTCTGCCAGAGCACCAGTTGGGCAAACCGCGATACACTGTCCGCATCCGATACAGCTGGTCTCTACCAGTTTCATGTTGAACGGGCTTCCGATATAGGTGTTGAAACCTCTCTCGTTCGGGCCGATAACGCCAACGCCCTGATTCTTCTCGCAGACTGCAACGCAGCGTCTGCAAAGGATACATTTGTTGTTGTCACGAACCAGATGAACTGCAGATCCGTCTAATGCATATTTCGGCTTCTCACCATCATAGATGGAATCTTCCTTGATATCATACAGACGGCAAAGAGCCTGAAGTTCGCACTTTCCGCTTCGTACGCAGGAAAGGCATTCTCTGTTATGGTTGGAGAGAAGAAGCTGCAGGTTCTTAACTCTTGATTCGATAACTTTCTTTGTATGTGTGAAAATTTCCATACCCTCAGCAACAGGGTATACGCAGGAAGTAACAAGGCCTTTCGCACCTTTCACCTCCACAACGCACATACGGCATGCGCCGATCTCGTTGATCTCTTTCAGGAAGCAGAGAGTCGGGATGTGGATATTTGCCATGCGTGCGGCTTCAAGTACGGTAATTCCTTCCGGTACCTGATAATCTTTTCCGTTGATTTTAATATTAACATCAGCCATTTTATCTCTTCCTCCTTTCCTAGACTATTTCTACCGCATCTTGCTTGCAGGCTGTGATACAGGTTCCGCAGCGGATGCAGAGTTCCGGGTTGATAACGTGCGGCTTCCTCAGCATGCCGATGATCGCATCTGCAGGACATTTGCTCTTGCAAAGACCGCAGCCAACGCACTTGTGAGGATTGATGTTGTAGTGAAGAAGTTCCTTGCAGACGCCTGCCGGACATCTTCTCTGTTTGATATGTGCTTCGTATTCGTCGTGGAAGTAGCGAAGTGTAGAAAGAACCGGGTTCGGAGCCGTCTGGCCCAGACCGCAGAGAGCATCTTCCTTAATATAATGAGCAAGCTCATCCAGGTGCTCTAAGTCTTTCATCGTTGCCTGACCATCTGTGATCTTCTCCATGATCTCATAGAGACGTTTGGTACCAAGACGGCATGGTGTACATTTACCGCATGACTCGTCGACGGTGAAGTCTAAGAAGAATTTCGCGATATCGACCATGCAGTTGTCTTCGTCCATAACGATCAGACCACCGGATCCCATCATGGAACCGATCGCGATCAGGTTGTCGTAGTCGATCGGTACGTCATAGTTGACTGTGGAGATACATCCGCCGGAAGGTCCACCGGTCTGAGCCGCTTTGAATGCCTTTCCGTTCGGGATGCCGCCGCCGATCTCTTCGATGACTTCGCGAAGGGTAGTTCCCATCTCGATCTCAACAAGACCGGTGTTGTTGATCTTTCCGCCTAAGCAGAAGACCTTGGTTCCTTTGGATTTCTCAGTTCCCATGCCTGCAAACCAGTCAGCGCCGTTCATGATGATACGCGGAATATTTGCCCAGGTCTCGACGTTGTTCAGGATCGTCGGTTTCTGGAAAAGACCTTTGACTGCAGGGAATGGCGGACGCGGTCTCGGCTCACCACGGTTACCTTCGATAGAGGTCATGAGGGCTGTTTCCTCACCGCAGACGAATGCGCCGGATCCGAGTCTTAAGTCAATGTCGAAGCTGAAGTCTGTTCCGAAGATGTTGTCTCCTAAAACGCCTTTTTCTTTTGCTTGCTCAATTGCGATACGCAGACGTGTAATTGCGAGCGGATACTCAGCACGGACGTAGATGTAACCCATGGAAGCGCCGATTGCATAACCTGCGATTGCCATTGCTTCGAGGACTGCATGCGGATCGCCCTCTAAAACGGAACGGTCCATGAATGCGCCCGGGTCACCTTCGTCAGCGTTACAGCAGACATACTTCTGTACGTTTCCGCGGTTTCCGCTTGCGAATTTCCATTTGAGGCCGGTCGGGAAACCTGCACCACCACGTCCTCTTAAGCCGGAGTCGAGCATCGTCTGGATGACATCGTCCGGTCCCATCGTCGTAAGGACTTTGTTCAGTGCCTGGTATCCGTCGGTTGCGATATACTGATCGATCTCTTCCGGATCGATGTGACCGCAGTTGCGAAGAGCAACACGGGTCTGTTTCTTTAAGAATACGGTGTCCTCTAAGGACATTGCGATCTGGTCTTCACCGGATGGAAGAACCGTACCGACTACCATATCCTCTACCGGAGTTCCGCCAAGAACGTGCTCGTTGTAAATACGTTCTGCTTTTTCCGGGGTTACCTTTACATATAATGTTTTTTTCTTGTCCGGGGTGATAACTTCCACGACAGGTTCATACTGGCAGATGCCGACGCAGCCTGTCTGGGAAACAAATACTTTGTCATTCCCCTCAGCCAGAGCTTTAAACTTATCCATAACAGGAGCAGCTCCGCTGGCAATACCACAGGTAGCTAATCCAACAAGAACACGGGTCTTCTCAGCCGGCTCTAAAACGTCAGCTAAGATGCGCTCTTTGATGCTACTTAAATCTTGCAAGTTCATCGAATCTCCTCCTTATATTATTCGTATTTTGCTAAAATGCCCGGAACTTCTGTCGGATTCATACGACCGTATACATCGTCATTCACAAGCATAACAGGGGCAAGTCCGCAGGCACCGATGCAGCGGCAGGTGTCCAGTGAGAAGGACCTGTCAGTTGTGCATTGTCCTGGTTCGATTCCAAGTTCATCCTGCAGACGCTCTAAGACTTTTCTGGAGCCTTTTACGTAGCAGGCGGTTCCGAGACATACTGAGATCTGGTGAGATCCCTTTGGATAAAGATTAAAGAACGAATAGAATGTGATTACGCCGAAAATCTTTTCCAGTGGAGTGCCCATTTCTTCTGCGATGATCTTTTGGACTTCAATTGGAAGATATCCATAGATGTCCTGAGCCTGCTGCAGAACAGGTATGAGCGCACCTTGTTCACCTTTGTACTTTTCAATTACGGCCAGGAGCTGTTCGCGCAGCTTTGGATCGTCGTTGAACGGTACGGAAGTTTGTGCTGTTGCCATACGTTCCTCCTTCGATTGTAGTTTTTTAAAAGCATGGATTGTACAGATTTTAGTACATCGCAAATAATGGTAGCAAATCATCGGAAGCCTTGCTACTATTGATATTTTTTTAACGTGGGAAAAAGGCAGATAAGCGACAGATATGGACTTTTTATCGCCAAAATGGAGTGATTGCATAAATAAAGTACAAATTAGAATCGGCTAACTCATATGTTTTAAAAAAATACTTAGAAAAGTTTCCATTTATATATGTATAAAAAAGAATAATGGGTGAAAAAAGGTTGACATTTCTTGGTAATGACTTAAAATCTAGTAGTTAACCATATGCATAATATATAAGTAAGGAGAGAATTCATCATGAACGCATTAATGTGGTGCGGAATCGGCGCTGGTGTGATTGCCCTGATCTATGCAATCATTCTCGCAGTTGTCGTTTCTAAGCAGGATGCCGGCACAGATAAGATGAAAGAGATTGCAAGCGCAATCGCTGACGGTGCTAAGGCATTTCTTTTTTCAGAGTACAAGATTCTGGTTATTTTCGTAATCGTACTCGGCCTGATCCTTGGATTTGCGATCAGCTGGGTAACCGCTCTTTGCTTCCTGATCGGTGCTGTTTTCTCAGTTCTGGCAGGATATTTTGGAATGAGCGTTGCTACAAAGGCTAACGTCAGAACAGCTAACGCAGCAAGAACCAAAGGCATGAACGGTGCTCTTGGCGTTGCTTTCAAGGGCGGCGCTGTTATGGGTATGTGCGTTGCCGGCCTGGGCTGCCTCGGTGTTAGCGCAATCTACTTTATCACAGGCAATGTTGATGTTATGTTCGGTTTCTCACTGGGCGCATCTTCCATCGCTCTGTTCGCACGTGTCGGCGGCGGTATCTACACCAAAGCTGCAGACGTCGGAGCTGACCTGGTAGGTAAAGTTGAGGCTGGTATCCCGGAAGACGATCCGCGTAACCCGGCAGTTATCGCAGATAACGTTGGTGATAACGTAGGTGACGTTGCAGGTATGGGTGCTGACCTTTTCGAGTCTTATGTTGGATCTTTGATCTCTGCTCTGACTCTTGGTGTTGTTTATGCAGGCGGCGGCGCTGA
>JAZQCK010000056.1:0-28649 GCA_045546255.1 Lachnospiraceae bacterium | reverse complement strand
GTCCTATAAGAATAAGCAGTTTGTACGTGGTCTTCAGGAAGAGTGGTTCCAGAGATTGAAAAAAGTTCCGGGAGCTATTTTAGGACCGGAAGGCGATGAGGTCGGAAGCAATGATCCGGGCCTGATCGACCGTTGGTCTTCCATTTGGGACTGCACCAGCAACTGCGCGGATTCTCCAAAGCGTGTTGTCCGTTCCGTTTATTTCGAGCCGAACCAGCTGAAGATCGAAATGGACAAAATGCTGGATGAGGAGAAAGCCAGAATCCGTGTCTACTGTCATTCCTGGGCATGCAGACCGATCATGGAAAACGGCGCAGTCAAGGGCGTGATCTTTGAAAGTAAGGAAGGCAGAAAAGCGATCATGGCGAAGGTCGTGATCGATGCAACTGGTGACGGCGATATCTTCGCCCAGACTGGAACGCCTTACAGCGAGACCAAGGATTTTGACACCCGTAACGTCAGCACGGCAATGGTCTTCCGTGTCGGCGGAGTTGACTACGAAAAATTCTTCCGTAACAACAGATCCAAACCGGAAGAAATCGGAAAGATCGTGCAGGGACTGGGATCCTTTATTGAAGGCCAGCGCATGATGCCGCTGCCATCAGAGAGGAATGACGTTGTCTGGTTCAACAACTGGATCAAGCCGATGAACTGCATCGATGTTAAGGATCTGACAAAGACGGAAATGATGATCCGCACGAAGATCCGTGAGATCATTGATTTTATGAAAGAAAACGCAGCAGGATTTGAAAACGCATTCCTGTATGATATTGCACCGCAGCTCGGAGCAAGATGCTCAAGACGATTAGAAGGTGCATATATCATGACACCGATGGATTATGCTACTCATAAAGAGCATGAAGATGTTATTGCATGGCACAGTACGATCTGCCGTATGAATGATTCCGCACCGGTCGAGATCCCATACCGCGTACTCCTCCCGCAGGATGTGGACAATCTCCTGGTTCCGGGACGTCATACCTCCGCAGACGCCGTTGCTTTTGACTGGATCTCCCTGATCCCGCAGTGTGTCGGAACCGGACAGGCAGCCGGCGTTGCAGCCGCAGTTGCTGTAGAGCAAGGCACAACTGTTCGCGACGTTGATATCAAGCGTGTTCAGGATATCCTGGTAGAACAGGATGTTCCGCTTCCGAGAAGAAAGGATGTCGATCCGGAACTCACGGAACTTTGCGAAGCAAATGACTATGGTCTTTATACAGAACTTGCAAAGATGGCAAAAGAACATCCGGAAGAAATTTTGAAATACAGACAACCGTAGGAGCTAAGTCAACCAACTTTTTTGTTATTCTTTTCTCTTTCAGAAAACCGCATGGAAACATGCGGTTTTCTTATTTTAATGATTCAGTTTTTGTTTCGTCAGATCATTCGATTCCGAATAAGAACTCGGTCAGATACTCTTTCGGATCATCGCTCAGGAAGGTTCCGATGTGAAGAATGCAGTAAAGATCAGAGTTGACCGTGTAGTTATGATCTTCTGCGTAGTCCGTCATGATCCGGGCATATCGCCTGAGCTCATCTTCCGCTGCAGAAAAGAAATCGGTCCGGAAAAAGATTTGAAGATATCTGCCTTCCGGTTTTTTGTGCAGATGCTCTTCAGGGACCGCGCTTGGATCATCCGCCTGTGTCATGAGCATCATCTTCGGAGAATAGCCTTCTTTGAGGCTGCCTCTTGTAATATGAAAGACTGCAATATTGCTTGTGACAGTCGGAAGGGAATCCGCAGCGACCAAGTGCTGCTGGAACAGCTTTATTCCGTCTAAAGAGTCAAATTTTGCCGAATAAGGGGAGGCATAGTAATAGATTTCTTCAGAGTAATTCACGGTTGGCGTTTCCAGCGGAATATTGGAATACTTTGCCGTGGCATCAAGCGCACTGGAGATAATGTTATATCGATGCTGCAGATGCGAAATTTCCTCCAAACACTTTTGCCGGCTGATCTCGAGCATCTTCATATAGGTCTTAACATCGCGGTTTTGCATGCAGTCGCGGATATCAGATACAGATAAGTTCTGTCTGCGCAAATGAGCGATATATTGGAATACGTGAAAATCGGAGGTGGAGTAAAGCCGATAGTGGTTATTTTCATCGAAAGAAGGAACTAAGATGCCCTGTTTTTCATAATGGTACAGCGTATCTTTGGTCGTTCCGCATGCTTTTGCAAATTCGCTGATGGAATATTTTTTCTCTTCGGCATTTTTCACAAAAAACCACCCTCTTTTTTTCCATATTTGACATTTGAGCCTTGTCCTACCCAAGAGTATACACTAAATTCATAATAAAGGGAAATTCTAAAAAGGAGGTTATGCGAAGTTGAAGGTAATTAGAATCATCGGAGTTATCGCGACATATCTGTGTATGATACTGATTGCAGCGATGATGCTGTTAATGGTTTCAGATGTGCTCGCAAGAACAATTTTCTCCCGACCGATTCCCGGAGCGACAGAGTGGGTACAGGTTATGCTGGTATGCTGCATGACCTCTCTGGGAGCATCGATCATGGTCGGCAGCATGGTAGAGATCAACATGTTCACCAAAAAACTGAAACCGGTTCCGCAGGTCGTATTGGATGTTATCATCCTGATTGCCTCGCTGGCGATCATCATCCTGATTGCGATCCAACAGTTCCGCGCAGGTCAGCGAAGTATGAACAACAATGTCGTATGGAGCAGTGTGAAGGTCCCGCAGTGGCCATTTCTGTATCTGTTCGGTGTCAGTTATGCAGTCGCTGCACTTGTCGTCATCATGACGATCATCCGCAAGATCGTTGCTTTAGCTAAGGGGAAAGCAGAAGAGGAAGTACGGCTGGGATCCGCAGATTTTGAATTTGCATTTGGCAAATATAGGATGAGCATGATCCCTGTGGATGCGTTTATGAAAAAGGATGAAGCTGCACCGGAAACAGCAGAAGCAGTTGCGGCTGAAGAGACTGATGCGGCTGAGACACAAGCAGCAGAAGACGCGGAAAAAGAAAAAGAGGAGGTGAATGATCAATGAGTTCTGAGTTAATTGGCATTCTTGGTATTGTTGTATTATTGATCCTCCTGGCACTTAAAATGTGGGTTGGTGCAGCCCTTGCAATCGTCGGATTTGTTGGAATCGTTATTTTAAAGAACTTTTCCGTCGCTATGACGATCTTAGGAACGGCACCGTTTAACAACATCAACTCGTATTCGTTCACGGTCATCCCGCTATTTACTTTAATGGGGTGCGTGATCGCAGAGACAACAATGGGTGTAGATCTATACGCAGCCGTCCGGGCTTGGCTTGGAAGGTTCCGCGGAGGACTTGCATCCGCAACGGTCGTAGCGTGTGGTATCTTGGGAGCCATCTGCGGATCCGCAAATACCGGCGTTATGATCATGAGCCGTATCGCGCTTCCGGAAATGCAGGCAAATAATTATGATGAGTCCTTTGCCTGTGGAAGTACAGCAGCCGGCGCTCCGTTGGCACTCTTGATTCCTCCGAGCATGGGCTTCATGATGTAC
Organism: Lachnospiraceae bacterium; assembly: GCA_045546255.1. Taxonomy (GTDB): domain Bacteria; phylum Bacillota; class Clostridia; order Lachnospirales; family Lachnospiraceae; genus RGIG5612. The sequence continues at coordinate 25,143 of JAZQCK010000056.1, read as the reverse complement.
GGCATCATCACAGAGAACTCGATCAGTAAGTTGTTTATGTCCGGTATTGGTGTCGGCGTAGCACAGATCATTCTTTACTGTATCCTGATCTGGATCCTTTGCCGGATCAATCCGAAGTATGGTCCGCAGGGCCCGAAGGCTACCTGGAAGGTGCGTTTTAAATCCTTGCTGAAGGTTATTCCGATCATCATCCTGATGCTCTTAGTGCTCGGCGGTATTTATCTTGGCTGGTTTACCACGACAGAAGCAGGTGCGATCGGTGCATTCGGCTCCATCGTGATCTCAATCATCTTCCGTCAGTGCAAGGTCAAGAACCTGTGGAAGGCATTTAAAGATACAGCAGTCCTGATCGGTATGATCTTCTTCCTGTTGGCATCGACATACATCTTCGTTCAGTTTATGACGATGAGTCATCTGCCGACAATGCTGGCAAACTTCATCATGGGACTGACCGTTCCGAAGTGGGTACTTTCTGTGGCATTGATCGTATTGTACCTGATTCTCGGTATGTTCCTTCCGGAAGTTCCGATGCTGGTTCTTACGATGCCTGTGCTCTATCCGGCACTGACAGCGATTGGATACGACCCGATCTGGCTTGGCTGTTTCGTCGTCAAGCTGATGGCATTAGGTTCCATCTCACCACCAGTCGGAATGACAGTTTACACGATGAGTGGTGTAACAAGAAAGCCGGTAGAAAAGATCTTCAAAGGGGTTATCCCATTCATTGTCATGGACGTAGCGATCCTGGCATTGATGATCATCTTCCCTCAGCTCGCTACGTTTATACCGAATCATATGCATTGATAAATAATCCGGTTAGATAGGATTAATAAATAATATTATTTATAGAATAGGAGGAGAAACGTTATGAAGAAACTTAGTAGGATAGTAGCAGTGGTTCTTACATTAGCCTTTGCACTTGCTTTGGTCACTGCATGCGGCGGTGAGAAGCCGGCTCCAACCGGAGGCGGAAGCGGCGGATCTGCAGGATCATCCGGACAGGAAGTATTCTATGGTGAGTACGATGGACCGGAAATGACTCTGGAAGTTAACCTGTCCTCATCGATCGCTAATATGCAGTACTTCGGCGATGCATTAGACAGAATCACAGCTCGTACAGATGGAAAAGTAAAATTTAATATCACAGAGTACAGTGGTCTGTTAGACACAGCGAGTGCTCTTGAAGGCCTCGGTGCAGGCGTTGCGGATATTTCCGATCTTACTCTTTCGAATTATCCGGAATCCTTCGTATATACGACTCAGGCCTGCGCTCAGCCGTTTAACGGATTCAAAGACATCTACACTGCAAACGATATCATCCGTGAAGTGATCATCACAAATCCGGACGACATCATGACCCAGGAGTTCACGGCTCAGAACGTAAAACCGCTCCTGACCTCCGCAGTATTCGGAACCTCACTGTTCCTCGCAAAAGATGTGAACGTTGCAGCACCTGGAGATTTGAACGGACTTAAGATCATGTCTGATGACCAGGTTATCTCCAGCTTCATTAACAGCCAGGGCGGTGCAGCAGTTGCACTTGATATCATGAACATGGGAAGCAACATGAGAAACGGTGTTGCAGATGGTGTATTCATTGCACAGAACGTTGGTGAGATCTTTGGCGCTGATGAAGAGACAAAAGCACTTTACAGCTTCCCGGTAGATCTTTCTACACATATCAAGACAACTAGTATCAACCTGGATACCTGGAATTCCTTCGATGAAACTCTTCAGAACATCTTCAACGAGGAGATGAGCGATGGAATGTATCAGGAGTTCCTTGCATTCGTAGAAAGCATGGAAACAAAACGTCATGCGAAATTTGATGCAAATGCAAACATGAATCAGTACACGATTCCGGAAGATCAGATTCCGGCATGGCAGGCAGCAATTCAGCCATACGCTGATGCTCAGCTTGAAGGACTGTTAGCTACACATCCTGATATGGATAAAGCAAAACAGATCTGGAGAGACGCAATCGATAACTACTATGCTACCCACTAAGCTTCGCATAGCGTAAACCATGGAGCAATTCGCATAACTCAATACCTTAATCCATGGGGGAAGGCTGCCGCGTAATGCGGCAGCTTTTCTATGCGCTGCACTTGCGCTATAATAACCTTTGATCTTAAGACGCTTCGGGAGTGATCATGAAAAAGGAAATGATGGAAAAACTGGATATCATTTGTATCGGAACAGCTCTGATCGATTCGATCATCAGAGGCTTCGATCCGGAGGCTGTTTCTGCATCCGGATACGTCGCAGAGTCTGGTACGCTGGCTGTCGGAGGAGAGGCCGTGAATGAAGTGCTTGCGCTTTCCAAACTGGGAATGAAGGCCGGCATCTTATGTTTTCTGGGTGAAGATACAGCGGGGAGAATTGTAGAAAAAGAACTCCTTGATCATGGCGTTTATACAGGCCTCATTAAAAGGGAAAAGGAACATTCGACACCGGTCACATCAATGTTTGTCAGGGAAGATGGAGGAAGGATGTCAGTCACGAACCTTGCTCATAAACACAATTTCCATCCGGAAGAGCTGGGGATCGAGCAGATGAATACCAGGGCATTTATCCTGGGCTCTTTGTTCCGTGCACCTTTTGATGATCCGAAGATTATTTATCAAGTATTAACGGCGGCGAAGAAAAGCGGCGCGCTTGTTTTTGCAGATACAAAGATTCCGAATTTCCATCCGCTGACGTTAGAAGAAATCAAAGACAGCCTTCCTTTGATCGACTATATCACGCCCAACGAAGATGAAGGAAAGTATTATACCGGAAAGGAACAGCCGGAAGCGATGGCGGATGCTTTCCTGGGCTATGGTGTCAAAAACGTGATCATTAAGCTGGGCGAGAAAGGCTGTTATTTTAAAAACAAAGAGAAAGAGATCGCTCTTCCGGCATATAAGATCAAAGCACTTGATTCGACCGGAGCCGGAGATAATTTCCTGGCCGGCTTTGCTTCAGAGATTCTTCGTGGAAAGAGCCAGGAAGAGGCTCTTTGCTTTGGGAACGCCTGCGGAGCTGTCTGCTCGACAGCGGTTGGTGCAGGCACTGCCTTAAAAAGCTATGAGCAGATCATAGATTTCATGAACACACAAATGCAGTAGCTAACGATTGACTTAGGAGCATCACTTGTCTTCCGTATTCTTTTTACTTATCGCAATCATCAGTAGCGCTGCCATGACGGTGGTGCTCAAAATATTTCGGGAACAGAAAGGAAACCGCTACGGGATTCTCCTTGGGAATTACCTGACCTGCGTCCTCCTTTCTTTTCTTATGATGCCGGATAAATCCATTGCATTTAAGGCGGATGGAACCACGCTTCTGTGCGGCCTGATCGGCGGTGTCGTATTTGTTGCGGGTTTGGTCGGGATGCAGAGCAGTACGCGCAGAAACGGCGCAATCCTGACATCGGCTTTTTCCAAGCTGGGACTGATTGTGCCACTTTTGATCAGTGTACTGTTTTTTGGAGAAAAGATCCGCATGCTCCAGATCCCGGGCATCGTCATGGTGCTTGTAGCGTTCTTTTTGATCAGTTTTGATTCAGACTCTGAAGATGCCAAAACAGGAGAAAAGACACGCATCTATCCGATTCTTCTTTTGCTGGTTTTGCTCTTTGTCGGCGGCGGAGATGCCATGGCAAAGATCTTTGATCAGCTGGGAGAGAGAAGTCAGGATGGAAACTACTTTTTGATCCTGTTCGTAACGGCGGCAGTGCTTGTCTTGATTTTGCTTTTCATCGAGAAGGGCAGAAGTGGCAAACCATTTCTCTGGAAGGAATTTGCAGCGGGCGTGCTCGTGGGAATCCCGAATTATTTTTCCTCCGCGCTTCTGTTAAAGGCACTCAATGGACTTCCGGCGTTTTTAGTTTATCCCTGCTTTTCTGCAGGCACTGTTTTTATCGTTACATTGATCGCAACGTTGTTCTTTAAAGAACGGCCAGGAGTGAAAACCTGGATTGGGTTAGCGCTGATCGCAGTCGCGCTTGTGCTTTTGAACATCTAGCGTATAGGTGTATGTGCTATAATTGTTAAAATAGAAATTACGAATATAAATGAGCTTAAAATAGGAGACAGCAATGGAATTACAGGAATTACTGAAACGCTTTAACAATGGTGAAACCTTAGGAGAAGATCCGGAAGTGATCGAATGGATGCGTTTTTACAGCAGACAGGCGCAGAAGATCACCATGGAGATCAACACGAAATATCATGAACCGGAAGAACTGCAAAAGCTCTTTTTTGAACTGATCGGCAAACCGGTCGATGATACCTTTGCGATGTTTCCGCCATTCTATACAGACTTTGGGAAAAACATCACAGTCGGAAAAAGAGTCTTTATCAATGCAGACTGCAAGTTTCAGGATCAGGGCGGGATCTTTATTGGAGATGATGTGCTGATCGGACATGCGGTCGTTCTCGCAACGCTCAATCATGATATTGATCCGGCGAAACGTCCACAGCTTCATCCGGCTCCGATCCGAATTGGAAATAAGGTCTGGATCGGCGCGAATGCGGTCGTGACATCAGGTGTCACGATTGGCGAAAATGCCATCGTGGCAGCCGGTGCAGTCGTCACAAAAGACGTTCCAGCAAATACAATCGTTGGAGGGGTCCCGGCAAAAGTGATCCGCACAATCGACTGCTGAGTATGCGATTTCCGTTTTATCTTGAAGGGAAAAAACGGATGGATTAAAATATGTTCGAAAAAAGTTTGTTAAGAGGTAATCACAATGAGCGAAGAACATGAAGTAAGGAATGTAGAGGAACCAGAAGAGAAAACTGTTACGGAAGAAGCTGTGGCAGAAGAAGCTGTAGAAGAAGTGAAAGCGGAGCCGGAAGTCATCGAATCCATGGATGACTACACCGAGGAAATCGAAGCCTCCCTGCAGAAGCTTTATCCGGGTGACGTGATGCAGTGTACGGTAGTTGCAATTGACGAGACAGCGGTCAGTGTTGATCTGGACTATTACGCTCCGGGCAAGATCCCGCCGGAAGAGATGAGTGCAGATCCGTTGTTCAGCATTTTCACAGATGTGCAGATCGGCGATCAGTTCCCGGCTGTTGTTCAGATGGCGGATGATGGAGCCGGAAATATCATCTTATCCAAGAAAGAAGCAGACAAGGAATTTGCCTGGGAAAAACTGGAAGAGATGAAGGAAGCAGAGACCGTGATCGAAGGAACGGTTTCCGGTGTCACGAACAATGGAGCTGTCTTCTATGTGGAAGGTATCCGTGGCTTTATCCCGGCATCCAAACTGGACCTCAAGTATGTGGAAGATACGAATCCATATCTCGGAAAGAAGATCAAAGTGCAGATTTCTGAAGTCGACAGAGACCGTAAGAAACTGATCCTTTCCGCAAAAGAACTTTTGGTCGAGGCTGCTGCAGAGCAGAAGCTGGAAAAGATGAAACAGCTGTCTGTGGGCAGCATCATCGAAGGTACGGTCGAAAAGATCATGGACTATGGCGCATTCGTAGATATCGGAAATGACCTTTCAGGACTCCTTCATATCTCCGAGATCAGTGAAAAGAGAATCTCTCATCCGAAGGCTGTCCTTAAAATCGGACAGAAGATTCCGGTCACGATTTTGAAAGTCGAAAACGGGAAGATCTCTCTTTCCATGAAAGCAGCACAGGAAGCAGAAGTCGAAGAACTGAACGAAGAGGCAGAAGAGTACAAAGCAGAATACGTTCCGAACAATCCGTTTGCAGCCCTGCTGAAAGACATTAAACTGGATGATTAAAAAGTGACAGCATTTGAACATCAACAATAATAACAAAAGAATCAGCCCGATAAGGGCTGATTCTTTTTTAAGATTATACACGGTTCTTTAAATATATTTTATCTTGCCTCTTGTTAAGAACAAGCTGTGGCCTTTATCGTCCCGGGCCGCCGAAGCCTCCCTGTGGGCCGCCTTGCATGCCGCCGCCGAAGCCACCCATGTCACCACCTTGCATGCCGCCCATACCTCCCATCATCTGATTCGAGATGGTGTCGGTTTCCTGACCGTTTACGATGATCGTACCGCCGTTTTTCTGAACAGTTCCATCACAATCGAATGGGGACTGCGCTGAGATTTCGATCGTACCGCCGTTGACATAGAGGCTTCCGTTTGAGTCAACTGCATCGGTATCTCCAGCGCCCATTACGATTGTCGTATATCCACCGTTAAATTCAATGCAGACATCCAGGGCTGTGGATTTAGTTGTTGCGTTGACACCGTCATCACTTGCTTCGATGTTGATCGTGCCACCATTGATCTGAACATAGGTTGCTTCGATTCCTTCTACTGCATTGATATCGAAGGTTCCGTCGTCGATCTGGACGATTGTGGTTCCGTGGATACCGTCGTCTGCTGAGTTGATCGTAAAGTCTCCGCCACAGATGTAAACATATCCGACCGTATTGTCTTCGTCATTTTCTGCGTGGAGGCCATCGTTGCTGTTCGCAATATTGAATGTGCCGTCAGCAATTGCGATGGAGTCGTTTGCCTCAAAAGCAGTGCCGCTGCAGGAAATCTCATAAGTTCCGCCTGTCACTTTCAGGTCATCTTTGGATGTGACCGCATTATCGGATGAATTGATCGTCAGCGTTCCGAGTCCGTTTAAGACCAGGTCATCTTTGGAGAAGATGACAGCATCGGTACTGGTTGTTCCGTCTTCTGTGAATGTTCCTGTTACGGAAAGGGTATTGGAGGAACCTTCGGCTGTTGTAACGAATACCTTATCAGCATTCTTGACATAAATTGCAGGAATGCTGTCGTTTGTAATACTTGCGCCGTCTAACACGATCTGGACTTTATCTTCGTCAGCTGCCTCTATAACGATCTGCGCATTAGATGCAGTTCCGGAAATCACGTAAACGCCTTCTGTGGTGATAGAAATCGTCTCGCCGTCACTTACTGTATAATAAGTTGCGTTCGTAAGGTCTGCAGTCTGTTCCAGGTCACGTTCTGTGAAAAGATCTGTTGCATCGATCGCTCCGCCGGAAGTTACGTTTGCTGTATTAGAAACGGAGTCTGATGTTGCAATCGTAGCCTCTTCCACATATGCCGTGCTGCTGGCCTGTGGCTGTGCCTCCTGAGCTGCGCCGCATCCTGCAAGCGCTGCCGCAAGGGATAAAGAGACCGCGGTGACCAGAAGGATATTTCTTTTTTTGTTCTTCTTAATTGTTCGTTTGCTCATATGTACACCTCTTTCTTTGGTTGCTTTCAAATTGCCGTAAAACAATATGCAGTGTTTGTTTTGTGAGCTCAGTATATAAAAGCAACCTTAAGAGAAACTTAAAGAAACGAAAAAACTTTATGAAATGTACCCCCCCTAATGTAGACATAAACGCAAGCTTAAAAACCCATCGCGAGGACATACTGAACATGTCTCATATGACGAGAAACAATATATAAGACTATTCCACATAGTCTCATTTTGATGATTGTATTTATATGAGACATATTTTGAGCGTAACATAATAAATAATAGTCTCAAATCAAGCACTATCCTGAAATAAGACTATTTTGCATAGTCTTATTTTTAAGGGGACGCTCTATGAGACAAGAATAAATGAAAAACAGGAATGCATTAAATAATCCGCTGGCTGATCAGTGTATCGCCCGCCCGCAGCAGAGTTTCGTCTTTCGGGACAATGATCTCGCCTTCCCGCTGAACCGCCATGATATCGCAGCTGTTTTCTTTTTCTACTTCCTTGACGGTCTTTCCAATAAACGGGCTGGTCTCATTGATATATTCCAGCAGAGTATGACGTGCGTTCGGATTGCTGTGGGAGGCTCTTGCGATCTCTGCGTATTCTTCCACGAATCCTGCAGAAATAATACCGGTTGGAACCGCAACAGCACCAACACCTAAGAAGGTGATGATAACCGTCATGATCTGGCCAAGTGTCGTGATCGGATAAATATCTCCATAACCCACCGTAAAGATCGTGGAAAGGCTCCACCAAATTCCGGAAAAGGCATTTGCAAAGGCTCCGGGCTGCGCTTCGTGTTCTGCGCTGTAGATGCAGAGAGAAGAGACGAGCATGAGCATTAAAATGATAAAGACAGAAGAGAAGATCTGATTTCTTTTCTTCTTGAAAACGTTTGCAATGACATTAAAGGAGTCGTAGGTCGCATTGACCCGGAACAGGCGGAAAATACGAACGACTCTTAGGATACGGAAGCCAACAAAGCCGGACAGGAAGAAGAACGGAAGGATCGTAAGAAGATCCACAATGCCGTCAAAGGAAATGATAAAGCGTCCGGCGGCTTTCCATCTTCCCATATTCGGATAGAGGAAGTCAGCTGTCCAAAGTCTTAGGATATATTCAACGATAAAGATACCGATCGTGATCGCTTCGATGACTTTCAGGATCACCATGTACGGTTCAAAAACATCGAACGTCTCCATAAATAAGACCGCGATATTGATAAAGATCACAGCCACGATAAAGTAATCGCAGAAGCGGCTTAAGGCATCTCCACGGTTACCGATCTGTATCACTTCAAAGATTCGTTTTCTCTTGCTGTTCATAACAATAGTATTCTAACAAAGGACTATTTTGATTTCAATTCTTTGATAATCTGCTATAATAAATTCATAAAGTAATCTTAAAATGATCAGCATAAAGGAGGGAACAGAAATGCAGGCATTTTTGGATACCATTGTCAATTGGGCGACAACGACAGGTGTCAGGATCATCATTGCGATTGTAATTTTGATTGTCGCGTTTGCGATCATCAATCTTGTCGCTAAGAAACTTACAAAGAAACTGGAAGCGAAGGAAAAACTCGATAAGACACTGACAAAGACTTTGGTCTATGCAGGAAAAGTTGTATTGAAGATTCTTGTTGTCATTTGCCTGATCGGCTATCTTGGAATCCAGACCACCAGTATTTCCGCACTGATCGCTGCTGTCGGCGTTGCAGCCGGCATGGCAATCAACGGAACATTAAGCAACCTGGCAGGCGGCATCATGATCCTTATTACGCGTCCGTTTAAAGTGGATGACTATATCGTCGCTCAGGGTGAGGAAGGAATCGTAGAGGATATCAAGATTACTTATACAAAGATTAAGACCCTTGATAACAAGACCGTATATCTTCCGAACAGCGCACTTTCTGCAGGAACCATTGTGAACTATTCCGAAAAAGATCTTCGCCGTGTGGACTTTGACTTCAAGGTGGGAGGCAATGATCCTGTGAAAGTCCGTGATCTTCTGCTTGATGTCTGCAAGCAAGAAGAGCTGGTTCTCACAGATCCGGAACCGTTTGCACGTATTTCTGATTTTGGTCAGGATAACGGCCTTCGGGTTACGCTGCGTGCATGGTGCAAGTCCGAGAACTATTGGGATACTTACTTTAACTTATTAGATAAAGTAAAAGAAACCTTTGACGCAAACCAGATCGTTGTTCCGTATGATAACGTAACCGTACATATTAAGAATGACTAACGTTTTATTGTTTGATCTGGACGGTACACTGACGGAATCCGGAACCGGAATCATCCGCTCTGTCCAGTATGCACTTGAAAAATTTGGCATCAATGAAACCAATGAGGAGGTCCTTAGGAGATTCGTAGGACCTCCTCTTATTGACTCCTTTATGAGATATTACGGCTTCACGAAAGAACAGGCTGTAGAAGGGGTGCAGATCTACCGCGAACGATTCGGAAAGATCGGCATCTTTGAGAATGAACTTTATCCGGGAGCTGCTGAAATGCTTACGGAACTAAAAGATGCAGGCTTTCTTCTATCGGTTGCATCTTCCAAGCCGGAACACTATGTTCTTCAGATCCTGGATCATTTTAAGATCGCAGATTTTTTTGATGAAGTCGTAGGCGCTACAATGGATGAAAAGCGCACGTCCAAACCGGAGATCATAGAAGAAGTGATCAGGCGCATGCAGCTTTCTGACCGAAGGGAAGATGTCCTGATGATCGGAGATACGGAGCACGATATTATCGGTGCCCGTGAACATGGAATTCGCTGTGTGGCAGTCACTTACGGATATGGAGATCTGGAAAAGATGAAGAGGGAAGAGCCGCTGGCACTTATAGATTCTGTTAAGGCGCTTCAGGAGTATCTTCTGAATATGAAATAAAAAAAGCTCGTGATTCGCTCACGAGCTTTTCAAATTACTGGTGATTCAGTCTAAGCTGCCCACAGGCTGCAGCAATATCGCTTCCATGCTCTTTACGCAAAGTTGCCTTGAGTCCGTTCTTCATCAGAATATCATAGAAACGGAGCGCCTTTTCTTTTTCGCTTCCACGAAAACCGAATTCGTTCACGTTGTTATAAGGAATCAGATTCACATAAAAAGAGTCGTTGTTTAACAGACTCGCCAGTTCTTCGGCATGTTCTTCACTATCGTTCACACCCTCTAACAGAATATATTCGAAGGTGATCCGGCGTTTTGTTTTCCTGCAGTACTCAGCGGCAGCAGGAATCAATTCGTCTAAAGGATATTTTTTATTGACCGGCATCAGCTGATTACGGAGCTCATTATTCGGAGCATGCAGTGAGATCGCAAGATTGAAGCGTTTTTCCGTCTCAGTAAATTCGTAAATCTTCGGAACGATCCCACAGGTGCTGACCGTGATATGACGAGGCGCGACTGCGGAAAAGGTATAACCAGGGGCATTTTTTAAAGTATCCGCTTCACGAGAATTCAGCTTTTGGAAGTGAGCAGAAAGCAGTTTTGGATCACTGATGGTGTTGCAGAAGCGGATCACTTCTTCATAATTGTCAAACGGTTCACCCGTTCCCATCACTACGATATGGCTGACGTCCTCTTTTGTAGCCAATACCTGTCCAAGCATTTCTTCAGCCGTCAGATTCCGGATTTTTTTTAACAGACCGGAAGCACAAAAAGCACAGCCCATGTTGCAGCCGGCCTGGCTGCTCACACAGACGCTTTGGCCGTAAGGATGTGTCATCAATACTGTCTCGATCAGATTACCATCCTCGAGCTCTAAGAGATATTTTTTTGTACCATCTTCCGATATCTGGATCGTTTTGGTTTTCATTGCAGCTTATTTTATCATAAAAGTCGAAAATGGATGAGCGAAAAACGCTGGAAAGAATAAAGCAGAAAGCGTAGAATGAAAATACAATAACAATTACGAGGTTCCTAAGATGCAGCATATTCAGCTTACGAACATCAAACTGAATCAGATCCAGATATTCATGACGGTTGCCGACTGTGGAAACTTCAGTGGAGCTGCGGAAATATTAAGCATGTCCCAACCCATGGTCAGTAAGACAATCCAGAATCTGGAAAATGAACTGGGAATCATTCTATTTACCAGGTCACATGGACGCCCTGTGCTGACTCCGGCCGGGAGGGAGTGTTATGCGGAATGGCAAAAGATCATGAAGCAGTTTGAAGACTCTGTAGAAAAAGCGCATGCAACTCAGGAAGGGAAAAGCAGGCACCTTAAAATCGGCATGGCAAGTTTCGGTACACATGATCAGGAACTCTATGATGCTCTGGCAGCGGTTAAAGAGGAGAAAGGCATGGATCTGTATTTAGAATACCAGGTCATGACGACCTTACTGCCTTCCTTGCTTGCAGATGAATATGATGCTGTCTGTATTTCCGGACATCTTCAAAAGCAGATGGCGGGGAAGGGGCTTTGTTCGAAACTGATCAATCAGTCCCATCTTGCGATATATGTCTCGAAGAACAATCCGCTCTCAAAGAAAAGACACATCACTTTTCGTGACCTGAAGTCCGAGTCTTTTATTGCACTTTCTGCGGAGACGGATCCCTTGTATTTAGAACTGCTGAATGCGCTTGCAAAGGAAGCGGGTTTCTCGCCGAAAGTTTCCTGCTATATTCCGAATGAGCTTTCTTTTAAGATCAATATCCTTCTGGATAACGGAATCGCTCTGATCGATGATACGATCGATCTGGAAGATCCGAGGATCAAAATGTTTCCATTGGAAGAATTGCGAAACGATCTTCTTCTGGTCTGGAAAAAATCAAATCCAAATGAGAGTCTGAAAGCCCTCGTTAAAAAGTTATAGAAACTATTCTTTTTTGTTATACTTCATAAACTTTCCTTCATTTCTCTTTTGAACTTTCCATTGCTACAATGACTGCAGATAGTTGTTCCGTACGAAGGAGGTTTAAAAATGAGTATGTATAACAATTCCCGTGAACGTGTTGAAGCGATGTTTGATTGTCAGATGCCGAAAGACAGAAGCGACATTCCGTTCTATCCACAGCTGATCACCTGGGCAGGCAAAGTTGCCGGCGTGACGCAGGCAGCGATGATCCAGGATTCCAACAAGTTTTTAAATGCGATCAAAACGACTTATGATAAATTCGGCTATCCTGATGTTTCCATCAACGCGCCTTTAGCAGATGTTATTTTCGGTGAGGGCCTTCCGGCCCGTTATCCCGGAAAAGAACTCCCGGATGATGTTCAGTTTCAGTTTGTAGAAACGCCGAATATCAGCGATGAAGATTATCAGTTTATTCTGAAAAAAGGCTGGGATGCCTGGTATACAGGATATCTGGGCCGCATCCAGAATCCGCCGATCGGAAAGATCAAAACGATTATTAAATTGATTGCTATGGGAAAACACGTAGGTAAAATGGCGGACTTTGTTCAGAATCTTGGAGTAGAGCCGATTGCCGGTATGGTACTTTATCCGTTGTTTGATGCCTTATCCCTGATCCGCTCCTTTGAACTGTTTATCATGGATCTTTATGATGAACCGGATATGATCAAAGATATTCTGGAAAAGAATACTCCGGCACTGATCGCATCAAATATTAGAAATGCAAAAAGTATGAAGGTCAAACGTATGCATGTCTATGCAATGCGTTCCGATGCAAATGTGCTTTCTCCGGATCTGTTTGATGAGTTTGCATATCCATATCTGAAGCAGATGGTGCTCGGATTCCGTGATGCTGGCTATCGTACGGTACTTCACTGCGACAGTAACTGGATCCCGATGCTTGACCGTTTTCTGGATCTGCCGAAAGCTTCTGTTCACTTTGAGTTCGATGGAAAGACGGATCTCTTTAAGGCTGCTGAGATACTGAATGGATGGCATTCTTTCCGTGGAGATGTCGGCGCCTACATGTTAAGTTATGGAACTCCGGATGAGGTTCGTGAGTATAGCGAAAAGCTGATCGAAGGAATCGGAATGAAAACACCTGGCTTTATGTTCGGAACCGGCTGTGAAGTTCCGCTGAGTACGAAACCGGAGTGCTATCAGGCAATGTGTGATGCTATTCTTTCCTGCAGAAAATAAGATGCGTAACATTCATATTAAGACCTGCCTTTTGGCAGGTCTTTTTATGTTTTACAGTGAATTATTTTGATGAAAGGGGCGGCAGTATGATATGATTACAAAAACTTGATCCGGAGGAAACTTATGCGTGAACTGGATGTGAAAATAATAAGTGATGCGATTGCTGAGATGTGTATGGCAATCAATTATGAATTGTCTTCTGATATGAAACAGGCACTGAAGTCAGCACAGGAAAAAGAAGAGGCGCCGCTTGGAAAGCAGATTCTGGATATCCTGGATCAGAACATGGAAATTGCGAAAGCGGAAAGCATTCCGATCTGTCAGGATACCGGCATGGCGGTCGTCTTTTTAAATGTGGGACAGGATGTGCATTTCACCGGCGGAAATATCGAGGATGCAATAAATGAAGGCGTACGGAGAGGATATACGGAAGGCTATTTAAGAAAATCCGTCGTGTCGGATCCGTTGATCCGAAAAAATACAAATGACAACACCCCTGCCGTGATCCATTATGCGCTCGTTCCCGGAGAGGACGTGCAGATCACCTTAGCTCCGAAAGGATTCGGCAGTGAAAACATGAGCCGTGTCTATATGCTGAAGCCGGCAGAAGGGGAAGAAGGTGTCGTGGATGCAGTCGTTGATGCAGTAAAACTTGCAGGCCCAAATGCCTGCCCGCCAGTCGTAGTCGGAGTTGGAATCGGAGGAACCTTCGAAAAAGCAGCGCTGCTTTCCAAAAAGGCACTTGCAAGACCGGTAAACCTTTCGAGTGATAAGGAACATATTCAAAGATTAGAAAAAGAGATTCTTGATAAGATCAATCAGCTGGGAATCGGGCCGGCAGGGCTTGGGGGAAGCATCACCTGTCTTGGGGTGAATATCGAGACCTACCCGACCCATATTGCAGGGCTTCCGGTGGCAGTGAATATCTGCTGTCATGTAAACCGCCATATCAGCCGCACGATCTAGAGGAGAGAAAATGAACCATAAGATAACAACGCCGCTTACAGCGGAAACGGTAGAAACATTGCATACAGGAGATATGGTGAGTATCACTGGAATCATTTATTCTGCCCGCGATGCCGCACATAAAGAACTCGTCCAGCTCATTGAGCAGGGAAAGGACTTGCCATTTGATCTGAACGGGAGTCTGATCTATTACCTTGGGCCCACACCGGCAAGAGAAGGGCAGGTCATTGGATCGGCAGGTCCTACGACATCCACCCGTATGGATAAATATACGCCGCTGCTCCTGGAAAAAGGACTTTTGGGAATGATCGGAAAAGGCCGCAGAAATCCGGAAGTGATCGAATCCATCAAGAAACATAAAGCGGTTTATTTTGCAGCTGTCGGAGGAGCAGGAGCCCTGCTTTCGAAGTGCATTAAGAGCAGCGAAGTGATCGCCTTTGATGAGCTTGGAACAGAAGCTGTCCGGAAGATGTATGTCGAGGACTTTCCTGCCATCGTTGCGATCGACAGAGAAGGAAATGATATCTATCAGCGATAAATGCTAAAGTCATTATGAGAGCATAAAAAAACTGCCGCATGCCGCGGCAGTTTTGCATTTGCTTTTGATTAGTCTTCATAAATCGGATTCACATAATTGTTAAAGAACATATCTCTCATTGCCCAGTAGTGATCGCCATCACGCCAGCCCTGGTCAATCGATCCGGTTCCGTAATACACGATCCGAGCTTCCGGATAGATCTCAGTCAGCCGGATATAATCATCATAAGAGATACCGCAGTTTTCCATCCAAAGCCTCTGAAGATGAGGAAGATCAGTCAGATATTCAATGCTGTTAACACTGGTATAGCTGATATTCAAGTCTTCGATATCCTTGCAGACTTCAAGGAAGCTTAAGTCCTGCGCATGAATTGCAAAGATTTCAAGATAGCGAAGCTTCGGGCAGTTCTTCAGCATGGACAGATCAGAGAGATATTCGATATATCCGTCCTCTCTTACCTGCTTTACATTATCGACCAGGATCAGGATCTTCAGATTCGGCATATACTGAAGGAAGGAGATGTCAGATACAAAGTTGTGTCCAAGATCAAGTGCTACCAGATCCGTACAATACTTCAGATAATAAGCCTCGTCATTATACAGGAAGAAGCGGTCGTCGCAGGTCTTGAATGTGGAGAATGCAACGGCGTCGGTGCGGATCGTCCAATAAGAAAGAACAATCTCCCAAACAATCTTGATATCCGGATGTGCATCCTGAAGGGCTGCATATTCTTCGTTATTGTAACCGCAGCCGATCATATAGATCTTTTTCAGATTCGGAAGAGAATCCAGGACGTTGTTCATATCGATTCCCATCCACTTGACATCGACATAGGAGATATCGGCTTCTTCTGCATCCCATGGGATGACAATATCGCCGATCGTAACGTTTTCAGGGATCGTTGTGGTTTCTTCTGTCGTGGTCTCTTCTGTGGTTGATTCTGTTTCTGTTTCTATTTCCGGAACAACAGAAGAAGACTCGAAAGGAAACACTTCGTTCCTTCCGCAGCCACAAAAGACCACAAGTAATGCGATTGTAATAAGTAGAATTCCCTTTTTCATATACAAAAAAAACTATATCATATTTTTAGATAAATACAAATCATAAATTTACAATTAAGAAGACATTTGTTATCATAAACTTTACTGAATTAGCATGGCACCATAGTAAATTTCTATCGATCATTCCCTGGAAAACAGGGAGAAAGGAAGTCCGGAGACAACTCCGGGAGGGAAGTATGGTTAAAAGAAAGTATTATCAGCCGGAATTTGAAACAATGCCGGTGGAGGAAATCAAAAAACTGCAGTCAGAAAAGCTTGTAAAGCAGGTTCAGCATGTGTATGAGCATGTCCCGTATTACAAAAAGCTGATGGATGAGAAAGGCGTAAAGCCGGAGGATATCAAAGGGATTGAAGATATCTATAAACTTCCGTTCGTATCCAAATCCGATCTCAGAGATACCTATCCTTATGGTCTTCTCGGCGTAGACCTGGCCGACTGTGTGCGTATTCAGTCCACGTCAGGAACAACGGGAAAGCGCGTGATCGCATATTATACGCAGCACGACCTGGATCTTTGGGGCGACTGCTGTGCGAGAGCACTGATTGCAGCAGGCATTGATAAAGAAGATGTTGTGCAGGTCAGCTATGGCTATGGATTGTTTACCGGCGGTCCGGGACTCAATGATGGTTCCCATAAGGTAGGAAGCCTTACGGTTCCGATGTCTTCCGGAAACACAGACCGTCAGATGACTTTCATTAATGACCTGAATGTCACCTGTCTTTGCTGCACTCCGTCTTATGCGGCATATATCGCAGAAAGCTTTAAAGAAAAAGGAATCTCGCCGGATCAGATTTCGTTGAAAGCCGGAATCTTCGGAGCAGAGCCATGGACGAATGAGATGCGGCACACAATCGAAAAAGGCCTGGGCATCAAAGCATATGATATTTACGGACTGACCGAGATTTCAGGACCGGGTGTCTCTTTTGAATGCCAGGACCAGACCGGCATGCATATCAACGAAGACCACTTCTATGCGGAAGTTATCGATCCGGATACCGGAGAAGTGCTTCCGGAGGGAACGCCTGGCGAGCTTGTCTTTACCTGTCTGGATAAAGAAGCCTTCCCACTTCTTCGTTACCGCACAAGAGATATCTGCGTTCTCGTAAGAGAGGAGTGCTCCTGTGGCAGAACCTTTATCAAGATGAAGAAGCCGACCGGAAGATCCGACGACATGCTGATCATAAAGGGCGTCAATGTCTTCCCGAGCCAGATTGAAGCCGTTCTTCTGAAAGAGAACTATTCAGAGAACTATCAGATCGAAGTATCCAGAGAAGGAACGACAGACGTCTTTGATATCTATGTAGAACTTCTTCCGGAGCAGTTTGACGATACCGTCAAGTCGATTGCCCAGAAAGAAAAAGCATTAAAAGATGCGATCAAAGCAATGCTTGGAATCGTTCCGAATGTACATCTTGTTGCACCGAAGACGATCACCAGAAGTGAAGGAAAAGCAGTCCGCGTAGTCGATAAGAGAAAACTGGTGGACTAAGGAAAGGAGAGAGTGAAATGGCAGTAAAACAGTTATCTGTATTTATGGAGAACAAACCGGGTGTACTTGCTAATCTGGCAAACATTCTTGCTGAGGCAAAGATTGATTTAAAAGCAATGACGGTTGCAGACACAAAGGATTTCGGAATTGCCAGAATGATCGTGGATGATACCGATAAAGCTCTCGTGGCTCTTTCTGCAGCAGGACAGACCGCGAAAGTGCGTGAAGTCTGTGGTTTCAAAGTCCCGGATGAAGTCGGAGGTCTTGCAAGAGTTTTAACCCTTCTTGGAGACAACGGCATCAGCATCGAGTACATGTATGCGATCGTTACTTCGGATTCTGACAAGGCGCACATTGTTGCCAGAGTGGATGATAATGAGGCTGCAGACAAGCTCCTGACAGAAAACGGTATCGAGCTCTTAGATATTTGATCCCGGGGTCAAATGGCATTCAAAACAGAAACAAATTATATGAAATAATCTGAAAAAGAGACTTTTATCAGTCTCTTTTTCTTGTATAATAGAATCATGGAAGATAATAGCGGCAAGAAATTCTTAAAGAATCCCAAATATTTTACAATTACGGTCTACGCAGTTTTAGGCTTTTTGGCCTGCGCTCTTATAGTAAAGATCATCTTTGATTTTTCGAATGTTTGGAACGCAGTCAAGGTGATCATTGGTGTTCTTTCACCTTTTGTGATCGGAACGATCATCGCATATCTGATCAACCCTTTGTTTAAGTTTTTAGACTTTACCTTTTTTGGAAAATGGCTGCACATGACGAAGAGAAGGAAACTCAGAAAAACACTTGCACTTCTGATTTCCTATATTATTGTATTTGGCCTGATCGGAGTACTGATCTACATTATCGTGCCTCAGTTTGTTACCAGCATCAAATCTCTTGTTGGAACGATTGGAACGTTTTCCCGTACTGTTCAGAAATGGATTGATGGTCTTCAGGAACATTTTAAGAATCTGGATCTGGAAGTTTTGACTGAAAACATTGAAACGATCATTCCGAAACTTATGAGCAGGATACAGGAATGGGCAGAGGGCTTGCTAACGGGAGTTGTAAGCACCGGTGTTGGTGTGATATCAGGCATCATCAACTTCTTTATGTCCGTCATCGTATCCATCTATATTCTTTCCGATAAGGTTCATCTTGAAGGATTGGTCCGCAAATTATACTATGCCGTGTTTAAGACGGAGAAAGCCTCAAATGTTTCAAGAATTACCAGAGAATGTTCTAACATTTTCAGCAATTTCTTTACCGGTAAGATTTTTGACTCCCTGATCGTTGGCGTTCTTTGCGGCATTATGATGCTGATCCTGCGCCTTCCATACCCGCTGCTTATTTCGGTGCTTGTAGGCGTTACTAACATCATCCCGTATTTTGGTCCATTCATCGGCGCGATTCCAAGTATTTTGATCATGCTCATGACCGGCTGGAAAGAAGCTTTGATCTTTACGATCCTGATCCTTGTATTGCAGCAGATCGACGGTAACATCATAGGGCCGAAGATTATTGGTGATTCTACCGGATTAAGCCCGATCTGGGTCATCTTTGCAATTACGATCGGAAGCTGGGTTGGCGGAGTCGGCGGCATGCTCTTTGGCGTCCCTGTCATGGCAGTTATTGGTCATATTGCTGAAGAAGCCATCAACAATCGGCTAGAGAGAAAAGGCCTTACAAGTATGGTAAAACGCGAGGAAGCGCCTAAGACGATCCGCTACTCGGATATGATCCGAAATATCTTTAAGAAAAAACCAAAGAACACAATCGAAGATGCAGCAGATACCGTTTCTGATGCAGCTGAGAGTGTAGCAGAGAAAGTAAAGGAAGATCTTTCTGAGCTGAAGTCTTCAGAGAATAATGAAATGAAAAACGAAGATCAGCCGGAAGAGTAGAACTGGTAGATAATTGAGACAACAGTAAAGGCGGGGTAAATCCTCGCCTTGAATTATTTGTGAAAGTGAAATGCTATTTTCTCTTAGCTTCCATTTTCATAAGGAACTCCGGACCATAGCCATAGTTTTCCACTACAAAATCCAGATCTTTATCGCCTCGGCCGGAAAGGTTGACTAAGAGGGAGCCAATATATCCGGTTCGTGCAACTTTGATCGCATAGGCTAATGCGTGGGAACTTTCAATTGCCGGAATGATGCCTTCGTGTTTAGAAAGCAGGAAGAGTGCTTCGATCGCTTCTTCGTCATCGATCGTGGTGTAATTCACACGGTCCATGTCATGGAGCAGCGCATGTTCCGGGCCGGCAGCAGGGTAGTCTAAACCACTGGCATTTGAATAGACCGGAGCAGGATCGCCTTTCTCATCTGCGAGCATAATGCTGTTAAAGCCATGCATCACGCCTTCTGCGCCATAAGAAATCGAAGCGGCATGGTCGCCAAGCTTCGGGCCTCTTCCAAGCGGCTCAACGCCGATCAACTCGACAGGGTCTGCAAGGAAAGGCGTGAACATACCAATCGCATTAGAGCCGCCACCGACACAGGCAATCACCTGATCCGGAAGATGACCGGTTTGAGAGATAAACTGTTCTCTCGCTTCTTCACCGATGCAGTACTGGAAATCCCTTACCATCAGCGGGAACGGATGCGGACCGGCAGCTGTTCCGATGCAATAGATCGCATCTTTGTATTCTTTGGAATAAGCCATGAAAGCAGCGTCGACAGCTTCCTTTAAGGTCTTAAGACCGAAGGAAACCGGGATGACATTTGCGCCCAATAATTTCATGCGGGTTACATTCGGTGCCTGTTTTGCGATGTCGACTTCGCCCATGTAGATGTCGCATTCGAGACCGAAATAAGCAGCAGCGGTTGCAAGCGCAACGCCATGCTGGCCTGCACCGGTCTCTGCGATCAGTTTTTTCTTGCCCATATATTTGGCAAGCAGACCTTCACCCATGCAGTGGTTCAGCTTGTGGGCACCGGTGTGGTTTAAGTCTTCGCGCTTTAAATAAATCTGGGCGCGCCCCAACAGATTGGATAGGTTCATGCAATGATAAACGGGAGTCGGACGTCCCTGGAAATCACGGCGGATCCGCCGCAGCTCGGAAATGAACTGTGCAGACTGTGCGATCGTCTGATATGCTTCCGCATATTCGTTAAAAGCTTTGATCAGTTCAGGATCTTCGAGGTAGTTCCCCCCGTATTTTCCAAAGTAGCCATCCTGTGAGGGGTATTCTTTCAAGTAGTTGTCAAAATCTCTGTACTTGTTCATTGGTTTTTCCTTTCAAGTCTTGCTTTGTAGTGAAATATAACACAAATCGCTTCTTATGACCATAGATTCATGCCGTCCATCGTGACGCTGTCTACGATATCATGAACAAAATCACAGTTGCCGACCTTTTTGATCCAATCCGGATAGTCTGCTGGACCGAAACTGTTGGTAATCAGATCCGTTTCCGGAATCATACCGATGGCAGTCAGAAGGGTCCGGCACTCTATATGGGATTCTTCACTGGTTTGACTGTTTCGGAGAGTGATCCCTTCGATCCGCTTCTTACCACGAATCCTTATGATTTCTGTATTTAGTATCAAAGGAATCTGATATGCGTTGATACAGCTTTCCTGATTCCGCTTCAGTCCTCCCGGAGCGGAATCTTTTTCTATCATAGCGATGACTCGCTTTCCTGCCTGAATGAGCTGCCGTGCCATAATCTGTCCGACATCTCCGGTTCCTAAGATCACAATGTCATCGCCTATTTCTAAGCCATCGATATTCATCAGCTTTTGCGCCGTGCCTGCTGTCATGATCCCGGAAGGCCGGCTTCCGCTGACTTCCTGGGAATAGAGCGTGCGCTCTCTGCAGCCGGTTGCAAGGACGCAGATATCGAAGGCGATTTTTGAAACTCCGTCTTTTCCGGAGAGCAGAGCAGTGCGGTCATCGAAGAGTTTTAAAACCATCGTGTCTAAGGCAATCTGAGCAGATGAGCTTTTAAGCATTGAATCAAACCGCTCGGCATACTGAATCCCGTTTAAGTCTTCTTTAAAATAGCCCAGACCAAATCCATTGTGAACACATTGCAGCAAAACACCGCCGAGTGCATCTTTGCGCTCTGCGATCAGGATCTTTTGATATCCTTTCTTTTCTGCTGCGAGTGCGGCCGCCATTCCGGCAGCGCCGCCTCCGATGATCAGTATGTCAGCTGTTTTCATATGTTCTTTCTTAGGACTTCCGTTCCATCTCCGTCTTTTGTGATCTGGTAAATATCTGTTCCCAGCTCTTCGCTTAAAAGATGCAGGATTTTTTCCATACAGTAGCCGCCCTGGCATCTGCCCATGCCGGCACCGGTCCTGCGCTTTACCCCGTCAATGGTTGTGGCGCCGCGTCGGATTGCTTCTAAGACTTCTCCTTTGCTGACAGTTTTGCAGCGACAGAAGATCTCGCGGTATTCTGAAGGCAATTCATTCAATTTCTCCGGATCGTGTTCGATCAGATTGGAAGTTTTCAGGATGGCTTTTCGATGTAGATCAAAATCCGGCTTTTCTTCCGGTATCTGCTCAAATGACCGGATAATCCGATCTGTCATATAAACGCCAAGTTCATTTGCACAGGTGATGCCCGGCGTCTTGACGCCGATCAGATCAAAGAAACCGTCTTCTTCTAAGATGACAAAATCTTTAAGGCTCCGGTCTGTCAGATTGCCGTTTTCATCAACATAATACGGATTGGGCCTTGCGGCACCGAAACTGCGGATGATCTGATCCAGAGGAAGATCTGGTAAAACTGCCTTTCCTTTTTCTTTTAATTCGGAAAGACCGGGAAGCGCTGTCGAGTAGTCCGGCATTCCGGAAATCTCTCTGCGTGTTGGACCTAAAAGCAGATTGCCGTCAGCGGTCGGAACGATCGTAACGCCCTCGCCTTTTTCCTCCGGTTCTGTGGAAAGAATATGATGGATCAAACTTCCAGCTGTCGTATCAAAGACCAGATAATCAGCAGCTAAAGGAAGCAGGCGGATGCGTGGTTTATAAGCCATCTCCCAAAGTTTATCTGAGTGAAAACCGCCGCAGCAAAGGATTTTTTTCGCTATTATCGTGCGGCCTGAGACAGCTGCGCCGGATTTTGAAGTGCGATCAGACCCTGCCATTGCTGTCTCAACAATAAACCCATCTGCTTCTTTTTGAATGTGAACAACCTCTTCATTAAAAGAAAAGACAGCACCGTTTGCAGTTGCATTTTCATAGGCGGCTATTCCAAACTCCCAGGGATCTGCAACATAAGTGCGTTCCGCATAAAGCGCTTTCTGGAACCCGTCTGCAAGTGCTGGCTCTATTTGATAGATCTCATTTTGTCCGATCAGACGGACATCATCGATGCCGCTTTCTTCCGCATGCCGTATCTTTTTTTCAAGTACTTTGTTCGCGTTCGGACCAGAGCTGAGCATCAATAAGCCACGCTTTTGATAGTGCACATCAAGCTCTCGGCAAAGCTCCGGGAAATGGTCCGATGCCTGTTTACAAAGCGCAGCTTTTAAAGACCCTGGGTGCTGGTCATATCCCTGGTAGATGATTCCTGTATTTGCGCGGCTGATCTCCATGCAGACATCACAGTTTTTTTCTACCACTGTCACCTGCAGTTGAAAGCGGCTTAAATGCCTTGCGGCAAAGCAACCTAAAATGCCCGCGCCTATGATCAATACATCAGTTTTCTCATACATGCTGAAAACATTATACCCCAAATCATTTCAATATTCTCTCAAATTGTACAAATATAGAAACATTCTTTAGAGCGTGTGCTATAATGATTTTCAAAAGAGAGGAGGGATAGGATGTCTGGCTTAAAAGGATACATGGGAAAAGTTCTAAAGATTGATTTATCGTCAAAAACGCACGAACTTTTCCCGTGGACAGATGAGGACAGAAGGCGCACGATCGGCGGAAAGATCATGGCAGCAGATATTCTTTTTCAGCATATTCAGCCGGGAATGAAAGCCTTCGATGAGGATAACTGGATCGTCATCACGACGGGCCCGCTTACAGGATCCGGATGTCCAAATACCTCAAGATTTAATATCTCCACAATTTCACCACTCACCGGAATCATCACATCATCAAACTGCGGAGGCAATTTTGGACTCTCGTTAAAGAGAGCCGGTTATGATGCCTGCATTATCTCAGGCAGATCGGAAACTCCGCTGACGGTGCATATCACAGAGGATGATGTGAGCTTTGAAGATGCTGTGCCGATCTGGGGAAAACTGATCTCAGAGGCGCAAGGAGAGCTTCCTTCTGATACGGATAAATTGGTGATCGGACCGGCAGGAGAAAACAAAGTTCTTTATTCCTGCGTCTTCAGTGGAGAGCGTACTTCCGGAAGAGGCGGTGTCGGTGCTGTCTTTGGGGATAAGAAATTAAAGGCAGTGACTGTAAAAGGCACGAAGACCTGCGAAATCGCTTATCCGGAAAAACTAAGAGCATTTAATAAGAAATGGACAAAGACGCTGAAGACCCATCCGCTTACAGGGCGTCAGCTTCCGAAACTCGGAACGGCCGGCCTCGTAGCACCGATGCACGCGCATGGGATTCTGGCGACAAAAAATTTCAGCGCCGGAAGATTTGAAAAGTTCGAATCCGTTTCAGGAGAAGAACTGGCAGAAAACCATCTTGTCTCAAGTGCCGCCTGCACGACCTGCGTGATCCGCTGTGCTCGGACGGTCTCTGTGGATGGCAAAAATGTTAAGGGACCGGAGCTGGAAACGCTTGGACTCTTAGGCGCCAATATCATGAATGACAACATGGAGATGGTGCTGAAGTGGAATTACGAACTGGATGAGCTCGGTATGGATGCTATTTCGACGGCAGGCTCGCTTGCCTTCGCGATGGAGCTCAATGAAAAAGACATGTGGGATAATGGCCTGGAATTTGGAAAGGCGGATAATATCTCAGAGACATTCCGAAAGATCGCGTTCCGTGAAGGGATCGGAGATGACCTTGCCAATGGAACGAAGCGCATGAGCGAAAAGTTCGGAGGCAAAGAGTTTGCGATTCATGCGAAGGGAATGGAGCTTGCAGCATATGAGCCAAGGCGTGCGGTTGGACAGGGACTCGGTTATGCGACGGCAAACCGTGGCGGCTGTCATCTGAATGCAGGATATATGGTCGTTGTGGAAGGCTTAGGCCTTGATGTGGATTCACTGACACCGCATGGAAAAGCGCAGATGACGATCATGTTCCAGAATCTGATGGAAGGAATCTCCGCCTGCGGATCCTGTCTCTTTACCAGTTACGCGGTCTTCCCGGGCTTTTTGGTAGATAAACCGAATTCCCTGATGACAAAGATTGTGTTGAAAGTCTTCCCTTATGTAGGACCGGTCGTCAATCTGCTGAATAAGTTTACGAAGGCCGTGAAACTCAATGTTCCGCTGATCCAGCATACTTATGCACTGAATTATGTCTGTGATTTTAAGGCAACACTGGGGACGGCACTGACTGCAGGAAGCCACGGCTACAACATGGAACGTATGGGCAATATCATCCTCGGTCAGAAGGCGGGTGCCGATGTGCTTCCGAAGAGACTGACTGACGTTCCGCAGGATCCGAATGATCCAAGAACCAAGGTTCCGCTTGAGAAACTGAAAAAAACTTACTACAAAGGTCGGGGATGGAAAGACGGCATTCCGAAGTATAAAACTCTTAAGAAGTTTGGCGTAAATCTGTATCGTGACTATTATGACAGGATCGTAAAGGAGGCGATGAACAATGGCTAAAGTGAATGTGAAATTGTTTGGCGTTCTCCGGGTGGATACGCACCTTTCCAACGAACAGGTCGATGCTGAGAAACTGGATGATCTTTTTGCTCTGCTGAA
>JAZQCK010000055.1:0-22039 GCA_045546255.1 Lachnospiraceae bacterium | reverse complement strand
GTTCGCCAGGAATAATCCGGCCAGATAACAAGGCCTGATGTATCGGAAAGCACATCGCGGCCGGCCAGAAGTCTGGCATCATATTCTGCGCCATATAAATTCAGCAAAGTCGGAAGAATGTCCACACTGTAAGAAGGATCCGTAACTACGATCGGGTCGAGTTCTTCCAAAACAGGGGACCAGATGATCAGCGTATTATGATCGCGTTCCATCATATTTTTGGGAGAATAGCCATAGAGCTCCGGCAGATAATCTTGATCCGCTCCCCAGGCATCTTTCTTCGTAAGGCCGTATGGGAAGTGATCCGGTGCCATGACGATCACAGTATCCTCGTATATGCCGGCTTTTTTCAGCTCTTCCAGCAAATACTTCATCGCCTCTTCCAGATCGATCTGAGAGCAGATATAGGCAGACATAAAGTCGGAATAGCCTTTGTCTGCGATCCGGTCTTCGTATTTTTCAACCATAATGCTCAGATCATGAAAATAAGGGAAATGTCCGCTGAGCGTCATGAAATAGACGCTGAATGGGTCATTTTCAATAAACTGCGGAACCGCATACCGCATCATCTCCAGATCGCTTTCCGGCCAGTTTCCGGATAAACCTTCTTCCATTCCATTTCCGTTCGCGATGAATTTTTCATAGCCCCAGTTTGGCTGGATCAAGTAACGGTCATAATATTCCACAGTGCCGTTATGATAGGCGCGGCTGAAATAGTCCTCCCGCATCAGCACATTGCCAATCGTCAAATAGAGGTTTTTATTCAAGGTGTGTTCATAGGAATACATCGCTTTCGTCGGAATGAGCCCTAAAACATTAGAAAACTCCCCGGTCGAGGTGCTACCGTTCCAATAAGGCTGATAGTAGTCCTCAAAAACAATGCCTTCCTGCTGCATCCGATAGAGCGTCGGCATTGTATCTTCCGTGATCATTTCTTTGGACATTGCCTCGACGCTTAAAAAGATCAGATTTTTTCCTTTGAAAAGCCCGGTATATTGATTTGTAGAGGTCGGCAGGGAACCTGCGACGTAGTGATGCATTGCCTGAACTTTTTCATTTGTCTCATTAGCTTCCAAAGCCTGAAAATCGATGCCCATTTCGTGCAATGGCTTGTCAGTTGATTCTGGCATCAACGCAGTCGCATCTTCGGCAACAAACACGCTCTCATATGGATTCCCAAACGTCAGATAGAGCAGGTCCATTTTAAGACCGGTTTCCAGGTTAAAGCAGCGGACGGTTGTGTTGAAATCATATTCTGCCGTGAGCTTTGTCCGATTATTTTGGCTGCGGACAGAAAGTCCGATGCCAATTGCTTCCAAAACAACAAAGAGGATCAGGAGATATCCATAAGCTTTGGCCTTATTCTTATGGTATTTGATCACGCGGAAGATCGGCCCTAAGAACAGATAAATGATCGCAGGGGCCTCAAATAGCAGGATGATCCAAACATTGTTCTTAATGATATTGATGATAGCCGAGCTAAACTCTTCCACAATGCCGCCGGCACCTGCAAAGACAGTCGCGATATTGACAAAGTTCTGGTAGGTGTCCTGGACAAAGTAGGAGATCATGACAATCACCGCAAGGATCTCAATGATGATAAAAGCGAGCCAGCCGTTCCATGTTTCATTTTTGGAAAGCGAGACGAGCAGATTCAGGATCGTTCCGGCCGCGAATGAAATAAAGATCATCGCGATAAAGTTTCCAATATTAAAAACACACCCGGCCAGAATGAAAAGCACGATTTCAAAAAAGAGCAAGGTGATCGGAAGATACCAGTAGGATATGAAATTAGAGCGGGAAAATGCTCCCGTTATTTTTTTCATGCGTCTTATTATAAATGCTTGCAAGATAATTGCCAATGCTGAAAAAATAAAGTATAATTTTGGCAACAGTTTATTGTTAAATGTTATTAGGAGGTATATACAGATGAGATATTGTAGTAATTGTGGAACTCAGAATGAAAATGATGCGAAATTCTGTTCCGGTTGCGGAAGCAAACTCGATGTCGTTCCGGCAGCTCCGGTACAGGAAGCTGTTCAGGACGTTGCCCCGGCTCCGGTTCCTACAGAGGATTTTGCACAGCAGGCAGCACCGCAGGATTTCGTTAGAGCAGCTGAGCCGCAGGCTCCGCAGTACGGACAGGCACCTCAGTATGGTCAGGCTCCGCAGCAGCCACAGTATGGCGGACAGCCGCAGCAGTATGCACAGCAGGGTGGCTATGTACCATATTCCAACACTGTTGCACCGACGGGACAGCTTTCCGCAAAATGCAGAACTTTTGGTATCATCAGTTTTGTTTTAGGCATTGCATCATTAATTCTTTGCTGGTTTGGACTGATTCCATATGCAGGTATTTATATTGGTGTATTTTCACTCATTTGCAGTATTGTTGGTTTGATCTTCTCCGGTATTTCCCGCAGAGAAGGAACATTTAAACTGGCAAAACTTGGAAAGATCTTCTCCATTATCGGTATTTGCTTGTCAGCAGTACTCTTGATTATCGGAATTATCATTCTCGCTGGAATGATTTCTTCAGGAGATTATTATTTCTATTAATCCGTACGCGGATCATAATCCAAAAGAATCGAAAGGGATCGGCGCTTCGCCGGTCCCTTTTTTCTCTCCTTAACACGTTCCTATTTGCTCCGAAATTTGTTATAATTTCAAAGGTTTGAAAGAAAAAACAGCGACAAGCAATTTCAATAAATGGATGGGTCTATATGAAAGAAAAATTATTGTTAATTGACGGACACAGCATCGTAAACCGTGCCTTCTATGGAGTGCCGAATCTGACGAATTCCGAAGGGCTTCATACGAATGCGATTTACGGTTTCTTAAATATCTTTTTCAATGCCTATGCGAAGGTAAAACCGAATTATGTTATCGTGGCGTTTGACCTTCCACAAAAAACCTTCCGCCATGAAATGTATGCGGAATATAAGGGTACGAGAAAAGGCATGCCGGATGAGCTGCACGAGCAGGTTCCGGTCTTAAAAGACGTGCTGAAGAGCATGAATATCAAGACAGCCGAACTTCCTGGTTATGAGGCGGATGATGTCCTTGGAACCTATGCGAAGACAGCGGAAGCGGACGGGCTGGATGTTGTCGTGCTTTCCGGCGACCGTGACCTTCTGCAGCTTGCGACCGACAATATCATGATCGCGATCCCGAAGACCAAGATGGGCGGAACGGAGATCGAGTTCTATTATGCGAAAGATGTAAAGGAGCGATATAGCGTGACACCAGAGGAGTTTATCGACCTGAAGGCGCTGATGGGCGATAGTTCTGATAATATCCCTGGAATCCCGGGAATCGGTGAAAAGACCGCGACCAATATCATCGTTCAGTTTGGCTCTCTGGAAAATGCATATGCACATGTCGAAGAGATTACGCCAAATCGTGCGAAAAACAATCTGAAGGAATTCATTGAGCAGGGCAGAATGAGCCGTGTTTTAGCTGAGATCAATGTGAAAAGTCCTGTGGAGATGGATTTCCACGAGGCAAAAATCGAAAACGAACAGGAATTCTACAACGAGGATTCCTATGAATTATATAAAAAGCTGGAGCTCAAGAAACTGCTCGAGCGATTTGATATGAAAGATGTTACGGGTTCTGCTGAGCTTAGTTACGAGGTATTTGATGCAAAAGATATGCAGGCAGAGCTGGACCAGCTGATGGAAGCTGCAAAGAATATGGGCGCTGAAGGCAGTTCCATCGGATTATTCTTAGATGCAGACAATTCCCTTGCAGCAATCACCAAAGAAGATGCAGGCGAAGTAAAGACCAAAGTTTTTGAAGGACAGATCCCTGATCTGCTGCCGCTTTTGAAATCCGGCCAGGAAGTATATTGCTTCGGGCTCAAAGATCTGCTGCACAGTCAGAGCAGTAAGAAACAATCAGCGAACGAACCGGCAGATGGGCAGCTTTCATTCTTTTCAGAAGCTGCAGCAACTGAACTGGAAAAGGATGAACTGAACAGTGCTGCTGAACAGTATTTTGGCATGGCATCATTAAACAGTGAGGACTTCAAAAACGTCTATGACCTTGCACTCATGGCATATCTCTTAGATCCTTCCAAGTCCGCCTATCCTTGTGATGCGGTGAGCAAAGACTATACCGGCGCTTTGGTGCCGTCCAAAGAAGAACTTGTCGGAAAGATTTCGCTGAAAGATGCGTTAGGGAAAGAAGAAACAAGAGAAGGCGCGGTGAAAGTTGCGGCAATTTCTTCTAATGTCGCTTTTCAGGCGTTTCCGAAATTGAAGAAAGAACTCGAGGAAGTCGACATGTGGCATTTGCTGACCGATATGGAGATGCCGCTTACGATCTCGCTCTTTAACATGGAGATTGCCGGAATCAAAGTAGAAAAGGCGGTTCTGAATTCCTACTCGGAAGAACTGGCAGACTCCATTGCAGAGCTGGAAAAAGAAATCTACGAAGAAGCAGGCGAGGAGTTTAATATCAACTCTCCGAAGCAGCTCGGCGTCATCCTGTTTGAAAAATTAAAACTGCCGCATGGCAAGAAGACAAAGACGGGGTATTCCACCTCGGCTGATGTTTTGGAAAAACTGGCCGATGAATTCCCGTTTGTAAATAAGATCTTAGAGTATAGGCAGGCCGCAAAACTCAAATCGACCTATGCGGATGGCCTCGTAAACTTTATCGCAGAGGACGGCCGCATCCACGGAACCTTTAACCAGACGATCACAGCTACCGGCCGTATTAGCTCCACAGAGCCGAACCTTCAGAATATCCCGATCCGAAACGAACTTGGCCAGGGGATCCGAAAAGCGTTTGTGGCAAAGGAGGGCTGTATCTTCTTAGATGCCGACTATTCCCAGATAGAACTGCGTCTCCTGGCGCATTTGTCCGGAGATGAGAACCTGATCGAGGCCTATAAGAGCGATGCGGATATCCATAAGATCACAGCATCGAAGGTGTTCCACACACCGCTGGATGAAGTGACTAAGGAGCAGAGAAGAAACGCAAAGGCCGTGAACTTCGGTATCGTCTACGGCATCAGTTCCTTTGGATTGAGCCAGAATATCAATATTTCCCGTAAAGAGGCGGGCGAATATATCAAGCAGTATTTTGAAATCTATCCGAAGGTCAAAGAGTTCTTAGACCGAACGGTCAAACAGGCAAAGATGGACGGCTACACAACGACGATGTTTGAACGTCGCCGTCCGATTCCGGAACTGGCTTCGAGCAACTTTATGCAAAGGGCGTTCGGAGAGCGTGCGGCAATGAACGCACCAATCCAGGGAAGCGCAGCAGACATCATCAAGATCGCGATGATCCGTGTGGAAAAGGCACTGAAAGAAGCAGACGTGAAAGCAAGGATCGTGCTGCAGGTGCACGATGAGCTCCTCGTGGAATGTGCGGTTGAGGATAAGAATAAGGTGAAGGAGATTATCCACAAAGAGATGGTTGGCGCTGCGGATGTGAAAGTGCCGCTCGAAGTTGAAGTCGATGAGGGCGCAAACTGGTTTGAAGCACACTAATTACAGGCGTGCTTTACCAGAACGATTCGGCGATTGATGTAACATGATAATAGAGGTAGCAGAATGGTTATTGGAGTTACAGGAGGCGTGGGTGCCGGAAAATCCACCGTCCTTAAGATCTTGGAAGAGGAATATGATGCTAAGCTCATCATGGCGGATAATGTGGCGAAAGAACTGATGGAGCCGGGCGGAGCTTCGTATGAAGCGGTTGTTAAGGAGTTTGGCGAAGAGATTTTGCAGGAAGAATCAGGTGAAGACGATCAGACAGGCGCGAATGTGTTTTTCGGCAGTAAAGCAGAGCGTCCGATCGATCGTGCAAAACTAGCTGAGATCGTTTTTAAAGATGATGCGAAACTTGCTCTGATCAATTCCCTGACGCATCCAAAGGTAAAAGAGGAGATCCTTTCGCGGATCGATGCCTTTTATAAAGAAAACCCGGATGCCATGATCGTTGTGGAAGCTGCGCTTCTGATCGAAGCCGGCTATGAAGACATTTTAGATTCGTTATGGATTGTGACGGCAGATCCAGAAGTTCGAATCGAACGGCTGATGAGAGACCGCGGTTACACCAGAGAAAAGTCGCTAAGCATCATGGATAATCAGCTTTCGGATGACATATTCCGTGCGCATGGAGATGTGATCCTCGATAACTCCGGAACTTTAGAAGAAATCGAAGCGCAGATCAGAAATGCTATTGATTTTGATCCGGATAAATCATTCTGATATCTAAAGAAGAAAACATTTTTTCCGAGAAGGATTATTTTTGAAAGAAATCATTATTACAAAAGACAATGCTGGCGGAAGGCTGGATAAAATCGTGGCGAAGTATTTAGACAAGGCACCGAAAAGCTTTGTCTATAAAATGCTGCGAAAAAAGAATATTGTTCTGAATGATAAAAAGGCTGCTGGCAATGAGCTGCTGAAAGCCGGGGATTCCATTAAGCTTTATCTGGCGGATGAGACGGTTGAGAAGTTTCAAAGCAGGTCAGATCAATTGAAAACCGCTTCCGAAAAAGCCGCGCTCGACAAGGGCAATGGTCACAAATCTAATTCCGCCCATAAAAGAACGAAAATACTCCCAACAGAATGGATCGCTTATGAAGATGAAAATATCATTGCGGTAAATAAGCCGGCAGGTGTGCTTTCGCAGCAGTCGAGGGCCGGAGAAGAGTCGCTAAATGAAATGCTGGTCGCGTATTTATCTCAAAAGCAAGATGAACAAAAAGAGAATCCTGCGGATGAACCGAGCAGCAACGTTCCATTCAAGCCGGGTATTTCCAACCGTCTGGACCGCAACACATCCGGGCTTGTTATCGCTGGCAAAACATTGTATGCTACGCGGGAATTAAATAAAGCGATCAAAGAGAGAAGACTCCAAAAGTTTTATCTTTGCATCGTGGATGGGGTGCTTTCTGAAGGAGAAACCCTGGATGGCTATCTGGTCAAAGATGAAAAGACAAACAAGGTGAGCGTGTTTCGAGAGGCAACGATGAAGCAAGGCGGATTAGATAGTCCGAGAGACGCAATACAGCCGTCCGGATTCGATCAGGCGGACCGTATCATCACAAAGTATGAGCCAGTCAAGGCACTTGATGAGGCAACGCTTTTGGAAGTTGACCTGATTACCGGCAAGAGTCATCAGATCCGTGCCCACTTGGCTTCTATCGCTCATCCGATCATTGGTGATGTGAAGTATGGCAAAAAAGAAGTGAATGCAGAGTACAGAAAACGCTTTGAAACGAAACGGCAGCTTCTGCATGCATATAGGATCGCATTTCACGGCATGGAAGGGGCTCTCGCCTATTTGAACGGGAAAGAGATCAAAACGCCGATATCGGCCGATTTCGCGGCGATACTAGATCATTCAACGAAAGACTGATCAAACAAACAGATACCTGTCATTAAGATAATAATAATTAAAGGAACTATTAGGAGAACACTATGGCAACCTGGGACAGCAGAGGACTGCGCGGATCACAGTTTGAGAATGTGATCAACAGCACAAACGAAAAATACAGAGAATTAAGACTGGCGCTGGTACAGAAGATACCAACCCCGATCAAGCCGCTCGAGATCGACGACAACCGTCATATCACCCTGGCGTATTTTGAAAAGAAGAGTACCGTCGATTATATCGGTGTCGTGCAGTCGTTTCCTGTCTGCTTTGATGCAAAGGAATGCAGCAGCGAGACCTTTCAGATGCTCAATGTCCATGAGCACCAGTTTAAGTTCATGGAAGACTTTGAAAGCCAGGGCGGCATCAGCTTTCTTCTGATCCATTTTTCTTCCGTCGACAAATACTACTACATGAAGTTCTTCGAACTGAAAAAGTTCTATGAGCGGGCCCAATCAGGAGAGAAAAAGAGCTTTCATATTTCTGAGCTGGATCCGGAGTTTTTCATGGAACCGAAATTCGGCGTGGAGCTGCACTACTTAGAAGGCTTGAACAAAGATATTCAAGAGAGAGATTATTAAAAAGGATAATAGAACTACATTTGATGAAGAATACAGAAAACATGAAAAGAGAATATGCACTTCCGGAGCGGATCCTTTTAAATGTGGAAAAGCCGGCCCGCTACACCGGCGGAGAGATCAATTCTGTCATGAAGAAGAAGGAAGAGGTCAGCGTGCGCTTTGCGATGTGCTTCCCGGATCTTTATGAGATCGGTATGAGCCATTTGGGCATCCAGATCCTTTATTCTATGCTGAATGAAAAAAAGGATGTCTGGTGTGAACGTGTTTATTCCCCGTGGTCCGATCTGGAAAAGATCATGAAGGAAGAGCAGATTCCGCTCTTTGCTTTAGAGTCTCAGGATCCGATCAAGGATTTTGACTTTCTTGGTATTACGCTCCAGTACGAGATGGCATATACCAATGTTCTTCAGATATTAGATCTTTCGCAGATTCCTCTGCATGCTGAAGATCGCGGAGAGGATATGCCGATCGTGATTGGCGGCGGCCCTTGTGTTTATAATCCGGAGCCGCTGGCAGACTTTTTCGACCTCTTCTATATCGGAGAAGGCGAGACGGTCTATTTCCAATTATTGGATGTATATAAAGAAAACAAGAAAAATGGCGGAAGCCGAAGGGATTTC
The DNA here is from genome assembly GCA_045546255.1 of Lachnospiraceae bacterium. Taxonomy (GTDB): domain Bacteria; phylum Bacillota; class Clostridia; order Lachnospirales; family Lachnospiraceae; genus RGIG5612. Next base: position 13,440 of record JAZQCK010000055.1, on the reverse strand, counting down.
TTAGAAGCGGCAGCGCAGGTCGAGGGCATTTATGTGCCGTCGCTTTATAACGTGACCTACAACGAGGACGGAACGATTGCATCGTTTGCTCCGAAAAAAGAGTTTGCGGTTGGTGGATCTGAAAAAGATGCTGAAAAATACAGCATCCCGGCCATGGTCAAAAAACAGGTGGTCGCGAACTTAAGCGAGGCGCACTATCCGCTGAATCCGGTGATCCCTTATGTGCAGGCGACACAGGATCGAGCTGTGCTTGAAATCCAAAGGGGCTGCATTCGCGGATGCCGTTTCTGCCAGGCAGGCATGATCTATCGGCCTCTCCGTACCAGATCCCTTGAAACCTTGAAAGGATATGCGAAAGAGATTATCAAAAACACCGGCTATGAAGAACTGTCGTTGACCTCGCTTAGCACCAGCGACTATCCGGAGTTTGCAGAACTTATGGATTTCCTCGTGGAGGAGTTTAAAAATAAAAAGGTGAACATCTCGCTTCCGTCTTTGCGTATTGATGAGTTTGCCTTAGACGTAATGAGCAAGGTGCAGGATGTCAAAAAGAGTTCCCTGACCTTTGCCCCGGAAGCCGGAACGCAAAGAATGCGCGATGTCATCAATAAAGGCATCACGCTCGAAGATATTATGTATGGCTCGGAAATGGCCTTCCTCGGTGGATGGAACAAAGTGAAGCTCTATTTCATGCTGGGACTTCCGACCGAGCGGGAAGAAGATATCCAGGGAATTTCAGATCTTGCTGAGCAGATTGCAGAGCTTTATTATGACACAGTGCCAAAGGAGCAGCGGAGCGGTAAGGTCCAGATCACGGTGAGCACCTCCTTCTTTATTCCAAAGCCCTTTACTCCGTTCCAGTGGGAGCCAATGTATGCACCGGAAGCCTATCTGGATAAAGCGGCTTTCCTGAATGAGTCGATCAAAGCACAGCTCAATAAAAAGAGCATTAAATATAACTGGCATGATGCCAAGACCTCCGTTATCGAAGGCCTCCTTGCGCGAGGCGACCGCCGTGTCGGCAAGATCATAGAGCGGGCGTATGAGAAGGGTGCGACCTTCGATGCCTGGACCGACCATTTTAAATATGAAAACTGGATCGGATCAGTCGACGAATTAAAAGACGAAGTTCCGGGCATGGACTTTTATGTTTATAGAAGACGGGAGCTGGATGAAATCCTGCCATGGGATTTCATCGATGCGGGCGTGACCAAGAATTTCATGAAACGGGAATTTGAAAACGCGAAGCAGGAAAAGGTGACGCCGAACTGCAAGGACAGTTGCTCTGGCTGTGGCGCGCGTTGCTTTGGCGGTGGAATCTGCCTGGAACATTAGAGAGGACATCAGTTTGAGGATTCGAATTAAATTTGCAAAAAAAGAGAGCGTAAGATATTTAGGGCATCTGGACATCATGCGCTTTTTCCAGCGCTGTTTTAACCGCGCGGAAGTGAAGATGGAATATTCGATCGGCTATAACCCTCATCAGAAGATGAGCTTTGCTCAGCCTTTGGGCGTCGGCATCATTAGCCAGGGCGAATATCTGGATGCGGAGATTGCAGATGGTCAGGATTTAAACGAGATCTGCAGACGTTTAAACGAAGTCTGCGGGGACGGCTTTGAAGTGCTGAACGTCCGCGAAGTAGAGGAGGGCGCCAAGAAGGCGATGGCGGCGCTCCAGTTTGCAAGCTACCATGTGGATGTCCGAAAGCTGGCAGAAGTCGAAGATGATGGAGCATTGGAAGCTGCAACTTCGATTTCTTATAACGCTTTTGACCAGATCATTAGCTCAGCCATTAATGAACTGCTGGCTGAAGAGAGTATCCTGGTCACAAAGACAACCAAGAGCGGCTCCCGTGAAGTCGATATCCGTCCGCAGATCATTGAGCTCACCTATGAGGCTGGCGAGATCTATATGAAAGTAACCGCAGGCAGCGACAACAATTTAAAGCCGGATACGCTTCTTTCCTGCCTTTTCGGTAAAACGGATATTGAATATCATAAGGAAACGATTACAATAACAAGAGAAGACTTATTTGCAGAGGGATTTGTGCCTCTGGATGAATTTCAGTGCGTAAAATGAAAAAACAAGGCAAGCTCGTCATTACGCAAATTAAAGATTATGTGTTTTCGCTGCTGTATGACAATGGCAACAACCTCATGCAGGTCGGCTGTGACGGTGGTGAAAAGAACATCCTGAACAATGTCTATATTGGTCAGGTTCATAATCTGATGCCTAATATCAATGCTGCCTTTGTCGAATATTCCAAGGGGAAGATGGGCTATTATCCGATCGATGCGGATGATCAGCCTGTTTTTGTTGATTTAGAGCGTAAGCCGGGACCGTTGCGTGTCGGGGACCAGATCTTCGTTCAGGTCGTAAAGGAAGCGGTCGGCAATAAAGAGCCGGTCCTTTCCACTAATATTTCCTTTGCCGGAAAATATGTTGTGTTTGAACTCAACAAAAGAGGCGTCTATTTCTCTAACCGTATCAAGTGGCCGGAATTTAAAGAGGCAATCCAGACGCGCTATGATGCACTGGGCTATGATCAATTTGGCTTTATCATCCGGACCAATGCAATGCATTCCAATATCGACAGCATCTTTGAAGAGATCGAATTCTTTAAGAATCTCTGGGTAGCAACGAGTGACCTGCGCATTTACCGGAAATGCTTCTCTAAGCTATATCAGGCGCCGAGTTCCTATATCTCCAGCATCCGCGACGGCTATCATAATGAAGTCGGAAAGATCGTTACGGACAGCGAAACAATCTATAATGAGATCAAGGATTATCTGGAGGTCTATCAGCCGGAAGATGTCAATAAACTGCAGCTTTATAACAACGACGTCACATCCCTTAAGGTCCTTTATAACATCGACCGGGATTTAGAGAACGTGCTGAGTGAGAAGGTCTGGCTGAAATCAGGAGGGTACTTGATCATCCAGCCAACAGAGGCGCTGGTTTCCATCGATGTGAATTCCGGAAAGTATGTTTCCAGGAAAGAGGCGCAGAAAGAATACCTGAAGATCAATCTGGAAGCAGCAGAGGAGATCGCACACCAGATAAGGCTAAGAAATCTTTCTGGAATCATCATCGTCGACTTTATTAACATGCAGCCGGAAGAGAACAAACAAAAGCTGATCAAGGCATTTGAAGAACATCTTTTGGAAGATCCGATCAAGACGACGCTGGTGGATATGACCAAATTAAATCTGGTCGAGATCACGCGCAAGAAGGCACGACGGCCGCTGCATGAGCTGGTGGACCGCAGCATATTTGTTTCATAGCTTTTGAAAATGTTAAAAAAAGATTAAATAATAATTAAGAAAAAATTAACGAAAAAGACACTATAGATATTGAAATCGAATTTTATTTTTGATAAAATCTTAAATTGCGAGTAACTTTGTATAATTATCAGAGGTGTATAAAAAATGAGTAACATGATTCAGGAAATCAGATCAGGCAACAAAGATGCAGTCAAGGCTGTCTATCAGGAATATGCGAAAGATGTTTATAATTTCGCGAAGTCCATTACGGGCGACCACGACAGCGCATTAGCTGCAACCAAGAAGACGTTCCTTACGTTATTTAAAAATATTCAGAACGGAGATGAACCGGCAAACCTGCGTACTGCTGCGTTAAAGATTGCTTATGACGAAGCATACCAGATGGCAGCTCCGAAGGCTGAAGAAGCTCCGGCCCAGGAAGTTCAGGAAGAAGTTCCGGCTGAAGAGCCGACCTACGCTGAGCCAATGTTCCAGCCGAGAACCGGCAGAACCCAGCCGATTGCTCCGGTCGTTGACGACTATGACGATGAATATGACGACGAGTACGATGACTACGAAGAGGAAGAGGACGACTTTGTCGCTCCGAACCGTCCGCAGGATGCAAATCGTGAAGAAGTCTATATTCCGAAGGGTGGCTATGAAACCTTACAGATCGACCCGGTCGATGTTGAGGAAGAAGCTGCTGAGATGCGTGGACGCAGAAGAAGACCGGCGGATGAGTTCGATGAGGATGGAAATCCGAGACGCAGAAGAAAAGCAGACAGCCGCAAGGCAAAGGCTGCTTATGACGACGAGTACGATGATGAGTACGATGACGATTATGATGATGAGTATGAAGAGAAGAAACCTCGCAACAAGGGTCTGTTCATTTTCTGCATCATCCTGAACATCATCCTGATCCTGATCCTCTTATGGTTCCTCGGAGGACTCCTTGTAAACCTTGGCGTTCTTCCGGATATTGACCTTGGATATTCCTGGTTCAACGCTCATATTTATCCGTTGTTTTAGCGGAACTTAGTGTTTTGTAAGATACTGGTTCGATTACAAAATCATTTTGAAATTCAGCTTTGAGATTTAAATCCATCAGCACCATAGTTTATAAACTATGGTGCTGATTTGTTGATTGAACTTCTGAAAGAAGATTGAAAAATCATTTTTCGGATTTTCTTGTAAAGCTATCCGCAAACCCGCTAGCATACAAGAAAATGCATTTTATCCTTCTAAATTGGCTTGAAAACAGAGTGATTTTAAGTCATTTTTGGCGTTTTCTTGTTAAATCGTTCGCAAACCCTATAGCTCACAAGAAAAGTCCTAGTTTTTCTTGTCAGTAACTGGCTTCTGTGAATGCGAAACAAGAAAATTGCAAAATCAAAAGCAGAATTATTCGCAAAATAAATATAAGAAAATAAAAACAGAGTATTAATAAAAAAGCTACAGAGTTTTTGCGGAAAATACTGAATTTTCGCGAAAAAAGCAAGAAATTTTTTTCGAAAAAAGCAAGAAAAATGTTTGACTTTTAGAGGGTGTTCTGCTATATTTCAATGGTTGACCGCGCAATGAGGTTTTAAAGTTCATGGAATCGTTTCATGACACCATAGTTGGCGAGTATTGAATAGGAGGTGCGTAAGATGTACGCAATTATCGAAACCGGCGGAAAACAGTACAAAGTTTCCGAAGGCGACAAAGTAAGAGTTGAGAAACTCGATGCGGAAGTTGATTCCACAGTAGTCATTGACAAAGTGCTTATGATCGGCGGCGAGACTGCAAAGGTTGGAAACCCGACAGTAGAAGGTGCTAAGGTCGAAGCAAAAGTTGTAGCTCAGGACAAAGCAAAGAAAGTGGTCGTTTACAAGTATAAACCGAAGAGCGGTTATCACAAAAAGAACGGACACAGACAGTACTACACAGAGCTTGAGATCACAAGCATTGTTGGTTAATTAGAAGCACATTGGAATTCGATTTGTAAAGGAGTTGAAATAAATGGCACATAAGAAGGGTGTTGGATCAACACGAAACGGAAGAGATTCCGAGTCAAAACGATTAGGCGCAAAGAGAGCTGACGGACAGTTTGTAAAAGCCGGAAACATTTTATACAGACAGCGTGGAACAAAGATTCATCCGGGCGAGAATGTAGGACGTGGTAAAGACGATACCTTATTCGCACTTGCAGATGGAAAGGTTAGCTTCCACAGACTGGGAAGAGGCAGAAAACAGGTTTCCATTATTCCGGTTGAAGAATAATCGTCAAATGCAAAGCTCCAAATCTTATGGTTTGGAGCTTGTTTTATCTTAAACACGCTTTTATACCGAACAGCACGCGACAGCGTGCTGACCCGAGAGAATAGTATGTTAGTAGATTACGCGAAGATCACAATTAAATCCGGAAAAGGCGGCGACGGGCACGTGAGTTTCCGTCGTGAAAAGTATGTCCCGGACGGAGGCCCGAATGGCGGTGACGGCGGAAGAGGCGGCAACGTTATTTTTGTTGCGGACCGAAATATGAATACGCTCGTCGATTATCGCCATAAACGCAAATTTGCGGCGCAGCCGGGCGAAGAAGGCGGAAAGAACAATAAGCACGGTGCCAACGGTGAGAACCTTGTCTTAAAGGTGCCTCAGGGAACGCTGATCCGTGAATTTCAGACAGGCAAAGTCATTCACGATATGTCGGATTCGGAAGAGCCATTCGTGATTTTAACCGGCGGAAGAGGCGGCAAGGGCAACCAGCATTATGCAACGCCGACGATGCAGGCTCCGAAGTATGCGCAGCCGGGCGGAGAAGCAAAAGAGCTGGAGATCATCTTAGAGCTGAAGAGCATCGCAGATGTCGGCCTGGTCGGATTCCCGAATGTCGGAAAATCCACCTTCCTTTCCCGCGTAACAAATGCGAGACCGAAGATCGCCAATTATCATTTCACGACCTTAGATCCGAACCTGGGCGTTGTGGATTTGGAGGATGATGGCTTTGTGATTGCAGATATTCCGGGACTGATCGAAGGCGCGTCGGAAGGCGCCGGCCTTGGACATGAGTTCTTAAAGCATATTGAAAGATGTAAAGTTTTATTACATCTGGTCGATGCGGCCGGAACGGAAGGCCGTGATCCGATTGAAGATATCAAGACGATCAATAACGAGCTTTCGAAGTATAATGATATTCTGTCGAAGAAGCGCCAGGTCATCGCAGCAAATAAGATGGATCTGATCTTTGATGAGGAAGAAAAAGCCCGTGTGATCAAGGATCTCGAAGCCATCGACCCGCAGATCAAAGTGTTCTCGATTTCTGCGGCAACCGGCGAAGGCACGAAGGAACTGCTGTACTATTTATTAGATATGGTAAAAGCTGCAGGCGATGCGGATTCCGTCTTTGAGAGCGAGTTTGACGTGACGGATTACTATAGCAAAGAGATCGAGCCGTTCACGGTGGAGAAAGTCGATGAGACGACTTACAGCGTCGAAGGCCCGCGCATCGAGCGCATGCTGGGCTATACGAACCTGGAGTCCGAAAAAGGCTTCCTCTTCTTCCAGAATTTCATGCGCGAGCAGGGCATCTTAGATGAGATCAAGGCGCTCGGCATTCAGGAAGGCGATACCGTCCGCATTTACGGACATGAGTTTGATTATTATGAGGACTAATCAATGACAAGCAAAGAAAGAGCATTTTTAAGGGCGGAGGCACATTCTTTAGAGCCGATCGTCCATATAGGAAAAGAAACATTGACGGCGGAAGTCGTAAGCGCGATCGATGAGGCGCTTGCTGCAAGAGAGCTTATCAAAGTGGGCGTTTTAAAGAACTGCTTCGATGATCCGCGCGAGCTGGCAGAGATGGCGGCAGAGCGTTCGCACAGCCAGGTCGTTCAGGTCATGGGACGCAAGATCACGCTTTACAGACGCAAAAAGAAAGATAGCAAATATAATATCTTATGAGAATAGGAATCCTGGGCGGGACATTTGATCCGATTCACTACGGACATCTGATCCTCGCAGAAACTGCATATGATAGGTTCAATCTGGACAAGGTTTTGATCATGCCGGCAGGCGATCCTTATTTTAAGGCGGAGCGCGGTGTATCTTCTGATCCGGACAGGGAAGCGATGACGCGCCTTGCCATTGCTGGCAATCCGCATTTCGAGTTTTCGGATATGGAACTCAAACGGCCGGGCGATTCCTATACGGTAGACACGTTAACGATCCTGAAAGCGCAGAGCCCATATGATGATCTGTTCCTGATCGTTGGAAGCGACACGCTCTTCCAGATGGAAAAGTGGTATAAGCCGCAGGAGATCTTCCAGATGGCGACGATCCTTTCGAGCCGCCGCAATATTCCAAACTCCGAGCTGGATGAGCAGATGGATTATTTAAGAGCGAAATTCGGTGCGAAGATCGTGAACCTATATATGCCGAACATCGATATCTCATCCACAGATATCCGGGATAAAGTAAAGCATGGCATGTCCGTCAAATACTTCCTTCCGGACAGCGTGATCGAGTATATCAAAGAGCATGGGCTTTACCGTTAAGCTTTGTAATCCGACGGATGACCTTAGCAGAGAAGAATAAACTTTACAGAGAGGGACAAAAACAGTCATGAAGATGGAATACTTTACGTTTATACAGGAAGCGCTGCAGGACGATCTGGACTATGATCGCTACTGGCATTCGATCAGTGTGGCGTTCACAGCAGCGGCACTTGCGATGAATTACCATTTTGATAGCCCGGACAGGGCGGAGATCGCAGGGCTCTTGCATGACTGTGCAAAGTGTATTCCGGATGAAGATAAATATGCAATGTGCCATGAGTACGGCATTTTCTTAGATCAGATCGACTATGAAAACCCGGCCCTGCTGCATGCAAAGCTGGGCGCAGAGATCGTGGCCGATAAGTTCGGCGTTTTGGATCGGGAAATCCAGGATGCGATCCGCACGCACACGACCGGCGCACCGGACATGACGATGCTGCAGAAGATCATTTATGTGTCGGATTATATTGAGCCGAACAGGGACGATATCATTATGCATCTGGATCAGATTCAGGAGCTCGCATTTAAGGATATTGACGAGGCCGTTTATGTGATCTCAGGAAATACGCTGAAATACTTAGAAAGCAAAGGCAAAACGATCGATCCGGCGACAAGGGCAACGCATGAGTTTTATAAGAAGGTTGTGGAAGAGAAGCACGCAGCGGATGAAGCAAAGCTGGATGAGATTTAAGTAGGAGGACGAATGAATTCAAAGGAAGTAGCAAGAAAAGCATTCATGTTGTTAGATGAAAAGAAAGCGATGGATATCAAAGTGATCGATATCAGCAAGATTTCCGTAATCGCAGACTATTTCATCATCACCGGCGGCGCAAACGAGCGCCAGGTCAAGGCACTCGCTGATAATGTGGAAGAAAAGCTCGGAAAAGAGGGCATCATCCCGAAGAGCATCGAAGGATATCATAACGCAAATTGGATCCTGATGGACTATGGCGATGTGATCATCCACATCTTTAACCAGGAAGACCGCCTGTTCTATGATCTCGAGAAGATCTGGATGGACGGACAGGAAGTCGGGATCGTCGATCTGCAGGAATAGAAAAACGCCAAAAAAGCCTGAAATATCAGGCTTTTTTAATCTTATAGAGAAGTAACATAAGTAATCATATTACTTTTGAAGGTTTAAAAGGTTCCCACAAATAGTGGGAACTTTTTTTAACGCTTTGTTTCGCATGGTAGAGCAGTAAAAAGTCAACATTTTTTGGCCACATTTTTGGTTCAAAATAAATACAATCCACATCAAAGCTTTGGTTTACATGTATTTTTATATACTTTATACTTATTTGTGGATAAATAGTTGTTATTGTCAGAAGACGTGAAATACTTACCCGTATTTTACACCTTTTGTGAAGCATATTGTGACTGATTAGGACATATTATATAGGTGGTATATTTTAAGCTAGGATAAGTGTTTGTAGGAATCATATAGAGGGGAATCTTATGAAAAAATTATTGAAACGATTTTCAGCAATCTTGTTGTCGATCCTGGTCGTGCTGAGCAGCTTCAGCCTTCCAACGATCACATCTGTAATGGCTGATGAAACCGCTTCAGAAGTCGTTACGGAATATGTGGAGGAAAGCACGGAACCGGAGGTGCCGATCGAAACGGAGACACCGGCAGAGCCTGTGGTAGAAGAAACACAGGAATCTGTTGATGTGCCGGCGGAAACGGAAGCACCGGAGGTTCAGACCGAAGCAACTCCGGAAACAACCGAAGAGCCAACCGAAGAAGAGACCACAGAAGAGGAGACGGAAGCAGAGCCACAGCTCAATGAAGACGTCCTTCCTTTCCGTGGTGCAACGACGGATGTTGAGGTGCGTGTCACCGCTGATCCCGGAACCTTCCCGGTCGGTACGACGATGGTCGTAATTCCGGTCAGCGCAGTTGAGGTCTATGATATTGTAAATGATGCGGTAGAAGGAGAAGTCGCAGAAGTAAAAGCTGTTGACATTACTTTCTATGGACCAAACGGAGTAGAGGTACAACCGCTCAAGCCGGTACATATGACGATGACTACTCCGGGAATGGCGAATGATGAGACAAAATCAGTTGTCCATATTGATAACAATAATAAGGCAGAAGTAATAGCAGATGCTAGCATTGACGGCGATAAGGTAGCATTAGAGGCTGAACATTTCTCAATTTATGCTATCGTCGAGGAAGAAAAGATTGTTACCGCGAAGTTCTATGATGAAGAAGGAAACTTCATTACGGATGAGTATATCAGAAAGGTCGGCGGAACAATTCAGGATCTTTACAGTCCTGGTTTTGATATTGAATACGGCGAGAGTTTCTATGGATGGGCGACTGAACAGGGAGCAACATCCGGTATGGATATCGATGCACTGAATGCAGCGTTTAAGGCAGGGTGGGATGATTATTCAACTGATACGGTAGTCAACTACTATGCTGTTGTTAAGAAAGTATACGTTGTTCGCTATTTAGAGCATGGAGATGAAGGTACCATTGTTCTCGAGACAAAAAACATTCCTGTAGATCAGGAAGATAAGACCATAACAATCAAGAATGATCCGCCAGTTTCAGAAGGTCACGGAGATTTCGAGGGCTGGATGGGTCAGGATGGCCAAATTTATCATGCAGATGAGGAGTTTACCGTCACCAGTCATTTCGATTTTTATCTTAAGGAATCTGACCGTTATTGGTTAGTATTTGATTCTAATGCGGGTGGACCTGGAAGTGGAGTGACCTATATTCCACCACAGATGGTTTTTGGAGAAGATTCAGTAACTGTTAAACCAGAGGATCCAACACGTGCCGGCTATACCTTTTTAGGCTGGAATACTCAAGCAGATGGACAAGGCACTTGGTGGAGCAAGACAGATGACACAACTGTTGATGAATTTGGAAATACACTGGCAGAAGATACTACCCTTTATGCACAGTGGGAAGGTGATCAGACAACATACTATGTTGTCTATTGGCAGCAATCAAAAACAGACGCTGTAGCTGCAGATGATGCTGATAAAACGTATGTATATGTTGGAAGTAGTGAAGCAAAAACAGCAAAAACCGGAGATACAGTAGAATTAGAACTTGCTGATACTACTAAGGGCGGAATTGTTGGAAGTGAATATGGTTATTATTTCACATACAACGAAAATAATTCTGATACAAGCAAGGTTGTTTCTGCTGATGGAACAACCACACTGAACGTACGTTATGATCGTAGGGCAATAACATACACCTTCGAAACTCTTACTGGATATACAAGGGTAACCAATCCAGATTGGAGTTCTGATACCACTTACTACTATTTTTCGAATAACAACTATTATCAGTGTTTTAGAGAGGGAAATAGAACATACTATTATCAGCAGTTTTCCGGAAGCATGAACCGGAGAACCACTTATTACATTTTGATAAATAATCAATGGTATCCTGTGAATTATTATAATGGTTATGGGTGGATGATTGAGTATGAGGGACAATATTATTATCTAGGCGACGATGATGTGGTATATACTCGTAATCAGGTTAATGGTTATAACCCAACTTATTATGTAGAGAATTGGCAGACAGCTTATACTCACACAGGTTTATATGGCGCAGAATATAATGAGTGGCCCAATGCAGGGGATGGGAAAACCTGGGAGAACGAAGGATTTTTATTCCCTATGACAGTTACTGAGTTTAATCCTGGAGTTTCTTCTCATTCAACAGGTGAAACGACAGATGTGACTTTCAGAACCGCAAACTATTATGGTCCTTATGAACTGATTGCTTACAAGCAAGAAGCTAATGGAGACTGGATCTATACAGATGACAATGTATTGGCACGCGCCGATATAAATGGCGGAACATGGACTCCTACAGAAACTTTTGAAGGATATACTATTGATGGATATCGAACAGGAAATACTGAAGGTGACTGGACTCCAGCAACAACGTCAACAAATATAGAACATGAAGGTAATTTGTATTTGCGCTATAGGCGTAATGGCCACAATATCTTCTACCGTTCTAACGGAACACAGGTTAAAAAACAGGAGGGAGTTCTTTTCGGTTCAAGTTTAGAGGATTATGCTGACTATACGCCAACAAATGGACCAGATGGCTATGCTTTTGCTGGATGGTTCCAGGATGAAGCGGGACTAGTTCCGTTTGATTTTTCAACTGCCACTATGGGTGATACGGATCTCACTTTATATGCGAAATGGGAAACCAAGCGTACACGTGTCGTATTGGATCCGAATGCCCCTGCAGGCTCTTATAGCTTTGCGAATAATCAGGCGCTTTCTTTCAGGCTTGATTATAATGAAAAGATAGGTGGTTCCAATATCACTGGTTCTGCAGTACAGCGTCCGGGATATGTACTTACTGGCTGGTATGCAGAAGGCGGAGATAATAATCCATGGAATTTCGAGACTCAGATAAATGAAAATGTTCCTGGTGTAAACATGAATTATCAGGATACAGATGACTGGGCAAATAACACCTATGGTGACAATGATGGAGCACATGACAACGTTAAGGGCATCATTAAGTTAAAGGCTAAATGGAGTCTCAGCGTTAAAGAAAACAGCGCATATGTTATCTACAAAGTTGGTGAAGCATACTATACATATAGGGCAGACGGCTCTATACAGACTGTAGTTCCTGTAGATAACACGGCTTATGTTGTTAATAATGATCAAATCTCCCTTCATACGGCACCTGCGCCTACAGATTACAACAGCGGATATAAATTTGAAGGATGGACACTTCTTGATTCCAATGGAGAAAAGACTCAAACATATAAGGATGGTGCAAATGTCGATGTAACATCTGAGTACTTCCAGAATGAAACCATCTCAGATGATAGCGGTGAAAGCGGCACCATTAAATATGTTGTCTTTGAAGCAGAGTTCAGACCTGACGAGAACAGAGCTACGACAATTTTTTTCGATGGCAATGGAGGAACAGCAGACGGCAAGAGTCATGTAGAGAAGAGTCTTCTTGTCAACAAGGCATTTACTATTCCTGAACTTCTCGGCAGTGATACCTTCAGCAGAACTGCATATGAGTTCATTGGTTGGAACACAAAGGCTGATGGAACAGGAGATGATATTGATCTTAATACAACTTATGGAGCTGATAACCTAGCTGGACTAGCGTGGGATGAAAGCGGAAAGAATATTCTTTATGCTAAGTGGAAGACAACGTACTCAGCTGAATTAACAGGTTCCGAAGTATCGAAGACATATAATGGTATTTCTCAGGACAATAATTCTTATACGCTTAAATTCTTTGCAAATGCAAACGAGGAAAAGGTAGAGGTTAATGAAGCAGATCTTCCGAGCGCTGTAACGGTTACATATACTTCTACAGGAGATAACGGAGAAGTTACTAGCGGAAAAGATTCTTTTAAAGCAATAGGAACACATGTCGGAACATATAGAACTACTGCTACAGTTACTTTAGAAACTTCTGATCCGGAATTGTATGCAGTGACGACTGATCCTGTAAGTGCAGACATTATCCTTACGATCAGTCCGAAGGCCGTAACGGTAACCGCCGTTGATAACGGAAAGACCTTTGGAGAAGGAGATCCGGAGCTGACCGCACAGGTAGAGGGCCTGGTAGGAGAAGACACAATTTCCTATGAGGTAACCAGAGCCG
>JAZQCK010000054.1:0-7079 GCA_045546255.1 Lachnospiraceae bacterium | reverse complement strand
TGCATTTGCAAACGGTTTCCTGACCCCGTGCGGTTTTCTCTCACAGCATATGGGAAGCAAGGATTTCAGCCGTTTAAGCATCGAAGGCGGAAGCATCAATGCATGGGATCAGATCATGATCACGACCGGTCTTGAAGATGCGGGAAAAACAGAACTGGCAAAAGAAGCTGCCAATGCTTACTGCAGCGGATTAATAAATCCGGTTTCCAGTTATTACAATTCAGGAGTGGGAATTGACAGTGCAGAAACTGCAGCAGCCTATCTGCTTCTGGTCTGACTCGGTTATAAAACGACATCGTTACCACAAGTAAAGAGGGGTCTGAACAACTAGACCCCTCTTTTATGTTTTTTGTCGTTTTCATTTCCATACATACTTTTCTTCAATTGCAACTGTCACGATATCGCCAGTGACATTGATCATATTCTGAAGTGCGCCGAAGAAGACTTCCAGATAAACCGCGGTTGGAATCAGCACATCTGCCTTAAGAAATAGTGCGACGATCAAGGTACCGATCAGAATTGATCCCGGCTGATTTGGTGCTCCAAAGGATAGAAATACAACCATGATCGCAATGACTATGACGTGGTACCATGAGGCTTTGCTCACCATCATGAAGACAAACAGCATTCCCATTAGCATGATAAGATAGCAGTTTCCATCAAGATTGATCTGGGCCAGAATGGTATACTTGTCTGTAATTCGTTTGCGGTCCATTCCATAGTTTTTTACGCTGTATCGGATGTTGAACGGAACCGCATCGATAACAGATCCGATCTTATAATTTTCCTTCAACATCGTCGGAAGATGTTTAAAAAACGGCCTCAGTTTCACGCCGCCGATCAGAAGTCTGATCAGATAAAAGGCGGCAAGGAGCACCAGACTGGCTGCTGATAGAGCAATGATATACAAGATCACCAGAAGTATTTCGAAGCCACTTCCTAACAGCGGATAAAGCAGCGCCAGGAAACAGAAAAACGGAAATGCAAACATGACGACATGCAGCATTCTGGAAAACAAGGTGTAGCAGGCATCCACTGCCGATTTCACCTTGTCGAAGTATTTTCCGATCGAACAAAAAGCATAGGTAAAGATCAATGCCACGAAGATCAGAGGGAACGGCATGATCGTCTCAAACGGTTCAAAGATACTGGAAGGTACCAAAGATTCGATCAGCTCTTTGAGTGACGGGCTTGCATCGAGCCCTCCAATTCCGGCAATCGCCCCAAGATCGGAACTCAGGATCGTTGCAATGATCAATCCGGAAAAGATTGCCAGAACAACTGCGATCACCGATGTGATAATCGTTTTTACCTGTAAGCCTCTTCCAACAGAGTTCCTCTCCGATATGACGTAGATATCCGTGAAATTTTTCAAAAGAGAAAAAAATGTGACCGGGGCGCCTATCATCAGCATTGCATTGGCAAACAGTTTTACCAGCGGAAAAACAATGTTTTCTCCCAACTGTATCTGGGCGTCCATACTCATGAATGCATTGATCGGAATATACACCAGGATTGCCAAAAGAATGGATGCAAGGCTGACGATCAGTGTATTTTGAAAGCTTCTCTGCACAGCAATATGAATCGAATTATATCCGGATTGATAGCTGTAATCGAACTTGTCTTCATATTCCTGCAGAATGATTTCTTTTTCTGTCACATCTGCAGTTTCATCGCCGATGTCAGAAAAACGTTTTCCTTCAAAGCCAAGGCTGATATCGATCTCACCAAATTTGTTTCTGGTTTTGATCGTCATCAGCGTGTTTTTATCAAACCCTTGCCTGAGCAGACTGCAAAAGAGCGCATCAAATACCAGCAGCGTTTCCGAGCGGATCTCTTTGCTGATATTATTCCGCTTTAAGCGTTTCTCAATAAAAGAGTTCGCTTCCTTCTGGTTTTCAGCCGCTATCGCAATTTCTATAGAGTTTGAATTCATCAGGCTCATTCTCCCCACTCACCTTGTCATGCTGCTTTTTTTCTGAACTTAGTCGCGTCTGTATAATGCCGGAGCGTTAGCAGCCGATGAGATGCCGGCAGCCATTCCTGCCATAAATTTTTCGAAAGCTTCTTTATCAAATTCTTTTTTGGAACTTGCAATGATGAATTCTGTACCGTTCAGTTTTGCAAACCAACCGGTCTCATAAAATCCGTTCTTTAAATAGAATTTACGTCTGCGCTCACGCTGCTCCGCATTGTCGCTTTCTTCAAAAGTGCTCTCATAGGAAAACCAGAACGGAAGATCGCCATAGTATTCCAGGATCGCTTTGAATGCCTTGCTTCCAATACCGGTGGAACGCAGCTTCGGATCGGTAGCATAATATACTCCATATACTCCGGACTCGCCTCTCACGCCAAAGAAAAATCCAACAAAGGTGTCAGGAGTTTCCTCAGGATAAACACCAAGAAGATCACATGGCATCTTATCAAGATATGTGAGTATAACGTCCATACCGATCGGTCGTTCATTTTCCGGGAATGCTTCCTCAAAAAGAGCTTTGAGGGCCGGTACATCAGGATGATCTGCAGTAAGTTTTTTAAGTATCATTTTTGTGCCTCCTATAACTTTTTTGCAAAGCCGATTTTATCGTTTAGAAATTATAGTAAGGAATACTCCTATACTCTTCGGGAAGGCTCTTTCCAAGATCTGTCCACCCAAGATTCTTGATCATCTTTGATTCACAATCCGGAAAAACATAGGTATTCAGATACTCAATGAAATCCGCTTCCGTATAACAGACTGCCTTGCCCACTCTATACCTTTCAGCATCAGGACTATTCCGGAGCCAGTCAGAACAGAACTCCAGACAGTATTCTTCCAAGTTTTCTGCAACATCATCCGGAACCAAATATAAAATGCTGTCTCTATCCGCACTAAGTATTACTTCTTTCATGCTCTTTGTCCTCACAAATAGGAAGTTGTTTATTTCTTTTTCTTTGGAGCCGGCAGTTCATCAACCATTTCGTTCAAAAGTACATTCAAGAAATCCCTGTTATCCACTTCTTCAACCAGCAGCATTTCTCTTGCACCTTCATACGGAAGTTCAAGCGGGGCATCAGGCATCATTTCAATTGCGGCTTTTGTTGGCTTAACAAGAAACCTGTCATCGTATATTCCGCCGATTATCTTCCCTTGATAGTAGATGATGTATTCTCTCATCATTGTTTTATATGAACTTTTCATAATAATACGAATAGTCTATTCCTTTCATAAAGATTTCACGGTCATTGATATTGTCTGTAAGTGAACCAGCAATCAGCTGCTTAATTGGTTCCGGATTGACAGGACTCTGTTCCATCGCAGACAAATATTCTTTTTTATCGATTCTCTGCCAGTCTACACATTTCTGAACCCTTTTTTTCAGAATGTGATCCAGCCAAATTCTAGTAGCGCGACCGTTCCCCTCCATAAATGGATGTGCAATATTCATTTCAATGTATTTATCTATTATCTGATCTACATTATCTTCCGGCATACTTTCGATCTGCTTAAATATTTCATCAAAAAACTGACAATTTGCGAATGTAAATCCACCTTTCGAGATATTTTTATTTCGGACCTTCCCTGCAAAATCATATAAGCCTTCAAACAAATATCCATGAATCTGCTGCAGCCCCCTTATTGTCCCTATTTCAGAATCTTCGAGTATCGAATTGACATATAGTTCATACGCTTTTTTCTTACTCTGTTCATCCACCGGATCATTTCTCCCCTGCATCCAATCAGTAAAAGCAATCTTCTCTTTCGCCGGAAGCAGCATCAACAGTAAGTTTATTCCATCCTGATTCAAGCAGTCCGTATTATACTGTTTACCATCCGCAGCCGTCATTTTCAGTTGTCTACAAAAAGAGGACAACTCACTGTGTCGGCCTTTAAAAGTATTCCAATAACGTCTGGGATTTACACTATTGATCAACGCATTTATCACATCTGTGGCAGCATACCACCAACTAGACGTGTCATCTTCCCACCGTGCGCGGACTTTTTTATTGTTAAAAAATCGGATCGATGTTTTTGCTCTCATTTTATTTCCACCTCATTTTAAAGTATAACAGAGCCATAATCAGTTGTCCACAAATTGAGGACAACTGGTCTTGCAGGGAAGTCGTCGATTTCATGATGCCGGTATCAGGAGGAAATGTTCCCGAAAATGCCTCAAAAATCGAAGCCAAAATCGCGGAAATGCCTGGTATTATTGAGTTTCGACGGGTTATTTAAAAGTGTAACAGTGTGTAACAGAAAACGGGAAACATCAAAAAAGCGGGAAGCCAGTATTTACTGGGCTTCCCACTACTTAAACCACGGAGAAGGAGGGATTCGAAGTCAGTCCTAATCCGAAAAATGCTTTAAGAAAGGGGGTTTCCGGATGTCACCGCTAAAAATTGGAATCAATTTTGGAATCAAATCGCTGTTTGGGGCAAATGAAAGTTGTCTAGAACTCCATCCGCATCATTTATTATCTTTTCCAATGTCGAGCACCAGCCTTTCATGAAACCTGAAATCTCCATCTTCATCTAGTCGATAAACTGGAATTTGTGTATTTCTTTAGTTTCGCATATAGAAACAAATCATAAATCTGTCCATTTTTAAAAACAGCACTCTTCTGTATGCCTTCCCGCATAAAACCGTTCTTCTCAAGAACCCGCTGTGATGCCACATTCGGAGCATACACAAGTCCCGTGATACGAATGATATCCAATTCCGCAAAGGCAATCTCGCAGATCTGTCTTGCCGCTTCGGTCATGATCCCCTTTGACCAATAATCTGTCAAAAGAAGATACCCAAGCTCTCCGTCCTTACAATAAACATCGGATTTCTGCTCAACCGAAATATTACCAACAACTATGCCGTCCACCATGATGGCACGGAATACGCCATCCTTACCATCGTGCTCGGTCACCATTCCCAGCCACCAATCCGCCGATTCATCCGTATAAGGATATGGCATACGATTCGAAAGATAAGACCGATCAACCAAGTTACATATATTCATTAATTCCTGCTTCATTGCAGGAGTCCATTTTTCAAGTGTTACTTTCATCAGCAGCCTCCCATTGAAGTCTTTCCCTATAACTAAATGGTCATTTCGCAGAGGCCGAAGAAATCCCGGCCAAAGCTAAAAGTTTCTTTTCCGATTGGATCTCATGAGATATGAATTTACCATCCCTAAAAATGGTGAAGTTCGTCACAGGAGAAGGGGCATTCTGTGCAGCTTCTTTTGTATCGATATGTATCACCTTTAGAGGGATACTGTGCTCTTTAGCACATTCCTCCAGCCTCGGAACCCAGTAATATGTGAATGGACACTGATCCGAATAGTATATGACAAACCCACTTTCGCTTATCTTTGAGTGCTTTGCGCATTCTTTAAACTGTGGTGGCTTTGCGCCTTTGTCAAATGGCAAATACCAAAGCTGTATCCCTGTATCAGAAGCATCAGCTGCTTCAAAACCCTTGTACCTTAAATATTTAGGATCAGCCAGAAAACCTTTCTTCTTTTCTGAAGATAAGATTGTAAGACCTTTGTATCCTTTAGAAACAGCATCTTTCCTGCATTCATCAAGGAGATCGTTTGAGTATCCATGCCCTTTTAATGACCCTGACACCCATAAACAGTTTATATGCATATATCCTTCCGCATCGATAGGCTGCCACGCATTTTCAGCAGGCATATATTCTATGAAACATTTGCCGCGCTGCTCACTTTTGTAAAAGACAAGTCCATCCGAAAAGCGCTCCTTCATCCACTGTTTTTTTTGAACACTTTGGTTATTTGACATGGCACAGCAAATATGCTCGTTGTCTATATTATCTTCTGTGATCCTTAAATATGCCATCATTCATTTATCCTTATCATTCTCTATTTTTGCATTGTTCATACCAACAAACTGGAATTTACTTAGTCCTTTGTCAGCACTTTTTTCTGCCAGTTACGTCTGCCACACTGTGGGCATTTCATTTTTCTGGTTCTTCCCATGTGAGGTGCGTTTATGAATGCTGCAAACCCAGGAACATATCTATGACCGCAGTCAGGACATTCATAATAGCCAACTTCCCGCTCTATTTTTATCGCATGATACATAGAAACCCCAAAGATTCCGGCGCCAAAAATAATGATGATCAGGCGTACCCAAAGTTTTACGTCAGGTATTAATGCTGCAATTAATACAAACGCAACAAAAGCTACCGTACCGATAAGACCAATAACCACCTCATGGCGCAGCATCTTTTTATTGGTTTCTTCTTCCTGTTGCTTTGTGTTCAGCTTATGAATCATTTCAGCCATCTGGTCAAATCCTCCTTCATCTGTTTTTTCACCTTTTAAGATCTCATCAACAGTGATGCCCAAAATCCCGGAAAGCTCCAGCATGTTATCTGCATCAGGAAGAGACCTGCCTGTTTCCCATTTAGAAACAGCCCGGTCAGAAACACCAAGCTGTTCTGCAAGAGCCGCCTGTGTCAGACCTTTTTCTTTTCTGCATTGTGCTATGAGATTTCCGGTTTTTATCTGATCCATCACTGATTTCTCCTTTGCTTTAAGGAAATCTTATAAAAACAGACCCTCCTTGAACACGAACCAGTGGTTGATTTCTGTACTTCTACCTAAGGTTGAATAATAATGGCGCATCGACAAATCCCGATTTCGCGCTCAGACATAATATCGTCCATCCGGAGTCCTATGGATTTCTCCTGTCTTAACAAGCCTGTCCGTTATCCTTTTAAACCCGTTTGGATTGATTACACCTGCTTCCGCCAAGGTTCTTGCTGTTGCCTCCGAAGTTGCACCACAATCCCTCAGACTGTTCACAATTACATTTCTTCTTATCAATGGTATAGGTGGAAAAAAAGCCATAATTATATCCTTTCAATGATCATTTCTGTCGAACCTGCAGCTAGCGAATTATTCTCATCATAATGGATATGATCTCCCGGCGCTCCATCCGCAAGAGCCGTCAGATGCTTAGCCAGCGATAGCATGCCTTCCCTGTTTGCAGATATCACAATTTCTCGATTTTTAGCAGCAGCTTTGATTTCAAAACCATCAATCCATTTAATCTCCATGCTCATCTACCTCACAAAC
>JAZQCK010000053.1:0-12004 GCA_045546255.1 Lachnospiraceae bacterium | reverse complement strand
GACGAAAGCGGTTGAAGCAATTCACTTCAACAAAGAGGACGAAGAAAAAGCGGAAGTGATTGATGCTGAAGCGGAGGGTACGGAAAAGGCTGTCGAAGCGGTCGAGTTCGAGTCCGATCAGTTTTCCGTTTATGGAATTGTGGGAACAGAGATGCTGACCGGTGACGTCATCACGGCAGACGGCAGCGCCTATTCTATCTCTGTGTCTTATGGCCTTGAGGCAAAGATTCCCGAAGGTGCACAGCTGAAAGTATCTGAAATCGGGGAAGAGAGTGAAGGGTATGCGGAGTATGCTTCGGATGCTGCAATGGCAATCTATGGAGAAGATGATTCGGTTCTTCCTTATCTCAGGCTCTTTGATATAAGCATATGGAGTGGTGAGCGGGAAATCGAGCCCGCTGCTCCGGTGCAGGTAAAGATCACTCTCAAGGATGGCTCAACCAAAGAACGTGAGAACGGCGCGGAGTTCAGCACAGTACATTTTACTGAAACGGGTGCCCGGTTGATTGAGAACGATGTAAATAGTGCGGTGACTTTCGAAGCCGACAGCTTTTCTGTATATGCGGTTGCCTATACCTATACAGTTGATTTCTTTTATGAAGACGCGGAGTACCATCTTGACGGCGGAAATGCGCTTTCACTGTCCGGACTCTTTAGCGAACTGGGTATTGAGAGAGATGCAGCAGATGTAGTGAGCGCGGACTTCTCGACGCCGGAGCTTGTAAGTGTAGAACAGAAGGATAATGATTGGAATCTGCTGTCTCTGAAGCCGTTTTTGAGCGCTGAGAGACTGACGATCACATTTTCCGATGATGAGGTGATCGTTATTTACGTCACGGATGCGTCCGGACCTGATAAGATCACCTGCAAATTTGGAGGAGTGGATGTCACAACTACGAGCCGTGATTCCCGATATGTTTTACAAGTCAGTAATAAGGAACACCCCGAAAAATTAGTTGAGAGAACCTTAAACATCAGGGTTGAACTAGAAAATTCGACCAATCATAAAGTGAAGATTCAGGTCCCTGCCGGATTCGGAATTATCAGCTGCTCTGCGAAAGATGGAGATAGTATTCCTGGAGAGATCGAGAAGGTCAAAATCGATGATGAGTATAAGGATTTCGTACTTGGCACAAAAATCGGCCCTGCGACTGCAGATACCCACATCGTCGGGGTTAAGGAAGGCGTAACTGATTGGGCGGGTCAGGCAATAACCGGTCACACAGACGGATCCAGCACAGAGAAGGATATACCAATTTACTGTGGAGATATCGAGTATACGCTATTGGACGGACAGCATACCCTCGAGTTAAATGTCAATCTTAGGATTGACTATGATCTGCTGACACACAACGCAAGTGATGAGGACATGGATCCGATCATCATTACATCTTCGTCCGATGCGGGACAAACCAGGCAGCGGCTTTATGTCAGGGCAACGAATATTAGAAGAGCCTATTTGATTAGAACGGGTACAGGCTTAAAAGGACTGCAAGAGGCGATTATAGCAGCACCCACTCCGGGAGAAGGACGGTCCGCAGAGTTTGGCATGTCTGCAGATGAGTATAACTTCCATACAGACTATTTGGGCAGTGTTTCATATTTTGAAGAACAAACATATACGTTGACGTATCCGGAACATGTTTATTATCAGGATAATTCCCTGATAGTGAAACAAATGGGCTTTAATGAGGGGGTTCCATCAACCGTCAATGAGGGCACAAAGGAAATCGCTCCCGGCCATCTGTGGGTAACCATCACAGAAGGAGCAAACGGCGGAGGAACAATCAAAGTTCTCATGAAAAACGGAAGCTTTCGCCATACCTATGGAGAATTAGGGCCCATTGAAGCAAGCTTTACCGCTGATATGAGTTATTACGAGATTGGAGGTGCCTTTAGGGACTACAAAGACAGCCAGGGTGAGATTATTAAGAACAGCGACGTCTATAAAGAAGGCGATACTGTTACCGGTATCAAGCCCGGAAAGGAAAAAAAGATCGTTAAGCTGACCCTGTCCTCAACAATGACACGTAACGGCAAAACGTTTGACTTGACTACGCTTAATTATTGGAGATCGTTTACATCGTACGAAGGAAAGCAAGTATTAATAACGCCCAGAAATGCGACAAGAAGAGACATCAATTATGATTTCAATCTTGATGATCTGGAATATTGGCTTGGCGGTTTCAACGTAAAACCGGATACCGATTATGGAAACTGCACTTGGTATCTTTCCAATGATACCAATATGCATATCACAAACCTGGTTCTTCATGGCAGTAATATCAGAGATATCTACATTATTACCAATAGTAGAGTTATATCTATTCCGACTACCGGATTGAGCGGTTCAGTAGGTAACGGAATCAGTATTTTTGGTAGTGGAGGCAATATTTCCGGTGATGTCATGAATAAAATTCTGCCTTATGGTGAATACATTGTGGGCTGCCTGTTTACAAATGATGTGAGTCAGACCGGATATCATACCCAATATGAAATTGGCAGTGTCAGCTACTGGGGCGAGTTTGAGAATCATCAGGAAGGAAATGTTTCTCTATATATGCTCAAGGACGGCACTACGAAAGAGGAACTGGATGCGGCCCTTGAGAACGGGACACTGGAGGATCTGGTATATAGAGGCTCTATCGACAATCAGCTCACGCAGGCAACCGATCACACAACGATAGGATGGAATGATACCGGATTTGGAAGGACCCAGACGACGGTCGTCAATGGGGACACGGGTAAAACGCAGGATGTTTACTATCCTTATGATAAGCTGCATTTTCAATCGGTAGTGCAAAGTGGATATTATACCAAATCGCAGGATATGCTGGTCGATCCGGATATAGTAATCAATCTTCCAGAGGGGTTATCTCTCGATGCCACCAGTGTGATTGCAAAAGATGTAGATTCGGGAGCAACAGTTTTGCTCGAACTTGTAGGCAATCCCACTGAGAAGGACGTGAATGGAGTCATATGGACGACCTACAGGTTCAGAAGAAACGAAGCGGATGCCGGCAAGCTGGTTGCCATAGAAAGAATTACTGACTCTGTACCGGAATACGGAGATTATAAGTTGAGCGTGTCGTTTGATGCTGTTGTGAATCCGAACTGTACCAATCAAAACCTTTCGCTTAAGGACATTCTCATGTGGGATCCCGGAAAGAGCGACGGAGGAAAGGGTGCTGTCACTTCAGGATGGTGGGAGTCGCCGGTTGCAGTTGACAGGAATAACTTTATCGGCAACGGAAGTAAGTATACAGTCGGAGCAGGCGGCGGAGACTTCACACTTAAGCCTCTGATCGGCCTGAACGTGGATCTTTCTATCCGCCCTGAAGACGAGACTGAGTTTTATCAGTACAACGGGCTGCAGTCATCGATCGCACCGGTTGTACCCGGGAAAACGGCAGATTTGAAGCTGGATTATATCTCGACTTCACCGACAGAGTACTTTGATGGAACTGTGATTTATTTGCCGATTCCCAAGAAGGGGATGGATTACAGCAATTATTTTGAAAACATTGATCTGCAGAATCCTTCCGGAGCGGAGAGTGATCCTGCTGCCAGAAAGACTTTCGGGTTCACGGCAGATCTCAAGGAAAAGGTAGAACTGGAATCCGCTACTACAAAATGGACGACGTATTATGCTCTGAACTCCATTTCTTCAAATCCGGACCCCCATACTGTTCCGGCGGCCGGTATTGTAGATACATGGGAGCCGGTTGTACAGAACGGCGGGAATGTGGAATGGAAGACAGCGGACGATCTTGGCCCCGAAGACCTTGCCAGGGTCGTGATGGTCAAATTCGTCGCACAGGGACCGATCGAGACCGGGAAGACAGGCCAAATGTTAATGAAGCTGTATATCCATGATGTTGACAGTTCTGACGGCCCGGCCATTGGAGATACTTATGATTACTGGCGCAGTTTCGAGAAATCAGTCACGAACTCGCAGGATCTGACAGGAAACTGGAATTATACCTCGGTTGTGGCTGCCACACCTGCCATGGAAACCGTCAAAGGCCAGATGTTTGTTGACCTGAATATGGAAGGAAAGATGAATGACCAGGATCCGGCGTATTCCGGGCGGAAGTACAAGATCCAGCTGAAGGGAATCTCTGATACGAACAGTTTCTTTAGCAGAGAGCTTGAGCTTTCGGAGGACGGAAGCTTTGCTTACAAGGGTGAAAAAGGTCCTCTGTATCTGCGCTTTGGTGACTACAGGATTACTGTAACGGATCAGGATGATGATTTTTCATTTGCCAATACAGGTTTCAGGGATAAGGTATCGGATGAATCAAATTGGTTCAACAATATATTCACTGAAGGAACAAGCGGCACATGGGAGTTTAAGGTCACAAATACCGGAGCAAGTCATGACCAGCCATTCAAAACACATTGTCTGGGCATAGGACTGAAGTCAGTCGTTCCCGTGGAACTGATTGGTCTGAAATCTTTGACGGGACGGAATCTGGCACAGAATGAGTTCCTGTTTACGATCACCGAGAAGGAAGGCCACAGCGGCCAGCCTATGCCCGAAGAGAGAAGGAGAACGGTTACGAATGCTGCTGACGGCTCATTCTCGTTTGGAACAATGTCCTTCAGCAAAACAGGACAATATCAGTATGTAATTAAAGAGACACATGGGAACGCAGCAGGAGTGACCTATGACGAACACGAAGTACCGGTGACTGTGGATATCAAAGCTGATAATCAAGGAAAACTGAGTGCGGAAGTCGTCTATGACAATTCGGGAAGCGAATATGCAGAAGATCAGGCGGTTACAGACAAGGCTAAATTTACAAATGTGTATACTCTGCGTCCCGCACAGATTAACCTGACGGGAAAGAAGACGCTCAGGAACAGAATATTGTCTAAAGATTTATTCAGCTTTACGCTGTCTGCGGATTCCAATACTCCTATGCCTGAAAACGCTCAATCGGAAGGCGGCAGGAAAGTTGTCACTGCAACCAATGCGGCGAACGGTGCCATTGATTTTGGAACGATCGTGTTTACCAAAGCAGGAAGATACGAGTATGAGATTAAAGAGCTGCAGAGCGTTTCCGATCCGGAACTGCAGGAGGTAATTGAGTTTGATACGCATGTGGCAAAGGCGATTGTCACTGTATCGGAAAACACGGCAACAGCTTCGCTGCAGGTCAGTGTTTACTATGACAATACAACATCTGAATTCAATGCTGATAAAGCGGTGATCAATACCGCTAAGTTTACCAACACAGCACCCAAGGCGCTTCCTACCCTTGGAGGTCCCGGCAGTTTTGGCTTCACATTCGGAGGTTTGGTATTAATAATGCTCCCCGCTCTGTTATACGGCTTTGTCAAGAGGCTCAGAGAAAGGAGGAATATATAAGCCTCTGATTACTGATGCCGGAATGAAAATACAGCCGGAACACCGCTCAATAGACAAGCTTGTGGCAGATGCTGATTTGTCCGGGGACCGATCGGCTGCCAGGGAATGAGCATGATTGTTTATACAAAACAACAATAATACAAGGAAAAGAAAGGAAAAAAGATGAAGAAAATAAGAAGAGTCTTTGCTCTGCTTTTGACCATGGTAATGGTACTTGGCATGAGTACAAGCGTATTTGCGGCAGGTAATAAGACTGCTGACGGAAAGGTAACCGTATCCGGCGTTCAGAGTGGCGACACGGTGGAACTCTATCAGGTTCTCAAGTGGGTTGAAAACGACGGCTGGACTTTTGTGGCTCCCTTCGACGGAATTACGCAGGCTGAGAAGAATGAGGTTCTCAATGGACAGATTCATTCCCCCCTGGCTGAGAAAATTGCTGAATTGGCAACATCCCCTGAGTATACAAACAGTGACGCAACCGATTCCAGAGAAATCACGGCTGTTCCCGGTCTGTACCTGGTGCTTGTAAAGCCCAAGAATTCCGGAATTATTTACAATCCGGCATTTGTTGCCAATGACTATTATGGCGATGACGGCTCCAACGTAATCAATATGAGTACTGCCGGATATGCTAATGAAACAATTATGAAGAAGGATACCATCACTGTTGAGAAGACTGTTGACGGCAAAAAAGAGACCAGTAATTACAGTCTTGGCGATGATATTGACTTCACCATTGTGACCAAGATTCCTACGTATCCTGCAAACTCGACAAATGCAACACTTAAAATCACCGATACTCCTACAAACCTCACAATTAATCCTGCTACAGTCGTTGTTAAGGTTGGAGATACAACCGTTTACAACAAGGACACTGCCATGGCTTCCACCACTGGTTCAGTGAAAGCTTCCGGCACCAGCCTTGAAGTTGATTTTACAAAGGCATACATTCTTGCAAATGGCGGAAAAGGTGTTACCGTGACCTATACGGCTAAGCTGACAAATGTATCGAATCTGACTGTTGGAGACAATGTAATCTCCGGTGCAGCAGAAAACCCGGCTACTATTGAATACAATCCGAATCCTTATGTAGATACTACAAAAGAAGTTAAGGACATTGATATTGTCAAGACCTACGGTATTGTATTCGAAAAGATTGACGGCGAAACAAAAGAAGCGTTAGCAGATGCGGTATTCGATCTTTACGATGCAGCAGGCACAACCAAGCTCACTGCTGATAACGGATATTTCAAAACAGTGAAAACCGTTGTTGATGGCGGACACGCATATGTTTACTGGGAAGGCCTGAAAGCCGGCACTTATACCATTAAGGAAACAAAGGCTCCTGTAGGCTATGTTAAGGTTAATGATTTCCAGCTTACGGTTGGAGACGATGCGCATAAGGCAGATAACCCGGCAACTGAAATTAAAGAGAACAACTATAATGCGGAGAAGACCGGTACAGATGCGGTTAATAATACGCCCGGCAAGCAGCTTCCCGCTACAGGCGGTATCGGCACAACAATCATCTATGCAATCGGTGCGATCCTTGTCATCGGTGCAGGCGTAGTTCTGGTGACTCGCCGCCGCATGAATGTGCAGTAAGCGCTGAGCAGGTAAATGGCAGAGTATCTCAATAACGAGTAATTGCCCCCATCAGATCCGGAGTCCCGACTTTGTGTCGGGCTCCGGTAAAAAAAAATCACTTTTGCAGATTTTAGTTTAGCAACCGTCATCCGGCAGATGACCAGGGTGGCGGCTGCTGCTATCAAGACAACAGATGAGACTAATTAAAACAGGAACAAAACGCGGAAACTGGCTGGTCACTATTTTGCTGCTCATGACTATGGCCGCAGGAGTCGGTCTTATCGCGTATCCGTCCTTTTCCGAATACTGGAATTCCGTTCATCAATCCAACGTTGTGATGTCCTATGCCGAAAATGTGGCAAAAATTAATACGGAGAAATATGAAGGGATTTTAAATGAAGCGAGACGTTACAATGCGGAGCTAGCAGAGCGCGGGTTAAATCTGGTTTTGTCAAAGGAGGAGAAGAAGGAGTATCAAGAACAGCTGAATATCGACGACAGCGGGATCATAGGATATATCAGGATAAAGAAGATCAATGTCATGCTTCCTATTTATCATGGTACAGAAGAGAGAGTTTTAATAGATTCTGTCGGTCATCTGGAGGGATCCTCGCTGCCCGTTGGCGGTGCAAATACACACTGTATTTTATCCGGACATAGAGGCCTGCCCTCTGCAAAGCTGTTTACTGATCTGGACAGGCTCAGGATCGGGGATTCTTTTATTCTAACTGTACTGAATGAAACACTAACCTATGAGGTGGACAACATTTCTGTCGTGGAACCTTCTGATTTGTCTCGGCTGGAGATTGAAGAAGGACAGGATTACTGTACTTTGGTTACCTGTACGCCATACGGGGTAAACACACATCGTCTATTGGTTCGGGGACGCCGGATTTCCAATTCTGATGGAAGAGTGATGGTTGTGGCGGATGCAATACAAGTTCCCCCGATGAATACAGTTCCATTTATTGCTTTGGTGCCGCTGATACTGATGACTGGACTTTTCCTATTGAATGTAGTTATTACGCACAGAAAAGTGAAAAGCTATAAGGAACAGTACTTGAATGAAAAGAAGCTGCAGGCACCGGACATCAGGAGTAGATCGAAGAAACTCCAATCTGTCAGAGAAATTACGGAACATCGAAGTATTGGTCACTCTTTTAAAAAGAAAAGATGAAAGGATATTCAGGAAAGGGCATTCAAGATGCAAAAAGAAAACGTAAGTAAGAAAAAGAGTATAAAAGGGATCATAAGAGCAGTGATCGCGTCAGCCGTTTGCCTGCTGATGCCGTTCACAGCACTTTCGGCATCAGCTGCGTCGAATGAATTCCCGGATCTTGAAAGAGAAGGCTCGATATCGATCACGTTCACTTATTACGATGAGAACACAGAAAAGACATATCCGATTTCAAACGGAAATTCTGTTGGTCTGTACAAAGTGGCAGACGTCGTCGTTGATGATGGTTTTAAGTTCGTTGCTGACAGCCGTTTTTCGAAAGTGGGAGAGATTCCGGAGACGGATCAGGAACTTGAATCAGTCAATATCGAACTGGCAGAAAAGATGGCTGCCATCGCCAAAAACTATGAATTCGATGTAGAGCCTAAGAAAATGGACGCAGACGGGAAGGTCAGCTTCAGCGGACTGTCGATTGGACTTTATCTTGTTCTTCAGGCAGAAAAAGGGGAGGGCAGCAACAAATATTCGATCGCGCCTTTTTTGATGACTATTCCAAACAGAAATCCTGATGGAA
This sequence comes from Lachnospiraceae bacterium, assembly GCA_045546255.1. Lineage (GTDB taxonomy): Bacteria > Bacillota > Clostridia > Lachnospirales > Lachnospiraceae > RGIG5612. Next base: position 3,292 of record JAZQCK010000053.1, on the reverse strand, counting down.
CGCTGAACTACAATGTGAATGCTGCAGCGAAACCAATTGGCGTGGCACGGGAATATGTGCCGCCTAAGCGCCCGAATCGTAAACTTCCGCAGACGGGACAGATGTGGTGGCCGGTTGCCGCACTGGCAGCAGCTGGTACTGCGTTCGTTCTGTTCGGTGCACTTAGAAAGAGGCGGGGATAATAACTCTATACTTTTTGAAACAATAATAGGCCGCGGAGCCGGAGCTCTGTCAGGCTCCGCGGCATTTTTTAGCTTAAGGGAGGGAAAAGATGAGTTTGAAAGTGTATGCTCCTGTATCCGGTAAGGTTGTACCGGTCACGGAAGTACCCGATCCGGTATTTTCCGACAAGGTATTGGGAGACGGTATCGCGATGATTCCGTCAGACGGCAGGTTTTTCAGTCCTGCGGATGGTGCTATCAAGGGGGTGCTTGAGTCAAAACATGCATACTTTATTGAGACGGACCAGGGCGCTGAGCTGCTCGTACATATCGGACTGGAGACTGTAGGGCTGAACGGACAGGGATTTACGGCTTATGTGAAAGAAGGGGATCAGGTGAAGGCCGGAGATCCGCTCTGTGAAGTGGACCTTGCACTATTAAAGGAAAAAGGACTGGAGACTATCACTCCTGTCATCATTTGCGATGGCGCCGATGTCAGTAAAATGGATATTAAACTCGGGGAAGTGAAAGCGAAGACGCTGATCATGAGCCTTGAGGAGACAGCATCGGAATCAGCTCCGGAAGCCGCCCCCGCAAAAGAGGATAAGAAAGAGAAGTTCAAAATACCGATTGATTTTGATTTTCTGCAGAAACTGGGCAAAGTTCTTATGACCGTCATAGCGGTTATGCCTGCCGCAGGCTTTATGATCAGTGTGGGAAATCTGATCAATATAGTCGGAGGAGATATCGCTATTGTAAATACGATCGGCACTACAATAGCCGAGATTGGCTGGGCGATCATCAATAACCTGCACATACTGTTTGCGGCAGCCATTGGCGGATCCTGGGCAAAAGAGAGGGCAGGAGGAGCCTTTGCGGCAGTTATATCGTTCTGTCTGATCAATGTAATAACAGGAGCGGTTCTCGGGGTTACAACGGATATGATGGCAGATCCCGCTGCAGTTACCCACACTCTGTTCGGGAAAGAGATCCTTGTGTCTGACTACTTCGTCAGCGTGCTCAATAAACCCGCCCTGAACATGGGCGTTTTCATCGGTATTATTGCGGGCTTTGTCGGAGCCAATGCCTATAACCGGTTCTACAATTTCCGCAAACTTCCCGATGCGCTTGCTTTCTTCAATGGAAAGCGCTTTGTACCGCTGGTTGTCATTGCCTATTCTACGATCACGGCTCTCATACTGAGCGTAATCTGGCCTGTCGTGCAGACCGGTATCAACAATTTTGGCATTTGGATCGCCAATTCACAGGAGACATCACCGATTCTGGCTCCGTTTGTGTATGGTACACTGGAACGACTGCTCCTGCCCTTTGGCCTGCACCATATGCTGACGATTCCGATGAACTATACATCCTTTGGCGGTACATATACGATTCTGACCGGCGCAAATGCGGGAACACAGGTATTCGGTCAGGATCCGCTTTGGCTTGCATGGGTCACGGATTTGATCAATCTGAAGAATGCCGGTGATATGGCCGGATATCAGAACCTGCTCACTACGGTTACTCCTGCCCGATTTAAGGTAGGGCAGATGATCGGCGCAACGGGACTGCTTTTGGGCGTGCTTCTTGCTATGTACAGAAGAGTAGAGCCCGAGCGCAGACCCAAATACAAGTCAATGTTTATCTCCATTGCGGCAGCGATTTTCCTTACGGGTGTCACGGAGCCGGGAGAGTTTATGTTCATGTTTGCGGCACTTCCGCTGTATATTGTCTATGCTCTGCTTCAGGGATGTGCTTTCGCAATGGCCGGTATTATTCATCTGAGACTGCACTCCTTTGGCAATCTGGAATTTGTCACAAGAATTCCTATGTCTCTGAAGGCGGGGCTTGGAGGAGATATCATTCATTTCCTTATCTGCTGCGTAGTTTTCTTCGTAATCGGATATTTTGTGGCCTACTTTATGATCGGAAAGTTTGCATTTGCTACTCCCGGACGTCTAGGCAATTACCAAGATGAGGAAGGGGAAGAGGAAAGCGGAGGCAAATCCAGCGGCAGCGGCAATGAAAAGGCGGAGAAGATCATTGCGTTGCTTGGCGGAAGAGAAAATATTGAGCTTGTGGATGCCTGTATGACCAGGCTGCGTGTCACCGTCAAAGATGTAACGAAAGTTGCCGGACTGGACGCATGGAAAAAGGAAGGTGCCATGGGACTTGTCGTGAAGGATAAGGGCATTCAGGCGATCTACGGGCCGAAAGCAGATGTTATAAAGTCGGATATCAACGATATTTTGTAAAACTGAAGGATCGTCAGCAAAGATGAAAGTATTAACACTTAATATCCACAGCCATTCCAGAATCCATGATGAACAGGCGTACCGGGATATGATTTATCTGTTCTCGGAGTGGACCGTCAGGGAGGGGATCGATGTGATCGCGCTCCAGGAATGCTGTCAAAGTACCTCTTATGAAGTGGTGGAGGAAAAGGAGCTCCTAGACTATTATCCCTCGGACGGGAAATGTGTCATCAGAAAAGATAATTGTGCCTGGCTGATCGTAAAAGAACTTGAAAAAAAGGGAATCAGGTATTACTGGACTTTCTGCTCCGCAAAGCTCGGATACGGCAAGTATGATGAAGGACTTGCAATCCTGAGCCGGTTTCCGATTCTAAAGACGGAGGAGGCATATATTTCCGGAATCCGTGACTACACTAACTGGAAGACCAGAAAAATCATTGGCTGTAAAGTTTTTACCGGCAAGAGGGAGGAGTGGTATTACTCTGTTCATATGGGCTGGTGGGATGACGAGGAGGAATCCTTTATTCCGCAGATGGATACGGTGCAGGCGCTGATCGGCAACAGGAAAGAACAGGTTTATCTGATGGGAGACTTTAACAGCCCCGCCCAGGTCAGACTGGAGGGATACGACTATGTTAAAGATCACGGATGGCTTGACACTTATGAACTCGCGGCCCAAAAGGATGCAGGAATTACCGTCCCGGGAATCATAGACGGATGGGAGAATGGATCGGAGAGCGGAATGCGAATCGATTTTATCTGGACCAACCATTTAGAGAGGATCAATTCCTCGACAGTGAAGTTTTCGGGTAAAGAAGAGCCTGTAGTGTCTGATCATTTCGGAGTTTGTATTGAAAAATAGATACCTCCTTATCA
>JAZQCK010000052.1:0-44672 GCA_045546255.1 Lachnospiraceae bacterium | reverse complement strand
GAATTCCAGCTTGATGCAGCAATCGATCCGAAGGTTGCAGCAAAGAAAGTTGGAAGAGAATCCAAAGTTGCCGGCAAGGCAAACATCCTGATCTGGCCGGATATCAACGTTGGTAACATCGGCGTTAAACTGCTTCAGTTCTTCGCAGGCGCAGACGCACCTGGCCCGCTGATGCAGGGATTCAAGAAGATCGCTGCTGACTGCTCCAGATCCGCTCCGGTTTCTGAGCTGGTTGGCAACATCGTTATGTGCGCAGTTCGTGCAGCTAACGCTGAATAATCAAGTGATTCACGTTTCTTCGTGAAACGAGTTTCAAGCTAGAGTTTGAAGAGGATCGGTGCGCCGGTCCTCTTCTTGGAGACAGGGGACGGTTCTCTGTCTCCTTTTTTTGTGACAGAGGGACGGTTCTTTTGTCACCTTTTTTGTGATGATGGCAGAGGCATATTTCAGACAAGTAAAAGGTGACAAAAGAACCGTCCCCTTGTCACGTTTTGGGGCATGGTGTAAGATAGAAAAAAACAGGGGCAAGTAGTTGTCAGGAGGAATCAAATGAGAAATTATCAGGAAGAATTTGATAAAAGAGTCGCATGGATCAAAGGCTTGGTGGAAAGCGCCGGATGCAAAGGCGTAATCTATGGAAACTCTGGTGGAAAGGATAGCGCGCTGGTCGGTATCCTTTGTAAAGCGGCCTGCGAAGATACGGTCGGCATCATCATGCCATGTGCTTCCAAACGGAATTATCAGGAAGACATGAAGGACGGCATCGATGTGGCAGAGCAGTTCCATATTGAATACAGAGTCGTTGATCTGACCGCAACCAGAGAAGCCCTTTTAGAGCAGGCAAAGAAAGCCTGTGAGAACCTGACAGATCCGGCTATTTCCAATATCGCGCCGCGCCTTCGTATGACGACCCTGTATGCGATTGGACAGAGCGAGGGAAGACTCGTAGCCGGTACCGGAAATGCGGATGAACTCTATGTCGGCTATTATACAAAGTACGGCGATGGGGGAGTGGACTTCAATCCGATCGGCGATCTGAATGTTTCAGAAGTCTATGAATTCTTAGCATGGCTGGATGCGCCGGAAAACATCCGGACAAAAGCACCTTCCGCAGGTCTTTTCGATGGCCAGACCGATGAAGGCGAGATGGGCATCAAGTATGATGAAATCGATGAATTCCTGACAAGCGGAAAGACAAATCCGGAGGCGCAGGCAAAGATCGAAAAGATGCATGCAAGAAGCGAGCATAAGCGGACCGGCACCAGATTTTATCCGAACTGATGCAATAACCGGCTAGTTCACATTTTTCCCACCATTATTTAGGGGCATTTTTTTTCGAAAATACTGATTTCATGCATCTAAGGCATCGTTTCACAATTTCCCCACCACATTTTTGAAAGAAAAAGTGGTGGGATTTTTGTGAAAAACTGTTTTACATGCATAATAGTGCCTTTTTCGGCTGAAAAAGATAAAAAAATGTGGTGGGAAAAGTGTGAACTGAATGCTATATGGTACAGAAAAAGATCAAGGAGAAGTCCTTGATCTTTTTTAGTAGCGGGAACTGGATTTGAACCAGCGACACTTCGGGTATGAACCGAATGCTCTAGCCAACTGAGCTATCCCGCCATAGTAAATATGAAGTTTTCAAACTTTCACACAATGGGGCCTACAGGGCTCGAACCTGTGGCCCCCTGCTTGTAAGGCAGGTGCTCTCCCAGCTGAGCTAAGACCCCGGGTCACTTATCAAGCCAAAATTGCAGGCTCTCAAGTCGTGCTTTGCTATTATAGCACATTCGAAAATGATTTCAACTGAATTTTTTATTTTTTTCACGAATCCATCAGAAAGGGAAAACGCTGCGTTCTTTTATGTATTATGAGGCAACAGAGAATCAAAAATGGACACGCGCTTAAGGATGCAGATAGGCTGAAACCGCAGCCAAAGCATCCGGATCTGTTGTCAGCTCTCCGTGCCCGGTCTCGTTTAATGTGACAATCTCTGTGCTTTCTGAAAAATGCTCCGCCACGTCATCGGTCAGCCAATAAGGAATGCGTGTATCCGCTCTCGATGCAATGATCAAAGGGGAGCACTTTACATTTTCGGCATACTCTGTAAGGTCCATCCGGAAAGAGATCAGCAGTTTCATGGGACCATAAAATACCGGCGTAACGCTGTTATAAAGATCATAGATCGATCGGTATGGGGCGAGCAGGATCAGTCCGGGAACATCATACTTGGATGCCACATAGGCCGCAGGACCGCAGCCAAACGAATAGCCCATGAGATAAATGTTTTGGACATTGCTTCGGGTTTTAAAATAGTTATAGATAGAAACGGAGGCATCCCGGATCGCATCGTCCGTGGCTTTTCCTTCAGAAGTCCCATATCCCGGCCAGTCGACGACCGCGACGTCATATCCCTTAAACGTATCGCTCTCGGTCATTTGTTTTAAGAAGCGGAGGGCCGCAGTCGAGGAATCCTCATCATAACCACCAAAGTAAAGCAAAAGATCAGGAGAGCCGGAGTAGGTATTGTTCTCCTGATGCAGCCTCCAGCCGTAAAGCTTTCCGTTTGGCGTTTCAATCGTAATATCTTCCACAAGCGGCATGTTCATAGAAGTCTTTTCTGCATACAGTTCCTCAAGCTCGATCAGTGTCAGCTCAGCTGCCGCTTCTTTGTTATAAGAAGGGCGTACGATCACCAGCGGCGTCACGATATAAGTGACCACGCAGAATAAGAGGATCGCGCCGATAATGATCAGCGGAACCAGCCAGCGTCTTCTTTTTTTCGCCGTCTCTAGTTTTTGCATGTGAGTATTATACATGGAAATTGATTTGATGTATAATACTAACAACTGAAATAAGATGCTTCCAGTGACGAACAAACGTCACGGAAAGCATGAACGAACAACATGAATACAGGAGGCATGCTATGAGAATCGGACAGGGATACGACGTACATCGTTTGGTAGAAGGCAGAAAGCTGATCATTGGAGGCGTAGAGATTCCATATACAAAGGGACTGGAAGGGCATTCGGATGCAGATGTCTTAGTGCATGCGATCATGGATGCTTTGCTTGGTGCAGCTGCGCTTGGAGATATCGGCGTCTTCTTCCCGGATACCGATGAGCAGTATAAAGGAGCGGATAGCATTGAGCTGCTCCAGAAAGTGCGGGAAGTTCTGCTTGGAGAAGGGTATATTACCTCCAATATCGATGCGACGATTGTTGCAGAAAATCCGAAAATGCGACCGTATATTGATGAAATGAGACGTAATATCGCCCGCGCGCTTCATATTGATGTGGATCAGGTCAACATCAAAGCAACGACGGAAGAGCGCATGGGATTTACCGGAAGAGGAGACGGAATTTCCGCAACCGCTGTCTGCCTTCTGGAAAAGACGATTCCGATGAAATAATGCAGCACTTCAAAATGTCTACCAATCCACTATGTTTTTAGCCTGGTGCGGTTGACAATCGATGCAATTTTGTTAAACTTTACCCTGTATGAAATTTTTCGATTATTATAAAGAAGAATCTGAAATCATCATGGAGCGGGACCCTGCCATCAAGAATCGCAGGGAAGTTCTGCTGTACCCGAGTTTTTGGGCGGTTTATAAATACCGGAAAGCACATAAACTCTTTCTGGAAGGAAAGTATTACAAAGCCAGAAAAATCTCGCAGAAGGCAGCAAGAAAGACCGGAATCGAGATCCATCCCGGTGCGACCATCGGAAAGGGTTTTTTTATCGACCACGGACATGGCGTTGTGATCGGTGAGACGACGATCATCGGAGATAATGTAACCCTTTATCAGGGCGTCACCTTAGGCGGTACCGGAAAGGAAAAAGGAAAACGTCACCCGACCTTGATGGATGGTGTCATGGTGAGCGTCGGGGCCAAAGTCTTAGGCAATATCACGATCGGGGAAAACTCCAAGATTGGTGCCGGTTCTGTTGTGCTCAATGATGTTCCGCCGTGCTCAACGGTTGTCGGTATTCCGGGACGCGTAGTACGCAGCGAAACAGTGGAAGTTCCGCCACGTCAGGAACTCGATCAGGTCCACCTTCCGGACCCTGTCAAAAACGATATCCAGGCGCTGCAGGAAGGCTATGCAGAGCTGTCTGCGAAGCTTGATGAACTGCTGAAGAAAGAGTCTTAAGAAAAAGAAATACGATGCTGTCTTTATAGGATAGAGGCATCATCAGATCAAATCAGAATAGAGGATACAAAATGAGAATTTACAACACGTTAAATGCAAGAAAAGAAGAATTAAAAACGATCGAGCCGGGCAAGGTGAAGATGTATGTCTGCGGCCCGACGGTTTATAACCTGATCCATATCGGAAATGCCAGACCGATGATCGTCTTTGATACCTTCCGCCGTTATCTGGAATACAAAGGCTACGAGGTGACCTATGTCTCCAACTTCACGGACGTTGACGATAAGATCATTAATAAAGCCAATGAAGAGGGCGTGGATTCTTCCGTGATCTCAGAGCGTTATATTGAAGAGTGCCTCAAAGATATGGAAGGCATGAACGTGCGTCCGGCAACCTATGCGCCGCGCGCAACGCAGGAGATCGACGGCATGATCGAGATGATCCAGACCCTGATCGATAAAGGTTATGCGTATGAGGCAGATGGAACGGTCTATTACAGACCGCGCATGTTCCAGGCCTACGGAAAACTTTCCAAAAAGAATCTGGATGATATGCAGAGCGGCCACAGAGATATTAAAGTGACCGGCGAAGAGCATAAAGAAGATCCTTCTGATTTCGTCCTTTGGAAGCCGAAAAAAGAAGGCGAGCCGAGCTGGCCGAGCCCATGGTCGGACGGAAGACCGGGCTGGCATATCGAATGCTCCGTGATGAGTAAGAAATATCTTGGCAATACGATCGATATCCATGCAGGCGGAGAGGATTTGATCTTCCCGCATCATGAAAACGAGATTGCACAGAGCGAGGCGGCAAACGGGGAGCCGTTCGCAAAATACTGGATGCATAACGCATTCTTAAATATCAACGGATCCAAGATGAGTAAATCCGCGGGTAATTTCTTTACCGTCCGCGACATCTCTGAAAAATATGACCTTCAGGTGCTTCGTTTCTTCATGCTGAGCGCACATTACAGAAGCCCGCTGAACTTCTCTGATGAACTGATGGAATCCGCAAAGAACGGTCTTGAGAGAATTAAAAATGCGGCAGAAAAGCTCGACTATATGGAGCAGAACGCAGAAAACCGTTCCTTTGATTTTGATGAGGGTGAGGACCGCGAATTCGGAGCAGAGTATCTCAAGAAATTTGAAGAGGCGATGGACGATGACTGCAATACAGCAGATGCGATCGCAGCTGTCTTTGAGCTGGTCCGTGCCATCAACGTCACGATGAACGATACCTCTTCCAGTGCGCTTGCGGAAAGAGCAGAGTATGTTCTTAAGACGATGTGCGGTATTTTAGGAATCGACCTGGAACGAAAAGAAGAAGCCCTGGATGTGGAAATCGAAGCTATGATCGCAGAGCGACAGGAAGCCCGCAAAGAAAAAGACTTTGCAAGAGCAGACAAACTTCGTGATAAGCTGCTTGCGATGGGCATCGTGCTCGAAGATACCCGAGAAGGAGTCAAATGGCACAGAAAGTAATCTCTCCATCCTCCCTTCAGCTGGCATTCTTAGGAGATGCGGTTTATGAGCTTTATGTACGGGAACACGTCCTTACGGAAGTTTCCGGGCACGTTGATAAGCTCAATAAGCATTCCAAGAAAATGTCGATGGCTGTGACACAGGCAAAAATAGCAGACATCCTGGTTGCGGACGGAGTTCTGACCGAAGAAGAACTGACCGTTTTTAAACGTGGAAGAAATGCAAAGTCTGCTTCGGTCCCAAAGAGCTGCTCGCCTTCCGAATACAGAAGGGCAACGGGCCTTGAAGCATTGATGGGGCATTTGTTTTTAGAAGATAACAAAGCGCGGATCAAAGAACTCTTAAGTTACGGCTTTGCGCATGTTGCTTTATAAGTAGCCTTCTTCGTATAGGGGCTGAATGTCCATCCTACTAATAGAACGATTCAGAAAGACATATTTCCATGGAACAGAAAAATCAATTAATGGCTGAGGGCAGAAATCCTGTCATGGAAGCCCTGAAAAATAACGATAATATCGACAAGCTGTATGTGCAGGAGGGCGTAAAAAACGGTCCTCTTGTTACCATTGTGGCAGAGGCGAAAAAGCGCGGTATCATGGTCGTTTCGGTCCCAAAGGAAAAGCTCGACCAGATGAGCGAGACCGGACGCCACCAGGGCGTGATCTTAAACCTTTCCGCGGTTGTCTATGCGACAGTCGATGATATTCTTGCGAAGGCGGAAGAACGCGGAGAAAAGCCCTTTATTTTTGTCCTTGACGGCATCGAGGATCCGCATAACTTAGGCGCGATCATCCGAAGCGCCAATCTTGCAGGCGCGCATGGCGTCATCATTCCAAAGCATCGCAACGCGAGCGTCAATGCGACAGTGGCGAAATCTTCTGCCGGTGCAGTCTACCATACCCTGATCGCCAAGGTGACCAACATTGCCCAGACGATCGAATCCTTAAAAGAAAAAGGCATCTGGTTTGTCTGCGCGGATATGGACGGCGATGTCATGTATAACGTCAACATGAAAGGCGCGATCGGCCTCGTGATCGGAAACGAAGGAAACGGAGTCAGCCGCTTGGTTCGTGAAAAGTGCGACATGACTGCATCGATTCCGATGAAAGGCGACATCGATTCCCTGAATGCTTCCGTTGCAGCCGGTATCCTGGCCTGGGAGATCGTCCGTCAGAATCGCGAGTGACGGCCTACGTATACAAGCTATTTCATACTTTTGCCATCCATTTTTGACCCGAAATTGGATGGCATTTTTGTGAAAATAGGAAAAACGTGCTCCTTCTGCAAGTTGTTTTTAACCTTGCTACAGAATATAATATTTTTACAGTTAAAATGATAAATTGTTGTCTCTGATACGGGATCAAAAACATGAAATTAAAGAAAAGAATTCGAATTCATTTTTTCATTATATGCAGCCTGCTGAGCCTGCTTCTTCTGATCGGAGGATGCGGGAGCGTCAAAGGCGGTTATACACAGATCACGCAGGACGAGGCGCAGCGCATCATGGAGGAAGAACAGGATTATATCATTCTGGATGTGCGGACCGACGCAGAGTATGCTTCCAGTCATATTCCTGGAGCCATCTGTCTTCCGAATGAATCAATCATCCCAGGGGATGCATCTTCTGAGAAACTGGTAAACGACACGCTTCCGGAGAAAGCGCAGAAGATCCTGGTTTATTGCCGGACAGGAAGGCGGAGCAAAGAGGCGTCTGAAAAACTTGCATCTTTCGGCTACAGCAATATTCTGGAATTTGGCGGGATCGAAAGCTGGAAAGGCAATATTATTACAAGCGAATATTCGGCTGCGATGAGGCTTTCCATCAATGGGGAGAGTATCCCCGTCGTTTGGGAGAGCAATGCTTCGGTCGAAGCGATCAAACAGCTTGCTGCGGGCAGCGGCCTTACGATCCAAATGTCAAAATATGGGGGCTTCGAGCAAGTCGGCTCCTTGGGTACAGATATTGTGCGGGATGATGTCCAGATGACGACTGCACCGGGAGATATCGTACTGTATTCGGGAAATCAGATTGTTGTGTTTTATGGGACAAACTCCTGGGCGTATACAAAGCTTGGGAAGATCAATCTGTCAGAAGCAGAATTGGAAGAACTGCTCGGAGGGGATAATGTCCAGCTGACCCTGGCATATTGATTTCGAGCAATAAGTAGTTTAGATATTCAGGCGCTGACAGATAACCTGAAGAGAAACCAAAGAAGGTGAAATCATGAAATCAGCATACATCATGCCGCATCCGCCGATCGCACGGCCGGAAGTCGGACGCGGGGAAGAAAAAGTAATACAGGCGACGCTGGATGCTTATGAAAGTGCGGCGAAGATGATTGCGGAAGATGCACCGGAGACAATCGTCATTGTCTCCCCGCATAGCATTGTTTTCAGTGATGCGTTCTATATTGCAGGCGGCGAACGATGGCATGGAGATTTAGGCCAGTTCCATGCACGCGAGGTCAGCTTAGACATTGAAAATGATCTGGAACTTGCCGATGAAATTGCGGAAATGGCAGAGCGCGCCAATATCCCGATCGTCTATACAGAGCAGGGGACAGACCGCCCGGATCATGGCTCCGTCGTTCCGCTTTCCTTTATCCAAGAGCAGTATAAGGGCTTTAAGATCCTTCGCATCTCACCCTCCTTCCTTTCAAATGATACGCTGTTTGAAATGGGACGGATCATCGAGAGGGCAGCTGCACATGTCGGAAGAAAGATCACCTTCCTTGCCAGCGGTGATCTGTCGCATAAGCTGACAGAGGACGGCCCATATGGCTTTGCCAAGGAGGGCCCGGAGTTTGACCAGGCGGTGACAAAAGCCATGGCGGAGTGCGACTTCGATGCCTTTCAAAGATTTGATGATGCGTTCTTAGACCGTGCGGCAGAATGCGGACTTCCAGGTTTTATCATGATGGCAGGCGCGCTGGATAACTATCTTGTGAAATCAAAGTTCCTATCCTATGAAGGTCCATTCGGTGTGGGCTATGCGATCTGTGCGTTTGAACTGACGGATAAATATATTGCGCTTGCAAAAAAGACGATCGAGACCTATCTGCTGGAAAGCAGAGAACTGACACTGGCTGATCTAAGCGCAGAAGAACTGACCGATGAGATGCGGAATGCGCAGCGGGGCACCTTTGTATCTCTCCATAAAAACGGAGAACTCAGAGGCTGCATCGGAACCATAAGACCGTGGACAGGAAGCGTTGCGGAAGAGATCATCTCGATGGCGATCGAAGCCGCAACAAGAGATCCGAGATTTCCGGCAGTTTCTGCAATGGAGTTAAATGAACTGGAATACGACGTGGATGTTCTTCAGCCGCCGGAACCTGCGATGCCGGATGAGCTCGATGCAAAAAAATATGGCGTGATCGTGACGGCAGGGTATAAGAGAGGACTGCTTCTTCCGGACCTCGATGGCGTAGATACCCCGGGGCAGCAGATCCGGATCGCCATGGCAAAAGCCGGCATCACAGAAGGTGAAGACATGGAACTCGAACGATTTACTGTGGAGAGACACCTATGATCTGTAACATCTGCCCACATCATTGTAATCTGAATCAGGACAGCGTCGGAATCTGCAAGGCTCGGAGTGGTATGCCATCCTCTAAAAGTCTAAACTACGGCGAAGTCACAGCTCTTGCCTTAGATCCGATCGAGAAAAAGCCGCTGAATCTGTTTATGCCTGGGAGATTTGTCTTGTCAGTCGGCTCCTGGGGTTGTAATATGAAGTGTCCCTGGTGCCAGAATGACAGCATCTCCAGAGGTCCGGTTCGTCATATCAATATGACACCGGATGAGTTGGTGGCGGAAGCAAAGCAATACATCAATAATATCGGGCTTGCATATACCTATAATGAGCCGCTGATCGGCTTTGAGTTTATCAGGGATACCGCGCGGCTGATCCATGAAGAAGGAATGAAAAATGTGTTGGTATCGAATGGATTGGCGGAACCTTCCGTCTTTCAGGAAATCCTTCCTTACATGGATGCGCTGAATATTGACTTAAAAACCATTAACCCGGATCAGTACCGGAAAATCGGCGGTGATCTAGATATCATCCTCCAAAATATCTGTGCTGCGCAGCAAGCGGCACATCTGGAACTGACCACGCTGATCGTACCGGGATTCAATGACAGGGAGGATGAAATGGAAGAACTGGCAAAAACGATCCGAAAGATCAGCCCTTCCATTCCACTTCATGTATCTAGGTTCTTCCCTGGAGGGGAGATGAAGGACATAAAAAGAACTCCGAAGAAAACGATGGACCGCATGATCGAGATCGCGGAGCAGTACTTAGACCACGTTTTCCCCGGCAATATGTAATAGAAAACCTTGTAGACAGCAAAAATAGAAAAACAACATGACAACACTGACGACCAAAGAAAAAATCTTAAATTATCTGATGATCTATTGGACCATGTTCAAGGTCGGAGTCACGACCTTCGGCGGTGGATACGCTATGGTCGCGATCATTGATAAAGAGCTATGTGACAGAAAGCACTGGCTAGGAAAAGAAGAACTGTTAAACTATATTGCAATTTCGCAGATTACACCGGGTATCATCGCGGTCAACGTCTCGACCTTTGTCGGAAGAAAAAAAGGCGGGGTGTTTGGGGCCATCTGCGCGACCCTTGGTGTGATCACGCCATCGATCATTATCATTATGGTCATCGCTGCGCTGCTTACTAATTTTGCTGATAGCGAATACGTCAAGCATGCCTTCGCAGGTATCCGTGTCTGTGTTTGCGTTTTGATCATCAACGCGACAATCGGCTTTATCAAGCAGACGGTCAAAGATGTTTTGACCTTCATTATCTTTATCTGCATTTTTCTCCTTGCAGCATTCACCCGAATTGAGGTGGTCTTCCTCGTCCTTGCGGTCATTTTAGGCAGTGTGATCTGGACCGCAATCACGACAAGAAAAAAAGAAAAACAGCTGGATTCGCTGAATGAAGATTCAAACACACAAGCCGATGACAGCACGAAAGGAGGGCAGAACTGATGCAGCTTCTCCTAATGTGCCTTCAATTCTTTAAGACCGGACTCTTTGCAGTCGGCGGCGGCCTTGCAACGATCCCGTTCCTTTACGAGATCAGCGACCAGTACGGTTGGTTTACTCACCACGATATCTTAAACTTTATAGCGGTTTCCGAAGCAACGCCGGGACCGGTTGGCGTTAATATGGCGACCTACGCAGGCTTTTTGACGAACGGCTGGTATGGGGCGATCCTTTCCACCTTCTCATTGGTGCTGCCTTCTGTGATCATCATCCTGATCGTGGCAAAGCTGCTGGATAAATTCCAACATAACCGTTTTGTGATCGGAGGCTTTAAGTGGCTCCGCCCGGCTTCCACTGCTTTGATTGCGGCAGCAGGCCTTAATGTTGTTCTGGTTGTATTCTTTGATGCAGAAAAGATCACCTTCGATATGTTTGGCCAGATTGGCCAGATCATCACCCATATCAACTGGGTCGCGCTCATCATGTTCGCCTGCCTGTTCTTTATTATGAAGACGTTTAAAGGGCATCCGCTGATTTATATTTTGATCTCTGCGGGGCTTGGAATCTTGCTGAAACTGTAAAAACGTGATAAAACAAAGTAGTATTTGATAGAACCATTCAAAGAGATAGTAAAGAGGAAAGTGATGGAAAGTCTAATCAGTACCACTGATGTCGAAGCGGAAGACCTGTTTGATCGATTGATACAGTATTTTAAAACGACAAATTTCTGGATCAGCCTTGCAATCATCATCGTTGCGATCATTGTCTGGCAGGTCATTAAGCAAGCCAGAAAAAACTATTTCAAGAAAAATAAAGACCATATGTCAACGGCTTCCCATGTTGCGTTTGACCTAGGTCGTGCCATCTTTATCTTTGCAGTTGTTATCGCCCTGATGCAGCTGAACGGAGTTAACGTCACCGGTCTGATCACAGGACTTGGTATCGTTTCCGTTATCGTCGGTCTTGCACTTCAGGATTTCCTGAAAGATATCATCATGGGTGCGCATATCCTGACGGATAAATTCTTCCAGGTCGGAGATGTCGTGCGCTATGTAACGGCGGAAGGAAAAGAGATTGAAGGCGAAGTGATCAGTTTTAACATCCGTACGACGAAGATCCAGTTGATCGACTATGCGGAAGTAATGACGATCTCCAATCGGAACATCGATGAGATCATCGTGCTTGCCGATTACTTTGATCTGGATGTGGATATTCCATATCATGTTGAACCGAAAAAGGTTCATGAAGCCATGAAAAAGATCTGCGAGAAGCTGCCGGGCATCGGTGGCGTCGAAAAGGTGTTGTATAAAGGAACAGAGCGGTTCAAGGAGTCTGCTGTTACTTATCGAATCAGATATTGGACGGATCCGGGCCGCACGAGACAAGACGTGCGAAGGGCAGTCACCACGATGGTGCAGAACGGTATGATCGAGGCAGGCGTTCCGTTTGCATATAACCATCTGGATGTGGAACTTGTGACCGAGGTGAACAAAATCGCGGATTAAAAATTCGCTGAAAAATACGTTCTTCAAAAAAATAAAATAATCGTTGAAATCAAAAAAAGATGTGTTATAATAACACTTGCGTTTCGGAAACGGAACAGCATGCGGAGGTGTCGGAACTGGCAGACGAGCTAGACTAAGGATCTAGTGGCCGCAAGGCCGTGAGGGTTCAAGTCCCTTCCTCCGCATGAACAATTTATTTGGAAAAGCCTTACAGTTTGCGGATTGTAGGCTTTTTCTCTTTGGGAAAATAATGGTTTGAAAGTGCTCCTTACTGTCTGATAGGGAGCACTTCTGATTATTTTCCAAAATAATACGTGCCTTTTCAATATAGTCCCTATTTTCGTATGTGTAGTATTTAAGATTGGTTTCAGCACTATGTCCAAGTAGTTTGCCTCTGTCAGCTTCGTTTATTCCATTTTGCATCATAACATTAGAACTTAGACTTCTTCTAAAAGTATGGTTGCAAGTTGCTTTTAGTCCTAAACTGTCGCATATACGATGCACAAAGGATTGATATGTTTTTGTTTTAAGTGCTGTTCCGTCTTTTCTTGCACAAACAAATGCAGATTGGATATTGTATTTGTTTTGTTTGTCCTGAATCTCAAGGAAAAGAGTAGAAAGAGTACTTGTTAAAGGAAAATAACGACCGCCTTGAGAAACGCCTTTTTCGTTCTTTGTTTTATCAACGTGGTAATACTCAAATTTCCCATTAACGTATCTTTGTAATTCTTGCCTATGGATATGTATATATCCTCTAGAAAAATCAATATCTGCCCACTGTAGCCCACATAATTCACCTGAACGCATACCCGTTTCGATTGCAATTAACATTGCATATCCACTCACATAGTAATCGCCATATTTTTTTAAAGTCATTCTTCGGCGTATTTCTTTTTGAAGCATTGATATTTCTTCTTCGGAAAAGATTCTTTGCTCTGTTGGTTTTTTAGAAGAAACGCACGATTTCTTATAGTTTCTGTTATCAATTGCATCAACCGGATTTCGATCTATTAGGCGTTCCCTTACAGCGTATCGAAAGATTATGTTCAATATTCCTTTGCAATCTGTAAGCTGTCTATCTGTTCGTTCTGCCGATGTAACAAACGCTTCAAGAAAAAGGCCTATATCTCTTTCAGTAACTTCTGTGATAGGTTTCTGTCCTAAATTAGTACTGATAAAACGTTTATAGTCGTTTCCATTTTTGATTAATGTTTTGGCATCAGGGTTTTGTGTAATCTTTTTTTCCTCTAAGGCAAGATTGAATACTTTTCCCACGGTCAAAATATCGTTTCCATAGTAGGTATCATATAATTTGCAATACAACTCATCTAGAGTTTTTGCCTTAATCTGTGCTCCTCCTTTCGCTCTTGTGTACCAATAGCCATTTGGATAACTTGAAGTAGCTTCGTACTTTGTTATGCTCAATGGTTTTCCGTTGCTTTTGGTATGTACTTTGTCTACAAGTTGCTTCTTAATCTGAATTTCTTTTTTTCTCACTTTCTCCAAATCAATAGAAGCATCAACCGAATTAATAATATGCTTATCAAATTGGAATTGTAAACTGTTTTTTTCTTGTTCTACAGCTTTCAATCCGTCCAGGAGTGGAGTAATGCTATTTAGTTCAGCGTTTATAATTGTCTTGTTCAATGCTTCTTTTTTATTTTTGGAAAGTGTTCTAAAGGGTAACCTGAATCGGTTATCTTCCCCTTATTGCCCCATTGGGTAGGTTGCTTGTAGGTTGTCTGCTGATGCAGAAAAAGAGCGATTTTAGTCCGTTAAAAGGGTAGTAGTCCCCCATAAAAGTACAGCCCTGATTGTGGATAACAAGGGGTAGGTTTTGCCCTTTTATCCCCAACTATGGAAAAAACACGTCTTTTGTCCATAGTTGAACCACAATATATAGGTAAAACAGATGAGTAGAACCATATCTTGTGGTTTTATTCTGTGGAAAGCCTGATTATTACAAAAGTGTTACAAGAAACGCCTTTATTTTGGCTCGTTTTCTGTTGCATCAATTTCTTTAAATCCAACTAACTTTTGTGCTTCTTGTATCAGTTCTTCTGCCGAAAGTTTCGGTTCTTCTTCAGGTGGAGTAGTATCAAGGTGGAATTCGCTAGTATTATGATAGTTGTGATTGTTCGTTAAATCGAAAACGGCAATCATTGGTGGAATTTTGCCATTGAACGCCAATTGCTTCTTGGCTGTTACAATGATTTCCTTGAAATAATCAATAAACTCTTTCCAATCTTTGTTACGTGCAGAGTATTGCCTTAAAGTTTCCCTTGTGATTCCAAGGAACACGCACCAACTCTCTACGTCAATAATCAGCTTGCGATCTATGTCAGGATTGCTGTTAACTGTGTTCACATACTCAAGATAGTTCTGTGATTCGTAGATAAACTCTTGAAGTCCGGTTGTATCAGCAGAGTACTTGGCTCTTGCCCCACGCTTCAAGGCTGTGATTCCCAATGTTAGGACAGCGTGTAAATCACCGCTGTCCATTGGCAGAAACTCTCCTTTCTTGTAGGTCTGCTGCCTGAATCCCTTTTCGTTTGTCTTTGCAGTTGTTTCTTTCACTCTGTAAGCTCCTTAAATGCCTTTCAAACGCCTTTTTACGTGTAAGATAATATGTTGATAGGTTAAATCCATTCTGTCCCATTAAACGGACAAGGGAGAGATGGAGATGGTAAATATATATATACTGTATCTATGGGTTACAATATTATTCACTTGAAAACAGAAAGAACTGTATCTATAAGTTACATGTATTATGTGTGGAATGGAGCAAAAGTTATAGTCTGTGTATCTATTGGTTACAAAGTTAAGGAAAAACTGTAACCTATAGACACACGAGAAATAAATCATTTGTATTTCCAATCGCCCAAAAGTTTCCATATGTTTTTCGTCCTTTGAGATTTTCCACTATAGAGTTTTTTGATAAAACCACTTTTTTCTAATGCTTTTAGATCGCTGTAAAACAAAGAGTGTTTGTCATGCTTGGCATCTTCTTTTTTTCCGTATTCCTTTGGCATATACTCTTTAGCTGTTTTAAGGGAAAAATAAATAACGCCATCCTCTTTGTATTGGTCAAAATCCGGAAAGTCCCTTGATGGTTTTCTTACTCCATGAGTTTGTTTGTGCATACAGAACAGAAGTACCTTTTGTCTTGTAGAAAGATATTGAAAGTTAGGATTTAAAAGCATGCTGTCTGCAATACTAACGAAAGAATCCTTTCGAGTTTGCATCTTTCCATTGTCTGCACGATATTTAAAGTTTCCCCCTATGCCTTGATATGATGGAGGATTATATTCTTGTTTTCTATAACGACTAGTCACATTAAACTCCTATTTAAGCTTCATTTGTTGCAAGGTGGTTAAATTCCCTGGCGTTACTCCAGAAAACCGCTCTACAGCCGTTCTGTGGCGTTCTAGAAGGTTAGTTGTTTTTGTTGTTGTCAATGGGGATATAAATCATATCTTCTCCGTCAAAGTAATTATCAATACGCTGTCTGTCATAAAGAGAACGTTTACCGATTTTCCGCTTTGCCCCTATCACTTCGCAAAAAGAATCTGCTTTGTTCTTTCCAAGTGTTAGGTAATTCATAACTTCTGTTATTGTCATAAATCTTTTTTCCATTCTTTTCTCCTTGTGTGTTTACTATCGTTTGTGTTTGCTTATATACGGATTGTATGCTATAGTTCTGTAAAAAGGAACTTGCAAAATGATTGTATTTTGAAAGGGAAAATAGAGACAAAATGTCAAAAGAATTTTACATAACAGAACAAGACGAAATTGAAAGAATTGGAATACAGTTAAAAAATAGGATGGCTGAAAAGGGTATTAACAAAACACAGCTTGCTGAAGTTAGTGGGTTATCTCGTCAAACAGTTTTAAACGTTATTAACGGAAGAACCAAAAAAGGATTCAGCCCAAATACCTTACAAGCATTATGCGATGCGTTAGAATGTGATATGAGTTATTTACTTGGGGAAATTCAATACTCAACACATGATTTGAAGTTTATTTGTGAATACACCGGATTAACAGAAAAATCAGTAAAGAAACTTCATAAAGCGAAAGACTTCCGTAAGCCGACAATTGAAGAAGGTGGGTTTGTCCCTACGGAAGAAGATTTGAAAGAGAGAGAATATGAGAAGATGCTTATAAACAATTACCCTGGAGAATTCTTTTACATAGACGTTCTTAATCAAATCATATCTAATAGCAAGCTTGTTAATAAAATAGGGGAGTATCTATCTGCGAAGCATCTTGAAGATTATCAAATACTAACAGTTGAAGATGGAAAGAAATACTCAAGCGTAACTTATGTAAAGGGTACAGACGGATTCAAAATTACGGATTCTGCTCAAGTCCATCCAATAGCAGAACTAACGCAAGCCATTATTCAAAAAACGATCGAAAAAGAAATAGACACACTATTTGATAAATAAAAGGGGAAAGTAAATGTTTTCCCCTTTTTACATGGTCTGCTGCCATATCCGTTTTATTATTTCACTACGTTTCTGCCTTTACTATATCCGTAATAGAACGCTGTAATAATACTTTCCATTATCAAATCCGTATCGTATAGTTTTACGTTCCTATCCGTACAGAAGCCGTTCGGTCTTGATTGATGCAATAAATCTAATACTTCAATCACTTGTAAATCATCATCAGGTTCAATGTTCTGTTCGATTCTTTCTGCTATCTCCTTCATGTTTTCAATACTCATTTTCTTAATCTCCTTTTCTGAAAAGTGCTCCTTAAAGTGCTCCCTATATGGTTGATGCTCTAAAAACTCCTTTCTTTTCAATGTTTTTTAGCGTGTCTACCGTTCAAGTCCCTTCCTCCGCAGAACAACGGAAAAAGGCATCGATGATGCCTTTTTTTGTTGTTAAGGACCAGAGAAGGGACTTGAACAAGGAAGACTCAAGTGCGGGAGGGACTCAGTCTCTTCTCAATGCGTCG
Source organism: Lachnospiraceae bacterium (assembly GCA_045546255.1). GTDB lineage: Bacteria > Bacillota > Clostridia > Lachnospirales > Lachnospiraceae > RGIG5612. The sequence goes on along the minus strand of JAZQCK010000052.1, from coordinate 27,556 downwards.
ATTGGGTTGAGCTTTGCTGCTTTGACGGCCGGGATCAGGCCAAAGACGACACCAATCACGATGGAAAAGATCACGGCAATAAGGCAGGCAGGAACGCTGATCGCAGTCGGGGCTCCGGTCAGGGCAGAGAGCAGGAAGGAAAAGCCAATCCCGGCGATCACGCCCAAAAGCCCTCCCATAAAGGTCAGGACGCCAGCTTCTGTCAGGAACTGGAATAGGATCCGTTTCTTTCTTGCACCGATGGCCTTCTTCAAACCAATCTCCCGTGTCCGCTCCGTAACCGATACCAGCATAATGTTCATAACGCCGATACCGCCGACGAGCAGTGAGATTCCGGCGATCCAGATAAGCTGCTGGCGGGTAGAGTTCGTAAACTCCTGAATCTGTGCAGCCTGCTCAAGCAGATCCTGCGCGCTGTATTGATAACTGTTGGTATGAACCAGATTCTCGTTTAAGTATCTTGCAACAAGGTTACCGGCAGTCGTCATGGCGTCTGTCGATGCTCCCTTGACCGCCACGTTTTGCGGCTCATCATAGCCATAGATGATCGGCCAGCAGTCGATCGGAATAAAAATGCTTCCGCTGTCATCCTGGTGATACATCCAGTAATCTTCCACCGTTTCAATTTTCAAATGTGTGTTGGCAGCTGGTGAGACGATTCCGATCACGACAAAGGGCTCGCCTTTGATCTCCAATGTCTGCCCCAAAGGATCCTCGCCTTCAAACAGATAAGATGCGACGCTGCTTTCAATGATCACGACTTTCCGCCGCTCATTAAAATCCTTGCTGATAAAGCCGCGTCCTTCATCCAGAGAATATTCATAGACATCAAAATAGTTCGGATCGACACCTGCAATCTTTCCACTGAAAGAAGAGCTGCGGAAATAAACACCCTCGCTCCAGCTGCGGCTCAGATATAACGACGCATTTTTTACGCCGGAAAGGGAGAGCAGCTCTTTTCGCATCTCTTCGGTGCAAGCATCGACGCCGTCCGGAAGAGGGGAGTAGTCCGGATCATAATAGCCTTCGGTATCATTCAACGAAACGGAGATCACGTTGTTTCCGGAGCCGATGATATTGGCCTTGATCTGCTCATTGGTTCCTTTGATCATGGAAACGATCGTAATGATTGAGGCGATTCCGATTATGATTCCGAGCATCGTAAGGAGAGACCTCAGACGGTGATTTTTGATACTCTGTAAAGACAGCGTAATATTTTCGTGCATTCGGTCATCCTCCTTTCTACTGATACAGCTCGTTTAAGTCCGAAGGCTGTGCTTTTGCACCGTCGCGGACATTGTTACCATATGGAAACGCCACAGAATCCGTCATAGCGAGGCCTTCTTTGATTTGGGTATAAGAACCATACATGTTCTTTCCGGTCTTCACCGTACGCTTTTCAAGACGCCCGTCCTCCGTCATCGAATAGACATAGGATTCGCCTTTTTCTGTACGGATGAACATGGATTCGATATAGAAACTGTCGCCTTCAGAAGCAGTCTGATCAAACTTGACGCCGACGTAGTCATCTTCTTTGATATTGGCATCTTCCGAAATGAACACCGTCATCGGATAAAAGGAAACATTCTGATTTCCGGACGTATATCCGCCCGATGGCAGCGGAACTTCTGAAACTTTATGCACCTCACCGGAAAAGACTTCGCCTGAGGTATAAGAAGTGACCGTAACAGGGTCGCCGGCCTTTGCTTTTCCGAGGTCGAGCTCTGAAAGCTGGGCGTCGATGTAATAGCCGCCGCCGTCAGAAATCTCAACGACCGCCTCGCCGTTCTTATAAGCGCTCTCCGGTTCGCGGACATTCTTCACGGTTCCGCTTCTTGTTGCGCGGACAACATTATCCGAAGCCTCTTTGGTCTTCTTTTCATATTCCAGGGAAGAAATGCGGATCTGCATGTTGAGATCCCGGATCTGCGCTTCCGTCTGTGCTCTCATCGCAGAAATTTCAGCAGCCGAATAATCAGACCCTCTGTGCTCATAATAAGGTTCTTTCGGCTGATCATATTTTTCGATATCAGCAGGAATCTCGGCTGAAAACGGCTTGAAGGAAAAATCCCCGTTCTCATCATAATAGATGATAAGGCCGAAGGACTCGGTGATGGCACCGTTCACGGCATTGTGTTCCCGTTCTAATAAAACAACATAAAGAGAGGAGGCGCCTTCCGGCATCTGTTCCACGAAAAAGGAAGGCTGAAGGAGGGTAGTAGAGTCCACGATGAAATACATCGGATCTGCCTCCGTCCCCGTGCCAGTTAGCTTATAAGGCGTTGTAACAGGGTCATAATGGATCCAGGAATTATCCGGCTCAATCAATACTTCTGATGAAGGGACCATGGCATTGATCCGGCAGAGTTCTTCATTTGCATTTTGCAGTTCCAGCTCCAGTTTCTTTACATCCAGAGCAGCCCGCTCCAGTTCGATCTCGGTTAAGGTCGTATCATAGGACATCAACGCGTCCCCGACCTCAACATGCTGGCCTTGTTTGACATAGACCTCCTTAACTTTTTGCGTATCGGAAACATAGATCTTCTGGATCCCTTCGCTGCGCACCGTGCCTGACATCTCCGCAGAGTCCTCGTAAAAGCCGAAAGCGGCAAGCTGTTCCACCGGGTAGACCTTGACCGTCTTATTGCCAAACGGCTTTAAGATCAAAAGAACGGCCAGTGCGATAACAACGGTTGCAGCAATTCCTATGATGAGAAAGAGTCTCTTTTTATTCTTCATCTCCCTCACCTCCGGAAAGCCGTCCGTCAAAGATATACTTGATCGTCTCTGCCTGGGCAGCGACATTTTTATCGTGCGTGATCATAATGATTGTGGAGCCGTTTTCGTGAAGCGTCTTAAAAAGCTCCATGACCTGAAGCCCTGAGGTGCTGTCTAAGGCGCCGGTCGGCTCATCTGCAAGGAGCAAAGAAGGCTCCGTAACAATGGCTCTTGCGATGGCGACTCTCTGGCACTGACCTCCGGAAAGCCGTTCCGGGACAAAGTCGATCCGGTCGGAAAGGCCCACCGTTTCAAGAGCTGCCCTCGCGCGTTCTAAGCGTTCCGTTTTTTTTACATTGGCATAGAGTAGAGGAAGCGCCACGTTTTCAAGTGCTGACATCTTCGGCAGCAAGTTAAACGATTGGAAGACAAAGCCGATCTCCTGATTCCGGATATCCGCCAATTCATCATCCGTGCAGGCGATAATGTCACGGCCTGCAAGATAATATTCGCCACTGGTAGGCACATCAAGACAGCCGATGAGATTCATCAGCGTCGTTTTGCCGGAGCCGGACGGCCCCATGATCGCAAGATAACTTCCTTCTTCGACATCCAGATTGATATTTTTGAGGATGGGGATCATGCCGTCGCCTAAGGGAAAGTCTTTACAGATGTCATACATTTCAAGGATCATTGCGCTTTCTCCACAAAAACATGCTGGCCGAGCATGAGCCCTTCGGAACTGTCCAGGTCCACATAAAGCGGATACTTGGACGAGGAGGTGACATCACTGGTTCCCATATCGTTCATCATTCCGGACGACGAAGTCGCCGGGTTTTCAAAGTCAATCGACGAAACAATTCCTGTCCAGGTCGTATCGCCGGTACGGGAGCGGATGACCACCGGAGAGCCCAGGGAAAGATCCATGGCATTTTCTTCATTGATATAAGCCTTCACGCGATATGCGTTCGTTTTCATGATGACAATAAACGGAAGAGGAGAGCCGTTCGCATCGGTTCCGCCGTCCGTATTGACGGACTGCACTTTGCCGTCCGTCGGAGATTTCACTTCAAGATTATTCAGACTGTTCCTGAGTTTTTCCACTTCCGTCTGTTTCAGGCTGATGTTATAACTGGTCTCACGGATCTGGGTGTCCAGCTCCTGAATCTGGATCGTATAAGAAAGCTGCTCTGATTCTCCGGCATTTGCCTTTTCGGCTTCCAATGCTGATTTTTGGCCAGAGTAGGATTCTAATGTGACCTGAAGCTGTTCCAGTTCAATCGCAGCTTTGTCATAGTCGAGCTGTGCCTGCTGACTGTCATAGGTAAAGAGAACCTGCCCAGCCTTCACATCATCGCCCGCTGCAACCGAGACAGAAGCCAGCGTCTTCGTGCTGTCTTTTTCGATTTTGGTTTCACTGCTCGCCATGACGACGCCGGCGAAACGATTGACAGAACCTAATTCCAGCTGTTCTGAGGAATATTCATCTTCTGAGGGAAAGTTAGAAGAAGCATTGCCGCAGGCACAAAGCGCAGCAACGCATAGAAGAGAAAGTATGAAAAGCAAGAGTTTCCTTGTCATGATCAAATCTCCAGTCTGTCTTATCCAATGCAGTCGATCGTACAAATGCACCTTAGTCACTATGGCACACGCGCGTGAAATAAATGTGAATAATTACTGCAATTGTGATATATTATAACATTAGAATCCACTTAGGAGCATACAACTATTTCTTAACCTATGAAAGCGCAAACAGGAAGAAATAAATACATTCGAATAGGGCTTCTTTTTTCTTTGATAACAGCGCTGCTTTTATCCTGTTTTGCGCAGCCAGCGACATCGTTTGCAAAGGAAGCAGATGAGAAGTCTTTTACGATTTCAGATCGCACATATGAAACGGTCGATCAGATCGAAGTTCCCTTTTTTGATTCAAAAGATCATTTATACAAATGGACGTTCCCATATACAGATGATTATTTTTTAAACGGCTCGGAGATCTTTGACCCGGAGCTTGCGAAAGCATCGATCGGCCTTGCAGTTTCGGCTTACAGAACTTTAGGCGTTCAGAGTGATAATCAGTATGAAACATATCTTGATAGAGCAGGCTTTTCAGAGATCCACCCCTTCGGATATGACCAGCCAACTTCCAAAGATACCTTATCTGGTGTGATTGCCTATAAGCTGATCGGCGATACCATTCTGATTGCGGCGGCTCCCTGCGGACAAGGTTATAAGAATGAGTGGGCAGGCAATCTGGAAGTCGGAAACGAAGAACGGCATGCAGGTTTTAACCATGCAGCTCAGATTTTTGAAGATGAGATCCACCAGTATATTACGGAACATAATTTTGTCGGAGACATTAAACTCTGGATTACCGGATATTCCAGAGCTGCGGCTGTGGCGAATTTGACGGCTGCGGATATGATCGCAAGTGAAGACTTTTCTGATGTCTATGCGTACCTCTTTGCTGTGCCAAGGACGACGAAAGCGGCGAAGAAATATCAGGGAATCTATAATATTCTTGGAGCATTTGACCCGATTACAAATTTCCCGCTTCAGACATGGGGATTTGAACGCTATGGCACTGATATCTATACCCCGGCACAGGAAACCCACAGCGATTTTCCAATCCTGTCAGTCAAAGCGACCCAGGTCAGCGCGAACTTGACAGGTAAACCATTCCGGAATAATCCACTCGTGAACTACCAGCTTCATCTGATGATCGAGTTTTTAGCAGAACTGTTTCCAAAAAACGAAGAATATGTGGAGAAAATGCAGGATACCGTCATGCGCCTATGGACGGACCCGAACGATGACAATATGTTCAATATCCTGATATCTGTTCTGCAGCAGATGGATAAACTCGACTCAGAGGAACAAGATGCCAGCAAAGTATTTATATCCTACCTTGAATTGATTATGGCAGAACACTTGAGGGGCGATTTTGAAGAGAATCACGCCAATTGGGATTCGGATCTTTCAATCACCCTGAATTATATGGCTGAGCATCTGCCGCACACCTATATCGGCTGGGTCTTTTCTGATACTGACAGTTCCGATCTCTATAAGCTGGAGGCCGATACCAGAAGGATCGTCCTGACCGGTGATTTTACAGTGGATGTCTATCGGGACGGAGAGTTTATCAGCGGTATCAATGAGGAGGGAAAACTCACCCACAGTAACTATGAAAATGGGAACGTACAGGATCCGGAAATCTATATTCAGAAAAGCGGAAAGGAATATATCGTTTCTCTTCCGATGGATGATGCATATGAGGTCCGGATCAATAAAGAAAAATCCGGCAGCATCGTATACTATCAGATCGAGAATCGGGCGGACAGCTTAAGAGGCTTTGGAAATCGTTCGGAAGTCGTGTTTGTAAAGCCGGGAATCTATACGCTTAAGTCCAACTCGTATTTAACGGAAGATACGTTAGACGTTCTGAAAGGCGACATTACCAATCGCTTTACAAGTGAGTATACCTATTCACCGACGGTCCTGATGCTGAGTGAAACGAATAACAGTCTCCATGTAACCGTTGGAATGGTATTGTCGTTCGTTCTTGCCATCGTTATCTTCCTCGTGATTTTGGGAATTGTGAACCTGATCGTCTTTATCGTGCATTTGAGCCGGAAAAGAAAACGGACCAGGCCGTATTCGAACTGGTGGGTGATCATTCCGCATCTTTTGATGATTTTCGTGGCTATGGCGATGACGCTGTTTTTGACCTACAACTTTTATCTGGTTCCTGTGATAAGGACGGCAGTTGCGACGTTAACCTGTGCACTGATCCTGATTTTGGCCGTGCGCGCCCTGATCCGTTGTTTTACCGCAACGGAGGAAAAGGGATATCGTCCGCAGAGCATGGAAAAGAAGATCATGGCTGCGGTCTATTTGACCTTGCTTGCAGTCATTACGGCACTTGCCTGGGTATCCTACAGCGAAGGCTTCTTTGCAACATATTCTGACGAAAAAGCACTCTTTTTCATAGCTGCAGTCACTGCCGGATGTGTTATAGCGATCCTGTTTTTCCCATGGCGGGAAAAGAAGAGGAAGAGAGGGGACATTGCAAAAGAACAGGAGACAGAGGATGTTGAGCTGGAGAAAACCGCTGAGGATGCGCCGGAAGAGCCTTTCGATGCGATGGAAGCAGAGTCCTCTGGGTGAGGATGCACCTTCCGGGTCATTGAATTTGCATGATAACTGTGATAATATGAACCACGGTTTTTAAATGAATTTGAAGGGAGATAGACAAATGAAATTTCCAAATGCTTATAATGGAATTAGAAAAATCTTTTCCGCGGAGATCCTGGATCTGATCGCATCGATCTGTATGGTGATCGCTGCCGTACTCGCGCTGGTAGCTGCTTCTTCAAGCAATGAGGAAGGCGCTCTTGCCGGCGGCCTCGGCTTTATTGCTTTTATGGCTGCAGCAGGTGTACTTGCGATCATCGGATTTATCCTGAAACTGGTCGGCGTCAAGGTCGCAGGCCGTGACGAAGAACGCTTTGATACGGCATTCGTGTTTGCAATCTTTGCCCTGATTTTAACGATCGTATCCAGTGTGCTCACATCCCTCTTTGGATCGAATGCGATCTGGGATGATTTGGTAAGAACGATCACCACACTGTTTGAACTTTTCGTAACACTGTATATCGTAAACGGTATTCAGGCCCTTGCACAGAGACTTGACCGCGATGATATGGTCCAGAGAGGAAGAACTTACTTCATTCTGTTCCTCATCCTCTATATCTTAAGACTGCTTGCAAACCTCATTCCGGTCTTCTTCGGTGCCAATACGGCGACTGCCGCAATCAGCTTAACTCTGATCCTTGTTGCATCGATCCTTTCCCTGATCATTTACATCATGTATCTGGCCCTGCTTGGAAAAGCAAAGAAAATGCTGAAAGAAGCAAAAGCATAAGCATAAGCTTAAAACGCAACGAGCTTTGTGGGCTCAATTGAAATTACTAAAACATACTGAGGGCTGCTTGTTGTAAGCAACCCTCAGTTTATAGAATAGGTTGAATGAAATGCTGAGATTTGATACGCGGGATAAAAAACCAAAGGTCTGGAATATACTGATCGCATCGGTGGTTATGGTCGCCGTCATGTTTTTTTTGCTGAGAGATCCGGGTCATGTCCGTCTCCCTTTGGTCAGTGTGCTGTTTGTTGTTTATCTCGTTGTTGTTCTTGTTTTTTTGATCCGGGCGTTTTTTCATCAGCTACAGTACAATCCCTATTCTTATAACACGGTCTATTATGTGGGCTTTTCGCTGTTTTTGATCACAGTGTTTGCAACGCATACCAATGTGATGGTCTACCTTCTTTGGGGCTCATCGAAGTATCAGCTTTCCGATATCCTGTATCTGATCGTCAATTCCGCACAGCACTATATGTTGGTCCTTTCTCCAATCGTGTTTGTGCTTTCGATCATGATGATCATTGCGAATATCACCCTGATCCGAAAGGAAGGAAAAAGAGTCGTGAATTTCCTTGGAATTCTCCTGGCAATCTTGATGCTTGCCGGTGAGGCATTTCTCTTTTTCTTTGCGAAGGATCAGACAAATATCTGGATCAATCTGTTTGCCGGTTTTTATCTGTATTATATCTGTATGGTGATCGGAGGCATTATCGCAGATTTGATTGCGGCCTTTTATGAACCAGAAAAAGATAAGGATTATATTATCATCCTGGGCTGCCGGATCAAAAAGGACGGAACGCCGTTTCCTCTTTTGGAAGCAAGGATCGAAAGGGCGCTGAAGTTCTATCATGATCAGATGGAACAGACGGGAAAAGCGGCGGTCTTTGTAGCTTCCGGCGGACAGGGGCCGGATGAGCCATGCTCTGAAAGCGAAGCGATGGCTCAGTATTTGATGAAGAAAGGTGTGCCGGAAGAGCATATCCGCATGGAAGATCAGTCCAAAAGCACCTATGAGAATATGAAGTTTTCCAAGGAAATCATTTTTGCGGAAAAACCGGAGGCCAAGATTGCCTTTGCGACAACGAACTATCATGTCTTCCGGAGCGGCCTGTTTGCACGTCGGGTTAAGATGCGTGCGCAGGGCATGGGCGCCCGGACCAAATGGTATTTCTGGCCGAACGCCGGCGTGCGTGAATTCGTAGGGCTCTTAACTCAGCATAAAGGAAAACAGATCATTATCGTTCTCGCGATCATCGCGTTTTATGTGTTCTTCACGTTGATGCTGAAGAACCAGGTCCCGGGAATTGATATTATGTAAGCGTCAATCTTTATCTTTACTATTTTTTTGAGCGATTCGCTTGGAAACCTTGACCGGAATAATGATGGCTGCTGCGATCACGATCAGGATCAGGATGAGCCAGAGCCAGTTTGCAGCCAGCCAGAGCAGCAGAGACTGCATTCCTTCTGCAAAAGCGCCAACACCATCTTTGAATGCTTTGGAAATCCGATCGCCAAAGCTCAGCGGCGTGTCACCGTCCGTCGTACGGTAAACTTCGTACAGATTGATCGTAACAGTGGAGTAGCGGACCTGGGAATCATAGTATTTTAAAGATCCGGACAGGTCATCGATTTCCCACTGAACGTTTGAAATCTCATTTTCAATGGTAATGATATCGGTCATATCCTGCGCCTGGCTTAAGAGTTCATTCAGTCTTTGCAGCTTTGTCTTTGCTGTTTCCAGACGGGACTCGATATCGTAATAATCTTCAGAGACGTCTGCCGCGTTCTGGCTGATGGAAGTAATCGTCCCAAAGGATTGTGCGTCCTTGATAAAACCATCAAACTCTTCAGCAGGAACACGGATCTCATAATAAGCGCTGCGTAGAGAATAGGAGTCACCGCTTTGATCAAGGGATGAGAAGTAAGCATTATGCGCTTTCGTGACGTCCTCGATTTTTGCCTGAGCTGCTTCAAACTCTGTTGTATCGATACTTAAAAATGCGGTGTAGATGATCTTTGCATTTTCATCTGCCGGCACCATAGTGGTGATACCGTCGGAGGTTTTCAGGCCGTTTTCGGTTCCCGTGCTTCCGCTATCGGCTGTCAATGGGCCGCTGCCTGCTGCTAATTCACCTCCGGCAGATTCTTCCGAAACGGCGCCATCTTCATAATACTCCGGAGCGGCGTTGTTTCCTGTAAAGTAGTCCGAGTCACCATCATAAGCAGCATCCGCACTATCTTCTAAGAAATAACTATCCTTGCCTGGAGATGGGGCATAGCCTTCAGCAGCATTTTCATAATAAGCGCCGCCGGCTGCCATTTTCGAATCGCCTCTGCGTCCTGCCAGGCCGATCGTTGTCGCTGCAACGCCGATCGCCAAAAGAGCACAAGCTGCAATTGCGACCACCCGCCAGACTTTCATGGCTCGTCTTGTTTTATTAGCGGCAGCTTTCTGGAAGTCTTTTTCAGCAGTTGCCTGCGTGAAGGCGACTGTTTCTGCCGCACGGTTTGCCTGGTTGGCGGCATTCGCTGCTTCTCCGAACGTCGCAGCTTCCTCCAGATATTTATCCTGAATGTTATTTAGACTCGCAACAAATTTTTCTGCTTTCATACAATGTAATCCCTCTCTTTCAGGTAGTTCCTGAGTTTTTCACGAAGACGGGTCAGTTTCACGGAAACATTTTTTTCCGTAAGTCCGGTCTCCGCAGCGATATCTGCATAGGAAGCGGAAAAATAGTATCGCTTAAGAAACACTGCGCGGTCGACGTCCTTCAAAGAATCCAAAAAGCTTTCGATCGTCTGCGTCAGCTCAGCCGCTTCGATCTCTGTCTCCACATCTTTCGTAGAGACGAGCACGCCTTCCAATTCCTCCAGGGCGACGTCGTAGTTGCTGTTTCGCTTCTGAGCCGTGTTGTAGTGATAGCGCTTAATGGCAATGTTCTTTGCCAGTTTGCAGACATAGGCGATCAGCGAATCCGGCCGATTCGGAGGGATGCTGTTCCAGACACCTAAATAGGTATCGTTTACGCATTCCTCACTGTCGGAGTGATTCTTGAGGATGTTATGAGCAAGTTGACTTAACAGGCGTCCATATTTTTCGCTAAGTGCGGTGATGGCGCCTTCATCCCTTGCAAAGAATAAGCTTATGATTTTCTTATCATCCATGCGCATAAGTTCCTTTCCGCCTCAATTATATACTACGGAGAGGACAAGCGATACTACATATAAAAAAGTATTTTCTTCTGATCTGCAGCCTGCGCCGTCAGATCATGTACCCGGAGTGCGCGTTTCAAGCGCCAACGAGGGTACTGATTGACGAGCCATAGCTGGCTGCAGGAAAATACTTGCCAAAAATGAAAAAGCTATGGACACTTCGGATGGAAAGTCTTAAAATATATGAAGCACTGATGGGAAGGTATCTCATCAAATAATAAAAAAAGAGGTATTTAAAAATGGCTGGTTACAAAATCACAAAAAAAGACGGATACTATACTTACACAGCACCGGGTCACAATGAGTGCAAATGCACAAGACTGCATGATCCGCAGGACGTTGAGAACGGAAGACTGATCAACGGCTTAACTCATTTCCTTCCTGCAGGCGGCGGCACAGAGTTTGCAGCTAACCCGGCTGAGTCCATCTATTACATCCTTCACGGAACAATGAAATTCAAAGGTGAAGATGGTGTTGAAACGATTCTTGAAGCTGGCGACAGCGTACATATCGCAGGCGGATCACCGAAGTGCGTAACAAACGTAGGCCCTGACACAGCTCAGATGCTTGTTATCCTTCTTCCTGCACAGCAGTAAGATCGTTCAGATTTGACGAAAAAGGCAATACCTTTCAGAGACCGGCAGACCGCCGGTCTCTTTTTGTATGCCTAGGACATGTCCAAATTCGAGTTTGTGCATTCTTTGATAGCCAGGAATTTGTCCAAATTCGAATTTGTGCATTTTTTGATAGCCAGGAATCTGTCCAAATTCGAGTTTGTGCATTTTTTGATAAAGCAAGATATGTTCTAATTTGAGTTTGTGCATTCTTTTTCAAGGAAAGTACAGGGTGGTTAGGTAATTATTAACCTGATGAAGCCTTAAAAGAAGTGCACAGACTCGATTTAGAACATGCTCAGGAGATACAGAAAGTGCACAGACTCGATTTAGAACATGCTTAAGATATACAAGAAATGCACAGACTCAAATTCGAACAAGAAGAGCAGTGGGAAGGGGTGCAAACTCAATTGTGAGACCAAGTCGTGTCCCTTTTTTTGATGAAAAACAGAGACTTGAGTCGCGATAATGACAGCTAGAGGGATCAGCTGGTTTCTAAAGCGAACCGGCGAGGTTATGAAAGGGGAGCATTGGCTCCGAAATCAAGGCAGCAGACTCTGCATACAGAAGGAGAGTGACGCACTCAATTGGTCGGGCGAGCAGCTAGTAGTTTTCAGATACATAAAGATTCGGTATAATAGCACGTAGTATAATAGCTCGTAGCAAATATCTTTTTGGACGTGCACTCAAGAAGATTAAAGACTGGATATGTCATTCTCTGGAAGCCGCATATTTATGGAATCCGCATATTTATAGAAGCTGAAAATGTATGGAAGCTGAAAATTTAACGAAACAAAACAGGAGAAAACTCCTGGTTAAATATCTGGCGCCGACGATCCTCAGTTATCTGAGTATTTTTTTGTTTACGATCGTGGATGGGATCTTTGTCGGGCAGGGAGTCGGTGTTGATGCTTTAGGTGCGGTCAATATCGTCTTTCCTTTTGTCATGTTTTTTAATGCTTTTACGATGCTGACGACGATCGGAGGACTTACGATCTGCGCGATCCGCTTCGGACGGGGCGATAAAAAGGGTGCAAATGAAGTTTTTATGCATTCATTCAGCATGACGCTGGTGGTAAGCATCCTTTTCTTTGCTCTCGCAGTTTTCTTTACGGAACCGCTTTGCCGCATGATGGGGGCAAATGAAACTTACATGGAAATGGCCAAGGATTATCTGTTCTGGTACGGCATTTTTATGATCCCGTGCGGCCTTTTAGTGGCGTTCAACGGTTTTTGCAGAAATGATGGCAGGCCGGGGCTCGTGAGCGCTGGAGTCATCGTTACGACAGCCCTCAACGTTGTGGGTGACTGGCTTTTGATCTTTCCACTGCATATGGGCCTAAAAGGAGCGGCAATTGCAACAGGCGTTTCGCAGACCGTAGGACTTTTGATCGTGCTGACGCATTTTCTTTTCAAAAAAGGCGTGCTGCATTTCCACAAAGAAAAGTGGAACTGGAATCTGGTAGGGAAAATACTGGTCCGCGGGCTTCCGGAGTGTATTTCGCAGTTTTGCGTTCCGATCACCACAGTCCTTACAAACCGGGTGCTGGTTTCGATGCTTGGTGACAGCGCAGTGAACGCATATTCCATCATCTGTTATGTATCCTGTTTCTCGGTTGCGATCTTTGCAGGCTGTGCCGAGGGCCTTCAGCCATTGTTTGGCCAGTGTTATGGTTCGGATAATGAGACCGAGCTGAGGTTTTATAAAAAAGCTGGGATCTGGATCAGCGGGATCGGATCCGCTATCATTACCGGCATCATCATTGCACTTACCGTACCGATCTGTATTCTTTATGCAGCCGATGCACAGACCATGGCCGTCACAGTCCCGGCGCTTCCTATGTATGCCTGGGGCTTTGTAGTGCAGGCGTTCAATGTCGTGATCAGTGCATACCTTTATTCCACAACCCGCACAAAGCAGGCGATCGTCATTAACTGCCTCCGGAGTTTTGCTGTCAACATTCTGGTCGTGTTATTGCTCCCAAGGATCTTTTCTCCGCAGATCATCTGGTTTACCTTCGGAATCTATGAAGCCATTGTTCTGATCGTAGCTGTGATCCTTATGCAGGCGGCTGACCGGAAAGGCATCATCGGCAGCGTACGGGAGTAGAGGACTGCGTTCGGCTAAAAGCCATCGCCATTAGACAAACCCATCAGGCATTATCGGCAGTACGTGCGGGAGTAGAGGAGTAGTCAACAGAAATCCAATCATTGTCGTTTGAAAAAAAGCGCAAGAATGTATATAGTAATTATGATTGTATTTCCTTGTGTACAATTATTTTAAATAGAACAAAGTACCGGAAAAATTTTTGAAAGAAAGGGAAAAACGAACATGAATCCAATGAATCAAACAACGCTTCATCCGTATTCAAGAAGCGTATCCATCATCGGTGTCGGATGTACGCCGTTTATGTATACGCTGGACAATCCGGAAACGGAAGGCCTCACAGAAGGCGAGCTCTTCGGCTATGCTGCTTACAAAGCAATGGAAGATGCCGGAGTAACACCGAAGGATGTAGATTATTTCTTCCATGGACAGGCAACACCATTCAACGGCTCCAACTACATCACACCGAATATGCAGGTATCTGAGTGGTTTGGTATGAGAGGAAAAGGCTCCATCCACCATTCTGAGGCATGCTGCACAGGTTACCTTGCACTCGAGCAGGCAGTCAACGCTGTTGCATCCGGAAAATATAATGTCGTACTTTCCGGCTGTGTTGAGTTTGGTGATGCGATTGCTGATCCGGAAAAACCGGCACACTTCAGAAAGAAATTCGATGACCAGCTGTTCCAGGAATCCTTAAAGTGGATCTATGACAGAGCATACACCAGAGCTATGATGTGCGGACCAAACCTTCACCAGGACGACGGTGCTGCATGGTATCAGGCAGAGTATGGACTGACAGATGAGGAAATGGACGACACACTGATCTCCATCGGCCTTAACAGCAGAAGAAGCGCTTCCAAGAACCCGCTCGCACTGGCTAGAAAGACCTATGAAGAGATCGCAAAAGAAAACGGCTATGACGATGTCATGGAATACATGAAGTCCTTCTTCAACCCGAAGATGACCGGATATTTAAGAGCTTCCGGACTCGAGCTGAAATGCGACGGCGCAGCAGCCCTGATCGTATGCCCGACAGAAATGGCTTCCCAGTTTACAAAGAATAAACCGATCGAAGTCCTTGGAATCGGAAATGCAACCCGTGAAGCAAACCAGCCGCACGTTGAGCTCCTTGGAACCCGCGAGGCAGTTCGTCAGGTTTATGAACTGACAGGTGTGAAACCGGAAGAAATCGACCTTCTTATGGCAAACGACTTCTTTATCACTTCCCAGCTGATCGCAGCAGAAGAGACCGGATACCTTCCAAGAGGTGAGGGATGGAAATACTTCATCGAAGGACGTACTTCTTACGACGGAGATAAGCCGATCAATACCAACGGCGGAAGATGCTCCTTTGGTCATGCTCATGCAGCAAGTGGTCTGGCTGATATCTATGAAGCAGTTATGCAGATGCGCGGAGCATGCGGCGAGCGTAACGTAAAGAAACTTCCGAAAACTTCGATGATCCGTGGTTTCGGCGGTGCGCAGAACCTGGCAGCAATCATCTTACGTACGAAAGAATAAGGAGGGCGTCATGGGTGTTAAATTAGAAAAAATCGTTAAGACATATTATGATAAATTAGATGAAGGCAAGATCATGGCCCGCAAATGCAAAGATTGCGGCGCTGTAGAATGGCCGCCACTGTTAGGCTGCAATACTTGCGGCAGCACAGAGATGGAGTGGATCGAGATCAGCGGCAAGGCAAAACTGGTTCAGTTCGTAATGCCGTCCCCGATCACAAGAAAACCGGAAATGGAATTCATCAAGCCATACGCTCTTGCAGTTGTTGATCTTCCGGAAGGACCGTCAGTCAACGTTATGGTCCGCGGAATCGATCGTAAGAACAAAGACATCGTTCGCGAGCAGATGCCGGTAGACTGCCATGCAACCATCGTTCAGAAGGGCGAAGATTACAAGACGGTTATCTTCGATCTGGATGTGGTTCCGGAAGGCGTAAAAAAAGAAAGAAAGCGTAGATCAGAATAACGTGCTGCGCAGGATAATGTAATGGAAGACAGCTATTTGCTGTTTACAAAACCAAGCGTTATAATGAACCGGTCGGGACTTCCCGGCCGGTTTTTTTGCTAAAATATGACCGTCGCTCTTCCAAATGAACAGGGAGGCGACAGCGAATCTGAGCTGGTCAGCGAATAAAAAACCTTCACGCCGAAATCCGTCGATAAAAAATGAATCAGGTGTTACAGCTGATAAAGGACCTTTTCTTTGTCCTTTGTCTAATTTGCATTGCATGGGAGGATTGGAGACATAGAAAGATACCGAACCGTTATATTACGGGGCTGATCTTGTGGTGGGCGGTGTCGCAGGCCACAGACTGGAGGCGGGGACTTTCAGCTGTTGCTGTCGCGGGGCTTGTGTTTCTCGTATCGATCCTGTTTCACTGTTTAGCAGGGCGGCGGGGGCTCGGAGCAGGGGATATCAAGCTCTATTTTGCTGCCACTTTGTATTTGGGCTTTGAAAAAGGTCTTTACCTGGTGCTGCTTTCCTGTGTGATGGCGCTTGTCTATAGGATCGCATTGGGGAGGAAAGGGAAGAGAAGCCAGCCTCCCTTTGCCTTTGGGCCTTTTATTGCTGCCGCTGCTATGATTCTGTATAGCATATAGAAAAATATCGGCAAATGTGATATTCTTGCGAATGTAATGGGCGACGAAAAAAAGAAGGAAACTTCGAAAGACGAAACATTAAAGAAGGTCAAGAAAAAAGTGGTCGGCGGCGCAACGGCAGCCGGGCTTGGGGCGAGCGTCCTTTTAGGAGGCTTGTTTGATTCGCCCGAAGAGCTGATGCAGAAAAACCAAAATGCGTATAACACCCAGCCCGCACCAGTCGTTTTAAATATTGACCTTGATGAAGAAGATACCGATGAAGATAATGAGGGAACCGAAGAAACCGAAGAAGAAAGCATCGGCGTCTTCGCTAAGATCAAGAAAAAGATCTTAGAACTCCCGGCTGGCGTCCGCGCCATCGTCGGCGTTCCCTTATGGGCCATCGGCTGGGTGATCATCCACCTTTTAAGTATCGCATGGGAGGCAGTTCTGGCTCCGGTCCTTGGCTTCCTTTTGAAATGGGTCCTTGCAGGACTGGCACTGGTCGGCGTCTTTGCAGCGGCCATGAAATGTGCCTTCCCGCATCTTCCTTTGCGAAAGATCCTAAGACCGAAGAATATCCTGTTCCTGATCTTAGGGACCGTGGTTTTAGGCGTGATTGATAAAATCATCCCGATGTTCTGGAGCGCATATACCGGCTATCGCTTCCTGATTATGCTCGGAGGCGGCCTCATCGTGCTTTGCGCGGTCGGAATCCCGTTCATTATCAAGCAGGTCCGGACAGAAAAGCAGGAAAAACTCCTGGCAGAAGAGGCAGAGAAGGCCTCTCTTAAAGAACAATTGATCGAAAACACCTTGGATCTGGTCAAAAAGGCAGAGCAGCGTGTTGGCCTTGAAGATATTCCGATGATCAGCAGTTCCGGCAAAAACCGCCCTAAATCTTAGCCTATCTGTTGTGAGTGGTGACATTTCATGCATCTGGGGTCTCATTTCACAATTTTCCCACCATTTTATTTGTCCTATTAGCATGTATACATGGCAATATATGCATATTTACCCAGAGCTCACAGATTTTCCACCATTTTTCCGCTTGCAAAAGTGGTGGGAAATTTGTGAATTCATCCTGTAGATGCACGAAACGCAGTTTTTGCTGAAAGAAAAGCCTCAAAAAGTGGTGGGAAAACTGTGAAATGTCTTGTGAGATGCATGAAAAGAAACCAAAGACCCGGTACTTCGTTTTTTCTTAGTACAAGTCGATTCTTTTAATGACTTTAGATTTATTCCATGATAAAATAAATGAACCATGAGTTACTTTTTCAGGAGGAAGTTTTAAATGGAAATTAAAAAAATCAAAAAAGTCCTGGTTGCGAACCGGGGCGAGATCGCGACTCGTGTCTTAAGAGCCTGCTATGACTTGGGCCTTAATACTGTTGCGATCTATTCAAAGGAGGACATCTACAGTGAGCACCGTATCAAAGCTGACGAAGCTTACATGATCGGTGAGAGCTTAAGCCCGCTTGGCGCTTATCTCGCAATTGACGAAATCGTTGATCTTGCAAAAAGAAAGAATGTGGATGCCATCCATCCAGGTTACGGATTCCTTGCAGAGAACGCAGAGTTTGCAAAAGCTTGCGAAGATGCGGGAATTATTTTTATTGGACCGAACTCAAAAGTCTTAGGACAGATGGGTGATAAGCTTTCTGCTAAGGAAATGGCACTTCGCTGCAACGTTCCGACCATCCCGGGAAGCACGGAGCCGTTAAAAGATGCGGATGAAGCTCTTGCAAAGGCAAAAGAGTACGGATTCCCGATCATCTTAAAGGCAGCAGCCGGCGGCGGCGGACGTGGTATGCGTTCCTGCTATACCGAAGAAGAAGTTGCACCGGCATTCGAGTTGGTTCGTTCCGAAGCAAAGAAAGCATTTGGTAATGACAACATTTTCATCGAGAAATTCCTCGTTGAGCCAAAACACATTGAGGTTCAGATCCTCGCAGATAAATATGGAAACACGGTACATCTCTTCGAGCGTGACTGCTCCCTTCAGAGACGTTACCAGAAAGTAGTAGAGTACACACCGGCATTCTCCCTTCCGGAAGACCTCCGCAAGAAGATCTGTGATGATGCAGTTAAGATCGCAAAAGAAGTTGAATATGAGAATGCAGGTACGGTTGAGTTCTTAGTAGATAAGAGAGGCGAGCATTTCTTCATCGAAATGAACCCTCGTATCCAGGTAGAGCATACCGTAACAGAAATGGTTACAGGCATCGACCTTGTCCGCGCACAGATCCTTGTGGCAGCAGGCGAGAAACTCTCCGATCCGTTCATCGGAATCAAGAGCCAGGAAGATGTTACGATGCGTGGCTATGCAATCCAGTGCCGTATTACGACTGAGGATCCGGCAAACAACTTTGCTCCGGATACCGGGAAGATCACGGCTTACAGATCTGCCGGCGGTAACGGCATCCGTCTTGATGGTGCAAACACCTATGTTGGTTCTGTCATTTCTCCGTACTATGACAGCTTGCTCGTAAAAGTAACCTGTATTGACAACACCTTTGAAGGTGCAGCAAGAAAAGCACTTCGTGCGATCACAGAGACCACGATCCGTGGCGTGAAGACGAACGTTGGATTCTTAAGTAACATCTTAACCGATCCGACCTTCATCGAAGGCCATTGCTACACCAAGTATATTGATGATACTCCGGCACTGTTCGACCTTCCGGGAAGCAAGGACCGTGCGACCAGAATGCTGAAGTACATCGGAAACATTTGCGTTAATGATCCTGCAGCAGGTGCGAAGATGTTTGATACGCCGCGTTTCGTTAAAACATCTGACGAACCGCTTAAGCCGGGGCTGAAACAGATGCTGGATGAAAAAGGTCCGGAAGCTGTTTCGAAATGGGTCATGGATCAGAAGAAACTTCTGATCACAGATACGACCATGCGTGATGCACACCAGAGCTTACTTGCAACCAGAATGCGTACCCGCGATATGGTGAAGAGTGCAAGAGCGATGGCTGAGATCTTAGGCGATGCGTTCTCCTTCGAGATGTGGGGAGGTGCAACCTTTGATACCGCATACAGATTCCTTTATGAAGATCCGTGGGAGAGACTGGATCTGCTTCGTAAAGAGATCCCGAACGTTATGTTCCAGATGCTCCTTCGTGGATCGAACCTCTTAGGATATTCAAGCTATCCGGACAACCAGGTTCGTAAGTTCATCGAAGAGAGTGCAAAAGGCGGCATTGATGTTTTCCGTGTCTTCGACTCCCTGAACTGGATTCCGAACATGGAAGTTGCAATGGATGAAGTCTTAAAACAGGGCAAACTTCTTGAGGCAACGATGTGCTACACCGGCGATATCATGGATCCGCGCAAAGATAAATATACGACCCAGTATTATATCAACATGGCAAAAGAACTGGAAAAACGCGGAGCCCATACTTTGGCGATCAAAGATATGTCCGGTCTGTTAAAACCATATGCAGCAAAAGAACTGATTCATGCTCTGAAACAGGAAATTGGAATTCCGATCCATCTGCATACGCACGATACTTCCGGAAACCAGGTTGCTGCTTGCATTATGGCAGCAGAAGCCGGCGTCGATATCGTCGACCTTGCGATTTCTTCTATGTCTTCGCTTACAAGCCAGCCGTCAATGAACTCCGTCGTTTCCGCTCTGAAAGGAAATGAAAGAGATACCGGCCTGAACATTCATCAGTTAGAGCCGCTGAGCGAGTATTGGGAAGACATCCGTAAGCGTTATGATTCCTTCGAGTCCGACCTCAAGACCCCGCTCACCGATATCTATCGTTATGAGATCCCTGGCGGACAGTATACTAACCTTCGTCCACAGGTACAGAGCTTAGGTCTTGGTCACAGATTTGACGAAGTACGTGAAATGTTCGTAACAGTAAACCAGATGCTTGGTGATATCGTAAAAGTTACCCCGTCCTCCAAGATGGTCGGTGACCTTGCGATTTTCATGGTACAGAACGATTTAACTCCTGAAAATATCGTTGAAAAAGGTAAATCACTGGCATTCCCGGACAGCGTTGTAAGTTACTTCAAAGGATTAATGGGACAGCCGGCATTTGGTTTCCCTGAGGATATTCGTGAAGTCGTCCTGAAAGGCGAAGATTACATCACCTGCCGTCCGGGCGATCTGCTTGAGCCGATCAACTTTGATGAAGTCAAAGAACACCTGACTGAGTTCAAAGAAGAAGAGGAAATCACAGATCGTGATCTGGTTAGCTGGGTTATGTTCCCGAAGGTTGTGGAAGACTTCTACAAGATCCGTAAAGAGTACGGCTACATTACAAGACTTGGAAGCCACGTCTTCTTCCACGGCCTTGCAGTTGGTGAGACAAACAAGGTTAACATCGAAGATGGTAAGACCCTGGTTATCAAATACCTTGGTCTTGGCGATGTGAATGAAGAAGGATATCGTACAGTTCACTTCGAGCTGAACGGCTCACTCCGTGATGTTCAGGTTCTCGATAAGACTGCTTCTTCCACCGTTGTACAGGTTGAGATGGCAGATCCGAATGACAAGAGCCATGTCGGAGCTTCCATTCCGGGTGCTGTATCCAAGGTTAACGTTAAAGTTGGCGATAAGGTCAAAGAGAACGACGTTCTTGCAGTTGTTGAAGCAATGAAGATGGAAACATCCGTCACCGCCCGTATGGATGGTGAAGTTGAAGAAGTCTTAGTTAAGGCCAACGACACTGTTAAGGCAGGACAGCTTTTGATCAAGCTGAAAAGTTGATCAGACTAGTGTAATAAAACCAATACTTTGAAAAAGAGGGACTGCTTCGGCAGTCCCCTTTTATTTTGGTGACAGGGGGGAGACGGCAAGAAAGCGGACAGAATTGTGTTTTTTTATAGGGCGAATTGTTATATAATAAATTAGTTAAGATAAGAGAACATTTGAATGCTTCATTGGACTGAACAGTTTTTGATAAAGAGTAAAAAAAGACAGTGATAAATGTTACTAAAAATAGAACAACAGGAGAATGATCATGAACGAAGTACGCGGCGAATATGCAGAAGGAAAACTGACAATCTGGCTTTCAGGACATATTGATTCGAATAACGCACCGCTAGTCGAAGCGGAGTGTATGAAGCTGTTGGAAGCACAGGAGGTTCAGAGTGTTGTAATCGATGCCGGCGAACTGACATATATTTCAAGTGCCGGGCTCAGAGTGCTGCTGCGCATTCGAAAGTCCAACGAAAATCTCACGATCATCAACACTAATTCCGAAGTCTTCGAGATCCTGGATATGACGGGCTTTACGCAGATGATCAATGTAGAGAAGGCCTATCGCGAAGTCTCTATCGAAGGCTGTGAGGTGATCGGCCAGGGCGCGAACGGAACGCTTTACCGCATTGATAAAGATAATGTTGTAAAGGTCTACAATAATGCAGATGCGCTTGCCGATATCCAGAATGAGCGGGAGATGGCAAAAACAGCCCTGATCTTAGGCATCCCGACCGCGATTTCTTATGATGTCGTGAAAGTGAACGGCAGCTACGGATCTGTATTTGAACTCTTAAATGCAAGCTCCTTTGCCAAGATCCTGCAGACAGAGCCGGAGCGGATGGACTGGTGCGTGAAAGAGTTTACCGGCATGCTGAACCGCATCCATAGCACCCTTGTTCCGAAGGGAAAACTTCCGGATATCAAACAGACCGTGACCGGCTGGGTGGAATTTATGAAAGATTACCTTCCGGAAGATGCCTATATGAAGGCACGCCGTCTGGTAAGGGAAGTTCCGCAGGATGATCATATGATCCACGGCGACTATCATATTAAAAACCTGGAGCTTACCGATAACGAAGTATTGCTGATCGATATGGACACGCTGGCAGTCGGACATCCGATTTTTGAGCTGGCATCCATGTATAATGCCTTCCACGGCTTTTCAGAGTATGATCATGATAATGTAAAGAGATTCTTAGGAATCGATTATGATACATCCTTAGATTTCCTGCATCGAGTCTTTGCCTGCTATCTGGGAACTGATGATGATGCGAAGATTCAGGAAGTTGAAGAGAAGGCTCGTGTGGTCGGCTATATCCGTATGATCCGCCGCTCTATCCGCCGCAAAGGCTTAGAGAGCGAAGCGGGCAGAGCAGAGATCGAGCTTTGGAAGAGTGAACTTTTAGAGCTTCTGGAAAAAGTTGACACGCTGTTATTTACCAGAAATGAGATCGTTGTGGACGCAAAGAAAGAAAAGCTTCCGGACGTGATTGATTTTGTAAAACAGCATCTGGAAAACGCAGATGCAGACTTTGCAACGACAACCAAGATGGAAGTTGCAGTGGAAGAGATCTTCGTGAATATTGCAAGCTATGCTTATATCAATTCGAGCGGGCAGGCAAAGATCCATGTCGATACAACAGAGCAGCCGCAGTCGATTTCAGTGACCTTTATTGATGAAGGCGTTCCGTTTGATCCGGTCGCAAAAGAAGAGCCGGACGTCACGCTTTCTGCTGAAGAGCGCAGAATTGGCGGCCTCGGCATTTTAATGGTCAAGAAATCCATGGACGAAGTGAACTACGAGTATAAAGACGGACAGAATATTTTCACGATCAAGAAGTATTTTTAGGAGACTACATGCGAAAAACAGTCAGAGAATTGACAAAATTCGCCAGATTGCATCATTCCTTAGGTGGCAAGACCTTCCGTGCCATTTTGCTTTTGTCGCTTGTCTTGGGGATCGCCTCGATTGCCTTTGGATTTTTCTTATACAGTTATGCTGTGAACAGAGAGTACCGCTCCAAAACACAGAATCTGGCAAATACAGCAGCGATGGTTTTAGATCTGCCTTCGATCCGGACGAAATCCACAGAGGTGCTTTCAATCTATGACTCTCTGTCAGAGGAAGAAAAGAAAGATCCGGAGACGGACGAATACCGTGCGAAGTTTCATTACGTATCCGATATGGAACACAATAAGATCCGTTGGGATGTGCATGAGCTGCACGTCGTAAACGATGCGGTAGCCGGCTATGTGGCAGCATTGGATCTTGAAAACAACCGCATGATCTTTATTGCGGACGGTGACCAGACTTCCACTTATTGTCCGCCGGGCTACTTTGATGAGATGAAGGCAAAAGACCTTGATGTTCTGGTAAATGGCAATAAACTCAGTATCCTTGACCGCTTAAACGGAACCGAGTCCATGCATGCGGTTATAACCCGTATGGACCGTTACGGATACCGCTGCACGGCTGGAGAGAAGCTTTTTCAGTATAAAGACTATCCGGTGTACATCTTTTATGATACAGATATGACTAAGGCAGCAGCTGCAGCGCGGACCTTCCTTTGGCAGTATGTGCTGATCGTGTTTGTAATCGCTGTGCTGATCGGCATCTTTATTATCCATCACATTAGAAAGCAGGTCGTGGATCCAATCAATGAGCTGGCAGATGCGGCCAATGCCTATGCATCGGATAAACACAGGGCGAGCAACCGCGGCCGCTATTTTGAGCAGCTTGACATCCATACAGGCGATGAGATTGAAAACTTAAGTCTTACGATGAAGGATATGGAGCGTGAGGCTGTGGACTATATGAATAACCTGACCCGCATCACAGCGGAAAAGGAGCGCATCAGCACCGAACTGGATGTTGCAAGCCAGATCCAGGAGGGCATGATCCCGCATACCTATCCGGCATTCCCGGAACGGCAGGAGTTTGATCTCTATGCCACAATGGATACGGCAAAGGAAGTCGGCGGCGACTTTTATGACTTTTTCTTAGTAGACGAGGATCACCTGGCTCTCGTGATCGCTGATGTTTCCGGAAAGGGAATTCCGGCTGCGCTCTTTATGATGGCGAGTAAGATCATGATCAAAAACTATGCGGTCATGATGAAAGATTCACCGGCGAAGATCCTGCAGGAGGTCAATAATCAGATCTGCTCGAACAATACCATGGAAATGTTCGTTACAGTCTGGCTGGCCATCGTAGAACTTTCCACAGGAAAAGTTGTCGCATCAAATGCAGGACATGAATATCCGATCATTAAACGGGCGGGAAAGAAATATGAGCTGATGAAAGACAGGCATGGGCTTGTCGTTGGCGCAATAGATGGGTTCCCGTATGCGGATTACCACTTCCAGTTAGAGTCGGGCGACTGCCTGTTCCAATATACAGACGGAGT
This sequence comes from Lachnospiraceae bacterium, assembly GCA_045546255.1. GTDB lineage: Bacteria > Bacillota > Clostridia > Lachnospirales > Lachnospiraceae > RGIG5612. The sequence goes on along the minus strand of JAZQCK010000052.1, from coordinate 3,249 downwards.
AACGGAGGCGACGAATCCGGCGCAGGAACTGTTTGGGCTTGAGCGGACGCTCGATGCCTTGAACGAATATCTGGAGGCCAACCCGGAAATGGTGCTGATCCATGTGCGGGAAGCAATTGATGACTTTGTGGCGGAGGCACCGCAGTTTGACGACATCACAATGCTGTGCTTTGCCTATCATGGGCCGGAGAGGACGTAATGAGGAAACCTGAAAATATCGATTTACATATGCATACGACCTGCTCAGATGGGACAGACACTCCGGCGCAGATCATGGAAAACGTGCGGAACGCGGGGATTGAGCTGTTCGCAGTGACGGACCATGACGGCATCGAGGGCGTGAAGCAGCTGCGTGCGTTAAGGGCTGAAAAGCCGGAACTTTCGGAGAACCTGCTTCTTTTAAACGGGATTGAGTTTTCCTGTAAAGATGAAGATGGGAAATATCATATCTTGGGATATGGCTATGATGAGAATGCGGAAGAGATGAATGTGACCGTAGACCAGGCACATAAGAACCGGCTGAGTAAAGTAGAAGCGCGTCTCGACTTCCTGAAACGGGATTTCGGCTTTGAATTCAGCGAGGAAGATATTCAGGCGCTTTTCAAAAACCATAATCCAGGAAAGCCGCACATCGCAAATCTGATGATCAAGTACGGATATGCGGAAACGATCGAGCAGGCAATGAAAGAGTATCTGAATAAGTTAAAATTGCCGGTCAGGCATTTGAGGCCGGAAGAAGCGATCCGGACGATTATAGAAAGCGGCGGCATTCCCGTCCTGGCGCATCCATTCTATGGAGATGGCGACCAGTTTATTGTGGGAGATGAAATGGACGCGCGGCTGAAGAAGCTGGTGGGCTTTGGCCTGAAAGGTGTGGAGGCCTATTATTCCGGCTTTACCCCGAAACTGATCCATCAGATGCTGGACTTTGCAGAGCAGTATCAATTGTATATCTCGGCCGGAAGCGATTACCACGGAAAGAATAAGTTGATCGAACTCGGTGAGACGAACCTGGATGAAGTGAGAGAAGGCGCAGAAAACCTTCGTGCATTTATGGATTTTGTGTTAGAATCGGGGATGGCATATTAAAATGCGTTTGTAGTGTTTTTTAAATTAAGGAGTAAAAAATGAACATTATCAAGAACATTGATGGCGACAAATTTGAACTGCAGGTGGAAGGACGTCTGGACACAACGACCGCTCCGGAACTGGAAGAAACAGTCAAGGCTGACATTGAAGGCATCAAAGAGCTTTGCTTTGATTTTTCTTCTCTGGAGTACATTTCCTCCGCAGGTCTTCGTGTGCTGCTTTCCGCACAGAAGATCATGAACAAGCAGGGCAGCATGAAAGTGACCGGCATCAATGATACGATCATGGAAATCTTTGAAGTGACCGGCTTTTCCGATATTCTGACGATCGAATAATCTAAAGAAAGAGGAAACGAGCATCAGCAAGCTTCCGAAAGGGAAGTTTGCTTTGATGGCGTCGTTTTTGATGGAAAAGTGGAGAAACTGAAAAGTCTTTGGCAAAAATATAAAGAAATCCTGCTGTATCTGTTTTTCGGCGTGGTGACGACTGTCGTCAACTATGGAGTCTATGCGCTCTGCGTGCGTGGCTTTCATATGGACGTCGTTCCGGCAAATATCATCGCATGGGTGCTGGCCGTGATCGTTGCCTTTGTTACAAACAAGCTCTGGGTCTTTGAAAGCAAGACCTGGAATCCGAAGATCGCAGGAAAAGAGTTTGGTGAATTTGTAGTTGCAAGACTCGCCACGTTGGTGATCGAAACGGTCCTTCTTTGGATCTTCGTTGACAAACTCCATGTCAACGACTTGATCATGAAGATCATCACCAATGTGATCGTCGTCATCCTAAACTACATCTTCAGCAAGTTTATTATTTTTAAGGAGAAAAAAGGGGAGTAATGTCCGTTTCCGGACCAATCTTCCGCAAAAAAATAATCGCTCGTATAAATACGGCGATTATTTGCGAAAGAAGCTTAGATGAGCGAAAGGAGGAGCACTCGCCTCGCATCGCTCGGCTCGTGTCCGTTTCCGGACTTACCTTCCGCAAAAAAACAACCACTCGTGTAAACACGGTGGTTGCTTCCTTGCGAAAGCTAGCTCCTCCTTTCGCTCAAGCTACTGATCGGAATCGAACCGACGACCTCGTCATTACCAATGACGCGCTCATACCGACTGAGCTACAGTAGCATATGTGCGTATCTCACGCAGCAAAAGGAATAATACAATAAAACGCAGAATTTTTCAACCTGAAAATCACCAGTTGATAAAAAACATTCATGAAGCAAAAAAGCAATCGACCAAATAGATCAAAATTCATAGGGCTTTTCATCTTGGCAGCGCTGATCTGCCTCAGCATTTGCGCCTGCGCGGAAGTGAAATTGAAGACGGGCGACAGCAAAGATGCGCTGATCCAGATTGAAGAAGGAAGCTGCAGCCGCCAGGAGGCCATTTTCATGCTGATGGAGGAGAAAGCCCGCTATGAAGAAGGGCAGAATCCTTCTGGTTTTTGGGAACGCCAGATCGGCAGCGAGACCATGAATGATTATGTGAAGGACGTCGTAATCGACCGGCTTACCCGCTATACTGCGGCCGAGGTCTTGAGTGACCGCCTGGCAGCGTATCCGACGGAAGAAGCCAAGAATAAGGCCGGGGAAGACGCAGTTACTTCCTGGACCAAGATTTCCGGTCTTTACAATGTGGCGGAGTATGAGATCACGGCCGCCGAAGTGAACGAGCTTTACTATAAAAAAGCCGTTTATGATGCGGTCTACGAAAAGATCACGAGCGATGCGACCGCGGATATTACGGAAGATTCCACGCGGGTCATGGAGGCCGACTATGTCGTGATCCCTTCCAGCGCCGGAGAAGACGCGGCAATGCAGCTCTATCAGAGCATCAAGGAAGGAACCGATTTTTCCGCAGCCTGCAAAGCTGCCGGCTATGATTTTCTGGCGGGCCAGAAGATCAAACGCGGCGAGCTGAGCCCGGACGTGGACAATATCGCATTTGCCTTAAATGACGGCGAGATGAGCGAAGTCATCACCAGCAAATCCGGCTACTATATTATCCACTGCCTGGACGATAAGCTGCTGGTTGAATCCGCTGCAAATTATAATGAGGTTCTTGCAAACGCCAAAGAGGAGGCGTTCAAGGACGCATATTACGAATTTTCAAAAGAGTCGAAGATGGCTTTTGACGAAAGTTATTGGAAGAAGATTAATAT
>JAZQCK010000051.1:0-4604 GCA_045546255.1 Lachnospiraceae bacterium | reverse complement strand
AGACGGGGTCTCTTCTAAGAGTTTCTGGTGGTTTCTCTGGATGGAGCAGTCGCGCTCTCCAAGGCAGACGACATTTCCGAATTCATCTGCTAAGACCTGCACTTCGATGTGGCGTGCAGGATAGACATATTTTTCTAAGTAGACACCGCCGTCGCCGAAGGAGGCTTTTGCCTCTGCAACTGCGATGTTAAACTGATCGGTCATTTCCGCCGGGGTGCTCACAAGGCGGATGCCTTTTCCGCCGCCGCCGCTTCTTGCTTTGAGCATGACAGGATAGCCGATCTCATCAGCTGCCTTCATCGCATCCTGCGGCGTCTCGAGGACTTCCGTTCCCGGGATCGGTCTTAAGTTTGTTTTGGAAACGAGGCCTTTGATCTTCGTCTTATCGCCGACATCTTCCATCAAGGATGGGTCCGGTCCGATAAAGACGATGCCGTTTTTTCTGCATGCTTTTGCAAAGTTTGCATTCTCGGATAAGAAGCCATAACCCGGGTGGATCGCCTGGGCACCGGAAACGAGGGCGGTGCTGATCAGCTTGTCCTCGTCGAGATAACTCTTATCTGCCGGATATGGTCCGATGCAGTAGCTCTCGTCTGCGAGCGCTACATGAAGGGCATCGCGGTCTGCCTCAGAATAGACTGCAACGGTGGAGATTCCCATCTCTTTGCAGGCTCTGATGATGCGGACTGCGATCTCGCCTCTGTTTGCAATTAAAATCTTAGAAAACATGTCTGGTTCTGTCTCTTTTCTAACTGTATTTTAGGCCGATGGGCCTTTGCTATCGCGGCTTACGCATCAACGACAGCGAAAGAAAATTCTCCTTTGACACAAAGTCGGTCGCCGACATAGCCTTCGCCTTCAGCGAAGAAAAAGGCTCCCATGTGCTTTGTGATATGCACCTTCGTCTCGAAGAGATCGCCGGGCTTTACAGGAGATTTGAATTTTACGTTTTTCAGACCGGTGTACATGCCGATCTTTCCGTCAGACATTTTATCCTGCAAAAGAACGCAGGCTGTCTGCGCGAGAATTTCACACTGGATCACGCCCGGCACGATCGGGTTGCCCGGGAAGTGTCCCTGAAGGAAAAATTCATCGCCTTTTACTAAATACTTGCCATGGCCCACTTCATCGACGCACTCTGCTTCGTCTAAAAGAAGCATCGGCTCTCTGTGAGGCATGATGTTTTTCAGTTCTTCTCTGTTCATCTTATTTCTCGATTCTGAAAAGTTTTGTGCCAAATTCAACGACCTGGTCGTTCTGGACACAAATTTCTGCGACCGTTCCGTCAAATTCCGCCGGGATCTCGTTCATCAGCTTCATTGCCTCAACGATGCAGAGCGTATCGCCTGCTTTGACTTTGTCGCCGACTTTTACGAACGGTTCGGAATTTTCCGTCGGTGCCAGATATGCAACGCCAACCATCGGAGAAGTGATGTAGCTTCCTTCATCTGCTGCCGGAGCCGGAGCCGCTGCTGCCGCTGGCTGTGCGGAAGCTGCCGGAGCTGCTGCCGGAACCGTGTAAACACTGTTCGGAATGCTGCGCTCAAGTCTTACGGTCACGCCGTCTTCGGTGATCTCAAGACCTGTGAGCTCTTCTTCTCTCATCAATTTTGCATATGCTCTGATGTTTGCTTCATTCATTTCAAAAATCCGCCTTAGTTTGTTATTTATTTTTATTACATTGCAATACCGCCATCGACCTTGAGCACGACGCCGGTGATATAGTCCGCATCTAAAAGGAATGCGACCGCATCTGCGATCTCTTCCGGTTTTCCGAGCCGCTTAAGCGGGATCTGCTCTTCGATTGCGGAGGTATCGTCTGTCAGTTCTTTAACCATGTCAGTTGCGACAAAGCCCGGTGCAACTGCGTTGCAGGTGATGTTCTTGACTGCAAGCTCTTTCGCAACGGATTTCGTAAGACCGATGATGCCGGCTTTGGATGCGGAATAGTTGACCTGTCCCGGGTTTCCGATGATGCCGGCAACGGAGGAAAGATTGACGATCCTTCCGAACTTCTGTCTCATGAAAATTGGGGTGCACTGACGGATCATGTTGAACGTTCCTTTGAGGTTCGCTGCGATGACATCGTCAAATGCCGCCTCTTTCATCATGGCCAGAAGACCGTCGCGGTTGATGCCCGCGTTGTTGACCAAAAGCTCGATCGTTCCGAAGTCTTCTTTGATCTTCGCAACGACTGCTTTTACTTCTTCAAAATCCGCAACGTTGCACTGGTAGTTTTGGGCTTTCACGCCGTACTGCTCCTTGCATGCGCTGCAGACTTCCTCTGCCTTTTCCGCGTTTCCTGCGTAAATCACTGCAACATTACAGCCGGCTGAAGCTAACTTTTCTGCAATGGCTTTTCCAATGCCCCTGCTTCCGCCGGTAACAACTGCAACCTTGTCTTTTAACATGGCACAACTCCTTGTTTGATTTCTTCGATATCAGCATATTCGGACATGCGGAACGGCTTCACTTCCTCGTTCATTCTCTTGATCAGGCCGGTCAGTGTCTTGCCCGGGCCGACTTCGATGAAGGTGTCGACGCCGTTTGTGATCATGTCGTTTACGATCTTCTCCCAGTGAACCGGGTTGATGATCTGCTGTTTTAAGGTGTCTGCAACATCGCCTTCGTATGGCTTTCCGGTCGTGTCGGAATAAACCGTGATCTCCGGAGCTTTAAAGCTCTGCTCTGCGATCACTTCTTCGAAGGCCTTTGCAGCTTCCTGCATATATGGAGAATGGAACGCGCCGGAAACCTTGAGCGGCATTGCTCTTCCGCCGGCTTCCTTGACGGCTTCGGAAAATGCTTCCTGATGCTCCGCCGCACCTGCGACCGTGATCTGGCCTGCGCCGTTGAAGTTCACGGCATAGACATTGTCAAAGCCAGCGATGATCTCCATCAGTTTTTCTTCCGGAAGACGGATCACGGCTGCCATAAAGGTGTCTGCCTTTTCCGCATCCTGCTGCATGAGCTCGCCGCGTCTCATGACCAGCTTTAAGCCGGTCTCAAAATCGATCGCGCCTGCATAGCAAAGCGCAGATAATTCACCGAGTGAAAAGCCTGCGCACATATCTGCCTTGAATCCCTGCTCGGTCAAAGCTGCAGCAAGTGCAAGCTCTGTGACATAGAGGCAGCTCTGTGTGTTTGCCGTGATCTTAAGCTCTTCGACGGTTCCTTCAAAGCACTGCTTGGAAGTTCCCGGACGGATCGCATCTGCTTTTTCAAAAATTTCTTTTGCTGCTGCAGAATTTTCGAATGCGGACAGTCCCATGCCCGGGACCTGTGCTCCCTGTCCCGGAAATACAAATGCTATTTTACCCATTTTAATGCTCCCTTAAGCACCGGCTCAGCGCCTTCCATCACCTCGCGGATGATCTCAGCTGCCGGTTGTTCTTTTTTCACCATGGCTGCGATCTGGCCGGAAAGGAAACTTCCTTCCTGCAGATTGCCGTCAACGACCGCTTTTCTGAGGGCACCGGTTCCGAACTTATCCAGCTCTTCGTCGGATGCTCCGCTGTATTCCAGTTTTGAGTACTCTTTCGGGAAGTTGGTCCGAAGCGCACGCACCGGATGACCGGTCTTTTTGCCAGTAACCATCGTGCAAAGATCGGTTGCTTTCAGGATCTTTTCTTTGTAGTTCGGGTGGATCGAACATTCCGTGGCACTTAAGAATCTTGTTCCGAGCTGAACGCCGACTGCGCCTAAGATGAAGGCTGCAGCAACGCCTCTGCCGTCTGCGATACCGCCGGCTGCGATGACCGGAAGATCGGTCGCATCACAGATCTGCGGAACAAGTACCATCGTTGTCAGCTCGCCGACATGGCCGCCGCTCTCTCCGCCTTCTGCGATCACTGCGTCCGCACCAACACGGGTCATCAGTTTCGCCATAGCAACGGATGCAACAACCGGGATGACTTTGATCCCTGCGCCTTTAAAGGAATCCATATATTTGGACGGGTTTCCTGCGCCTGTCGTTACGACCTGAACTTTCTCTTCAACTGCAACTTTTGCTACGTCTTCAGCAAACGGGCTCATGAGCATAATATTTAAGCCGAACGGTTTCTGTGTCAGCTCTCTGGCGACCTGGATCTGTTTGCGAACCATCTCTCCGTCCATGTTTCCGGCACCGATGATTCCCAGTCCGCCCCCTTCTGAAACAGCTGCTGCTAACTTACCGTCCGCAACCCATGCCATGCCGCCCTGAAAGAGAGGATACTCAATCCCCAGCATGTCACATATAACTGTTTTTATCATTTTTGTCTCCTAAAGACCAAGCGCTATTGCTTGATCCGACTATACAAAACGAAAACTTGCCTTTCGCTTATTCTCCTAATTTACCTTCGATGAATTCAACTAATTCGCCAACTGTCTCAACCGGCTCTTCAAGCTCGATCTCTGCGCCAAGCTGATCTCCAAGATCCATCAGCATCTCAACAGTGTCAAGAGAATCGATTCCGAGATCTTTGAATTTTGTCTCCATTGTGATCTCTGCCGGGTCTTTGTCGTTTCTTTCTGCGATCATGTCTCTAATTGCTTCAAATACCATCTTAATTTCCTCCATTGTGTAGATGATTATTATAGTGACCTTTTCGGCGCCGCTTTAT
>JAZQCK010000050.1:0-23867 GCA_045546255.1 Lachnospiraceae bacterium | reverse complement strand
GATCCGACTTATGCGATCACCGCAGCGCCGACCGGCGAGTATGAAGCGATTTACGGCGAGGACGAAGAGACCATCGTCGGATACAAGCAGGGCAACTACACCGTGACCTACACGGGAGCAACGTTCACGATCAGTCCGGCTGAAATGAGTATGACAGTTAATGGTTTTGAAGGCACATATGATGCTACCACTCACACCGCTATAGCTACTCCTTCTGTAACAGAAGGTACAACGGTAGAGTATAGTATTGATGATGGTGAAACCTGGACAACTGAGGCTCCGAGCATTACTAATGTTGGAATTGTTCCGTTCTTAGTAAGAGCAACGAACCCGAACTACTTTGATGCAACTGGAGAAGGAACATTAGTGATTAATCCGAAGGCTGTTACTGTAACAGCAAATGCTATTACTAAGGTTGAAGGAACTGATGATCCGGCATTAACAGTTGCAATTGAAGGTTTGCTTGGGAACGATACTGTTCAGTATACAATTACACGTGCAGCTGGAGAGGCTCCTGGAACTTATGTGATTACTGTTACCGGAGCAGGCACGCAGGGCAATTACATTATCACCTTTGTAAACGGACAGTTTACAATTGATGCAGCACCTGCACCGGCAGTTATCCCTGCCGCAGTTGTACCTGCAGGACCTGGAGCACCGGTCGTCGTTCCGGATAATCCGACTCCTCAGGTTGAGCCGACAACTCCGACAGAACCTGCAACGGATGAAATCATTGAGCCGGTTACACCGACTACTAACAATAGTCAGTGGGCATTAATCAACCTGATTCTTGCAATTGCATCTGCAGTACTTGCCATCGTGATGATCATAACTTTTGCGATTGGCAAGAAAGAGGACGAGGATGACGAGGATAGCGAGAAGAAACGTAATGCTCTTAAGTTCCTCGGACTGATCCCTGGAATCGGCGGTATCATCGCATTCATCCTGACTGAGACAATTGCCGGCAAGATGGTTCTGACTGATAAGTGGACGATCCTCATGGTTATCATCGCTGCAATCAGTGTTGTTCTTACAATCGTAATTAAGAACAAGCCGAAAAAGGATGAGGAAGAAGAACAGGAAGCCTAATTACCAAATAAGACGCATAACAAAATAGCGTAAACAAAAAGCAAGCTCCTTCGAAAGAAGGAGCTTGTTTTAAATTGATTCTTGAATTTATTTCTAATACATATCACGCAAGATTCAGTACTAGAAAACATGTATGATACTGTAAAAATAATAAAAACGTACAAGAAAACACGCAAGATAATAAGCAAGATATTGAATATTGGGACTAACTAATGTATAATTAAAACAAAAAAGGTGATCATGAATGGATAATTACAAACCTCCTTTCACAATATCAGATTTAATGGTTGATCTTGTTAGTCAAATATCTGAAAAGACTGGGCGAATAACAAGCTATCGTTCATTTGAGTCAAAACCATATCTGCGTCGCAACAATCGCATTCGATCGATTCATTCGTCATTAGCGATTGAAGCTAATTCATTATCTATGGATGAGGTTCGGAGTGTCATTGATGGACGCACTGTTTTAGGTCCTGAAAAAGAAATACAAGAGGTTAAGAATGCTTATCAGGCATATGATATGTTAGATGAGTTTGATCCATATTCTTTAAGGGATCTTCAAAAGATGCATGGCATTATGACGTATCTGATACTTCAGGATTCAGGCGTTTTCAGAAATCATAATGAAGGCGTTTTCATCGGCGACATTTGTATCTTTATGGCACCGCCTCATGATATGGTTCCTGAGCAGATGAGGAATTTGTTTGATTGGATGAATCATGAGAGGTATATTGTACATCCTTTGATTCGTTCTTGTGTTTTTCATTATGAATTTGTTTTTATTCATCCGTTTTCTGATGGAAATGGAAGAATGGCTCGTCTTTGGCAGACAGCACTTCTTTCTGAGTGGAACCCAATTTTTAAGTATCTTCCGTTAGAAAGCAGGATTCATGAATTCCAGGAGGGCTACTACGAAGCAATTGCTGCTTGTCATGTTGCCGGTAATGCAGATGCTTTTATAGAATTCATGTTGGATAAGATCAATCTGACCTTAGAATGGGCATTAGAGCAGCTTTCTGAGAAAGATGGTTATTTATCTGACTCAGTGCAAAAACTCCTTGATTGTATGGATTATGACGTTCCATATTCATCTGCAGAACTTATGAAACGTTTGAATTTAAAATCAAAAGAGAATTTCAGGAAGCATTATTTGAATCCTTCAATTGAAAAAGATCTTATCATAATGAGCTTTCCTGATAAGCCAACCAGTAGAAATCAGAAATATATTAAAAAGTAATAGAGAAGAGACCGGCTATATTTGCCGGTCTCTTAAACAATTCTGTATCTTTCTTTTAGAACAACCTGAACACTCCAATGACTTCGCCCAGGATCGTCACATCTCTTACGATGATTGGATCATAGTCCGGGTTCTCCGGCTGGAGGCGGATATGGTCGCCTTCATTATAGAAGGTTTTAACTGTAGCGCCATCTTCGATCAGAGCGACTACGATATCTCCATTCTGAGCGGAGTTCTTCTGGCGGACAATAACTTTGTCACCATCAAAGATACCGGCGTTGATCATACTGTCGCCTTTAACGATCAGCATAAAGATTTGATCATTCGGAAGCATCTCGACCGGAATCGGGAAGTAGTCCGTAATGTTTTCTTCTGCTAATAAAGGCTCACCGGCAGCGACACGGCCGACGATCGGAATCTGCGCATATTCTTTTCTTGTGAAAGCAAAGTCGTCGTCAACGATCTCAATTGCACGCGGCTTGGACGGGTCACGACGGATATAGCCATTCTTTTCCAAGGTCGCCAGATGCGCGTGAACGGAAGCAGAGGACTTGAGACCAACCGCTTCACCGATCTCGCGGACCGTTGGCGGATAGCCTCTCGAAAGCGTCACATCTTTAATATATTCCAAAATCTCTGTCTGTTTCGTTGAAATATTTCCTTTCGACATACGAACCTCCATATTGGTATTCATCCAAAATGTTTCTCTGTATGCATTCTAACATACCGAACAAACATTTGCAAACATTTGTTCGGAAAAATGCTTGACAAACATTTGTTCGGGGTATATTATACAAATACAAACAAATGTTCGTTTTGAGGGTGAATAGCACGTTGACATAATTTGATCAATGGAGGTGCTAAAAATGACGAGTAGGAATATGGGGAATTCCAGACCAAATCAGACCAGAAGAAATCATAATAGAGTATCTGTAAATACGAGGAAATCTGCTCGTAGCAAAAGAACTGCAAAGGGCGTCAGCAGCTTTACGAAGTTTTTCATTACCTTAATGGTAGTTGCGACTGCTGTCTGCATTATTCTTTTCAGCAATCACAGCGTTACCAACGCATCGGAATCTGGCAATAATGTTCAGCTTACAAAGTATTATAAAACGATTACGATCGAGCAGGGCGATACGCTCTGGAGCATTGCTCAGGAATATAAATCCGGTGATTATAAAACGACTCAGGATTATGTGAATGAGCTGATTTCTATGAACGGTCTTCATTCCGAGCAGATCACATCCGGCCAGAAGCTTGTTATCGCTTATTTTGAATGATAAGCATATTACTTTAAATATTGCGAAGACAAGCTAGTTACTTTCTTTACAATTATTCATATCTTTCCATAAGGCAGTTCTTGGTCAAGCTGATAGTATGATCTGAAAGCATAAGGCATGCGTAGACGTATATGCATCTTCCTATACGACTTGAAGATGATGCTTATTAGCAGACCAAGTTGCCGATAAATTATATTTTTTGTACGAAAGGTACAACGATATACCCCTTCATTAGAAAAAATCGTATGTTACATACGATTTTTTCTTTTGTTTTTCGTAATATCATAACAGTGACAACAAGATAGTTCGCAATAACTGAAACAGTTTGAAACATTTATATTACAAAAAGGAGAAGATTATGAATTCGTTTGAAAAGTATGGAAAAATGTTAAGCATGACACCGTATAGCGACAGAAGAGAAATGCCGATCATGCCGATGCTTCTGGCAACATATGGTACGCTTGGTGGAAAAACCCAGAAAGAAATCCTTGAGGCAGATCCGACAAACTGGCTGCAGGCAATGGAGAAAACCTGGGAATTATATGGAACTCCGGACGTTTCCATGGCAATGGAACCGCTGGATACAACCTTCATCATGGGTCTTCCTGTTCGTCTTCCGGGACGTGAGATCGGTGAGAATGAACTTTATCAGTTCGTAGAGACTCCATACTTCGATGATCCGGATGAGTATGACAAGATTCTGCAGATTGGTTTCCAGAACTGGAAATTTGGTTATCTGATGGACATCAATGGATTTAAGAGCCCGGATGAGCTTGGCGCTAGATTTGGTCAGCTCGGTGCTAACATTGGTAGAACCATCGGATTCCTGATCCAGCACGGTGTTGTTCCATGTTTCGAGACTGCTATGGCTCCGATTTTTGACGACCTGTCAATGATCCGTTCCATGCAGGAGTTCACCTTCGATATGTATGACTGCCCGGAGAAGATCATGGATATCATCCGCAAAGAGCAGGAGCCGGCTGATATTGCTACGATCCAGCAGGCAAAAGCTAACGGCGTACAGAAGATCGGTATCTTCGCAATGAGATCCTGCGCAACCTTCATCTCCCCTGCGATTTTCGAAGAGTATGTATGGCCGGAACTGAAGAAGACGATCACTCGTTTCCATGAGGCAGGTCTTGTCAGCGTTCTGCATGCAGATGGAAACTGGCTGCCGATGGTTCCGTACTTCACAGAGCTTCCGAAAGGCTGCCTGCACTTAGAGCTTGATGGAGATACCGATATCGAAGAAGCTTACGGTATCCTCAAAGGACATCAGACCATCCGTGGTGATGTTCCTGCTACAATGTTCGCATTTGGAACTCCGGATGAGATCGCTGAATACAGCGAGAAACTCGTTAAGATGGGTATGGACGGCGGATTTATGCTTTCCTCTGGCTGCGAAGTTCCGCTGAACGTAAAACCGGAAAACTACAAAGCATTCATGGATGTGCTGAAATAATTATGTGATTATTCATGCATAATTGAAGCAATATAAAAAAACAAACATAGCAATATACAATTAAAAGTTTTTAATAGTATCATTTACAACACAATATTTACGCTCATGAACGAAAAAAATGTGCATCGATGTTTTCTGCACAAAATAGATGTTCATGAGCGTTTTATTTGTGTGATATAAATTGTTAGTGAACAATAATAACGCTCATGAGCGATACATTTGTGTTATTATGCTGCAAGCACAAAAATGACGATCATGAGCGAAAATACTGTGTAAAGCATAACAAATAATAATTGGAATTTTTAGCTCCACGACATCACCAAATCAAAGATCCGTGGGTCCTGAACCAATTCGGTCCAGACTTCATAGGTCACACGATAGAAGTCATCATGGATTGGAGCATTATGTTCGATCAAAGGGCAGGTGTAGGGGAGTTCTTCATCTTCCCAGATCATCTCCAAAACCCCATTCTCATCAAACACCGGCTTTAAAGGGAAGGTGCGGCACTGGATCGGCCGCCATTTTCTTGGGCAATGAGGAGGCGCTATACAGTTTACGAAATACACCGGGTATTCCCAGGATGCCGGAAGCTTGCAATCTTTTGGGTCCTGCAGTTCAATATCCAGCCAAATATGATCTTTCATGTAATCTAACAGCTGATGTTCGCCTGGGAGCAGATAAATCCCAAGATCCTTCTTCGTCTTTCTTTTTCTGCGGCCATGCTTTAATGGTACCATTTTTTCTTCCGGAAGTTCTTCTGATTCCCAGTCAAGCTCCGCATAAAGAGAGTCCGGATAAGCAACGGTATCATAGCCCACACAGCAGGCAGCGCCGCAAAGCCGCCCGCAGTCAAAAACCTCTGGCGAAACCTGATCCAGCTTCCGATATATCTCAAGCCATTTATTGACATCATCCATTAACAGCATCGTTTTGCTCCTCTTATCTTGTCATTTATTATTATAACGCAAAAAATTGTCTTTACCCATCAAATATGGTAAAATGCCATAAGTTATGAGTACTCAGGAATCTGAAAAGATCAATCATCAGGTCCCGGCGAAAAAAAGCGCCGAAGTTGCTGACAATCGTCAGTCTGTTAAGGGGCAGAACCGGGAGAATAAAGCAACCAACGGCATTACCTTAAGGTCCAATGTCCGTTGGCTTTTAGTTGTCTATGATCTGATAATTTATGTGATCGCGGTTCTTTTAATCATCGGACTGCATCTAAGTACGGATATTCTCTTATCCACGAAAGATCTTCTGATCCAGATGGCGATTGGTTTTGTCTGTATCTTTGGCATGCGCTTTGCATTTGACGTCTATCGCCAGATCTGGCGTTACGGCGGCATGAAGGCCTACATGCGCCTTCTCTTAGCGGATATCTGCGGCGGCATCCTATATCTGATCATAGAAGTTGTTTTGCCAATCGAACATATCATGTTCGTCAGTTTACTTTCGATCGTGTGCCTGAGTCTATTGGGCGCGATCTCGATCCGCATCATTTATTATTTCACCTACCGAGGTGGTACAAGGAGAACGAAGGGCGGACGCATCATCCGTGGTGCGCTGCGTGTGTTTGGCGGACTTAAAATCAATCCGGATGAACCTTCCGAAACCGCGATTGAGGCTCGTAAGATCGATGTAGCGATCATCGGTGCGGGAAGAGTAGGAGTCAACCTGGCTGAAGAGCTCCAGAACAACCTCAGAGCTCCGTATCGTCCGGTCTGCTTTGTGGATGTCGACAGGGATAAGATCGGCCGTACAATTTACGGAATTCCGGTTTTAAGCGAGCAGGATGTGACCCAGGATGTTTTTGACGATCTGAATGTTCAGGAAGTCATCTTCGCTTTCCCGGAAAAAGATATTGAAGAGCAGAAACAGCTTTATGCTTTTTATAAAAAGGCCGGATACAAGATCAAAGTCTACGATTATCCGAGCCTTCAGACCGCGAGCGTCGGAAAACGTACGCTGCGTGAATTCGATACGGAAGAATTGTTGTTCCGCAATGAGATCGAATTTAACGATGAAAAGACGGCGGCATATTATAGGGATCGGAAAGTCCTTGTAACTGGTGGTGGCGGAAGCATCGGCAGCGAGATGTGCAGACAGATCGCAGGCATGCATCCGGCTGAGATCATCATTTTAGATGTATATGAAAATGGTGCCTATGAGCTCCAGCAGGAACTCCGCATCACTTATGGCGATAGCCTTGAAGTGCATGTTGAGATTACGTCCATTGATAATGAACAGGGCATGGAGCGCGTCTTTAAGAAATACCATCCGGATGTTGTGATCCACGCGGCCGCGCACAAGCATGTTCCGCTGATGGAAAACAATGTCTGCGAAGCGATCCAAAACAACGTGTTTGGAACCTATGTTACGGTCAAGCTGGCTGAGAAGTATCATGTGAAGAAGTTCATCATGATCTCAACGGATAAAGCGGTTAACCCGACGAACGTCATGGGCGCAACCAAGAGAATGTGCGAAATGATCGTGATCAGCTGCGCACATACGATGAAAAAGATCAACTTTAACTGCACGCGTTTCGGAAATGTCTTAGGAAGTGCTGGCAGCGTTATCCCGCTCTTTAAAAAGCAGATTGCAAACGGCGGCCCGGTGACGATCACGGATAAGCGGATTGTCCGTTATTTCATGACGATTCCGGAAGCAAGTAATCTGGTTCTTCAGGCTGGTGCGATGGCAAAGAACGGAGAGCTCAGCGTGCTGGATATGGGACGCCCGGTTAAGATCCTGGAGCTTGCCGAGAGCATGATCAGCTTGAGCGGATACGAACCATATAAGGAGATTGATATCGTGGAGACCGGTCTGCGTCCGGGCGAAAAGCTTTATGAAGAGCTGTTGATGAAGAGCGAGACCTTGAGTAAAACGGATAATGACCGTATCTTTATTGAAAAAGATACGCCGCTGACGAAAGCGGAACTCGAAGAAAAACTGGAAATCTTAAGAAGAGCAGTGGACCATGGAAACGACGAGCAGGCGAAAGAGGCTCTTCATAAGGTCGTTCCGACTTATAAGACGCCGGAAGAAGTGAACCAGACGGCTTAAATTCTTTGCTTAAATCATTTCGGCATATTCTAACACTCGTATCGTAATCTTAGAATTAAAGGAGATATTTCATGGATTTCAAACCAGCAAAAAAACTAGGTTTTGGCTTAATGAGAATGCCGTCTTTAGACCCGAACGATCCGGCGAAAGTCGATATCGAGCAGGTCTGTAAGATGGTCGACATCTTTATGGAACGAGGCTTTACTTATTTTGATACAGCGATCATGTATAACAACTTCGCAAGCGAGGCGACGGCAAAGACCGTCCTTGTGGACCGCTATCCGCGCGAAAGTTTTACGCTTGCAACAAAGCTGCATTCGGGCTTTATCAATACCAAAGAAGACCGCGATAAGATCTTCAATGATCAGCTCGAAAAGACCGGCGCAGGATACTTTGATTATTATCTGATTCACGGAATCGAAGCAGGTATGTATGAGAAGTACGAGGAATTTGACTGCTTCAACTGGCTGATCGAGAAAAAGGAAAAAGGCCTGGTAAAGCACATCGGCTTTTCCTTCCATGATACGCCGGAACTCTTAGATGAGATCCTGACGAAGTATCCGCAGATGGAGTTTGTTCAGCTCCAGATCAATTACCTTGACTGGGAAAGCGAATGGATCCAGTCCCGCGCGGTTTATGAGATGGCAACGAAGCACGGCAAACCGGTCGTTGTTATGGAGCCTGTAAAAGGTGGAACGCTGGCAAATCTTCCGGAAGATGCGAAGAAGCTGTTTTCAGATTATGAAGATGAAAAAGGCCTTCCGCATGCATCCTCACCGAGCTGGTCTATCCGCTTTGTAGCTAGCCTTCCAAATGTTATGGTCGTTCTTTCTGGTATGAGTAACATTGAGCAGATGGAAGATAATACGTCTTACATGGATGATTTCAAACCGCTGACGGAAGAAGAAAAAGATCTCTGCTTCAAGTCAGCAGAGATCATCAATTCCCAAATTGCAATTCCTTGCACCGGCTGTTCTTATTGTACTGCCGGCTGCCCTCAGGATATCCCGATTCCGAAATATTTCTCTTTGTATAATGAGGATATGCGTGAGGATCTGGAACAGAAAGGCTGGACCGTTTCCTTCAGCAATTACAACGCACTTGCAAAGAAATTCGGAAGGGCCAGCGACTGCGTTTCCTGCGGCCAGTGCGAAGCCGTTTGCCCACAGCATCTTTCCATCATCGATTACATGATGCGCGTCGCAATCCATTACGAGAACCAGCGCGATTAAGTTTATTCTTCCTCTGAGTCTGAGTCTGATTCTTCAGCAAAGAGAGTAGTGGAAGGATCGCGGAGGGTAACTTTATTTCTTGCTCTGCGGCGTCTTTCGTCTTCGATTGCTGCGTAATGCTTCTTGGTCGTGTTGACGTCAGAGTGGCCTAATACGTCTGCGACAAGATAAATATCGCCGGTCTCGCGGTAAAGCTGCGTGCCATAGGTAGAGCGGAGCTTATGCGGTGTGATCTTCTTTAAGGTCGTGACCTGAGAAGAATATTTCTTGACCAGGTCTTCTACGGCATGAACCGAGATGCGCTTTCTTTGAATGGATAAGAAGAGAGCATCTTCATGGCCTGGAAGAGGAACGATCTCGCTGCGCTGGCGAAGATAATCCATTAGCGCATTTTCGACTTCATCTCCGAAATAGACGACAACCTGGTTTCCGCCCTTACGGGTGATCCGAAGTCCATGATTCTTAAAATCAACGTCATTTAAATCCAATCCAATACATTCAGAAACACGAAGACCGGTTCCAAGGAGCAGAGTCAGGATCGCAAGGTCGCGGATCTTTGTTTTCTCATGATAAGCGGCCTGCTTTTTCGTCATATTAGATCCCATCTCAACGACATTAAGTAAAGTGGACACTTCATCCACTTCCAGGCGAATGATGTCTTTATCATGCAATTTTGGCATTTTTACGATGGAAGCAGGGTTGTTTTTGATCATTTCCATCTGATAGAAAAACTTATAGAAAGAGCGGAGGCTCGCTAATTTGCGGTTTAAGCCGCGCTCGCCATTCACACGTTCTTCCTCATCCGGATTGTTATAGACTTTCAGATAATCAAGATAGTCCTGGATGATCGTAGGGGTCACTTTATCGAGGATCGAGATTGGGTATTCCGGGATTTCTTTATTTCCGCCAAGTCCGGTCTCCGTTTTTATGTAGTTAAAAAAGACGGTCAGATCATAGGCGTAGGCCATACGGGTTCTGGCGGAAGTCGTCGGCTCAATCCCACGGAAAAAGTTGATAGAGAAGCCTGGAAGCTCTTTTAACTTTTCACGCAGTTTGAGGTTCGTATCAATCTTAAATTGCTCGTGATAGGATCTGTTGGACATAAATCCCTCCGTTTATTTTTCATTAGTACCGCAAATAGGGAATTAAGTATTTTGAGATACAAATAGTGACAGTGTTATGCAACTATGGAAAAAACACTAGAATTATTGTAGCACATTGTTTCGATTTTTCAATTAGAGGTGAGGAGTAGTGAGTTAAGAAAATGGGGAAGGAGAGAAGAGTCGCAAACAAAACATAAAAAGAGAAATAGAAGGGGCATTTCGAATGAGCTGATTGAAAATAAGCATTACGAGAAGGGCGTGAAAACGTTGAAAACAAGCCTTTTTGCTGTTTATAATGATGACAAGAAGGCAAGATACTGTTCAAAAAAGGAGAGGATAATCATTATGGAAGAAAAAAACTATGTAATGAATAATGAAGGCGAATATGGCAAATATATCGTTCAGACGCTGCAGGCGCCTCCTATGAGCCCAGAATTTGTCGAGATTTATAAGAAGTGGGGTAATCGGCTGCTGTGGATCGATAACAACGTGGTTCCGGGCGCATTTCAGATGAATATGACCTGGTATCATTCTGCACCGGATTTCCGTCCGCTTCCGAGACATGACGAGCACGTTCATGATTTTGATGAGTTGATCGGATTTATCGGATCCAACCCGGAAGACCCATATGATCTCGGGGGAGTGATCGAAGTAGGAATCAATGGAGAACTGCACAGATTGACGAAAAGCTCGATCATCTTCTTGCCGGGCGGATTGAAACATCTTCCGCTGTCGATCATCAGCTTAGAGCGACCGATCTTCCATTTCTCGATTTCAATGAATCCGGAGTATTCCTATACGCCGACCAAAGAAGAAAAACCATTAGATGAATATTAATCATATTTTTCTGCTCATAAATAACTTCCTTCATAAAGCATATAGAAAGCCGCCGGTAATTTGCCGACGGTTTTCTTGTGTCAATTTTCAATTACAACTCAAATATGCCAAAGATATTCTTATGCTACAGATACTAGAACAAGAGAAAAATTTCAATTTTTGCCACAATCCCCTTGATAGAGGATTATTTTGCTTGATATGGAACTATGGAAAAAAGTCAACTTTTTCGCAGAGATAGTGCGGTAAAATAGTGGGAGAAGTGGTCAGAAACGGTTTTTCATACTATTTTACCGTAGAATCACTTCTCCCAGCTCATTCTAATACAAATTTGATTTATAGAATTATTCTGTGTGAGTTTTTTTTAAAATGATTTGTTTTGCGAAACATTTCTTCTTATTAATTTACCTTCCCAAGTTTCTCCAGCAGCTCGTCAAAATAATTTGGCCTGGGCGCTTCGCATTCTATATAATAATGCGTTACGGGATGCTCAAAACCCAAAATCTTCGCATGCAATGTCTGTCCTTGCAATTCTTCGCCGTTTAATTTGTACGCAGCGTTTTTTCCACCGTATACGACATCTCCTAATAATGCGTGATGAACGCTGGCCATGTGTACGCGGATCTGATGCGTTCTGCCTGTCTCTAAAACGCATTCTACGTGCGCGTGCTTAGCAAATTGATTTATGACAGAATAATGCGTGACAGCCGGTTTTCCATTTGGAACGATGCCCATGAGCTTTCTGTCATTCGGTTTGCGGCCGATATTTCTATTAATTGTTCCTGTTAATTCTTTAAATGTCCCTAAAGTGATTGCTTCATATTTGCGCGTGATCGAATGTTCTTTGAGCTGTTCGGCTAAGGATCTATGCGCTAAATCGTTTTTTGCACAAATTATGGCTCCGGATGTATCTTTATCGATCCTGTGGACGATTCCCGGACGTAATACGCCATTGATCCCGGACAAATCTTTGCAATGATACATTAAAGCGTTTACTACAGTGCCACTGTAATGACCGGCAGCCGGATGAACGACCATTCCTTTGGGTTTATTGATGACGATAACGTCAGAATCTTCATATAAGATGTCTAAAGGGATATTTTCCGGCAGAATTTCCGGATAAATGTTTTCCGGCACATCAAATCGGATCACATCGTCCGTTTGTACGCGGTAACTGGATTTACATGGCTTTTCGTTTACCAGCAAATTGCCGTCTTTGATCAGCTTTTGAATATAACTGCGCGACAACTCTTCCGACTGCTCTGCTAAAAATCGGTCGATCCGAAGGTCCTCATATTCATCTTGAACATTGTATACAATCGTACTCATAGTTTGATCATCCGCCTGGATTTGATTCGAATGCAGCGTTATTTGCTTTTGCTGTCCGATTTTTTACTACCGAAGATCGCGAAATTCTTATCTTCTTTATAGATAAAGATAAAGAATACGACAAGAAGGACCGCTGCAATCGATACACAGATATCCGCCACATTAAAGATCGGGAAATTAATCAGCCGGATATAAATAAAATCAACAACATATTGGAATCTGAGTCTGTCAATCAGATTTCCAATTGCGCCTGCAGCGAGAATTACAAGAATATAATTTAAAAAGATGCCGTTTTTAAATGTTTTTGGCTTGAAATCATCGGTCAGCTGCGCATATTTTTTCAAAGAGAGCACTACTCTTCCCCATAAAACCAATACGATGATCATGATTACTGCGGTAATGATATAAAAGAGCCACTGTCTGTTCTGGAACATGCTGAAGGCAGCTCCATGGTTTTCTAAATAGCGCAGTTCTAAGGCACCTGGAATCAGGGAGACTGGCTCCTGCCCTTTTAAATTGACAACTGCCAGATATTTCGTGACCTGATCAAGCGCGATCAAAGCCAAAAATAAAAGGATCTGTATGATAATACTGGGTGTAAGTTTCTTTTTCATTAATGCGATACCTTTCGGTAGTTCATGACATCTTTGATCTCATCGAGCGTCACATCGTTTACGGTTTTCGTATGGCCGATCTTATCGATCAGAACAAATTCCTTCAGTGTCTCGTTTTCATCGACCAGACCTTCTTCCGACTGAACCGCGGAACAAATCGCTTCGATCAGCTCATTTGTGAAGTTCATACTTACAGAAAGTCCATATGAGACCATTTGCCGTGCAATACGGAAGTTATCATTATCGCTGATCAGACCGCGTTTTGCGGCGATGCTGTTAGCTACGACCATACCGATTCCTGTGGCGGAACCATGTGGAATAATAAAGTTCGTGCATTTTTCGAGCGCTCTAGCAATGGTATATCCATAGATCGGCAGGCGACCGGTTCCTGCTTCCCAACCATCTTGTTTGACGCTAGCTTCATGAGACTCTAAACTGTTTCCGATCAGCAGCATCAAAAACGCGGAGAAATTATCGGTCTTATTGCCGGTGTTGCTTTCAATATACTCAAATAACGGCTTATCCGAAGCCACTGCATGGCGAAGCACTTCGCCCATGCCGCTTAAGCGCTCATCCTGGGATAAATACTTATAGGAATGAATGTTGATATAAATGAGCTCCGGCTGGATCTTAAATACCTTTTCTTTTAGATCTCCATAATTGGCTTGAGATACTTCCAAAACATACGAAAGTTCTTTGCCGGCGATCAGCTGCGCAGTAAAAGTAAGCGGAATCTGGATATAAAGCAGCGTTTTATCAAGAGAAGCA
Source organism: Lachnospiraceae bacterium (assembly GCA_045546255.1). Lineage (GTDB taxonomy): Bacteria > Bacillota > Clostridia > Lachnospirales > Lachnospiraceae > RGIG5612. The sequence continues at coordinate 9,856 of JAZQCK010000050.1, read as the reverse complement.
ATAAAAAGTTTTGACAGTGCGTCAGCTGTGCATCCACCGAAAGAAACGACACAGTCATTTTCATCCAGCCCGATTTCAGCAGCAAATTTCAAAAGCTTTTCGCTTTCTTCTGCATAATTGCATGGCGCACTTTCGATCTCAAACACATCAAAGGTCTTTGAAAGCCCTGTCAGCAAGGCGCTGATCTGTTCTTTGTAAAAACCAAAATACAGTTTTTCTGTAATAAAAAGCAGCCGGCGGTTCTTCATATCTAAGCCGTCCGTTGCTTTCCCTAATTGATCAAAAGAATCGGTCAGATAACAATTTCCAATCTGATAATGAATGTCTGCAGTATAGTTGAATTTTTTCATGTCTTAATATCAGCAATGCGACACATGTTTGACATGTGCCGCAATGAATCTTTTATCCTGTTAATTATTTAGATTATCCTTCAGCTTACAGTAACGGAGATTTGAATCCTGTGATATCAAAAGATGCGTCATCTGTAGTTAAAAGATCCTGGAAGTCACCGGAAATATCTACGGAAGCCGGAGTTGCAATGAAGATATAATTGGAAATCTTCTGCAGATTGCCGTCTAATGCGTAGCAGGATCCGGAAATAAAGTCGATGATTCTCTGGGAAATCTCTACGTGAAGACCTTCGAAGTTAATGACAACTGCTTTGCCTTCCAGTAAGGTTTCAGTGATCTCTCTGGAGTCTTCGATGGAAGACGGCTTAAAGATGCAAACTTCCTGATTTCCGCTTCTCGTTGTCCTTGTTACAGACTTCGGAGAAGTCACTCTGGAAAATACAGACTGTTTTTCTTCTGCCGGACGAGCTTCTTTCTGTTTGCTGAAAAGTCCGCCAACACCTTTGTGTCTCGGCTCTTCTTCATAATCATCATAATCGTCTTCGTAGTCGTCTGCATAATCATCATCATACTCGTCTACGAATTCATCATCATACTCGTCATCATATCCGTCGTCTTTCAGATTGAATGCTCCTAAAAATTTGTCACTCAGCTTACCCATGGTAATCTCCTTTAACTATAAAAAAATTATTTTGAGTAGTCTCTTGCGCCGAAAATATTGGTTCCGACACGGACTAAATTTGCACCTTCTTCAATCGCAACAATAAAATCTCCACTCATGCCCATTGAGAGGAAATCCATAGAAATATTATCAATGTTCAGCGCTTCAATGTCAATAGACAAATTCTTTAACGCGTTAAAATAAACCCTGTTTTCTTCGGCATTTTCCGTATATGGAGCGATCGTCATAAGCCCTTTCACACGTACATTGGAAAGACCGGATGCAGTCCTTACCAATTCGATTGCATCCTCACGATCGGTGCCGAATTTTGTCTCTTCATGTGAGATATTGACCTGGATCAGAATGTCGCTGATAACGCCCGCTTTTTGAGACTCTTTATCAATCTCTTCGGCAAGTCGCAACGAGTCCACGGAATGGATCAGATTGACTTTGCCGACGATATATTTGACTTTATTTCTCTGAAGATGGCCGATCATATGCCAGCGGACATCGGACGGCATCTGCGGAATCTTATCGATGAGTTCCTGCACCTTGTTTTCACCGAAATCACGGGCACCGGCCTCATAGGCTTCCATAAGATCCGGGATCGGATGCGTTTTGCTGACCGCGATCAGTGTTACGTCCTGTCCGAAAGGGCTCTTTGCTCTGCTCTCTTCAACTTCTTCTTTTGTTTTTAAATACTGTTCTTTGATCATTTTTTTGTTTTAGCGGTTTACGACATCGCCTTCATTAACTTTGCTTCCGTTTCGGATGACCTGATCATACAGCCTTACGCCGCCGCTCATCCGGGAGGAAATAATATAAAAAGTATTATTTTCTCCGATAATATCGACAAGCCGGAAGGAGGCAAAGCCGTTATTAACGGTATAGACGCCCTGCAGGTTTTCTTTCTGGCTGACCTGATAGCGGCTGTTCGTCTCGGGCATGATGAGGACATCACCGGCATTGAACTGCGAGGTATCGACATAGCAGGTTGTATCCGTTGTCCGAATGATCTTCGGCGTCACAAAGGTGATCGAAGTGCTGCCGTCTTCGCCGATCACTTCTTTATTGAAGCCCAGATCGCTGGAGTTTCCTCCCTGTGTCTGATATTCGATCGGGATCGCATAATACTGGCGCTCCGTCACAGCGGTCTTCGGCACTTTGAGGCCATCATCCGTATCATCTAAAATCCGGATCTGCACATAACGGTCAGAAAGATAACGGATCATATATTTGTCAAAACTCAAAACGGCATAGCTGTTTCCGGCCTTTGTAAAGGTCTCGACATCTGCCGAAGCTATAATATTATCTTTTAAAAACTCAATCTCAACATAGCTCTTCTCATCAAAAATCGAAGTATCACTGATCTGGATCACCAGCTGCCAGTTCTCTGATGTGATGACTTTATAAACCGGATCACCTTCTGCGACCAGATCATTTGTTTTAATGATCTTCTTTTGATAGTTGGACTTTTTGAAATCAGTCGATTCTAACTGGTCGCTCGTTTTTCCTTCGTATCCATCCGTGTTATGCATGACAACGCCGGAAATATCAGAGGATACGATCTGATAGGTGTTCTCTCCCATTTCCGCCAGATCCGCATTGATGCTGTCAAAGACACTGCCGTTGATCAGATCAAGGATCTGGGATTCGATCCGGTATTTAAAAGCATAGGTATCATAATAATTCTGCGGATCGAAGGAAGTGTCGAAATCGTGGATCGTATCATGGATCTGCAGCAGATTATCCTCACTTAAGATCGCCTGATTTTTGGCTGCTTCCTCTAATTTGGCAGAGATTTTTCCGCTGCCGTCCAGGATATAGGTCTGCTCCCCGACACTGATCGGAGTTGCATCTCCGACGAAGAAATTGACATAGCCGGTACCAGGAGACGTTACGATCGTCTCTTCTCTTAAGGCAAGACCGGTATACTGTGCATCATAGATACTTGCGACCGAACCGGACGTCACTTCATAGATTGAAGTTCTGGTTCCGAAAAAATAGACACAAAAGTAAACAACTAAATATAAAAGGATCACAGTACAAATAAAGATCCCTATATTTAGCTGTTTTCTTCTTGATTTATGCGAAGGCTGTTGATGATTCGTGTATGCCATTCCTAATTACAGAGACAGAGCGATATACTCCTTAAATCTATCAGGAAGATGCTGCTCATCAACGGATAAGCTGACGATAAAGTCAACACCCAGTCTCTCGGATAAAACGATCAGTTTATCAATGGCTTCCGAAGGATCTGCCTCGTCCAGGCTTGCAAGAGTCAGGAAACTATCGAAATAAATTGCTTCGATATCGCTGTTGCCGGAGATCAGTCCGCATACGAATCCCATTAATACTTCAAAATCCGGGATCGGATATTCTCTGACGTTGATCAGACGAATGTGTTTATCTAATTCAAACATGTGTTTCGAATTCTTGTCGAGATAGATTACAACTCCATCAGAATTCTTTGCTTCTTCATTCGCATTGTCCAGCAAATACTTTGTTTTTCCTTTTCCTTTTGCGCCTAAGACAAGCTTCACCATAGTTCGTTACCTCCAAAATGTTTATTATTTATAAGCATTACGCCAATCAAGGTCTCCCCTGTCGATCGCCATGATCAAAACTTCCGCGCTGGCGACATTGGTTGCCAGCGGAATATTATGAATATCACAGAGATCATAAACGCGGGTATAATCGAGCTCCGTCTGTTTTGCTTTGAACGGATCCCTGAGGAAGATCACGGCATCGATCTGATTGACCTCAATCTGAGCACTCATCTGACGGCCGCCTCCCAAATGACCGGCGAGGAATTTATGTATTTCAAGACCGGTTGCATCTTCAATGAGCCCGCCTGTTGTCCCTGTGGCATACAGTTCGTGCTTTGCTAAAATTCGCTTATATGCGATGCAGAAATTCTGCATCAGCTCCTTTTTCGAATCGTGAGCAATCAGTCCGATATTCAAAATACCCTTATCCCCTTTTCTGCTTTTTGCATTATAACACAGATCAATTCAAAATAGGGACTCTACTTAAAAAATTCTTAATTCTTTCACATAAGCCCTTCCCGCCGGAAACTTAAGAAATCCCGGTCTCCGACGATGATATGATCCAGCAGATGAATATCGATCAGTTTTCCGGCTTCAATGATCTTTTTTGTCGCTTCAATATCGTTCGCGCTCGGTGCCGGATTTCCGCTTGGATGATTATGGACCAGCACAATATTAACGGCTCCGCACTTCATCGCTTCTAAAAAGATCTCCCGCGTGGAATAAAGTGCGGTATTGATCGTTCCAATCGACATCAGCTGATCACGGATCATCTGACAGGCGGAATTCAACATCACGAGGACCACTCGTTCCTTGTTATCATGGCGGAGCTGTTCCATATAGTAGCCTGCGATCGTTTCCGGATTGCTGAAATCCAGCTTCTTTTCCGCACTGGTCATGGCGATCCGCCTTGAAAGCTCGATCACCGCCTGGATCTGCAGCGCTTTGACTCTGCCGATCCCTTTGATCTTAAGGAGATCTTCCATCCCATAATCAAAGATGTTCAGGATTGATTTGACCTGGCCATTTGCCTGGCGCAGGATCCGGTCAGCCAGTTCCGTGGAAGGCTCTTCTTTGGTGCCTGTCCGCAGGATAATGGCAAGCAGTTCCGCATCTGTCAGAGCTGCAGGCCCCATTGCCAGGAATTTTTCGTCCGGACGCTGTTCCGGCTGCATTTCCTGAATTGTTTTATATTTCATATTGCCTCCGTTTCCGAAGACATACCCGTTGATAGCAAATTATGAAAGCATATTCTGAAGCGATTTTAAGATCGCATATTTTCCATGTTCGTAGGTCAGACCGCCCTGGAAAAAGACGGTATACGGCGGACGCATCGGTCCGTCTGCGGAAAGCTCGATGGAAGAGCCGGAAATAAAGGCTCCGCTCGCCATGATGACCTGGTCCTGATAGCCCGGCATATCCCAGGCTTCCGGACGGACATAACTGTCGACGTAAGAAGCTGCCTGGATCGTCTCACAGAAGATCTTCAGCTTTTCGGGATCGTTCATATCGATCGCTTCTACGATACATCCATGCTTTTCATTCCATTTCGGAGCACATTGAAAACCATAGTGTTCAAACATAGCAGCCGCAAAATGTGCATTCTTCAGCGCTTCACTGACAACTTTCGGTGCAAGGGAAAGCCCTTGAAACATGGATTTTAAACTGCCCAAAGAGCCGCCGACTTCTTTTCCAAGTCCCGGTGCCGTAAGCCGAAAGGCACAGCGTTCGATCAAATCCTCTTTTCCGGCGATATATCCGCCCATCGGGGCAAGACCGCCGCCCGGATTCTTGATCAGAGATCCGACACAAAGGTCCGCTCCGGCATCCGAAGGCTCATTAACGTCTGTAAATTCTCCATAGCAGTTATCCACCATGACGATGACGTCGGATTTTTGCTCTTTCACGAAAGAGATGACCTCTTTCATTTCTTCATAGCAGAAAGATGGCCGGTTGATATAGCCCTTAGAACGCTGAATATAGACGATCTTGGTCTTCTCGCAAATTGCCTCGGCAATCCCAGCAAAATGGAATAATGAGGCATTTTTGGACGCAGGATCAGATGAATACGCAGCTTCGGTAAGTTCTACGATCTTATAGCTGATCCCCTGCTCTTTTAAGGACAGTGGACTGTCAGCGATCCCGATTGATTTTTCCAGACTGTCATAAGGTTTTCCGGAAATAAACAGCAGTTCATCTCCCGGCAGCAGATTTGCTGAAAGTGCGAGATAAAGCGCATGCGTGCCGCAGGTGATCTGCGGGCGGACCAGCGCATCTTCGGTATGAAATACATCGGCATAGACCTTTTCCAGTTTTTCCCTTCCAAGTTCATTGTAGCCATAACCGGAGCTGGGATTAAAATCCGCTTCTTCGACTTTGTTTTTCTGAAAGGCACTCAGGATCTTGAACTGGTTTGCTTCTGAGATCTCTTCCAGTTTGGAAAAGACCGGTTTCAGTTCGTCTTCTTTTTGTTCCGCAATCTCTAAAATGGATGGATCAATATCCGGGTAGTGAAACATGGATGTCGTTCTCCTTTATATCTCTTCAGCAAATGATGGATGCTTCTTTTAGTTTCTTAACCATCGCATCCAACATTGAGACTTTATTGTTATCGTAATCTTCATAATTCATCCAGCAGACCTCTTTTTCCCTGCGAAACCAGGTCAGCTGGCGTTTTGCAAAGTGGCGGGTTCCGATTTTTATGTTGTAGATGGCTTTCTCCAGATCACATTTTCCTTGGATATATTCCACGATTTCTTTATAGCCAAGTCCCTGCATCGCAAGAGAATCCGGGGAGATTCCGCTGCCCAGGAGCGTTTTTACTTCATCTAAAAGTCCCTCTTCCATCATCTGATCGACACGGAGATTGATCCGCTCATACAGTGTGCTGCGCTCACGGTTTAAGACAAAATAGACAAAGCGATAAGGCGAGGTTCGACTCTTCTGCTCTTCGTTATGTTCTGAGATGCGTCCGCCGGTCTCATGATAAAACTCCAGAGCGCGGATCGTACGCTTGATATTATTGGCATGGATCTGCTCCGCCGCATCCGGATCGATTTCAAAAAGCATCTGATGCAAGACCTCTGCCCCTTCTTTTTCGGCTTTTTCCTCCAGCAGTTTCCGGTAGCTCTTATCCGTCTCTCCTTCTGTAAAATCAATATCATAGAGAACAGCCTGAATATAGAAACCGGTGCCGCCGGCAATGATGGGGATATGTCCATTCTGATAGATCTTTTCCATTGCCTCAAGAGCTCTGCTTTTAAATTCAAAAACATTGAACTCTTCATCCGGTCCCATGATATCGATCAGATAATGCGGGATCCCTTCCATCTCTTCGGGGCGGATCTTTGCAGTTCCGATATCAAAGTTTTTATAGACCTGCATGGAATCGGCGCTGATGATTTCCCCGCCGATTTTTTTTGCCAAAGCAATCGACAGGTCCGTTTTTCCGGCCGCTGTGGGACCGGAAATAATGATCAAAGGTCGTTTTTCGATTGGTGCAGAATTGTGATTCTTCATAGAGATCAGTATCAGCGCGTCAGCGTCTGTCAGATGATTCGTTTAAATTTCTTTTCCAGTTCTTGCTTGCTTATTTTTATGATCGTCGGGCGTCCATGAGGACAGTTATATGGATTATCCAGCGACAGGAGCTGATCGATCAGGGCATTTGCCTCGATAAAACTGATCTTATTGTTTCCTTTGACCGCAGCTTTGCAGGCAGCAGTTGCGATCCGGTCTTCCAGCATCTCGGATGCAAAATTCGGAGAGATTTCAGTGGTTTCATCCAGAAAACTTAAGAACAGTTCACGGTCATTTAAAGAATATAGATCAGCCGGAACCGCACTTAAGGCGTATTCAGATCCGCCGAAATGCTCGATCGTAAATCCAAGCCTTTCAAGCTGCGGGCGGAAGCGCTCGAGGGTCTCTTCTTCTTTTGGACTTAAAGTAACGATCATCGCCGGCGCCAAGTTCTGGGAATAGTGGCTTCCTTCTTTGAGCTGCGCGATAAACTTTTCATATAGCACTTTCTCGTGCGCTGCGTGCTGGTCGATGATATACATCTCGTTTTCATATTCCACGATCCAGTAGGTATCAAAGACTTCTCCAACGACACGGTGATTTGGCCTTGCTTCTTCGCTGATAAATCGGCCTGTATCAAATGAGGTTTGCTCATAGACAAGTTCACTCTCATCGTTTGCCGTTCTTTGAGTTAGATTGTTGTCCTTTGGCTCATCAAAGGAATAGGTGCTGTCGTAAGATACTTCTTCCTTGAGTGAAGATGCAGTATGGCTTATATGATCTACAGAATATGAGCCCGAAAAATGTTTTGGCTTTTCATAGAACTCTTTCGAAAGGACCATCTCTTCGACAGTTTTCCTAGGGAAAGAGCTCTGCTCTTCTGATGCGGTTCGCTTCGTTTCAAACGGTTCCGCAGTTTCTTTCATAACGGCAGCTGAAGCCGGTTTCTTTTCCTCCAGAGACACCGACGGGATCCGCTCCCTCTCCAGCAACACCGCTTTCAACTGGGAAGAGATGCTGTTAAAAACTTTTTCATTATCGAAAAAACGGATCTCCATTTTGGAAGGATGCACATTGACATCCATAAGCTCCGGCTCAATCGTGATATAAAGGTCGGTAAATGGGAAAGAGCCTTTCATCTGGTAGCCCTTGTATGCTTCTTCGATTCCGGCTGCAATGACTTTATCTTTGACGTAGCGGCCATTCACAAAATAGTTTTCAAAACTGCGGCTGCTTCTTGCAACCGATGGCTCACCAATATAGCCGTCGATCCTGAGGACACTGTCTTCTGTATGCACTTCAACCAATGCTGCAGTAATATCTCTTCCAAATACGCCATAGACCGTATCTTTCAGATTGCCACTGCCTTTGGTATGCAGTTTCACGTTCCCGTTCACGGTATATTTTACGGAGATCTCCGGATGGGACAGGGCAATTTTTTCAACGATCGTAGAGACATAGCCGGCCTCCGTCTGTGGCGTTTTTAAAAATTTGAGTCTTGCCGGCGTGTTATAAAACAGGTCGCGGACGATCACTGTCGTCCCATCCGGAAGACCTGCATCTTCCATCGAGACCTCTTCTCCGCCCTCCATCTTATAGATCGTTCCGATCAGGCTTTCTTTTGTTTTGGTGCAGAGTTCCATGCGGGAGACCGCAGAAATACTGGAAAGTGCCTCTCCACGAAAACCTAAGGTCTGGATAAAAGCAAGGTCTGAAGCGTCGCTGATCTTACTTGTAGAATGACGGAAGAAAGCTTTTTGTATCTGCGACTTATCAATACCGGAACCGTTATCCGTCACACGGATCAGATTGATCCCTCCGTCGCGGATTTCAACGGAAATCGAAGTAGCGCCGGCGTCGATCGCATTTTCCGTCAGCTCTTTGACGACACTCGATGGCCGTTCAACGACTTCTCCTGCCGCGATCTTATCAATTGTATTTTTATCAAGAATATGGATTTCGTTCATTTAATGGTCTTTCTCTTTATTCTTTGCAGTTAAAGCATCCGTTTGAGCGTATCTAACACATTGAGTGCCTCGAGCGGTGTCAGTTTATCGATCTCTATATCTTTCAGATATTCTTCGACCGGACTTGTCTGTGGTGCCTGTTCTTCCCTCTGCTCCATGGAATAATCAAAAATAGTACGCTGCTCTCCCGGCTTACTTCCTGCATGCTTTGTCTGATTGATATCTTTATTCACGAGTTCTGCAACGATCTCTTTTGCACGCTTCGTGATCATCTCTGGAACGCCTGCAAGGGCAGCGACCTGAATGCCGTAGCTTTTATCAGCGCCGCCGCGGATGATCTTACGCAGGAAAATGATATTGTCTCCCTGCTCTTTTACGCTGATACAGTAGTTTTTAACGCCGTCGATCCGGCCTTCGAGTTCCGTAAGCTCATGATAGTGTGTGGAAAAGAAGGTCTTCGCGCCGCATTTTTTCTTATCAGCAATATATTCCACAACGGCCCATGCAATACTGAGTCCGTCATAGGTCGATGTTCCCCTGCCGATCTCATCTAAGATGATCAGGGACTGTGCCGTTGCATTCCTGAGGATATTTGCAACCTCCGTCATCTCCACCATAAAGGTACTCTGGCCGGAAGCCAGATCGTCCGATGCGCCGACACGGGTAAAAATGCGGTCGCAGGTGCAGATATCGGCATCTGATGCCGGAACAAAACTGCCGCAGCTTGCCATTAAGGTGATCAAAGCCAGCTGACGCATATAGGTGGATTTACCTGCCATATTAGGACCTGTAATAATGCTCACCCGGTCA
>JAZQCK010000049.1:0-13006 GCA_045546255.1 Lachnospiraceae bacterium | reverse complement strand
GATCATGGGCAGATGCTGTTTGATGCTTCTAGGCATCCTTGCAGCAGGCATCCTTGTTTCGCTCTTCCTTGGAAAATGGGGGCTTAGGATCTTATACGGTGAAAGCATCACAGAACATTCGTATCTGCTGATCCCGATGGTCATTGTTTCTGTGATGACCGCCCTTACGATCCTTTTAGGAAACCTTGCTATCGTGATCCGGGACCGGATGGGAGCAAATATCAGTGCAATTTGCGGTCTGGCCGTGGCGTTTGGGGCAAGTTGGTTGCTGATCCCGAAACTAGGTATGCAGGGTGCAAACTGGGCATTGATCGCAGCCCTTCTTGTTCAGGATATTATTTTGATCATAACAGCAACACTTAAGCTGAGGAAAAAATGAAGATATTAAACGTTTTATATCAGACGGATGATAATTATGCAGCGATTGCAGGGGTGTCGATGACATCCCTTTTCCGCACGAATCAGCACATGGATGAGATCAATATCTATCTGCTGGACAGCGGGATCTCGGAAGTAAATCTGGAAAAATACCGTGCGCTCTGCAGAGAGTATGGAAGAAATCTGGAGATCATTGATACTGAGCCGCTGACGGAGAAGATTAAAAGCTACGGTGTCGGAACGTTTCGAAATGTCTATACCGTTTATCTGACCATGTTTGTCATGAACGATCTGAAGCTCAAAGGAGACCGAATCTTTAAACTTGATGCGGATACGATCGTGAAAGGACCGTTAGATGAACTCTGCGAGCTGGATATGAAAGGTGCATACCTTGCAGCGACCTATGACTGCACACTGAATGATTATAAAGCAATGGTCGGACTGACTCCGGATGACAGCTATTATAACGCCGGAATTATTCTCTTTGACCAGAAAGCCTGGGTGGAGAACCATTGCCAGGAGCAGCTCGTTGATCATATCCACGAATGCCGCACGCGTTATTATCTTTGCGAACAGGATCTGATGAATGTCGTCTTTCGCGGGAAGATTGCTTATCTTCCGGTCAAATATAACTTAAACAGCGGTTTTTATATTTTCGGCGCGGAGTGTTCTTATAAACTTTATCGTTTGAATCCGTATGCCTTTTCCTCACTTGAAGAAGTGAAAGAAGCGATGGCCCATCCGGTGGTCCATCACCTGATGGGAGCCATGACGGGACGGCCATGGGAGCGTAAAAATACACACCCTCTGAAAAAAGAGTTTCAGGAAATCCTGGAAAGCTCACTTTGGAAGGGATGGCAGCCGAATCCCGTAAAGCGTCCTGCTGTATTTAAAGTGCAGAAATTCCTGCGCTCGATCCTGCAGGATTGGGCATATATCCGGATCCACCGCTATATGAATCTCAGGTTTTTGCGGAACAAAAACAGGGAGGCGATTGAGACTTCCGATGTCTATGATCCGACTTATATCTGCACAAAATATTATGGGAACGAGTTTGAGATCATAAAGCCTCTCAATGTCCTTTATCAGGCAAATGATTACTATGCGCCTTATCTGGGCGTATCGTTGCTTTCCTTGCTGGATCATAATAAACACATAAAGGACATAAATATTTTTATAATTGACGATGGTATTGCGGAAGCAAATAAGGAAAAACTTAAGCAGACTGCAGGAATGTTCGGAAGAACGATCCGCTATATTGATACCACGAGACAGGTAAAGATCTTAGAGGATGCCGGGGCTCCGAAATTCCGAGGAAACTATGCCACCTACTTTAAACTCTTTGTGTTGGATGAACTGCCGGAAGAAGTTGAGACCATCTTATATGTGGACTCCGATACTGTCGTTAGAGGACGGCTGGATGAGGTCACAGAATTTGATTTCGGAGGAAAGTCGCTGGCAATGGTGCCTGCGATCTATCATGATAAATATCGTGCAAAGGTCGGGATATCTCATGAGGACCTGACGTATAACGCCGGTATTATGGCCTTTGACCTCAAGGCATGGAGAGAAAACAAATGCAGAGAGCGCCTGATCAAGGGCATGCAGGAAGATCCTAAGGTTTTGACCTTTGCGCCTGATCAGTCGCTTGCGATCAAAGTGCTGCAAAAAGATCTGGCGCAGCTGCCATTAAAACTGAACTTTTCCACACTTTATACATTGTTCAGTTATAAGGAGATCAACAAGATGTTTACCTGCCGGGAGGCAAAACTCTTTACGCAGGAAGATATTGATCATGCGTATAAAGATATTGCAATCTATCATTTTATTGAATTACAGGTCGGAAAGCCATGGGAGGCAGACAGCGTTCATCCAAAGAAGTTCCTTTGGAAAGAATACTTTGATAAATCCTTATGGCGGGATCTGCCGGCGCCGAAAGTGAAACTGTCGGCGATTCTGAAACTGCAGAGAATTGCTTATAAGATCCTTCCGACCAGACTATATATGGCTTCCTACGCATTCGCATGGAAGTATCTGATGAGGTAACGATCGTTTTGAGACGGGAATCAAGAACAGAATCTGAATATTATTACCGTACACCGAAAAGAAGAGATGAGCCGCGCAGAAACAGCCGAAGAGACGGTCGCGGAAACAGCCGGGACGAATGGACCCCGGTCTCTTCGGAGCGCCGTACAAGATCTTCAGCACCCGGCCCTAAGATCCGAGAAGTCTATTTTGAGGAGGAACGGAGAGGACGTGTGCGTGCTGAAGAACGCCGGATGGAGCGCACGCCGCGCCGTGCAGTAAGGACTTCGGGTGAGCAAAGAAGTGCGGAACGCAGGGAAAGAAGCTATCGGGAAGAGAAAGATTACTACAAGCAGAGTCTAAAAGAGCGGAGCTATAGAAGGCCGGAAGAGGAAGGCTTTTACAGAGAACGCAGGCGCTATCGGGATGATGCAGAAATCACAAGGGATAGAAGATATAGAATTCCAGAGGAACCGGTTCAGCCAGCTAAGAAGAAAAAGAAAGGAAAGGCAAAAAAAGTCTTTCGCACGATCCTGATCATTCTCCTGATCCTGATCATCGGACTTGGAGTGATCTGGATGGTTCCTTCTTACCGGAGCGCCGCCGTCAAAGCGGTTCTCAAATCACCGTTTGGCCCTGTGATCGGAAGAATGATCATCGGTGACAGCTATGAGAAATATGTCCGGGATAAGGAGTTCGATGAATCAAAGGTCGTGATCCATGATGGAGCTGCAACGCCGGACGGGAATATCACGATCGCGCTGTTCGGCGTGGATGCCAGAGCAGAGGACCTTACGATCGGAACCATGGCAGACTCCATGGTGGTCGTCAACGTGGATAAAGAAGGAAATATTAAAATGGCCTCGGTCTTCCGGGACACCTATCTGATGAGCCGCTCGCAGGATGGAGAAGAGATTATTTCGAAAGCAAACTCTGCTTATTTCCGAGGAGGCCCTACCGGTGCCATAAATATGCTAAATGAAAATTGGGATCTGGCGATCACGGATTATGTGGTCGTTAACTTCTGGGGGCTGGCCAATATCATCGACCTGATCGGAGGCATCCGCCTGAAAGTGACGGAAGAAGAGATGAACGAGCTCAATTACCATATGTATGAGCAGACTGTCTACGGAGGAACGGAATATATCCCATTGGAGACTTATGGAGATGATGTCCTTCTGACCGGAGATCAGGCAACGGCGTTTTGCAGGCTGCGAAGTGTAAACTTCTATTCTCCGGAAGACGGAATTACTTATAACGATGACTACGGAAGAGCTGCAAGACAGCGTTATACCCTGACAGAGCTGATCGCACAGACTAGGGATAAAGGCGTTCTGAAACTGATGATGATCGCCGATGAACTATTTAAGGCAAATTCCGGGGAACGGAAATTCATTCAGACTTCGATGGATGTCAATGAACTGATCAAACTCTTTGTGCTCGGATATGACATGAATATGTCCGGAAGCGAAGGCTTCCCAACACTGGATCATCAATATGGCGCCATGTTAGACAGCGGCGCATCTGTTGTTGCCGACACCTTGGAGGAAAACGTGAGCCTGATGCATCAGTTCCTTTACGGAGTGGAAGGATATGAGCCGACACAGGGACTTCGGGAAGTGGCGGAAAAGATCCGTGCAGAAGTTGCCCGGCAGATTGGATACTAAGAGTTTACAAACTGCCCCACAATATCACAAAAGTGTCACATTTTGTTCTTATATTCTGTATTAAAAGATTAATACACGGTTCCGTGCAATATTATTAGGAGGTTTAATAATGCAGGACGATTTCAATAAGGACCCGTTTGAAGAAAAACAAGACGAGCAGAAAGAAACAAAACAGGAGCAGACTCCGAGATGGACTCCTTATGATGAACCGTACAAAACGGTAACTAAAATGGAAAAGCCGAAAAAACGCTGGGTCATTCCATTGGTGATCGCTTTGGTCATCATGGTTGCAGCCATCTCTGCCGGCGTGATCATTGGAGCAAAGCGATTAAGCCGGATGGTGAACAATGCGAACGCAGGTACCAATATCTCAGATTCGATCGCAACTCCGGAAACATCTGATCCGGCAGTGATCACAACGACTGAGACAGAAGGACTTGCAAACTCCACCCTTTCCGGCAGCATCATTCTGACCGATGTTTCTGATGTTGTGCAGGAAGTGATTCCTTCTGTTGTATCGATCACCTCCAGAAGTATGATCGAGACCGGCGGCTACAGAGATTATTGGAATTTCTTCTTTGGTGGAAGCTACGGCGGAGGCAATGGAGAAAAACAGGAAGTGGAGAGCGGAATTGGTTCCGGAACGATCATCTCTGAAAACTCCACAGAGCTGCTGATCCTTACCAGCTATCATGTGGTAGAAGGAAGTTCCTCTTTATATGTTACCTTTAATGATGGTAATTCCGTAGACGGCTACATCAAGTCCCAGAGTGAAGCAGATGATATTGCAATCGTTGCAGTTCCACTGTCTGATATCTCAGAAGAGACAAAGGCAGCAATCAAGATTGCAAGACTGTCCACAACTCCGGCATCTGTCGGTGATGGAGCCATCGTGATCGGAAATGCGATGGGTTATGGTATGAGCGTTACGACGGGAATTATCAGTGCGACAGACCGCCAGATCACAGTCGATGGAAAGACGCTGACCGTCATGCAGACAGATGCAGCGATCAACAGCGGAAACTCCGGCGGATGTGTCCTTAACAGCAACGGAGATATTATTGGTATCAGCGAGGCCAAGATCACTGCAAATTATGTAGAAGGCATGTGCTATGCAATCCCGGTATCTTCCAATACGGAGCTGATCCAGACGCTTCTGAACCAGGAAGGAAGTACCAACAATGCAACGGTAGAACAGGAACAGAACCCTGAGCAGAGTGCATATTTAGGAATCCGTGGACGCGACATTGACAGCACGCTGGCAAACAGCTATGGTATGCCTCAGGGTGTCTATATTGCTGGCACGATTGCCGGAGGCGGAGCAGAAGAGGCTGGTCTTGAAGAAGGAGATATTATTGTCGGAATGGACAACGTATCCTTTACAACCATGAATCAGCTTCAGGAGCAGCTTTCAAGGCATGAGCCGGGAGATAAAGTCACACTGATCATCATGCGTGATGTGGATGGAAAATACAGTCAGATGAAAGTGAAAGTGACATTGACGGAATCCATCAGCTGATAATAAATCGTATAAAAAAGAGGAATAAGTAATAAAGGTGAGAATGTAAGAATGGCTGACGAGAAAGATTTACAGGAAAAAGAAAATGACAGAGAAAACGTCTGTTATATGTGCCACAGAAGTGAAAGTAAGGCCGGACGGATGCTTAAGATGCCGGGAAATCTCCATGTCTGTGTTGATTGCCTTCAAAGAACGCTGGATTCCTTTGGAAGCGGCGGAGCATTTGATATGTCCAATCTGGGGCTGAATGGATTCCCATTCCCAGGTGGATTGAATATGATGCAGGATGCACAGCCTCTTCCAGAAGAAGAGGAACAGGAGGTTTTAACAGGTGATGTGATCAATGAGGATGGAACACCTATGATTGAAACGGAAGAAGAGAAAAAGGAAGAAAGCAGTGACGCTCCGAAGCGCGGCATGCCGAATATCAGCTTTATCAATCTGGCGGATCTTCAGCAGGGATTTGGAAGACGACAGCAGGTCAAGAAAAAACCGAAGAGGACAGGTCCTTTGATCGATCCGGAGAAAGTTCTTCCGCCTCATAAACTGAAAGAAAAACTGGATGAATATGTGATCGGCCAGGAGAAAGCCAAGAAGGCGATCTCGGTTGCTGTCTATAATCATTACAAGAGAATCATCGCTGGGGAAAAGCTGGATAAAGCAGATGATGTCCAGATTGAAAAATCCAATCTTCTGATGATCGGGCCGACCGGATGTGGAAAAACTTATATTGTACAGACCCTTGCAAAACTTCTGGATGTGCCGCTTGCAATTACGGATGCAACTTCTTTGACGGAGGCAGGCTATATCGGCGATGATATTGAAAGCGTTTTATCAAAGCTCCTTGCGGCAGCAGATAATGATGTGGAACGCGCAGAGATTGGTATTGTTTTTATTGATGAGATCGATAAGATTGCGAAAAAGAACAGCAATCGCGGAAGAGATGTCAGTGGCGAATCCGTTCAGCAGGGACTCTTAAAACTTCTCGAAGGAAGCGAAGTGGAAGTTCCGGTCGGAGCCAGCAGCAAGAATGCGATGGTTCCGCTGACGACGATCAACACAAGAAACATCCTCTTTATCTGCGGCGGTGCCTTTCCGGATCTCGAAGATATCATTAAAGAACGGATGCGTGAGAACACCTCCATGGGATTTAATGCTGATCTGAAGGATAAATATGATGACGATGAAAATATCTTAGACAATGTCGAATCAGAGGATCTTCGAAGATTCGGCCTGATTCCGGAGTTTTTGGGAAGACTTCCGATCGTCGTTACACTTCAGAACCTGACCAGCGAGATGATGGTTTCTGTACTTAAAGAACCAAAAAATGCAATTCTAAAGCAGTATCAGAAGCTCCTTGAGCTGGATGAAGTGAAGCTGGAATTTGAAGATGATGCACTCTTAGCCCTGACAAAACGGGCGGAAAAACGCAAGATTGGAGCCCGTGGCTTGAGATCGATCATTGAAGAGATCATGCTGGATATCATGTATGAGATCCCGAAGGATGACAGCATCGGAACGGTAATAATTACGAAGGATTATATAGAGAATAATGGTGCTCCGAGAATTGAACTCAGAGGTTGACAATGGCTCGGACGCGTTGTAAAATAGCCTTCGCGTGATTACGTAAGTGCATTTAGCTCAGCTGGATAGAGCGTCTGGCTACGGACCAGAAGGTCGGGGGTTCGAATCCTCTAATGCACGTGGAAGAGCCCTTCGGTTTCCGAAGGGCTCTTTTATTTATAAAAGCAATCGGATAGGAAAAAGGATAAAGAATGAATAAATATGAATTTTTAACCTCCTTAAGAGGAAAAATAACCGGTCACATTCCAACCAGTGAGGTGGAGTCACAGATCGACTATTATTCTGCTTATATTGACGGGCGGATCGGCTCCGGACTGACCGAAGAAGAAGCAGTGGCTGAACTGGGAGATCCGCAACTGATTGCAAAGACTGTGATCGAGTCGACCGATCGCGCAGCAGAAGCTGCCGGATATGACGGAAAATACAGAAGCAGCACCGATACCTATGATGATTCGGATGGGATTAATGACGGTATCTTCGGAGAAGCCTCCAGGTCTTATTCCAACAGTGGTTTTTCAGAGGGCGGTTACAGCGGCTATTCTGATCAGGGATATGGAAATGGCCATTACTCACAGAGAGGATATACTTCCGGGGCTGGAAATCAAAATCAGAATACCCAGAGAGCAGAAGGGCAGAATACGAATCAGCCCTCTTCCGGCATTGGTGGAGGCTGTATCGTTGCAGTGATTATTTTTGTGATTCTGATGGCGATCGGCTGGGTTCTTACGATGTTTGTGTTCCGCCTTGGAATTCGGCTGCTCGGATGGCTGTTCCCGGTGATCGCAGTGATTGCAATCATCGGATTGATCGCGGGAATGTTTAGGAGACGCTGAATTACTATAAAGGCTGCGGATTGCTTCGCACTTCGTGCTCTCGCAATCCTCACCAGGTATTCGCACTCTCGCCTTCCGGCTTCGTGCTCATACCTGTTGGTTCGTCTGATGCCCGCGTGCCAGGTTGCGTAAACGCACCTGTCCCGTGTCCATCATCCGAAGCCTTTATAGTAAAAAGCCAACCTTTGAGGTCGGCTTTTTGAGGGGAGTATAAATAAATAATAAGGGATTATAAGTGGACGGTCTTTCGTCCACACAGAGAGTTTACCCTTGGTGCCCCGAAAAAGCAACCTTAATTTGACTTATTAAAGATTCTATTTACGTATAAAGGAAAACAGATGAAATTTGAGCTTGTCGCCCCTTGTCATTTTGGTTTGGAGGCAGTGCTGAAAAGAGAAATATATGACCTTGGTTACGACATCTTAAAGGTCGAAGACGGACGAGTGACCTTCGAAGCAGATGAGGAAGGAATCGCCCGTGCCAATGTGTTTTTAAGGACCTGTGAGAGGGTGCTTTTAAAGGTCGGCCTATTTGAAGCGAAAACCTTTGACGAACTCTTTGAGGGCACAAAGGCGCTTCCGTGGGAGGCACTGATTCCGGTAGATGGAAAGTTCTGGGTCAAGAAAGCTTCCTCTGTTAATTCAAAACTCTTCAGCCCCTCTGACATCCAGCGCATTGTGAAAAAAGCAATCGTGGAGCGACTGAAAATAAAATACCATAAGAACTGGTTTGAAGAAAGCGACGAAGAATATCCAATCCGGGTTTTTATCCGGAAAGATCAGGTTTTGATCACAATTGATACAACGGGTGAGTCTTTGCATAAAAGAGGGTATCGCAGGCTTGCTTCTAAGGCACCGATTTCTGAAACCCTGGCTGCGGCATTGATCATGCTGACTCCGTGGAAGCGGGACCGAATCCTTGTAGACCCATTTTGCGGCAGTGGTACGATTCCAATCGAAGCAGCCATGATGGCAGCCAATATTGCGCCGGGAATGAACCGTGACTTTTTAAGTCAGAACTGGAAAGAACTGCTTCCGAAAAAGCTGTGGTATAATGCAATTGATGAGGCCAATGATCTGATCATAAAGGACCTGCACTGTGACATTCAGGGATATGACATTGATGATGCGGTCATCAAAGTGGCCAGACACAATGCGAAAGAGGCAGGCGTTGAAGATCTGATCCATTTTCAAAGACGTCCGGTTGCAGAATTAAGTCATCCGAAAAAATATGGCTTCATCATTACCAACCCTCCATATGGAGAACGCCTGGAAAACGATACGACTTTGCCGAAACTCTATAAAGAATTCGGAGAGCGCTTCCGTGCGCTTGACAGTTGGTCGGCATTTATTATTTCTGCTTATGAAGAGACGCAGAAATATTTCGGAGGAAAAGCGACAAAGAACCGCAAGATCTATAACGGAATGATAAAGACCTACTTTTATCAATACATGGGACCGAAACCGGAGTGAGAAAGATATTTGTTTCTATTGTAATAACGTTTCTTGTCGGATTAGCCATCATCATCGGATTTGGCTTTATTAAGAAAGCGGATTACATTGCAAAATCTCATTCCTCTGTGGAAGTAAACCGGACATGGAGAGTGGCTCTTTCTCATTATGTCAATGAAACCGGCCTTTCCCTTTCTGTTGATGGGGAAGTAGCGGATGCGCAAGAGACCGGTGCTTCTTATATGAACGAAGATATGGAACTGATGCTGGAACAGGATACGGTTACGGACCTGTTCAACTGTTCTATCAATCTTTATGATGATTCAAATCTGACGATTTCCCGAGGAAGTACGAATATCGAAGTGGATGTGGATGATGCATCTTTTATGAAGGTGAATGGGAAGAATGTTGAGATCGAACATTCACCTGTAAAAGATGGATCCACTGTTTTTATCCCTTCTGAGATCATCTCAAACGGGATTGGCTATTCCTATGATTGGGATACAAATTCCAGAACGGTCACGATGAGCTGTAACGACCCGAAAGCGCCATTTCTTCCGCCTTATTTCAGCTATGAAGATACCGGGAAACTGGCTTCTGCCAGAGATCAGGGAAGTCTTGGAACTTGCTGGGCTTTTGCCGCTCTTTCTGCTGTGGAAAGCACATTGATGCCGGAGGAAAATCTTGATTTTTCGGAGGACCATCTGCTTCATCATAATGGCTTCGGCTTGAACCTGGAAGACGGTGGAGATTATATTATGGCGATGGCGTATCTGACCTCGTGGAAAGGCCCGGTTTTTGAAGAGGATGATCCATATGGAGACGATGAGACGGATGATTCGCTGGTGCCGGTAAAACATGTGCAGGAAGTGCAGTTTACGGAAGAAAAAGACTACGAAAAGATCAAGGAAATGGTTTATAAATATGGCGCTGTGGAAAGCTCGATCCATATTGCACTGTTAGATGCCAATACGATCGACCCTGCTTATTACGATTATAATAATGCATCCTATTGTTATAAAGGAGAGGAGATTCCGAATCACGAGATCATTATTATCGGATGGGATGACAATTATCCGGCTGCAAACTTTACAAAACCGGTTGGCTCTGACGGGGCATTTATCTGCAGGAACAGCTGGGGAAGTGATTTCGGAATTGACGGCATCTTTTATATCTCCTACGAAGACAGCGTGATCGGATCAAGTGGAGAAGTTTATACAAAGATTTCCCCTGTTGATAATTACGATCATATTTATCAGTATGATGAGTGCGGCTGGATCGGCCGAGTCGGCTATAATAAAAACCATGCTTTCTTTGCCAATATTTATCAGGCGGAAGGAAATGAATCTTTAGAGGCGGTCAGCTTTTATGCGACTGGCCCCGATACAGAATACAAAGTCTATGTCCAGACGGATGCCTTTGGGACAGATACATCTGTGATCAAGCTCCCGGCTGCAGTGGCAGCAGAAGGAACGTTTAAAAACAGCGGATACTATACAGTTAAGTTAAAAGAGCCGGTCGCTTTAAATGCTGGGCAGGACTATGCGGTGATCGTGGAAATTGATACTCCGGAGAGTTCCCACCCGATCGCGATGGAGATCAATGCAGATGATATGAGGACCAAGCCGGTGCAGCTGGATGGAAAACGCAGTTTTATCAGTAATTTCGGTGACCTTTGGGAAAACACACAGGAGACTTCGGAGTGCAATGTGTGCCTGAAAGCCTTCACCAAAGACAGATAATGAAGGAGCTAACATGAAGATCATAATGGCCACAGGCAATATGAATAAAGTGAAAGAAATCCGGCAGATGCTGGAAGGGACCGATATCGAGGTTCTTTCTTTAAAAGAGGCGGGAATCGAAGCAGATATTGATGAAAACGGAAACAGCTTTGAGGAGAACGCTGCAATTAAAGCAGAGACGATCCGCGACCTCACAGGACAGATCGTAATGGCAGACGACTCCGGATTGGAGATTGATGCGTTAGGCGGTGCCCCGGGAATCCACTCTGCAAGATTTATGGGAGAAGATACTTCCTATGATATAAAAAACAATGCCATACTGGACCAGATGAAAGATGTTCCGGAAGAGGAGAGGACTGCACGCTTTGTCTGCGCAGTTGCGATTGCTTATCCGGATGCGGAAACCGACGTCTTCCGCGGAACCTTTGAAGGACGCATCGCCCATGAGATCAAAGGAGAAAACGGCTTCGGCTATGATCCGATCTTTTATGTTCCGGAAAAAGGCTGCACTTCCGCAGAACTGGCTCCGGAAGTAAAGAATGCGATGAGCCATAGGGGAAAAGCCCTGGCTATGGCAGTAAAAAAACTTTTAGAACAATAAAAATGGAATCAGAAAATAGTGTGAATACGATTTTCTATACTATTGATTCTACCAACGCATATAGAAGTCAGAAACGAGCTGAAAAGGCATAAAAAAGGACTGCGTAAAGCAGTTCTTTTGTACGTTTCTGACTTTTTATTATGAATATAGCCTGATGTGTCAGAAAACGATTTATTTTCTGACAGCCGTATGCGGTTCCGGAGTCAGTGGTATAGAAAATAAAAAAATCGGGGTGACAGGACTCGAACCTGCGGCCTCTTGATCCCAAATCAAGCACTCTAGCCAAACTGAGCTACACCCCGAAGACGCAAGCGTTATTATATATTAGGAAAAAATTAATGTCAACAAAAGAATCGGGACGGGATTGAAATAAAAAATGTCTTAAAAATAAAAAACAGTTGACCGTGAAAAATATATTTGATACAATCTAATTGAATCAAATATAAATTCCCGAAAGGAGATTAAAAGTAATGAGCATTTATGATTTTACAGTAGTCGCACAGGATGGCAGCGAAGTAAAACTCGAAGACTATAAAGGAAAAGTTTTAGTAATTGTTAACACAGCAACGGGATGCGGATTCACACCGCAGTACAATGAACTCCAGACTCTTTATGCAGAGCACCAGGCAGACGGACTTGAGATCCTTGATTTCCCTTGCAACCAGTTTGGAAATCAGGCTCCGGGAACAGATGGAGAAATCCACGATTTCTGCACCCTGAGATACAAGATCACATTCCCGCAGTTCACGAAGATCGATGTGAACGGCGAAAACGCAATTCCGCTGTACAAATATCTGACAGAGAACACCACGTTTGAAGGCTTTGGAAAAGGCATCAAGGCAAAGATGATGAATGGTGTTGTGAAAGCAATGGATAAAGACTTTAAGAACAACGGCAAGATTAAATGGAACTTTACGAAGTTTGTCATTGACCGTGAAGGCAATATTGCTGCAAGACTTGAGCCGACACAGGATATGGCTGAGTTAAAAGCAAAGGTTGAGGAGCTGCTGTAATTATGGAACTGAAGCTGACGCAGGAATTGGATCCGCTGAAGTTAGAAAACCAGTTTTGCTTTCCGCTTTATGCGGCAGCACGAAAGGTGGTAGGTCTTTACACACCGTATCTGAGTGAACTGGATCTGACTTATACGCAGTACATCACGATGATGGTCCTTTGGGAAAAGGGCAGCATCAGTGTGAAAGAACT
>JAZQCK010000048.1:0-3042 GCA_045546255.1 Lachnospiraceae bacterium | reverse complement strand
CGGTCACGCCCATGGAGTTTGTAAGAAGGCTGACGCTGCAGCTTTCCACTCCCGGCACCTTCGATACCGCCTTTTCTACTCTTGCCTGGCATGCCGCACAAGTCATGCCCGTTACCATGTATTGTTCCATTGTTCGTTATCGTTCTTTCTGTCTATTTATGATTTCCTTCAAATTAATATGCTGCAGGATTTTTCATCCAAGCCTTGCATCTCTTTCAATCCTTGTGCTCAGATTTATTCAACCTGCACATCATTTCCTTCACCATCTTAGGAATTAAAACTCACTTCATAAACTTCTGCAAGGTCTGTACAAGTTCATCCAACTTCTCATCATTTCCTTCCCGAACATCATCTGCCACACAGCTTTTGATATGGTTACTGAGAAGCACCTTCGTGAAGCTGTTCAACGCGCTGTTTGCAGCAGAGACCTGATTCAGGATATCGATGCAGTACGCATCCTTTTCCAACATCCCTTTGATGCCCCTGATCTGCCCCTCCACACGGTTCAGCCGGTGGATCAGATCTTTCAGTTCTTTCTCATCACGCACCTTTGTCCTGCAGCACGCGCACTGCACATCGTTTTGATTCTTTTTTTCTTTCTCGTTCATTATTGAATCCTCTTTTACTTTTTCCGAACCACGGATGCTTCGATCATTTCAAGTATCCGTACTATAACCGATCCATCAATCTACCTGTCATCTATTCGCAAGATACCCCACTAGGGTATCTCTGTTTTCTCTTTAGTTATATACCCCTGAGGGGTATAAGTCAAGCAACCCCTTTATCTAGGCTGTGCCAACTTGCACAAAAAATGCGTTTGTGACGAAACCTCACAATAATGTTCAACACACTGTTGTGTATACACACAAAACAAAGGATCAATCAAATCAATAATCAACGCGGTGTTGCCAGGTTAGAGGCTAAACACAATAACTCCAGTCATGAGCGAAGATTTTGTGTAATTCTCAATCAGCGTTACAAAGAAAAAGGCCGGGTATGAAGCCCAGCCTTCTTGCTTTCTGTCGTATCTTATATGCCTTTTTCTATTGCTTCCTTGTAGTATCAACTAACAATTCTTCATCTCTGCAAAACAGAATCATCATCGTTCAAAT
The DNA here is from genome assembly GCA_045546255.1 of Lachnospiraceae bacterium. Classification (GTDB taxonomy): domain Bacteria; phylum Bacillota; class Clostridia; order Lachnospirales; family Lachnospiraceae; genus RGIG5612. The sequence continues at coordinate 1,930 of JAZQCK010000048.1, read as the reverse complement.
GCTAAGCGCGGATCGTGGCGATGAATCTGGAGAAGTCGTCATGATTCCAGAGGACTGGTGTCGGGTAAAGCGGGTTCGCCTCTTTCATTGCCCAGGCGATGATCTGCTCGACGTCTTCATCCTTGATTTCTTCTACAAACTCCGGAATCTCCATCTCTTTCTTCATATCTTCCATCCAGCGGATAAACTTATCTGCTTTCTCCGCATCGTTCTTTCCGGTCATGCCGCAGACATCGGCGAGTTCAGCAAGACGCCTGTGTGCTGCAGAACCAAAGGCACGCATGACATGCGGAAGCAGGATCGACATCGCTTTTCCATGGGCAACTCCATAAAGGCCACCCAGGGTATGTCCGATGGCATGCACATATCCGACGCAGCCTCTTGTAAAGGCACGGCCTGCAAAGAGTGCGGCCTTTTGCATGTTCTGGCGAGCCTCCATATCCGCACCGTTATGATATGCTTTCAGCAGATTATCATAGATCAGCTTCACAGCTTCTTTCGAAAGGGAATTTTCAACTTTCGTATTATATTTATGGTTCGTATAGGCTTCTACTGCATGGCAGAGCGCATCCATACCGGTCGTTGCCGTAATGAACGGCGGAAGACCTGCAGTCAGAGCCGGATCCAGGATCGCATATTTCGGAATGATATTCGGATCCATGATCGATGCCTTATGGTGCGTTGCAGAATCCGTGATCACGGCGGCGAGCGTTGTTTCCGATCCGGTTCCGGAAGTTGTCGGGATTGCAAAGAACGGCGGGATCTTCTTCAGTACTTTTAAGATGCCCTGCATCTGGGCAACGCTTCTCTTGGGATGAGCGACCTTCGCACCGATACCCTTTGCGCAGTCCATCGGTGAACCTCCGCCCATTGCAACCAGTGCCTGGCATCCGTTTTCCTGATAAATCTTAAAACCTGCCTCTACATTGTCGCTGGTCGGGTTCGGGGACACATCCGAAAAAACGGTATAAGCAATTCCCGCCTGGTCCAGCTCATTCGTAACTTTTTCCACCAGGCCCAATTTCACCAGACCATTATCCGTAACGATCAGCGCTTTGCCGGCGCCTTTTTCCTTCAGCATCTCAGGGAGCTTTGCGATCGCACCCACGCCTTCAATATATTCCGGCATACGGTAGCCCATAAAGTAATGAGCCAGAACCATGACTGCCTGGAAAATCTTACAATACAGGCGGTACATACTAAATCCCTCCTTCTTTTCTTTCCTATCCTCATATTCTACTGTGATCGCCTGCTTCGGACACTTCTGCGCACACAGGCCGCACTTAAAGCATTTCTTCTGGTCGATTTCAAATGGGCTCTTCAATTCCCCAAAAGGAGCTTCCGCCTTACAGGTCTTTTGGCAGAGCGAACATCCGATACAGAGTTCTTTGTTGATCTGAACTCGTTTGATCTTCCTCTGTTCTGTATCCGGAAAGATCGCATCGTTCGGACAGATTGCCTCACACTGTCCGCAGCCGACGCAAGCTTCACGGTCGATCACATATTTCTGTTTTGTTTCATCTACAGGTTTTGGCACGGCAAAGAGACATTCATATGCACATGCCCCGCATCCCATACAGCGGTTTTTATCAATCACATATGCCATGGTCAACCTCCCGAAGCCGGAGACAGCAGCCAAATGATGTCTCCATCTTTCAATACTCTGTTTTTCTTGGAACATCGTTCTCCATTGATATAAACGATCGCATCTTTAAAGGAAAGAAGCGGAGGGCGTTCCAGCGCCGGATGCTCTTTCAGATGTTCCGCATAATTGGCATCGACCTTTTGGTTCAGCAGAGCAAAAAGATCATCCAGTTTCTCAGCATCGACCTGTTCGTTGGAAAGGTGCGTATCCACCCGGAGAACGCCAAACAATTTCACATTCACTTTAGCCATTGTTCATCGCCTCCTTTACGATCCTGTCATAATA
>JAZQCK010000047.1:0-44991 GCA_045546255.1 Lachnospiraceae bacterium | reverse complement strand
TTTCCTAACGTGATTGTTTTCATCTTTATTCCTCACTTCTCATGATCAAACTTTAATATTGCTCTTCTTCCATTTTCCTGAAAGAACATAGATGGCCGCTGCCAGTCCGGATGCTGCCGGAGCAAGAACATAAGCCCAGGCGATTCCGATAAATCCCAAATTGGTGAATGTATCAAAGATCCATACAAATGCGATCCGCACAACAATCGCCGAGATGATCGCACAGATAAAATTGAAGAAGGTGTGCCCTGATCCGGCGATCAATCCATAACAGCAGAACATCAAGCTTTCGATCACACCACTGATCAAAAAGATCTGCAGATAATGTGTACCGACTGCGATCACTTCCGCATCCGTCGTAAAAATGGAGAGAATCGCTTCCGGGAACAACTGGCCGGCACCCCAGAAAGCAATGGAAAAGCAAAACGCAATTGCCATGGAAATAAACATGCCCCTTCGGATTCGATCCAACTTTCCGCAGGCAATATTCTGGGCCGTCAGAGTCATGAGTGCCATTTGCACCGCCTGAGAAGGAATGATCTCAAAGGTCCAGATTTTTGACGTCGCTCCGGAGGCTGCGCTTGCGAAAACTCCATACTGATTGACAAAGCCGCTGATAAAAAGGAATGACAGATTGGTCAGTCCAAACTGCAGAGCCTGCGGAAGACCAATCTTTACTACAGTGCCCAGCGTTTTCCAATCAACCATATATGACTTCCGTTTAAAATCGAACAGACATGCCTTTTTCACATAAACCGCAATAATGATCATGCTGATACACTGAGAAATGATCGTCGCAATAGCAGCGCCGACTACGCCCATATGGAGCGGTCCAACAAAAAGAAGGTCAAGAACAATGTTTAGCAATGCAGTCGTTACAACGGCAACCATTGCCGGCATCGATTTTCCAACAGCTCTCAATACTGCTGCAAAAACATTATAAATATAAACGAAGATCGTTCCGCAAGCATAAATCGAAAGATAGATGATAGCGTATTCGAGTGCTTCCTCAGGCGTTTTCAGAGCCACAAGGATCATTTTCCCAAAGATGATAATGATCACGGTAAAAAACAATGCCAATGAGCCAAACGCAACGACAGCGGTTCCAACGACACGTGGGATCTGATCCTTTTTCCCGCCGCCAAAAAGTTGGCTGATCAAGATGCTTCCACCATTGGAAAAGCCCTGTGCGATAGCAAGCACAACATTGATGACAAGGCCGCCCATTGTTACGGCGGACATACCCGCTGATCCCACAAAATGACCTACGATTGATAGATCAGCCAGGTGGTACATCGCCTGAACCAGATTTGCGATTGCAATCGGTATTGCAAATGCAATCAGTTTCTTACCGACGCTTCCGACTGTTAAATCGCCTTTTGCGCTTTTTTCATTCATATCCCAATTCTCTTTTTTCATTATTTTTCCTACTGATAGTAAACAGAATCATGATTCAATGCAAGTTTTTTCACAGGATTTGTTGTATGATATAGGTTATGAAAACAACGGACTGCAAAAAACATCCGATCATACGTGGCGTGATTTTGATCATTGGAATCGTCTTCCTAATCTGGTTTATCATTCCATTATTTACCAATGTCATGGTGAATATCGGAATGCTGACCGGAATCGGCGTGTTTGCGCTCCTGACTCTCTATGGAATCTTCTTTTATCCGGTGAACAGTTTCCTAAGCCGCTTGTGGAAGTCAAAAGCAGAAAGGGCCATTGAAATCATCGTTGCAGCAATGCTCGGCGTGATTTTGATCCTTGCCTGTATCACTTATGGCTGCATGCTTCATGTTGCCGGAAAAAAGCCGGAGCCGAATGCAACGGTCCTCGTACTTGGATGTAAAGTGAATGGATATCATCCGAGCCTGACCTTACTCAGCAGATTGAATGCCGGACTTGATTATTTAGAAGAAAACACGGATTCCATCTGCATTGTAAGCGGCGCTCAGGGACGGGGCGAGATCACAACAGAGGCCGGCGTCATGTATCAATGGTATTTAGATCATGGTATTTCAAAAGAACGGCTGCTTTTAGAAGATAAGGCAACGGATACCGAAGAAAACATCGCTTATTCATTAAATCTGCTGGGAGCACATCCGGATTGCAGCAGCAAGCTCGTATTAGTTACCAACGACTTTCACATGTATCGGGCGCTGCGGACAGCAAAAGAACAGGGCTGTATAGCAAGCCCTTTGTCCGCAAAAACACCCTGGTGGCTTTACCCGACTTATGTCGTTCGGGAAATGTACGGAATCTTAGAGAGTTGGTTTTTAAAATAATAAATCACATAGAAATGAACGGAGGCTATCGATGTTTCGGGAATTAGTCAGGATCAAACAGAAGCTATTAGATGAGGAATGCATTCAACTTTTGAAGCATGAAAAACGAGGTGTATTATCTGTGATGGGAGACGACGGCTATCCCTATGGCATGCCGCTGAATCACTTTTACAACAGCGAAGATGGAAAGCTCTATTTTCACAGTGGAAAGAGTGGCCACAAGATTGATGCGATCAAACGATGTGACAAGGCATCCTTCTGTCTGATGGATGAAGGTTACCGAAAAGAAGGAGAGTGGGCACTGAACATTAAAAGTGTCATTGTCTTCGGCCGCATCGAGATCATCGAAGATCCGGATACGATCATTGATATTTCAAGGCGCCTTTCCTATAAATTCACCGATGATTCTGCTTACATCGAAAAAGAAATAAAAACGTCCGGCCCCAGAACATTTATGTTTGCACTGGTGCCGGAACACATCTGCGGGAAACTGGTGAACGAGGCTTAGGTCAACGTGCCTTTCCTTAAGATATCCTGATCATAAGACTGGACGGCTGTCTCTCCTGGTTCTAAAACCAGAAAGTCTTCTTCATTCCAGTCGCCGCCAATAAAACGTTCTAAAAGGCTCATATCGCCTTCAATCTCGTGATAATTCCATCCGTAAAACTCGGCTGCTTTTTTCGTTGCTTCGGAATAGATGTCTTTGTCAAAGAACGGCATTCGGATATAGGCGGCATTGTGATAATTATTCAAACCATTCAGAGATTCCATAAGATACTCGATCGTATCTTCATCATAGCCCTGCTCTTCAAAATGCCGCACCATCATCTCGTGTCTTGGTTTTCCGGGCATCGTCGTATTCTCAATCCAGTCAGCCGTGTACCAATAGCAGCCGGGAATTTCATTAAAGTAATGCGCGTATTTTTCCTTCGAGCCCATGAACAAAGTGATACAGTCATGCGCTTTCGGAATGACCAGCTTATGTTTTTTTGCCGTGAGTCCGGAAACAGCATTGGAACACAGTCCATATCCTAAAAGGATCGCATCAAAGTCTTCTGCAACGCCATCGTCCGACTCACTGATCTCATTCATTTTGTTGGTATGGTTATCCTCTCCGGATTCGATCGCATCGATCTCTGCCTGAAGCAGATCATGCAGCTGTTCCGGATAATTATGTTTTCCCTGACGGATCCATGTGACATCCACGATGTTATCAGATGTTGCGCAGAGATAAGATATTTCCCTCAATAAAATCTTACACGCGATCAGTTTTAACCTCATGATCCTTCCTCCCATTATTTTTTACTAGCACGCCATTACATCTGGCGCTCAAAAAACTCCATCATTTTCCGGTTCACATAATGCGATTCCGGAAGTGAGATCATGGCAACATTATGCACATGCTTCACCTGTTTTTTCTTTTCGTCCAGAAATACAAACTCATGTGCGATATTTGCTTCGTTCATATCTTTGATCAGCCGTTCGCTCTGTGAGCGGATAAAATCGTTCCGGCAGGAGCTGACCAGGATTGGCAGCTTTAAAGAACGGATATAAGTGGCTGGCGAGATTTTGGCAAGATATTCCAGATCATTCCAAGACGGGCCGTACATTGCGGCCTTCCCTTTGGCATTCAGCGGAGACTCCTGAATCATGTTTGCAAAATCATAGACCGGACAATTTAGCGCAACTCCCTTACAGCGAAAACCGCCCAGATCGATATTCAGTTTCCGGGCAATCTCCGGATCGCTGACCATTTCAGCGAACAGAAGTGCAAAGTGACCTCCTGCAGAATCGCCAGTCAGGAAAAACGCATCCCTGTTCAATTTCAGCTCTTCTGCATGCACCCAAAGAAAGCTAAGCTGCTTTGCAATGACGCGGATCTGCTCTATGATCTCTAAATGACCTTTATTCTGTGGATAATCCAATGCCGCAACATCATATCCGGCATCGATAAAAACAGAGGCAAAGCCGAAATTATTCTTTCTTGTATTTGCGATATATCCGCCCCCATGAATATCGATCAGAACCATGTCTTTTTGATTGTTCTCTGCGTAATAAACGTCGAACTGATGCTCGGAATTGCCGTCGTTTAGGGCATCAATATCCGCCCTGCAGGAATAGTTTTCCGCTGGCGGCCAGTCCACATGATTCTTTTTATTGGCGCGCACCATGCTTTGATAAAACATTTTAACGCCCCATTTTCCAAACTTGATCTGCATATCCCTCCTCTTTTATCTAAGAAAGAAAAGTAGAGTTCCCTTTAGAGCGCATCTGCTTTCTGCAAAAATTCCACTACTGCTTTTCCAAGTTTTTTCTGGTTTTCGGCATCTAAATGACACCCGTCAATATCACTCGCCTTGACGTAGTCGGCTGCGTCCATAAACAGACAGTCGTACATGTCTGCCAGTTTCTGATACCAGGAGGAAAGCTCCATCGAAAGTTCTCTGGCTCTTTCATAGCCAAAGCAATCGCCCAGCCAGGAATCTTTGATCTTTTCGCTGATATGCGGCGGAGAGATCAAAAGGATCTTGAACTGATCTCTGCAGCGGAAATGATTGTAAGTAACTACTTTTTCCAGAAAGATCTGCATCTCTCCTGCAATATCCATGGACGAGAATGCAAACTTCCTCTTACAGTCGTTTGACCCCAACATGATGATCACAAGGTCTAACGGTCTTTGGCTTTCCAGGCAGGGGCCAATATAGTTCAGTCCGTTCTTTTCTCCTTCCGACGGATCATCGATCGCGATCGTCCTTCCGTTCTGTCCTTCATCAATGACTTTATAGTCATCCCCAAGGATTTCCTGAAGGACCGTTGTCCATCGGTCTTCTTCCGGGAAACGGACATGCGTTTCCGGATTGTATCCCCAGGTCAGTGAATCTCCAAAACAAAGAATCCTTTTTTTCTCCATTGTTACCTCCGTCACATACTAAAAATGTATGATATCCCATTATAGTCTAAGCGTTTCAGATGTTCAAACCATCCTACTTCAACCGTTCTGCGGCTTCTATGATCAGAGCTGTCCGGTCTTCCCGCTCCGCATTTTCCACAAGCACAATATCCGGCTTATATTCATCCACAATAGTTTTAAAATCGTTCAAATGGTCTCCCCAGAAGAAGACGGTCTCATGAAAGCTTTCTGCAATATCATCTAAAATATAGTAATAGAAATAGCTGTCCCCAATGATTACAAGGCGGCTGTCATTATCTACAGCCTCATTTGTATAGAACATACTTCGGCTGTCATCCGCAAAAAGCGTCAGTTTTTCCTTCGTTACGGTCGCTTTTGGGTTCTTGAGTTCAAAGCGCTCGAGCAGGTCTTCCTGATGAATGGAGCCATATAAAGTTAAGCCCTGATCCGTAATCTGAATATCATAATCGTCCTCTTTCAGAACCTTGTATTGCATCTTAGAATTGTTATTGAACGCCTCCATCAATTCCAAATATCCGATATAGGCTCCGCGGTGTGTCCAATGTGTCGGATCCCCAAAGCGGCTGTAGGTGTCATAGGAAGCTTTCTGACGGATCAATTCCTGCTTTGGTGAAATCACATTCAGATCCGGCTTTTCCCGAAAGGCTTTCAGGATGCCGTCTGTTTTGGATTCCTCTCCGTACACCAGGATGGTTTTAGGGAGGTACTCCGGATAAATCGAAGGTTTATCCCAGCACTGATAATAATAAAGATCTGCGCCGTTTTCTTTAGCATACTGATCCAACAGTGCAAGACTGTCTGCCGTCTTTTGCAGATATTCGTCAGAATACAAATCTTTATGCTGATAATCTTTGAGTGCATCCGGTCCTGCATAATTCAACTCTCCGTTTGGACCGATAATAAAGGGGCGGTCAATGGAGAACGTCCGCGTCAGATAATACCGTGCATTACCATTTAGATTCACAAAGGCAGAACGGAAGCCAATATGGTCATTGATCCAGGATTCAAAGTCCATGGTGAATGACGGATTGATACGGCCCGCTCTGTCGAAGAAGCGAGGCGCAGGCTCAAGCATACGGTTCTGTTCCACCGCTATTTCCTCATGCTGAAAAAACGTCGCTGTAAGAGGGACTGCGATCATCAGAAAAAAGAGCGTTATGAAAATAATGTGCGAGACTTTTTTTACCACACTTTTCTCCTCTGTCAAAACCTGAAATAAATAAATGGGTTATAATTCCCCGATACGATCTGGGTGATCGATACAAAAAACAAAAGCAGCAAAACAATATATTTTGCAATCTTAAGCGCATTCTCCGGAATGAGCTTCTTCATTCTGGCTGAAAGGAACCCCGGAAGTGAAGATGCTGCAAGGATCCCGATGATAAAGGCTGCAATCGTCCAACGATCCAAAAACCAGCCAAGAGTATAACCTATCTGTGCGGTGTTTCCTCCTCCAAACATGGAAAGCACAAATTGTCCCGCTTCTTTTAAACTCGGGGCACGGAATAAGACCCATCCAAGATTTACTACAAACAAGGTATACAGTTTTGTAAGCAGGATCACAGCTTTAGAAGGCGTTTTCTTTGAATGCGTCCGGATTACGCGTTCGATCAGGACAAACAGGCAGTGCCACAGTCCCCATAGAAGGAAGTTCCATGCAGCTCCATGCCAGATGCCGGTCAGAAGAAAAACCAGGAAGAGGTTCAGATACACATGCTTCCTGTTTCCGCCAAGCGGAATATATACGTAGTCTTTAAACCAGGAAGAAAGCGAGATATGCCACCTTCTCCAGAACTCTGTCATATTCTTTGAAATATAAGGAAGATTAAAGTTCTCATTAAAATGGAAGCCGAACATCCTGCCCAGACCGATCGCCATATCGCTGTAACCGGAAAAATCAAAATAGATCTGCAGCGTATAGGCGATGCTTCCCACCCAGGCAATGATCCAGCTGTTTTCTCCTGCTCCGTTATTCCAAATAGCGTCAGCTGTCACAGCAAAGGTATTTGCAAGGATGGCTTTTTTTGAAAGACCGATGATAAAGCGTTCGACTCCTGAAGCAAAATCCTCCAGACGGACCTGCCTCTGCTCGATTTCTGCTGCGATGTCTTTGTAGCGCACGATCGGGCCTGCGATCAGCTGTGGGAATAACACAATATACAGTCCAACTTTGAAAATATTTTTCTGAACCACTACATGTTCCCGATAAACATCGATCACATAAGACATGCCCTGGAAGGTAAAAAAGGAAATGCCGATCGGCATCAGAAGATTTAGCAACGGAAGATTACTGTGAAAAATCTGGTTGATCGTTGTAATAGAAAAATCCAGATATTTATAAAAAAACAAAAGTGCCAGATTCAGCGCAACTGCAATCACCAGAATCAGTTTTTTTCGATTTCGTTTTCGATCAATGAGTAAGGCACAGACATAATTCAGAACAATGCTGAAAATGATCACCCACAGATACTGCGGCTGCAGCCAGCCAAAGAAAATAAGACTCAACGCTAAGAGCCAGTAATTCTTTGCTTTTCCCGGAATCAGATAATAGCCTAAAATCGTGACCGGGAAGAAAATGAATAAAAATAAAGTTGAGCTAAATACCATTGGATTATTCTTCTTCGTCCGGTTCCTTTATTTTCATCAGCATAAGATCTGTGCACAGATACTCATACATGCGGTGTTTTTCACAGAAGCCCAGCTTGTAATACATTTCTTTTGGTTCATCATCCTCCGCCGCATGAAGAAAAAGTGTTTTTCCAGCCTCTTTTTCCGCAACATGTGCAATCAAAGAGGATCCGATATGTTGATGGCGATGATCCATATCTACAAGAAGTCCGTCCAGGCAGACATAATCTCCTGATGAAAGCGTATAGCAGCTTCCCACCAGTTCTCCATTCAGATAGGCTCCGTAATACTGAAGTTCCTGATACAATCTGCGGATATTTCTGCGGGCAAAACCTTCTCCATAAATAGGGCCAAAATGAGAGACCTCCAGTTCTTCCAGTTCCAAAATACTGGGCAGGTGGAACTCCAGCTGCTCATTCTTTTTCCATTTCCGAAAGTCTTCTTCTAGTACCATTGTTAGGATCTCATTCGGCACAAGACCGAAGGAATCCTTGAGCGGAATATCACCACTGAGTTTTATAAAGCTGTCTTCCCTCTTTTTCTGGTAAGCTACCGCCTGTTCAAACTCCTCAAAGCTTGGCTGTCCGTTGTACTCAAAAAAGTTATGGTCATATTTATCCGGAATCTCATTATCTTCCCATTTGGAAAGATGTTCAGAAAAAGGAAGTTTTACGGAAAACAGCCGTAACTGCTCTTCTTCCACCTTTTTCAAACCTTCCGCACTTTTTATTGTTTTATCGTTAAAGTTCCCGTACTGCATAATCAGGACCCTTTCCATTATTTATTATTATTTGGCTTCAAAAGCCTGTGGACTGATCTCCACATCCGGCCCATGCCGGAAATCGTTCAACTGCTCGCAGCCGCCAAACGCCCAGGAATAGATTTTCTTAAGTCCGTCATTACAGACGACTGTTCGAAGATTCTTACAATCTTTAAAGGTAAATGACACAATACTATTTACATGTTCGGGAAGAACGATCTCTTCGATTCCACATCGCACAAATGCATACCCCCACATATCACGGAGCTCAGCAGGGAGTTTGATATGACGTAAGTTCTCACATCCATCGAAGAGAAAACCTCCCATCTGTGTCACAGAATCCGGAATCGAAACCGATGTGATCTCCTTATGTCCGCTGAACAGATTATCTAGGAGGATCGTGACTGGTTTTCCGCAATATACCTCCGGAATCACAACCTCTGCGTCATCCCCTGTATAACTCTGCACACAATAAGTGCCATCATCTGCCATTTTAAAAATAAAATCCTGCATGTCCCCTACCTGTACTGCTTTAAATACTCTTCTACCGATCTCGTCATTTCTTTTGCAAAATCCGAGTTGTACTTCCGCTTGCAAAAGGCATGCATCCAGTCTTCATAGGTCTCTTCTGTACATTTTTTAAGCAGCATTTCTTTTAATTCATCCGCATCCATCCGATGGTACGTATTTCCCCGAACAATGTGTTTCATATCGGCTCTTTCCGGCTTTTCTCTGCGCTTTTGCTGCTCTGTTGGATAACCGAATACGAGGAGCGCCGCCGGGAATACATAATCAGGGAGTTCAAGCAGTTTTCTCTGTGTTTCAATATTTTCCATGATATCGCCAATATAGCATGAACCAATTCCATAGGACTCCGCAGCAACGACTGCATTTTGTGCAGCGATCAAGGCATCATTCACCGCCAGCAAAAGATCACCGGCACCTGGGGTTCGGGGCTCGCATCCTACGCTGCAAAAAGCATCATACCATTTCAGACAATCTGCACAGAACACAAGGACCAGCTTGCCTTCTGCAATGAACGGCTGATGGTCACAGGATTCACTCAGGCCTTTTTTGATTTCCGGATCTGTGATCCTCAGGATCGTATAAAGCTGCTGGTTTCCGGCTGTCGGCGCCATAACAGCTGCCTTCAGGATTTCCTGAACGATTGCTTCTTTGATCGGCTCATCAGTAAAAACTCTCACCGATTTTCTTTGATAAAGCTGCCTGATCGTTTCATTCATAAAATAGGCTGCTCCTCTCTCTTTGAACATATCAAAACAACTCATAGAGTATACCATGAGTTGATAGTCAAAACCACATCGGAATTCCGAATATCTGTCCTTTGACTAACTGTCATAGTAGTGATAAGATACTCCTTGGATTGTTTTCGGAATCTACCATTTTTGTACGTTTCAGTATTGGCTTCCTGTTCTTTTCGAAAACAGCCCAATTTGGATATATCAGTACAGGAGGATAATCAAAATGAAAAAATTCTTATTACCACTTGGCCTTGCAATTGTCATGGCTTTGTCTCTTGCTGCCTGCGGCAGTTCAGGCGGAGATGCTCCGCAGCCATCTGCTGCACAGCCGGAGTCTGCAGCTGCTCCAGTTGAAGCTTCCATCGGATTAGATATTCTGATCGAAGAAGATGAAAGCATGATCAACACCTACTCTCTGTTAGCAGTTAATCCACAGTCTCCGTGGGTCGATGCTGACGGCAATGCGGTTGATGCTGCAACGGTATCAATCAACACAGCAGGTGCTGACGCCCTGATCAACTGGATGCTTTCTGACGAAGGTCTTGAAGCAGCAGGAAACTATGGTTTTGACGAGTATGGCGAGTATCTCTTCTATATCAAAGATGATGCTCCGAAGAGTGCTGCTGAGATCCCTGCAGCAACGGATGAGACAAAAGTGATCCGTATGTCTACAACCACTTCTGTCAATGACTCCGGTCTGTTAGCTTACCTTCTGCCGATCTTTGAGCAGAAATATGGCTACACTGTAGAAGTTACTTCTGCAGGAACCGGAAAAGCAATTGCAAATGCAAAGATGGGTAATGCTGACCTTCTGCTTGTACATGCAAAGGCTCAGGAAGAAGATTTCATCGCTGCAGGATTTGCAAGAACAATCGACGGCCAGGCTGCTGAGCGTCTTGCATTCATGTACAACTACTTCGTTCTTTGCGGACCGAAAGATGACCCGGCAGCTGTTAAATCTGCTGCAGACGTTAAAGCGGCATTCGCTTCTATCGCAGAAGGAAAACACTTATTCGTTTCCCGTGGTGACCAGAGCGGAACTCATACCAAAGAGCTCTCACTGTGGCCGGAAGACCTTGGAATCACTGCAGAGGCACCGAGCTTCGAAGCATATCAGGATTGGTACATCTCTGCTAACTCCGGAATGGGTGTCTGCCTTACAATGGCAAATGAGCAGGGTGCTTACATCCTCTCCGACAAGGCAACCTTCCTGACATTCAAAGCAAACGGCGGTATCTTAGAGTAAACGAATGGCACAAGCTTTTTCCGAAGCAATCAAACTGATTTTTAGCGGAGATCATATTCTCTATCAGATCATTGGAGTTACTCTTCAGATGACACTTACTAGTTCCCTGCTGTCACTCCTTATGGGAGTGCCGGTGGGGACCTGGCTTGGGATCTCCAGATTCAGGGGCCGAAAGGTCCTTGTTATTATTGTCCGCGCATTCATGGGGCTTCCCCCTGTTGTGTGCGGTCTTTTTTGCTATCTTCTTTTCAGTGGCGTTGGCCCGTTAAGAGGACTGCATCTTTTATATACTGTAACCGGAATGGTCGTGGCGCAGGTGATTCTTCTTTTCCCTATCTCCATCGGAATGACAGAAAGCTACACCTATGCGATCGCACCACCGATCCGCGAAACGGTTACGGGTCTCGGGATCAGCAAAGGGCGTTTTCTTTGGCTTACAGTCAATGAATGCCGCTATCACACAGTCTCTACCTATCTGTTCCTTTTGGGCAGAGCCATGGCGGAAGTCGGTGCAGTCTCACTGGTCGGCGGCGCGATCATGTTTAAGACCAATGTCATGACGACTGCCATCATGAATTATACCGGTATGGGTAATTTCTCTACTGCAATGGCGCTCGGCATCATCTTGATGCTGCTCTCTTTTATTCTGAACGCAGCAGGCTCACTACTTCAGGGAGGAAAGAAGAATTGAGAATACCGGCAGTCAAAAAATCTTATAACAATCAAGTAGTGCTGGACTTTCCGGAGACGGGGATTCCGGACGGTTCTTGTATTGCGATTACGGGTTCAAACGGTTCCGGAAAATCAACTTTAGCGAAAATTCTGAGCGGAGTATTAAAGTCTGATAATGCCGGATATCTAAAACTTCCGCTGAAGGTTGGTTATATGAGCCAGTATGCGCTGGCTTTCCAGTTATCTGTCAGAAATAATCTCATGCAGAATAAGGATAAAAGACGTTCCAAAGAAGAAAATGAAGAACGCGCAGAAATGCTGATGGAAAAGCTTCAGATCAAGGATCTGGCCAAAAAGAATGCGACAAAACTGTCTGGCGGCCAGATGCAGAAGATGTCTTTAGCCAGAATTTTAATGAAAGATTATGATCTTTTAATCCTTGATGAACCGACGGCATCAATGGACCGGGAAACGATCCCGTTTGCAGAAGAGCTTTTGAAGACCTATCAAAAACGAACAGGATGCAGCATAATCCTGATCACCCACTCCTTAGAGCAGGCCGGCCGTATGGCAGACAGAATCATTCACCTCGAAGAAGGTGTCCCCCGCCCCGAATTATGAAACAGACCTATTGATTTCTATGCGGGTTTGAAAGCAGCCACTCAAGGCTGTTTTTTATTTGCTTTTTGCCGCTCGTATGCGCAAGGTCTTCAGGTACTCTTTCTGCTCCACAGTGATGCGATAGCTTTCAACGCACTTTTGAATCGTTTTATTATGAGTCCAGGAATCAAGGCTGTGCTGTTCCAGATAAGGAAGCACAGCCTCGTATTGTTTAGCCAGGGCTGTTGCAAAATACCATGCGATCATCATCTTGACATAGTATTCTTCCGATCTTACAGCAGCCACCATCTTTGGATATGCAGGATCAAAGTCCTCATCCAAAAAATGCTGCATCAGTATTCCGATTGCAAAGCGGACCACATAGGTGTCTTTCGACACGATCCATTTTTTGACCGGTTCCAGCAGTTCTACTCGATGTTTCTTAAAAACTTTTGGGGACAGTTGATCACAAGTTGCCCAGTTGTCGATATAAGGCAAAAACTGCTGAACTTCTTTCATACAGCTTTCATAGTCTTTGATCTCAGAAATAACAAACGCATGCAGCTGGTCTTCATCAAAGTATTGATGCGGAAGGTCTTCTAAAAAGGCAGTAATATCTTCCCTTTTGGAAAGCTGTTTTGCGAATTCCCTTAACGCCGGAGTCCTGACCCCGATCATCCGCTTCGGATCAACCGTCAGCATCAATTTACTTTGAAAGTCGCGATACGGGATATCCTGCAAAGTAAATAGTTCGTTCTGAATATCTTTGATGATCGTTTTTTTTTTGCCCATTTTCCAACCTGTCTTCGCCTTAAAACTCCCTGTCTTTTATAAAGCAAAGTTTCCGTCTTTAAAGATCGTAACCGTGTTTCCGTCTTTCGTGATACCGGTAATTTCCGTATGTTCTGTTCCGACCATGAAGTCCTCATGCGTAAAGGAATCATTGAGGCCTCTTTGCTCCAGTTCTTCTGGCGTTTTTCCGTCCGTATCTTCCATGCAATCCGGATATGCGGCACCAAAGGCAATATGGCAAGAAGCATTTTCATCAAACAAAGTGTTGTAATAAAGCAGATTCTGGTTCGAGATTGGAGAGTCATAATCCACTAATGCAAGCTCTCCGAAATAACGGCTTCCTTCATCTAACTCCAGCGCTTTTTCCAGCGTTTCCAATCCTTTATCGGCCTCGGCTTTTATGATCTTCCCATTCTCAACCGTGAAGCGAATGCCTTCGATCAGAGTTCCATTTAAGCAAAGCGGTTTGGAAGCCACGATATAACCGTTGCCTCCGAATTTGTGCGGTGCAGTAAAGACTTCTTCTGTCGGCATGTTGGCAATAAAATCGATTCCCTGTTTATTTTTATCTGCACCTCCGCACCAGATGGCCCCTTCCGGCAGATCAACCGTAAAGTCTGTTCCCAGCTCTGTCTGATAATGTAGCTGTTTGAGACCTAATGCATTCAGCTTATCGCATTTTTCTTTCAGGCGTTTTGTATGCGCCTGCCATTTTTCGACAGCCCCGCCGCTTCCATCAATGCGGAGCGTTTCGTAGATGGCATCCCAAAGGGCATCCATAGCCTCTTTATCCGAAAGATTCGGGAAGACTTTTTTTGCCCATGGGAGAACCGGTACTGAAACAAGATTCCAGGAATACTCACTGGTCATCATCTTGTCATTAAACTCTTTTAACGCGGCAGACCTCACCATTTGTGAGCGCTTGATCCGTTCCGTATCAACTCCTTTTAAAGCCTCAGGATCAACTGCATAAATGGAAAGCAGAACGAACTTTCCCTTGCAAAGTGTATCGTACTCAAGTTTTTCCCACTCATGGAATTCATCAAAGACTGCATCGTCTGCATGCAGATATTTTAAACGGGTGACCGTATCATCGCTCCAGTTCACGATAACTTCCCGTGCGCCAGCTTCATAAGCTTCTTTTACGATCAGCCTTGCAAACTCTGCGCAATCAACCGGTGCGCGAAGAAGCATCGTATCTCCCTCCTGCAAATTGGTTCCCATTCTCACCGCAAGTCTTGCATATTCTTCTAAACGTTTATCCATCACATCCTCCATCTCACTTTTTTGGCATTTGTTTCATCATACTCCCCCGCCCCCTTTCTTTCCAGTTCTTTTCATTTCTGTTTGTTCTTCCGGACGTCCTGTACTATAATCACTCGGTGGTTATAACATCTTTTGTTTCTGCTCAATTCTTATTTGCTTTTACCGAAGCGATGATCAAAATCAAAAAGGATAAATAAATGAAAAAGAATACTGCATCAAGAACGATTTATTATTATGGGAAAACCGTATTAAAGCATTGGCCGTTTTTTCTGCTTGGCATCATTTCCTCTTTCGGCTACGCCTTTTGCTTAACCTTTTTAAATGCAATGGCGGTGGCGGATATTATTGACCGGATCGGGCAGGGAGGCATCCGGGCTGATAATGTTTTTACTGTTTTTATGCCTTCTATCATCATGCTGATCCTTGCAAACCTGATCGGGCAGATCTGTTCCAAGCTGCAGGACTATAGTGTTTGGAAGCTTGAGATCTTAGGGTATTATGATCTTTCGACACTGGTATTTGACGCACTTTCCAACCAGAGCATGACCTTTCATAACAGCCGCTTCGGAGGAGCGCTGGTAAGCCAGACCAGTAAATTTACCAACGCGTTTTCTTCGCTTGTTGAACTGTTTAATTATTCACTGGTCCCATTGCTTTCTTCAACGGTTCTTACAATCGTGATCCTTGCGCGTCTTGTTCCGGTTTACGTGGTCATCTTAACCGCGATCCTGATCATTTATGTGGTTGTCGTCTGGCTCTTATTCCGACGAGCATTGAGACTGAACAATCTTGCAGCGAGCACGCAGAACCGGCTTTCAGGGCTCCTATCTGATAGTATTACGAATATTCTGGCCGTGAAAACATCCGGACGAGAGGCATATGAGAAAGAACTGTTTACCACTGCCAATAAAGAAGTGCGCGCGGCAGACTCGAAACGAATGCATGCGACTTTGTTCAATGCCTCGGTTGCTGCAGGTATCATCGTCATTATCATGACGATTCAGACCATCTTTGTGGCTGGTGGAAATGCCTGGTATGGGATCAGCGCCGGCACACTGGTGATGATCTTCACATACACGCATAACTTAACGCTGCGCTATAACATGATCAATCAGACAATGACCGTTATCAACCGCGCATTCGGAGACGCCGCTGAGATGACTCAGAATCTGGATGAGCCACGTTTAGTCGCGGATGCGCCGAACGCAGAAGAGCTTGTGGTTTCCAACGGTGCCATCCGTATTGAAGGTCTTTCTTTTAAATATAACGACGGCTTAGGCGAGGATGGAGTGATTGATTCTGAAGCGACAGGAAAGACAATAGAAAATATCTTTGAGGACTTTTCCATGTCAATCCGTGGCGGTGAACGGATTGGTCTCGTGGGCCGCTCCGGCTCCGGAAAGACGACGCTTGTCAGGCTCCTCCTTAGACTTTCTGATATTCAGGAGGGCAGCATCCGGATCGATGAACAGGATATTTCCGACGTCACACAGGTCTCTCTGAGACGCCAGATTGCCTATGTTCCGCAAGAGCCTCTGCTCTTCCACCGTACGATCGCAGAAAACATCGCTTACGGCCGTCCGGATGCAACATTTGAAGAAATCAAAGAAGCGGCTGAAAAAGCCAATGCGTTAGAATTTATCGAAAAGCTGCCGGAAGGCTTTGATACGATCACTGGTGAGCGAGGGGTCAAACTTTCCGGCGGTCAGAGGCAGCGAGTTGCGATTGCAAGAGCCATCCTTACCAACGCTCCGATCCTTGTTTTAGATGAAGCAACCAGTGCGTTGGATTCTGAAAGTGAGAAGTTGATCCAGGATGCCCTGGAAAACCTGATGCAGGGAAGAACATCCATCGTGATCGCGCATCGGCTTTCGACCGTTTCACGACTGGACCGTATCGTTGTCCTAAAAGAAGGGAAGATCATTGAAGAAGGCACGCATGAACAACTGATCCACGGTGGCGGAGAATATGCCGGACTTTGGGAACGACAGACCGGTGCTTTTCAGGAATAACAAGCTATCTCAAATAATAAAACGGTGAAGGATCTGTTCCTTCACCGTTTTCTGTTTATCTACGTTTTTTATTACTTACAAAGCTCTTCGACCACTTTGCTGATCACTTTGCCGTCCGCTTTTCCTTTGAGTTCTGCCATAACGTTCTTCATGATCATGCCTTTGTTTTTCGTTGCTATCACTTCAGCAAATTTTTCTGTCAGGACTGCTTTGATCTCATCTTCCGACATCAGCTGCGGAGCATATTCATTCATGATATCGTATTTTTTCTGATATTCTGCTTTCAGCTCTGCCCTGCTGTCCGGGCAGGTATCGATCTGTTCTTTTGTGCTTTTCAGCTCTTTTAAAATCATACGGTTTGCGAAGTCATCCTGGATATCGTCTCTATGTCCTTCGTCGATTGCAACTTTTTTGATTGCCTGGATCAGTGCGGAGATTGCCTCTTTGCGAGGTTTATCCTTTGCCTTCATTGCAGCAACCATATCTTTTTGCAGGGTTTCAAATTTCGTCATTTCTATTACCTCCATAAATGTTATGATCAAATTCAGACTTTAGAGCATGGTGACCGGAAACTGAAAATAGGTATCCGGATAAGGCTCGTCTGCAAGTGTAAAATGCCACCATTCACAGTCTATTGGCAGGAAACCGTTCCGAAGCATCGTTGTGCGAAGCAGTTCTCTGTTTTCTAACTGCTCATCTGTCAGATCCTTATAATCCGGATGCGAGATCTCTCCAAAGAAATCAAAGGGGCTTCCCATATCCAATTCTTTGCCGCTCTGCATATCAAGCAAAGTGAGGTCGACCGTACTTCCTCTGCTGTGGCTGGATTGTTTTGCGATATAACCTTTGGAAAAGAGTTCCTGCTTCTCAAGGTCTGGGTAAAAATAGGGTTTCATACGGATATCGGTATCTTCAATTCCCCAGAGAATAAAGTGGCGGACAGCAGTTGTCGGACGGTAGGCATCAAAGATCTTTAGACGGTATCCTTTTACCTGAAATTCGGTGCTCGCCAATTTTAAAGCTCTGGCCGCCTCTTTTGTAAGAAGAGCCACCGGCGCTTCGTATCCGTCGATCCTATCGCCAATAAAATTATAAGTGGAATAATACCGGATTTCCTCAATGATCTGCGGAACATGATCCGCCAGCAAAACAAATCCCGAGGAATCTTTTGTTATATCTTTCATAAGTTTCCATTCCATCAATTGTATTTATGTTATACATCATACGCCTTTTAATCTATGCTTTCCAGTATTTTTCCGTATGCTCTTTCGAGTTGAAAAAAACAAGTCGGAATGTATAATAAAAGGTAGATTTCATACTATTTATGAAGAATAACCGAAGAAAGGATGCTTGTTATGAACGCAAAATTAGAAGAGCGCTGCAAACGTCAGCTCGAGAATGAAAAATCCATCAGACAATTATCGACCGTAGACTCAGAGGAATCCGTTAAGCTTGGATCCTTGCTTTACACTGCCATTGGTGTAACGGAAGATGATGAGAAAATCGCGCAGTGCCGTAAGATCCTGCAGGAAAAAACAGCTTTCTTTTCCAATATCCGTGGAGTCCTTCAGTCCCTATTGCTGCTTAAAATGGCACTTGCTGAAGATCCGGAAGCCTACATCGACGGTATTATCACCACACATGATAAACTGACTGAAGAAATCGTTATGTCCGGTCTTTTCAGTGTCCTGACCTCTGTCATTATCTATGATGAACATGGCGATAAAGATATCGACGCTGTCGTAAAACGAGTTGTGGAAATGTTTGAAGATGTGAAACGGACCAACCCGGCTTTATCCTTTGATAATGACATGGCATACATTGCCCTGATGCTGCTGTCCGGAAAAGCAGATACAAAGATTGAAGAAGAAAAGAATATTATTTTCAAGGCTTTAAAGGAAAAATTTCATATGACAGCGGATGCTGCCCATGCAGCAACGCTTGTTTTGATCACAAGCAGCAAGTCCACTGAAGAAAAAATCGATGCTTTCTGCAAGCTGTATGATGCATTGAAAGCAAACGGACATGCAACATCCACTAAGAGAAGCATCTCGATCTATGGTGCATTTACAGACCTGAATGTACCAACCGAAGAATTAGCTCAGGTCATCAGCGAGCTGGATCAGTTCCTGAAAGGCCAGAGAGGCTACGGCGCGCTCTCCATCAGTTCTGACTTCCGCAAAGTTATGGCATCGACCCTTGCACTTCAGTATTATACGATCGATGTCCCGGCGGAGCAGGCTGCAAGCAATGCAACAACTGCTTCCGGTATTTCTGTGGAAGCTCTGCTTTTCATCGTACTGATGAGCATCGTTGCGATCGGATAAAAAACAATTAAATAATAAGCGGTATTTTTTGAGCATTATAAACAAATCTGTTTTGCTGACATAAAAACACATTACCTGATGAAGCGTAGGAAAGGAGAAGGATAATGGCAGATTTTGTAATGAACAAAGAAGGAAAATATGGCTACTTATTTGTGCAGGACTTAAGTGGTGCTCCTGCAGACAAGATTTCGGAAGAAGCACTGGCAAGGTATCGGACCTTTGGCGACAGACAGCTGTGGATCGACAGCAACTGTGTTCCTGGCGCATTCCAGATGAATACCTGTTTCTGGTGCAAACCGAATTTTGAAATGATCCGGAACAACCCGAACGGTCATGTAGGAAGACCGCATTCCCATCCGTATCCGGAGATCATCGGATTCGTCGGAACCGACGCTGAAAATCCCTTAGAGCTCGGCGGAACGGTGGAATTCTGGGTCGACGGCGAATGCCACCACTGTACAAAATCAACGATGGTATTTATTCCACCAAACACACCGCACTGCCCTTTGATGATCCTTGATATCGGAGATAAACCGATCCTCCATTTCTCAGTGGTCATGAATGACGTCTACACCTATGACAGAGATGGTAAGACCAACTTCTAAGGAGGTGTAAAGCATGTCAGATTTCGTAATGAACAAAGATGGGAAATATGGATACCTGTTTGTACAGGATCTTAGCGGTGCTCCGGCGGGCGTTGTATCGGAGCAAGCAATGGCTGGTTACCGGCAATTCGGAGAACGTCAGCTTTGGATCGACGGCAACTGTGTTCCGGGTTCTTTCCAGATGAATACCTGCTTTTGGATGAAGCCAAATGCAGACATGATCCGGAACAATCCGCATATCCAGGTCAGCCAGCCGCACTCTCATCCTTACCCGGAGATTCTCGGATTTGTCGGAACAGACCCTAATAATCCGCTGGAACTGGGAGGAACCGTGGAATTCTGGGTCGACGGCGAATGCCACCATCTGACAAAATCCACGATGGTCTTTATTCCGCCGAACCTTCCGCACTGTCCTTTGATGACAGTCGAACAAGGGGATCGACCAATCTTCCATTTTTCCGTGGTCATGAATGAGACTTATTCCTATGAGAAAGATGGGAAGATCAATACTCCGGATTAATACACTTATGATGGAATAAAAAAGAGGCAGAAAAGTAAAATGCTTTTCTGCCTTTTTATTTTGAAATAACAACATATTCCGCAAGTGCTTGCTGTATAGTTTTAGTTACAACGTATGCCTGATATTCTTCAAGAAAAAGAACTGGTTGTAGCAGGAGTTTCTTTTGAATAGCTTCATCCATATTATCGATTTGACTCTGCTCTGTTCCCGTGCTATTAAGAAGATAGAAAAATATGTCTTATTGAGAAAGGAGTAACGCAATGTATACGTTTAAACCTTATACTGCCCGCGTTGAAAGACTTCGTGACGCCGTCCGCGACAGGCTGATTGTAGCTGATTCAGCAAAGCCGCGGCTTCAGTTAGAAGCTTTGAAAAAATACATCAAATACCCTCCGATGCTGCAAAAAGCTTATATCTCGCTTTATGTTTTAGAGCGTATGCCCATAAGCATTCAGGAAGATGAATATTTCTTCGGCGATATGGGAAACAGAGGCTGGGGCGGTGGAGACGGCATGATGTGGCTTCGTGCCGATATTGAAAACACCTGGCCGATCCGTGAAGATGGTCTGCACCATGCACCGGAAGACGATCCGGCTTATTCCAGGCAGCTGATGGCAATTTCTCCGGAGGATTTAAAAGAACTCCGTGAGATCGCCCGCGAGCGTGCGCAGATCGAAGGCGGCTGGGATGTTCAGGACTGGCTCCCTGACGGTGTGCAGGATTTCTTTGCCCTTCAGGCAGGCCCCACCGGTAAGATCGGCGGCTGGCCAATCTATCTTCCGCCAGGACATCTGACTCCGGGATTCCAGAACATTCTGAGACAAGGATACGGAGCAATCCGCAAGATCGCTCAGGACTGGCTGGATGAGCACGAAGGCAACATCATGGGAGACGACATCGGTAAATATATGTTCTATAAGGCAGCAACCATTGCCTGCGACGGTGCAACGACACTGACGCGCCGCTATGCTGCTCTTTCCAGGGATCTTGCTGAAAAAGCTACAGATCCGGCAAGAAAAGCAGAATATGAAAGCCGAGCAGAAAGTCTGGACCATATTGCAACGGAAACTCCCCGCACTTTCTGGGAAGCCTGCCAGATGGCCATGATGTACAATGTCTTCCTGAAAGCAGATAACGATCCACGTATCACCAGTATCGGCCGCTTTGACCAGTATACCTGGCCATACCTGAAAGCAGATCTTGAGGCTGGCCGCATTAATATCGACGAAGCACAGGAGTATGTTGATGGCTTCTTCCTGAAGATCAACACCTTCTATTGGGGTGGCATCGGAAAAGTTGCCCAGACCGCAGGTATCGGTCATATCGGTCAGCATACGACCATTGGAGGTA
This sequence comes from Lachnospiraceae bacterium, assembly GCA_045546255.1. GTDB lineage: Bacteria > Bacillota > Clostridia > Lachnospirales > Lachnospiraceae > RGIG5612. The sequence goes on along the minus strand of JAZQCK010000047.1, from coordinate 23,731 downwards.
CAGATCCTGCTACGGGCGAGGATGCAGTCAATCCGGTTTCCTACATGGTGCTTGAGACAATGGCCCGCTTAGAACTTCACGAGCCGACGATCTCACTCCGCGTTACCAAGAATACCCCAAAGGAGATGTGGGACTGCGCGATGGCAGCATCCACTCGTGTCGGAGGTCTGCCTTTACTTCAGAATGATGAAGTCGTCATTCCTGCTATTGTGAAAGAGCTTGGCTTCTCTTTAGAAGATGCGCGAAACTATGCTTTCATCGGCTGCCAGGAGATCACCGGTTCCGGTAATGATTATCCGGCTCCAAATGGCTCTGCTATGGGCCACAACGGAATCTATTGGGCAATTGCACTGATCATGGCAATCAATAACGGCATCAACCCGATCAACGGTGCACAGTGTCCTGAGAAAGTACGTTCAGGATATCTCTATGAGATGGAGACAATGGATGAAGTTCGGACCGCGTTTGAAAAGATCTGTACCTGGATGATGACCTGGTCTGCTTCTTTGAATAACCTGACGGAGCACGAGTACCCACGCCTCTACCCGTTCCCGAACCTGTCTATTTCTACAGAGGGATGCTTGGAATCCGGAAAGGACGTTTCCGAGGGCGGCGCAAAATATAACAGCTACGGTGGCACGGCCACAGGTATGGCAACAACCGCAGATTCTCTGACCGCACTCAAATACATCGTCTTCGATAAAAAGATCGCAACCCGTGAGGAGTTTCTTCAGGCGATCCTGGACAACTGGGAGGGCCACGAAGATCTTCGCCAGATCGTTTTGAACACCGTACCACATTATGGAAACAATGATCCATATGCAGACGAAGAGATGAGATATGTGATGGATCTTTATTACAACATCACCCGTGATTTCTCGACCTGCCGCTGCAAAACTTATAAATGCGGTACCTTCGGTGCTTCCGACCACGTTGTACAGGGTGAGATCACCTGGGCGACCCCGGATGGACGCAAGTGTGGAGAGCCGATCGCAGATGCATGCAGTCCTGTTCAGGGAAGGGATAAAAACGGACCGACTTCCGTTCTGAATTCGTCAACAACATTTGACCACGGACACTTTATGGACGGAATTGCCGTGAACTTAAAGATTCACCCAACCTCTCTGCAGGGAGATGAAGGAATGACGAAGCTGGAGAACCTGACAAAGGCTTACTTCGAAAAAGGCGGCCTGGAGGTTCAATACAATGTCGTCAATGCAGAAACGCTGCGGAAGGCACAGGCGCGTCCGGAAGATTATCATAATCTTGTCGTTCGTATCGCCGGTTTCTCTGCATACTTCGTAGATATGACGACTGAAATGCAGAATGACATTATCTCCCGTGCGGAGCATAGAATGTAATGCACGCACTTCGCTGAGGAAGATTTTGAACAAACAAATAATAAAATCAAGTATGCAAAAAGGCAGTGGAATTCTCCACTGCCTTATCTTTTATCTTTGTCCGGACGAGACTTTCTCCTGATCACTCCTTCTTGGGGCATCCATGGATCATGTAGCCGAATGCCAACGTCAAAGGCCATTCCTCAATATACTTCCGGTTATGTTCGACCAATGTCTCAGGACATGGGAACGGATAATCCATTGCCTTCAGGATATCCCCGACCATCACTCCCGTGCCATGCATTTCTTCTGCGTGAAGCAGCATCCAGACCATGGCAGCACCAGATGCTTCCGGAGGAATCATGCCCGGAAATCCCGGCATTCGCATCTTCTTCATTTCCTCAGTGACCTCTTTCACGGAGTTTGGCCGGACAGGACCCACTCCTGCAGGCTGGAAGCAGAAGACATGAACACCTGTACCCTTCACTTCGTTCGAGAGGCTCATGCAGGCAGATGTAGCTGCTGCCTTTGCCGCTGTGTAGACACTGCCGCCCAGCATTCCCGGAATATAATGAAACTGTGTTGTGGAATAGGTAACGGCTCCGTGTCCGCGCTTGATCATGTCAGGTACAAATGCATGAACCGCAAGCATAAATGCGCGGGCTGAGATACCGTATGCGCGGTCTAAATCCTCCACTGGGGATTCTAAAATCGAATAGTTTAAAGACATGTCCATCGCATTGTTGATGAGGATATCTACCTTTCCAAATGCGCTATAGGCCTCCTCTTTCAGCCTTGCAATGTCCGCTGCATCTGAAACATCAGCCTGCACAAAGATTGCAGTACCATCACCGCAGTCAGCATTGATCTCATCTGCAACCGCCTGGCCACGCTCTTTTCCGCGGCCAACGATCACCACCTTGCTCCCTGCACAGGCGATCGCCTGTGCAAAGCCTTTTCCTACATTACTGGTAGAGCCGGTGATCACAGCGACTTCTCCATCCAGACAGCCTTTTTTTAATCCTGCATTCGAAATATCAAACATTTTGTTTCCTCCTTACCTTTATCCCACCATACAGAAGCACTATTTCTTTAGATCCTCTAAAGTACCGAAATCTTTAATGAAGATTCCCGGAGCGTCCACTTTTTCTTCTTCGGCCTGAAGCTCCGATCTTGTCGCAAGCTGACCGTTCAGCTGACGGCTCACGCTCTCTGCTCTCAGCTCGGAAAGCTTGATCATAGTCTCATAAGCTTTCTCAAATTGATCTACAGCGAAGACTGCCTTGGGGTCATTTTCAACAGTCGAAAGAATCAGATCGTGAACTCTTTCGGCTTCTTTTTCAAACTCTCCGGAATTAATCACATCCACAATATTTGACAGCATGTCATGATACTCGTTCAGATATGCTTCATCAGAAAGGATCCAATTCCACATCGGTCGATCCTCATTAGCAATAATTCCCAGCGGCGAGTCGATGCCCGTATTGACAACCTCTTTTGCATCGATTTCACTTCCTACTTTCGCGTCTTTTGGGAAAGATCCGAAAGAGTTGTCGTAATCCCAGGGGAGCATTGCAAGTCTGCCGGCTTTTTCATGCAGGCAGTAATTATGAAGCATCGGCCCTGTATAACTGTCATAACAAACCAGAAAATCATGCACTGCAAAGTACTTTATGATTTCTTCTGTGTTTAGATACTGTTCCAGTTCTTTTCCTTCAGAAAGAGCCTTTAACGCACTGATAACTCGTTCGCGATTCTCCGCAGTATCATCTGTTTCTGCATTTTCAAAGATATCCGGATAACTCTCTTCGCTATCATCTTTATATACCAGGGAAGCACCGCCGCCGTTATCGTGGGCTGCACTTTCTCCATTTTTGATCCGTTCCATCTCCTCTTCCGTCAGACCCATGTCTCCGTCCTCAGGTTTGTAGATTGCGCCTTCTCCACCAGCAACCCTTTCAAGGAAACTGTTTCCAACATCCTCAAGAGCTGTATAAAGTCCCTGATCCTCACCATTTACGCTCAGCCGCACAAAAGAAGCCAGAGGTGCGTCAACACCCATCCTGCGGAATAGCCAAAAAGCCATGTATTCCCTCATTGAAGTTGCGTCAGAAAAATTATTCTGGAGATTCAGTTTGTCCAGCCCGTGGAACGTGCCGCCGTCTGTGTACTTACGGAAATTCAAGCCATAGCTGAATTTATCTCTCCCGGCATCCACAGTAAAAAAGAGACTGGAATTTCCTTTGGTATGAAAGGCAACGTCTTTGACCTCTTCCCCATCAATGACAACATCTACTTTATATTTCGTTTTATCCTGCGGAGTTGCAAGCTGATCCGCCCTATCCTCTTCGGACATACTGACTTCTATCGTATGGACAAAGGAAGAATCAAAGATCAGTTCCTCATAGGAAGTTGGTGTCAGCGGTACCGTTTCCGAACTGCTGCCTGAGGCAGCTTCCGCTGCGCTTCCCTCTTCATTTTTCTTAGCACCACATCCGACTGCAAGTGTCAAAGCCATCAAAATGGTAAGTAAGATGGACACTGCCTTCTTACATTTCATCATATCTTTTTCCTTCTCCCACCTTTATATTCAAAGTAGTATTACTTCTTCATTCAGCTTACACTTTTATCAATCTAAATTATATCATGTTTCATCAAAAGAAGAGCTGAATTGCCTTATAGGCTGGATCGCCTTTCCACCAGATTGGTATGAATCTCCATCTTCACCGGAACAAAACTCTTCGCTTTTAAAACTGCGATCAAGCGTTCAGCAGCCATTTCGCCCATATATTTTTTCGGAACATTAACGGTCGTCAATGGCGGATTGATATAATTGCACATCGGGATATTGTCAAAGCCGATAACAGAAATATCTTCTGGAATCTTATAGCCTCTCTCCTGCAGCGCCTGCATCGCTCCGATCGCAATCCAATCATTATCAGCAAAATAAGCCTTTGCCAGTTCTTCGCCGGAGTCTATGACTTCTAACATATCCGCATATGCCCCCTCGATTGAAGGCATCAGCCGATGTACGAGCGATTTCGAAGCGGAAAGCCCATGAGCACGAACAGCATTATAGAATCCATCTGCCCGCTCAACGAAATTATGAATATGGTAGGCGGAATGGAGATATCCGGGCTGACATTCGCATTGCCGGATCAGATAATCTGTCGCCAGGTAGGCTCCCTGCACATTGTTGATAGAGATGCAGTCTACTTCGACATCACGCATATAGACATCCAGCAAAATAATCGGAATTTTCAATCCGGCAAAATAAGCAAAATCTGCTGTATCCATCTCTGTCCCAAGTAAAATAATTCCTATCGTGTCAAGCTGACATATACGTTCAATTTGTGTTTTCGGATCGCGGTCCCGGTAAAAATGTTCAATATTCAATTTATATCCATTCTCACTGCACCTTTGCTGAACGCCTTCTGTCAGTTCCGAAAAAAACGGGGTATCCGTTACAACAGCTCCATGTCGCTTAAAAATAGTAAGAGCGACAGCGCCTGTTCTTGCAGCATGTTTGGAGACTCTTGTGAAATCATACCCTTCTGCCTCTGCCACTTCTAAAATCCTTTTTCGGGTTTTCGTGCTGACTCCAGGTTTATTATTTAACGCCATGGAAACAGCCGCTTCAGAGAGATTAAGTTTTTTTGCCAATTCTTTCGCCGTGATACTCATAAGAAACTCCTCATCCATATTTCTCTTTGAATCATACCTTCATATACCGTTCTTTTCAATAATTAAGTAGACAATTTAGTAAATTTTACTTAATTTTTTAATGCGCTATAGTTTTCGTTTTTTTATACTTAAGACAGTAAAAATATGTTACCGGTGAATGGGGTTCGTTAACCGCGATTATCGAAAGGAGAAAGAAATGAGTTTAAAACCGGCACCTTATACAATCGAAAAATCAAAACAGATCCGACTGATCATTGATACCGATATCAACTGCGAAGCAGATGATCACTATGCAGTCATCCATGCGATCCTGACACCGAAGTTTGAAGTGAAAGGAATATTAGCAGAGCATTTCGGTCCGGAATTCAACTGCAACGGATTTGAAGATTCCGAAAACCAGAGCTATGAAGAAGCAAAGAAACTGATCAAGATGATGGGGCTTGAAGGAGAGATTCCTGTTCTGGAAGGATGCAAAGCGCCGATCAAAGACAGAACTTATGTAGACGCTCCGGCAGTGGATTTTATCATCGAAGAGGCAATGAAGGATGATGAAAAACCGTTATTTATCATCAACCAGGGTGCTTTAACAAATCTGGCAAGTGCACTGTTAAAGGCTCCTGAAATTGCATCTCGCATGACCGCTGTCTGGATTGGCGGGGGCGCATATCCGAATGGCGGATTTGAATTTAATCTGAATAATGATCCAGAGTCTGCAAATGTTGTTCTTGCATCTGACATCGAGCTTTGGCAGGTTCCTGCAAACGTTTATGGATTAATGAAAGTCAGCCTTATGACTTTATACGACCGCGTTTATCCATGTGGCGAACTGGGCAGATATATCACGGAAAATGTGTACCGCATCAGTAAGCTGTTTGCTTCTATGCCACTCGGTGCAAAAATGAATCCAACACTTAGTGCCGGTGCAAAAGCCGTAGGGTTCCCGAATGGCGAAGTCTGGCACATGGGTGATTCTGCTGGTTTAGGTGTTCTTTTGAGCGATCACGAGGGACACTTCGAAATTACCGGCGCTCCTCAGTTCGATATTTCAAACAAAGCATACCGCTATATTTTAAACCCGGAGAACGAAAGAAAGATCCGCGTATATAACTATGTCGATTCCCAGTTCATCATGGAAGATTTCTACGCGAAGCTGAAATACCATTTCGGGGATAAGTAATCTCACCAATTTCGGAGGTAATCATGAAAACAATAAAGCTAGGTTTTGCACCAACAAGAAGAAGTATTTTCAGTGCTCCTGCAGCAGTGGAATACGCCAATCTCACCAGAGAAAAATTACGTGCCATGAACGTAGAGTTTGTGGATATCGATGATATCGCAGAAGATGGCCTGCTTCATGACGAAGCTGACAGAATCAGAATTGAAGAAAAATTCAAAGCAGAAAAAGTGGATGGCCTTTTCTTCCCTCATGGAAACTTTGGAACAGAATTTGAAGTGGCTCGTCTTGCAAAAAGCATGCATCTACCTGTCCTGATCTGGGGACCGCGGGATGAATGTCCGGACGAAAACGGTATCCGCTTGAGAGACAGCCAGTGCGGACTCTTTGCTACCGGCAAGGTACTCCGCAGATTTCAGGTTCCTTTCACATATCTAACCAACTGCAACCTGGATGATCCTGAATTTGCAGAAGGAGTCGAGCGTTTCCTGACCGTTTGCAATATCGTTAAAACATTCCGAAGCATCCGGATTCTTCAGATTGGTCCTCGTCCGAATGAATTCTGGTCCACTATGTGTAACGAGGGCGAACTTCTTGAAAAGTTCAATATCCAGCTTGCTCCGATTCCGATCCCGGAACTGGTGGAAGCGATCAATCTCGCAAAAGAAGAAAAAACAGAAGTCGCTGCCGTAATGGAATACTGCCGCTCCGCTTTTGAAATTGCGGTCAGCGATGAAGCCCTTGAAAATGTCGCAGCATTAAAGGTCGCTATTAGGAAACTGGCAGAAAAATATGGCTGCAATGCCGGCGCGATCCAGTGCTGGAACGCACTCCAGGGAGAGATTGGCATCATGCCTTGTGCTGCAAATGCGCTTCTGAATGAAGAAGGATTCCCGGTGGTCTGCGAAACGGATATTCACGGTGCAGTGACCGCTTTATTGATGGAAGCGGCCGGAATGGAGGATGCCAGAAGCTTCTTTGCAGACTGGACGGTTCGTCACCCATTCAACGACAATGCAGAATTGCTGCAGCACTGCGGTCCATGGCCTTTAAGCTGTGCATCCTGCAAACCGACAATTGGTTATCCTCTTGCATTCTCTCATCCGGGAGCTGTGGAGGCAGAAGCAAAACATGGGGATATCACCCTCGCCCGTTTTGATGGCGACAATGGGGAGTACTCTCTTCTGCTTGGAAATGCAAAAGGAATTGACGGACCTTTCACAAAGGGAACTTACCTTTGGGTCGAAGTGGAGAACTGGCCTCGCCTGGAAGCTAAGATCGTGGAAGGACCTTATATTCATCACTGTGTAGGGATTCATAAAAACGTTGTGGCTGTTCTTTATGAGGCGTGCAAATACATTGGCATCAAAGCAGATCTTTATGATGACATTGAGCAGCAGGTTCAGGACGAGATTCACGGAATCAGGAGATAGGAATGAGCGAAAAACAAGCATTATATAATCAATTGGCGATCACTTCCATGCAGCTGCGCAAGGTCGTTTTGGATATGATCAAAGGAGCCGGAACCGGCCACATTGGCGGAGACTATTCTGTCATGGATATTTTGGTAACACTTTATTGCAAGCGGATGAATATTTCCCCACAGAATGCAAATGACCCGGACCGTGATTATTTCATCATGAGTAAGGGTCACTCTGTGGAAAGCTACTATGCTGTTCTAGCGGAAAAAGGTTTTTTTGAAACAGAAAAGCTGGTTAAGGAATTCTCCAGATTTGGTTCTGATTTTATCGGTCATCCAAACAATGAACTTCCGGGTGTGGAAATGAATTCCGGATCATTGGGACACGGCCTTCCGGTCGGCGTGGGCATTGCACTTGCCTGCAAAATAGATCATCGCCCTTCCCGCGTATACGTCGTAATAGGAGATGGTGAATTGGCAGAAGGCTCTGTCTGGGAAGGTTTTATGGCAGGGGGACATTATAAGCTTGGCAACCTCTGTGCCGTGATCGATTTGAACGGGCTTCAGATTTCCGGAACAACAGAAGACGTGATGAACCATACCCACATTAAAGAACAGGTAGAATCTTTTGGTTGGAATGTGATTGAAGCAGAAGGTAACGACATTTCCAGTTTGGATGCAGCATTTGAGGCTGCTGAAACCGTAACTGACAAGCCAACCTGCATCATTGCCAAAACCATAAAAGGTTTTGGCGGAGGTGATCTGATGGAAAACATCGCATCCTGGCATCATCATGTACCAAACGACGAAGAATATACTCAGATTATGAAATCATTGGACAACAGACTGGAGGTGCTCAAAAATGAATAGCATTCCAAACAGACAGGCAATCTGCGAAACACTAATGAAACACGCAACTAAAGATAAAGATATTATTGCGCTCTGCTCCGACTCTAGAGGCTCTGCATCCATGGGACCGTTCTTTACGGCGTTCCCGGATCAGTCGGTTGAGGTCGGCATTGCGGAGCAGAATCTGGTAAGCATTGCCGCTGGAATGGCCAGAGCAGGAAAGAAAACGTATTGCTTTTCGCCGGCCTGCTTTCTTTCTACTAGAAGTTATGAACAGGCAAAAATCGATGTCGCCTATTCTGATACAAATGTGAAACTCATTGGCATCAGCGGCGGGATCAGCTACGGAGCGCTTGGCATGAGCCATCACAGCGCACAGGATATTGCAGCGATGAGCGCAATCCCGAACATGCGGGTTTATCTTCCGAGTGACCGTTTTCAAACGGCAAAACTGATGGATGCGCTTTTAAGAGATCAGAAAGGCGCCTACATCCGCGTCGGCAGAAATCCGGTTGAAGACATTTATTCGGAAGAGGATTGCCCTTTCGAAATGAATAAGGCAACTGTCTGTGGTGATTTAGAGGCGGAGAACGATGTTCTGATCGTGGCGTGCGGAGAAATGGTCCGCCCTGCCCTGCTAGCAAAAAAAGAGTTGGAAGAGAAGGGTCTTTCTGCACTCGTTTTGGATATGTATTGCGTGAAGCCGTTAGATACCGATACACTTTTAAGAGCAGCGATGCGAGCAAAACTGATCATCACGATTGAAGAACACTCTCCATATGGCGGGCTCGGAAGCAGTGTCGCTTCTGTGATTTCGGCATCCTGTCCCAAGAAAGTGATTCAAATGGCGCTTCCTGATACGCATGTCATCACCGGAACTTCCAAAGAAGTTTTTGATCATTATGGACTGAATGCGGAAGGCATTGTTAAAAAAGTAATGGAGTTCCAAAAATGAACGGATATATCTTGAGTGTTGATCAAAGCACACAAAGCACAAAAGCCTTTTTGTTTGACGAGTGCGGCACACTGGTGGCAAAAAAAAGTCTTCTTCATAAGCAAATCATTGATGATAACGGATGGGTCTCACATGATGGAGACGAAATCTATGAAAATACCATCCTGGTCATCCAGGGCGTTGTAAAAGATTCAAAAGTAAATCCCGGTAGTATTCAGGCGATTGGTCTTTGCAATCAGCGGGAGACATCTATTATCTGGGATCGGAAGACCGGAAAGCCTTTGGCGCCTGCAATTGTATGGCAGTGTTCCCGCGCGAAGGAGATTTGCGAGCGTGAAGAAATTGCTTCTGCATCAGAACTGATCCGAAAAAAAACGGGACTGCAATTATCTCCTTATTTTCCCGCAGCGAAACTTTGCTGGCTGCTGGAGAATACAGAAGTACAAAACAAAGCAGATTCCATTCAACTGGGCATGGGTACGATGGATTCGTATCTGGTCAACCGCCTGACGAAAGGTTCTGTCTATGCGACGGATTATTCCAATGTGTCCCGCACACAGCTGTTCAATATTTTTGATCTCCAGTGGGATGCAGACCTTTGCCATCTCTTTTCTATTAATCGGCAGGATCTCCCGGAGATAAGAAACTCAAATGCCTGCTTTGGGTACACCTACTGTGAAGGTTTTTTCCAGAATCCGGTTCCAATCTATGCTGTTTTGGGTGACTCTCATGCGTCTTTATTTGGGCAAGATTGTACGAATCCCGGCCTTGTAAAGGCGACCTACGGAACTGGATCATCCATTATGATGAATATCGGGACCGAACCAGTGCTCAGCAAGAACGGACTGGTCACTTCTCTTGCATGGAAGATTGGGGAAAAACCGGAATACGTGCTTGAGGGAAATTTAAACTATACCGGAGCGGTCATCACCTGGCTGAAAGATAAGCTGAAGTTAATTACCGATCCCAAGGAGACGGAAGAGCTGGCCTCTCATGCGAATCCGGATGACGGGGTCTATCTGATTCCTGCATTTACCGGACTCGGTGCTCCTTATTGGAATCCTGATGTTCGGGCAGAGATAGTCGGAATGGACAGAACGACTGGGCGAAATGAAATTGTACGTGCTGCTTTAGAGAGTATTGCATATCAGATCACAGATGTTATACGTACAATGGAATTGGAGACTGGACATTCATTGAAAGAACTTCGAGTGGACGGCGGACCGACAGGAAACAATTATCTAATGCAGTTTCAGAGCAATATTGCAAACTGTGAAATCTCAATTTCCCAAGAGAGTGAAGTTTCAGGAACAGGGGCAGCATTTCTGGCGGGGATTGCCTGTGGTTTTTGGAGCCGGGACATCTTCAGCCGAATGAAACGCAAGTCCATAACACCGGATATGCCGACGGAAATCCGAGAGAAGAAATTTGCGGGATTTAAACAAGAAATCGAAAGACTGCTATCATAAGTTTTAAAAAGGACATCCCGTTGGATGTCCTTTGATTTACCGATTTGAATCCTTTTCATGGAGTTTCACTTTTGGAGCGGACTTTTAATTGCATGGATCTCTTCCAAAAGAAGATCTTCCAGTTCCTGAAGCCCCTCTTCTGTTTTTGCGCAGACCGGCAGGATCACAGCACTCGGATTCAGAGCATGGATTCGCTTTTTAGCCAGCTCCAGATCAAAATTAAAATACGGAAGCGTGTCGGTTTTCGTGATGAGAACAATATCACAGACAGAAAACATCAGCGGATACTTAAGTGGCTTATCGTCCCCCTCCGGGACCGATAAAAGCATGATGTTTTTGTGAGCGCCAGTGTCAAACTCCGCAGGGCAGACCAAGTTTCCGATGTTTTCAAGAATCAGAAGATCGATATCTTTATGATCAAATTCCTGTATGGCCTGAAGCGTCATTTCCGCATCAATGTGACATATGCCGCCGTTATGGATCTGAAGGCAGGGCACGCCGGTAGCATCGGCGACCCGTTGTGCATCAAGGGTAGATTCCACATCCACATCCATTTCCGCGATACGGATCCGGTCTTTCAAACGATTAATAAGTGCCGTGAGAAGCGTTGTTTTTCCGGAACCCGGGGATGACATGACATTGACGAAAAGCGTTCCGTTTTCCGTCATCATCTGACGCAGCTCGTCAGCAGCACGGTCATTAGAAGAAAAAATGTTTTCATGAATTTCGATCAGCTTTACATTATTCATGATTCTGTCCACTCCTTTACCCTGCTGATTAAATATTCCGCAAGTTCTTGCACACCATCTCCGGTCGTTGCAGATATATAAAAGGTCTTCATTTTCGGGTTGCATGCTTCTACTCTTTTTTCCAGTTTTTCCTGATCAAAATCAAAAACCGGCATTACGTCAGTTTTGTTAACGATCAGAACATCCGACACTTCATAGATCAGCGGATATTTTGCAGGCTTATCATCTCCTTCCGGCACAGAAAGGATCGTAATGTTCAGCGCTGCGCCGGTGTCGAATTCCGCCGGGCAGACAAGGTTTCCGACATTTTCGAGTACGATCAGATCCAGATTTTTCCAGTCCATCGAACGGATTCCCTGTCTCGTCATATCAGCGTCAAGATGACACATCCCACCGGTATGAAGCTGAACAGAAGGAATGCCTGCAGCAAGCATCGTTTCCGCATCCACAGATGAGTCAATATCTGCTTCCATAACGCCCCAGTGAAGCACATTTTCAAAATATGGCTTTAAAGCAAGCAGGGTTGATGTTTTTCCGGATCCCGGGCTAGACATCAGATTGATCAGGCAGGTTTTGTTCCGGCGCAGTTCCTCCCTGAGTTCCTTGGCATCTCTGTCATTGTCTTCCAGAATGGATTCTTTTAGTTCAACGATTTTTATATTTCCCAATATAGCCTCCTAAACAGACACTTTTTGGAACGATTTCCATCATGTACAATTAATTATATCCTTTTTCTCCACATGTCAATCTCATTGACGTAGTTTCTGGTATTTTTCAAGATCTCGGTTCATTCTTTTTGCTTCTGAAGAGTCTTTCAGCCATAGGAAAAGATGTGTGAGCGCAAATATCACAAGAACGCTACCTGCAATGACTAACACGACTTGTATTTGGTCCGTATCGATAACCGGACTTGTAAATGCAATAAATAGAATGACTGCTTCAAGAAGGATGAGCATGATTGCTTTTCGGATAAGCAGTTGCTTCAGTGAAAGTTCATGTCTGGACCATGTCACGAACGTCGGCAGGATACAAAGCGCGGCATATTTGATCGGTGCAAGCAGTGAATCATATCCAAATCTTGCATCAGCGTCAAACGCCGATCCGATCAGGAAGACTGCGAACGAGATCAGTGTTGACAGTACGAAAAACAATATTAGTTTATTAACCAGAAAACGTTTAAATTCCATCTTCATTCTCCCTTTAGCGCTGCTTTAAGCGTCTTCACATAATTTCTTGAAATAATAACCTGCTCCCCGGAACGGAGTTCCGCAGTGAATCTTCCATTCAGTGCTGGTTTTATCGAGCGGATCTTCATCAGATTAAGGAGCATTGATTTTGAGATCCGCAGGAAGCATTTCTCCTTGAGCAGATCCTCAAGCTCATAGAGACGATATCCTGCTTCATAAACCCGGTCATCCGTATAAAGAAACGTCTTGCCGTCGACTGATTCTATATAACAGAGATCTGAAACTGCGATCTCATAAAGCATTGCGTTTGATACTCCCGTAAGACTGCCTGCTCGTGACTTAACAAAGGCTTCTATCTCCTTCACCTGATCTGTTATTTCATAACAACGGATCAGGACAAGTTCCTCTCCGTTTTTGTCAATCTTCTCGATGTGTACTTCCATGTTTCCTTCTCTCGTTGTCAATCATTATCCTGTTTCTATTTGGAATCATCTCGAATTATTATACGTTTCCCTGCTGTGGAGTACAAGAAATGGAGCCACTGAATGCCGGTGGAAGTTTTGCAAGCCATAAGCTATAAGCTGCGCCAATCATTATGGTTGCTCCAATATAGACATAACTGCCCCAGGTTGTTTCCATGGAAAGAACGGATAAAACATCAACGACAGCATGGGCAATGATGCAGGGAAGGAGACTGCCGCTCTTGTAATAAACCATAGTAAATACAAAGCCCCAGGCAATTGCGAAAATGATCATGAGCAGATTCTCAGTTGTTGCCATTCCGGCCAGGAGATTTACGATATGTCCAATTCCAAATGTCACTGCAGAAATGATAATCGCAACGATTGGTTTTCTTTTTTTCAAAATGGCACGGAAAAGAAATCCCCGAAAGATCATTTCCTCGATGAACCCGACAAGGGCCATTGACAGAATCGCATACCACAGCGCAGCACCGGAATATTGCAGCCGGAAGCCATCCCAGGCATTCCCTGTGGCTAAAACCCACATCGGGATGAAGAAAAGACACTTGCTTGCGTTTTGAGGACGGGCAATAACGCCAACTTCCTTCCAAAGAGATGTCACGGAGCAGATAATGACGATCGCGATGGCAATCGCGAACAGACCAACCACCGACCATATGCTCCCATCACCATATTCACCGCGAATCGGAATTGTAATTGCACAATACAGAACGATCCACATAATAGCAAAAAGGACTGGTTTTCTTTCATATAATCTTCTCATATTAATCACCTTGCTTTCTTTAAGATTAGCTGCATTGTATCCACCCATTCCACACGATTCAATAGCTTGAACGGTAAGATGCATTTTTGTGCGATAAGATGCATTTCAATCATTAAATTGCATGATTATCACGTCAAAAAAAGGACATCCTTTCGGATGTCCTTAACTTTCGAGCGATAGACGGGGCTCGAAGGATGGCAAAAATACGCCTAAACCCTAATAGCTCGCTGCGCTCGCTGTCCGTTCTCGCCGAATGCGTCCAAGCGAGCTTGTCCGCGCTCGGCTCACTTCGCACAAATAAAGGAGATTTGCATTCTCAGTCAGGGAAAATCATAATATTTGCACTTCAAAACAGTGCAAAAAATCAGGCAAAAATCCTTGTAAAAAAGGGAGATTTTAATTTTTATAACGTCATTTTTACAATTTTTTACCAGTCTAATTTAATTCCTGTATACGTTTGTTCATCTTGTCAACCTGCTTCTTATTGTAGATAAAGAAGCACAGCCAGATAATCATGGCAAAGGCCAATTCAAAGACAATGATTAAAATGGCTTTCCCGATACTTGTCCCCGCTGGTATATAACCGACAATAAAAGCTGTAACCGTCTGCACTACCATGCCTATCCCAATATGGATCACACACTTTATTCCTGAAGACATCTTTTCGTTGCTGTAGACTACAGCCGGAGCACCCCATCCCAGCCCCATAAGGATACAACCGATCACCATTTTCGTAAAAGAATAATTCTCCAACTTAAAGATGCCTCCATGATCAATATCAAATACTATGCCACTAAGGCAGAAAATGGCGAAGGCAATTCCAAGTCCTATTGCTATGCTTTTTATGATCTGTTTCATTTTCTTTACCTCCTATAAACCAAGATACTGCTTAAGTGCTTTCAGATAAAACCGTGACACATAATCCTTGCAGCCATTTTTCAGTTTCAGTAACATTGTCCCGCCAAAACCTGCTTCCATGCTGTCCAAGTATCGAAGATTTATGATCGTGGATTTTGAGATCTGCAAGAACCGGTCCCCTACTTGTGCATATATCTCTTTCAGTCTTTTTCGGGAGATATACCTGTTTTCTTTGCTGTAAATTGCAGTCATTTCATCCTCAACTCTTACCATGTAGATCTCTTCGGGTTGAAGTATAACCAATCGATCTTCTGAATAGCCCGTCACAGGACCACTCCCCTGCTGAAGAAAATCGGAAACCTTCTGAATTTCTTCCGTAACTGCTGTTGTATAAATGACCGCATACGCAGGATCATATTCCTTTGCTATTTCAATCTTGACATTCATAAATAATGCCTCCTCTTTTGTTAATGAAACAATATCATAAAAGAAACATCCTGTCCCGCAATTCAAGGTAAGTGGTCAAAAACAATAGGTAAGATGCAGCTGACATAGGTAATGCCTTGATCCTCCAGAGTGACGTCGTTGCCATTCAGCCTTTAAGCAAAAGAAAACGACCGTTACCTTCATCTCTAAAATAACTGTCATTTCGTCTAATCGTCTGCTATTGTATAATACTGGAAATCCTCTTAAGTTAGAATCGACGCCAACATTTTTCTTTCAAGAACTGCTTAATTGCCGCTTCATCTCGTCCCTCATAATATGTAACTAAAAGTGCCTTAAACTCCGGAACAATATTCTCCGGAACCACAAGTAATCCAAGCCCTCTTTGTACCATAAAATGATTTGCAAAAATGATTGCAGCTCTTTTGCTTCTCCTTTTTTAGGGTGCAATCTCGATAAGTTTTATGCATTTTTCACCCTAATTTGCAATCATTTTTAGGGTAATATCTTGTATGGATTATTCATACAATTCACCTTAAAGTCATTATCTGCGATTGCAGACAGGGAATGGACCTACGTCCCCGTGCGATCCCTATCATAAGCGATACATCTTTTACCACTTACAAAAAGCCACTTACCACTTACACGAATCGCATAAAAAAGATCCTCAGAACGTTGAATATTCAACATTTCTAGTAATCTAACACATGAACAATAGACGGGGGCTTTTTTCTCCTTCGCTTTTCGGGCAAAAGAAAAACTCCAAAAATGTTGTAGAATCAACATTTTTGGAGTACCTTTTAACCGAGCGATAGACGGGGCTCGAAGGATTGAGTTGAAGCGGCCTAAAGCCTAATAGCTCGCTAACGCTCGCTGTCCGTTTTCGGCTTATGTCCGGTCAAGCCAGCTTGACCGTCCGCAAGCCTCAGTTCGCTCAAATCAAGGAGTTTCATCTTCTCTGTCAGCTGCCACTTACATTACCACTTAAAAAACAGACTGTTTTTGCCCCTTTTTTACTCCGAAAATGACCTTAATTTTTTTAATATTATTTCCTTTTTCCAGTGAATTGTTTTTCTTGAAAGCCCAAGAATTCTGCCATACTCTTCCCCAGTTAGCTTGTCCTCGTCCAAGTATAATCTCATGATCAGTTCAAGTTCCGAATCACTCAGTTTCGCCAAAGCGCTTCTAAGGTTTTCGAGTTCTATTGTCGTGATCGTTGTATTCTCAACATCAACTGACTGATCTACAAGACTGATTTCCTCCTCATCCCTATCATCTTCTGACATCTTATCATCAATTGAAAAAGTCATTTTTGTAAAAGCGATTGGAAAAATCACTGCGTAAAAGTGCCGTAGCCGGCAATCGCCTCATCAATGGTTATCGCACCCGTTCCAACCTGGAAACCTGATTGTCTCAACTGAATGACCGCATCATCAGTCAGACCGATTACTTCCGGCGACAGGATACGTGATTCCGGAACATTCCCAAATGCTGCGTACATACTGCTAAAAGACAGGTCTTTCGTCGGGGACATAAGACCCTTGTTCTGTGCCATCTCGTTCAGTTCCCGGTGTGTGACCAGGAAACGCATAAATTCATTGGCTACATCCAGATTCGCACCGTCTTTGTTGACAGAAAACTGCAGGTTCGGCATATCAAGGAAGTATGCGCCCTCGTCTGTCATCGGAATCGGGAAAAAGGCGTATTCAAACGGACCGGCGATAAACGCTTCGGAACGGCTCTCGCGTTTCTTTGTTCCGGAGACGGCATCACCGGAGCAGATCATCATCGGTATATCGCCTTCAAAGAAGCGAAGGATCACCGCATCATAATTGTTTTCGATCTCTCCGCAGGCATCAAGATTCACACATCCATCGTTCAGAAATTGCTGCATCCTTTCAAGGGCCGGCCGCATATACTCTCCGGCAGAAGGATCAAGAGCATTGAGTTTTTTGACAGCCTCTGCATCCTGCGCAACGGTTCCGCAGAAGAACGGGTAAAGCGTCAATGTAAAAAGCGAGGTTGTCTCCTCTTTGGAAAATCCCATCATGGGATTGTCATAGCCCTTTTCGCGAAACGCCTGACACACCGTCAGAAGTTCTTGATATGTCGTAGGAACACTCAGTCCTTCTTTTTCAAAAAGGTCATTGTTTACAAGCATGCCGTAGGTGTTTGAGAAAACCGGAACCATCGGAAGCGTACCGTCGTCCGTCTTCAAAATGATATTGCTGCGGATGCAATCTAAATCAAGCCCCAGCGCAGGATCAGACAGATTCTCGGCATGATCGATCGAAGATTGATATGGTTCTCTGCCATACATCCAGGAATAATTGACGTAGATATCAGGAGCATCGTTTCCATTCAGGACTGTACCGATCATGTTGTTATAGTCATCCACTTTGGTAAATACCATTTCCACATTCGGATAATATTCATTGAAACGGTCAAACTCCGCTTCCAGTGCCTCGAAGTTGTCGTAGCCGCCGGCAACGGTGATTTGGCAACTGACAGAAGTGTCCAGAGTCGGTTTGAATCCCTCCTTCGTCTTTGATTCCTCCTTCTCTGCGCCGCATGCAGCCAGACACAGGATCATCAACACTGCAAATAGCAAACTGATCATCTTTTTCATAACTGTCCTCTTTCTTCTTTTACTCTTCGGATTTCCTTAATCACTAATTTAATATCGACAGGCTTCGCAATATGTCCGTTCATTCCTGCATTCAGGCATTCTGTGATGTTTTCAGAAAATGCGTCTGCCGTCATCGCAACGATCGGGATAGATGCTGCCCATGGATTTTCCAGCTTGCGGATCGTTCTGGTCGCGTCGAGACCATTCATTTCCGGCATCTGTACATCCATAAAGATCAGATCATAGCTGCCCTCTGCTGCCTCTTTGATCATGTCCACACAGACCCTTCCGTTTTCCGCGCGGTCCGTCGTAATGCCAAACATGGCAAGCATGGCGGATATGATCTCCCAGTTAATATCGTTATCTTCGGCGATAAGGATGTGGCCTCCCTGCAGATCAGAGTAATCATCCTCCGGCTCAGTGGACACGGATTCTTTCCCAATCAGATCGTTGATCTTATCATAAAGCGTTGAACGGAAAAGCGGTTTACTGACAAATCCGTTCGCGCCTGCCGCTTTTGCCTTATCCTCAATATCCGACCAGTCATAGGCAGAGATCAATAAGATTGGAATTGCTGCATCGATCTCCGCGCGGATCCGTTTGATCGTCTCTACGCCATCCATTTCGGGCATCTTCCAGTCAATGATAACAACGTTGTAATCTTTTCCGGAATAATGTCTGTGCTCGATCATGCCAAGCGCTTCCAGTCCGCTGTGAGCCTGCTCCACAGTTGCTCCCAGGGACTCGAGGGTGTCGGTACCTGTCCGAAGCATGACCTCATCGTCATCAACGATCAGAACATCAAGGGGCTCGAACTGCATTTCTTCCCGCTGCCGGTCAGCTGCCGGGATGTCCAGCACGATGGTGAAGGTCGTCCCCTTGCCCTGCTCGCTTTGACATTCAATCGTGCCGTCAAGCAGGTCGACCATCTGCTTGGTAATGGCCAGACCAAGTCCGGTTCCCTGAATGCTGTTGACGCGACTGTCTGTCTGACGCGAGAAAGGCTGATACATGGTCTCCATAAATTCCGGGCTCATTCCGATGCCCGTATCTGCTACAACATAAGTCAGACGCACACAGCCCGGTACGGTGCTCGCCTCCTCATGCAGATCCACGCTGACGCGTCCGCCCGGTTCCGTGTATTTGATGGCGTTAGAAAGGATATTGATATAGATCTGATTCAGACGGAGCTGGTCTGTATACAGATATTCCTTCTCCATCTGATTGATGTGGAAGCTGAAATCAATATTTTTCTCCTTGATCATCGGCTGTGAAATATTCACAAGGTTTTCGACCGTTTCCACAATTGAGAACGTCAGCGGACTCAACTTCAGTTTCCCGCTTTCCACTTTTGATATATCCAAAATGTCGTTGATCAGCGTCAGCAGATGGTTGCCGGCAAGCCCGATCTTCCGGAGACTGTCACTTGTTGACTCCACATCCCCAATATTCTTCTCCGCGATGGTCGTAAGTCCGATAATGGCATTCATCGGAGTACGAATGTCGTGGGACATAGTAGAAAGGAAATCGGTTTTTGCCTTATTTGCAGACTCTGCTTCCCTCGCTGAGATCTGAAGCCGCTTATTTAAGTAAAGCATATAGAACATATCATAGAGGAACAGGATCAGCAAACCGGCAGAAACGACTCCGATCAGCAGCCAGTTTTCGGTACCGACATTGAGATCCTTTGCAGGCACGAGCCCCAGCAGCGTCCAACCGGCCGTCGCCCGGATTGGAGTATAGGCAAGGATGCACTCCTCTTTGTGTGAGTTGCTCATGGAAACGGAACCTGTAGATGTAGTAATTTTGTCGAACAATTGACTCGACGATTCGGGATCCGTTGTATTATAAGATTTGTAGAATTCAAAAAAGCTGGCATTCTTAAAGCTGTTTCCTTTGAGGATATAGTCACCGTTGTCATCGATCATGGAAAGCTCTGCGTTCAAAAGTTCCGTCTGCGGAAAGACCCATTTCTCTTCGAGCACTGAGATAGGAATGACGCGCAGCAAAGCCGCATCTTCGGAAGTATCGCTTTCCGGATCATACAGCGTAATGTTGTTGCAGAAAGCCAGCGACTGTTCACCGTTCATCGGGTTGGTATAGGTGCGGGTTATGTTGATCGACCGGCCGATTTCATCAATCCAGTCCATATCTCCCAGGAGATCTATCCGCTGATAGGAGACCGCATAGTCATCAGCAGTACCCTGTTTCGGTCGTGTGGAAAGACCGGTGAACGTGTCTGTGGAGATCAGATGCGCCGAAGCATTATCATCTACATGCGAGACGCGAATAAAACCGGCTGCCTCTTCCATCGTCATGGTCTCGCTGTTGATGTAACGTGCCCATACATCGCAGACCCGCTGCTCGCCTGCCAGATAATTCTCCGTCACACGTTCCATGGTGACTGTTGTGTCTTCAAAGTGTTCGATCTGTCTGCGGAACGAGTCCCTGCTTTCATATCTGGAGTACAGACCAACAAAGGCCAATATGGCGGCCATTATGATTGCATTGACAATGATAATAAAAATCTTTTTCATACTTCTGATCTCCTGAAAATCCCGGTCTCAATTGTTGTTGTGCAATCAATCGTCCGGTCTTAGAGATAATTCAGTCTTATTATATATGAGAGGACGGTAAAAGCCAAAGAAAAAGAAGTAAGCAAAAAGGACTCCCTTAACAATAAGTGAAAAAGAACAGCCTAAAAGAGTAAGCCTGTCTCATTCTTTTACTGATTATTCAGGAATCATATTTTCCTTTCTCAACCGCAACCTCTACAAACCTTAATGCGTTGAGAAAAAGTGTGTTTTCTTCTCAACACATTAAGGATTATCAGGTGTCGCGTTGCGAAGAGACTTAAAAAAGCTATTTTGACATTTCAGAAACTGTCGAATCTCACTTCATCGGCTGGGTTTCTCAACAGATGTGCGTTTGTCGGGTGTCGTGTTGAGAATCAGAGATTAAAAAAGGACTTCTGTTTAGAAGTCCTTGCATTCCGAGCGATAGACGGGGCTCGAAGAAAGTACCAAAATCGCTCAATCCCAATAATAACAAGGAGTTTCGGGTACTGCAGGCAAAAGGTGCACCACAAGGGTGCACCAGAAAAGTCCACTTTTATCCTTGTATCATTATTTTATCAGATGGATTTCCACACTCTCATCACTACACTCATACACTGCGTCTTCGGCGCTAATGATTGATAACAGTTTACTGTATCTCAAATTTCCATATTTCAAAGCCATCGCCGCAGTATACAAATCAGGCATTTCACAGATATAAGACATATATTGTGGCTTTCCTGTCTCATCCCCTTCCCAGCTTGTGCCATGAAAAGCATATGATTTTTTATCATATCTCAAACTTAAGAAATCCGGGTACTGATCATTGTCAGATTTCAAAAACACAACGACTTTTATGTCTTTTTCTTCCGAATTCCATTCTGTAAGTTTCGGGATATCTGCATTGATCACAGAAAAATATTCCGTCTGAATCGGGAATTCCTGATTCAATGGAATCAGCTGTTCTTCCAGTTCACTTATCAACGCAATCCGGGGTGGACTTACATAGAGTTCTTTTGTTTCTAAAGGGACTCTCATGTTATGGGTATGATAATTTCCATCCAGCATAAAGGCCGTCTGCTCTCCCGGCTCAATATAAAACGTCGGCGGATACCAATCGTCCCATGCCTCTCTCCATCGTCCATACGCTGAACAATTAACGGTTACACTTATTTCCTTTCCATCCTCACCATTCCACTCTGGTATCGGAACAATGGTTTCCGGTTCAACAAAAGAAGCTCTGCCGCATCCTGCAGCAAGAAACACACAACCTATGACCAATAGTAAAACATTTTTTCTGAAGGGGCTTCTCATCATGACCTCCTGCTCTTCCTGTTAAAGCCCAGAAACAGGCCCATACCGGCAAGCATTGGCATTACTATCATAAAGAGCATTCGAAGATAAATGGAACTATATACCGGGGAGAAAAGAATAATTCCCGGGAAAAGATGAGGTGCCCTGTAAATCAGTATAATTTCTATTAAAAGCCAGAATGAAAGGAGCAAAAGAATGATTCCAATAATCAGGATAATAATCCGAAGATTCTTTTCCAACCTGGTATCAACCCATAAGGAAAAAACAGAAAGCACAAAGATCCCTAAAGCAAGAAAGCCGATTGGTTTTACAATAAAATCGTATAGTGCAAGCTCGAACGAACCGGTAAAAAAAATCTGAAGCTGCCTGAGCAGATTCGGATATAAGGTCAGTTCCAAAATTATTACAGCAATAATTACCAAAAGACTGATTGCTGCGGTTATGATATATTTCTTCTGAAAACGTGTGTATGCTCTTTTTCTTCCGTAGATTAACTCCGTAACTTCGACATCCAGAACATTAGATAATGAAGTCAGAGTCTGTACATCCGGCTGACTCTTTCCATTTTCCCAATTGCTGATTGTTTGCCTTGTGACAAACATTTTCTCAGCCAGCTCTTCCTGTGTCATTCCGGAAGACATTCTGATTTTCTTAAGATTCTTTGCGACTTCGTTCATCTTCCGTCACTCCTTACTTACATCTCCTTCCTTTCAACACGGCTTGCTTTTTATATTAAAATAGTATAAAAAGCCGGTTAAAAAGTCACGCAAAGAATCTTTGCATCAGATCATTTTTCGAGTTTTTATCAGCAAAAGTCTTAGAATATCTACTTATATTGTTAAAGCTTTAAAAGTTGATTACAATGATTTCTATTTTTAATATTTAATTTGTCTCCATCGTATCCCAATATTCTTCCGAATCTTCATCGACCGAACTGATGCCAAACAAATGATACAAGAAATCCTCTCGTTCATTGTAAATCTTAACTACATAGACAGTGGTAGAATCCGAACGATAAAAAACATAGTTATGCGCAACATACAGAACCCGGTAATCCGTAGGAATTCCAAATAAAGCTTCTACGGATTGTCCGATGTTTTCATTATCACCTAAATCGCGGATTCTTCTAGTTATAGTCTTCTTTATCTCTTTCGCTTTTGTTCTTCCGTACCGGGATGCAATATAAGAACCAATCTGCTGGATCTTTTCAAGTGCTTCCGGAGAGTATTCTATTCTTTTCAATCATCTACCCCCAGAATTCGTTCTGCATCGTCGGCAGAAATCCAACCTTCTTTGTTTGCCCGATCTTCCGCACGCTGCAAATCTGAAAAAAGCTTAACTAAAGCGACTTTTTTATCAAGTTCATCGAGTTCCTGCATGTTTAAAATTGCGAATTCGCCGTGTCCGTTCCTTGTAAGGTAAACTCGTTCTCCATAAGTCACTTCTTTTAAAACTTCTGTATAGTTTCTGAGATCTGAAATTGGTTTGATATTTGGCATAATCTATTTCCTCCTATGGTTAAATTCTATCATATCAGTTCAGCATATGCAACAAATTCGCATGTTAATATACAGCGCCCTCTAATATTCAAATTGTGCTTGTCAAGGCTTCCTTGACTTCTGAATCTCTATCTAATTCGACTTAAATGGTTGTCAGCTTGGTACTTTTCTTTGATTATCTTTGATATTGAAAGAAAGAGAGAAATTCTGAACATGAGGTCCTTCTCATGAGCGGTATATTTTTTTGCCACTTACAAAAATCCATTTACCACTTACGCCAAATCGTAAAAAAAATCCCCGAAAACCTTGAAAAATCAACGTTTTCGGGAACCTCAAACCGAGCGATAGACGGGGCTCGAA
>JAZQCK010000046.1:0-32403 GCA_045546255.1 Lachnospiraceae bacterium | reverse complement strand
ATTGACCTCTTCGTCTTCCATTCCGGCTCTTGCCAGAACGAAGTCCTTGTTTGCACGCGCAATGCCTTCTTCCACACGCTCTCTGATCGCCTTGTTCTCGCGGACAAGATCCAGAAACTGACGCATCAGCTCATCACGTTTATCTTTTAAAAGTTTATGTCCACGTACAGCCGTCGCAAGCTTCTTCTTCAGCTTGGTAAGCTCCATACGAGTTGGATTTACTTGTTTCTTAGTAGCCATTTTTTATCCTTTATTTATCATAATACTTATCAAGGAACTCATCCTTGATACGCTTCAGCTCTGTACGAGGCAGGATGCGAAGCAGTTCCCAGCCGAGGTCTAAGGTTTCTTCGATATCACGGTTTGCTGCGAATCCCTGAGATACATACTGTTTCTCAAACTCATCAGCGAACTTCGCATACAGCTTATCCATCTCTGTTAAAGCTGCCTCACCAAGAACGACCATCAGCTCTTTTGCTTCTTTTCCACGAGCGTATGCTGCGAACAGCTGGTTCATGGTGTTAGCATGATCCTCACGGGTCTTTCCAACGCCGATACCTTTATCTTTCAGACGGGAAAGAGACGGGAGAACATCGATCGGAGGCATAACGCCCTGACGGAACAGTTCACGGCTTAAGATGATCTGGCCCTCAGTGATGTAACCGGTAAGGTCAGGGATCGGATGAGTCTTATCATCTTCCGGCATGGTCAGGATCGGGATCATTGTGATGGATCCGGTCTTGCCTTCCTGACGTCCTGCTCTCTCATACATCGTTGCAAGGTCTGTATACATATATCCCGGATATCCACGACGGCCCGGAACTTCCTTCTGTGCCGCACTGACCTCACGGAGAGAGTCAGCATAGTTTGTGATATCTGTCAGGATAACGAGTACGTGCATGTTCTTTTCGAATGCCAGATACTCAGCAGCGGTCAGCGCCATCTTCGGAGTTGCAAGACGCTCAACAGCCGGGTCATTTGCAAGGTTTACGAACATGACAGTTCTGTCAATAGCACCGGTCTCAGTAAAGGATCTGGTGAAGAAGTTTGCCTCTTCGAAAGTGATACCCATTGCTGCGAAGACAACGGCGAACTGCTCGTCAGTTCCGCGAACCTTTGCCTGACGTGCGATCTGTGCTGCCAGATCTGCATGCGGCAGACCGGACATGGAGAAGATCGGAAGCTTCTGTCCACGAACCAGTGTGTTCAGTCCATCGATAGCGGAAACACCGGTCTGGATGAACTCCTGCGGATAGTTTCTTGCTGCCGGGTTCATCGGAAGTCCGTTAACGTCCATTCTCTTATCCGGAAGGATTTCCGGGCCACCGTCGATCGGACGTCCCAGTCCGTCAAATACACGGCTCAGCATATCTTCGGAAACACCAAGCTCCATGGATCTTCCGAGGAAACGAACTTTACTTTCCTGCGGGTTGATACCAGTGGAGGATTCGAACAGCTGTACAACTGCATTGCTTCCGTCAATTTCCAAAACTTTGCAGCGTCTCTTCTCGCCGCTTGCAAGCTCTATTTCACCCAGCTCGTTGTAGGTAACGCCCTCAACGCCCTGGACAAGCATAAGAGGACCTGCAATTTCCTGAATTGTTCTATACTCTTTTGGCATAATTAGTCCTCCTCTACGATTGTGCTTTCAACTTCCTGTTTCAGCTGTGCTAAGACGTTTTCATATTCGCCCTGAACACGGTCATGAACAGTATATTTAAAACGACCGATACGCTCTCTGACATCGAGGTTAACCAAAGTCTCGATGGAAGCGCCTTTCTCCAAAGCTTCGAGTGCCTGATCATAATAAGCTAAGATCAGCTTCATCATCAGGAACTGCTTATCCAGCTCTGTATAAGTATCAACTTCGTTGAAGGAATCCTGGTGCAGGAAGTCCTCACGGATAGATCTTGCAGCTTCCATCTTCAAACGGTCCGGAGCAGAAAGTGCATCCATACCAACGAGCTGTACGATTTCTTCGAGTGCTGCCTCGTCAGAAAGCATTGCCATCATACGTCCGCGGCATTCCATCCAAGGTCCGTTAACGGCCTCATCAAACCACGGTCCCATATCGGTTGTATACAGAGAGTAACTTGTCAGCCAGTTAATCGCCGGGAAGTGTCTTCTGTAAGCAAGGTTGGAATCCAGTCCCCAGAATACCTTAACGATACGCAGGGTTGCCTGGGATACCGGCTCGGAAATATCACCACCCGGAGGAGATACCGCACCGATAACGGAGAGTGCTCCTTCACGAGGATTGTTTCCGCAGGAGATTACGCGTCCTGCTCTCTCATAGAACTGTGCCAGACGGGATCCAAGGTATGCCGGATAACCTTCTTCACCAGGCATCTCTTCCAGACGACCACTCATCTCACGAAGAGCCTCTGCCCAACGGGATGTGGAGTCTGCCATAAGTGCTACGGAGAATCCCATATCTCTGAAGTACTCAGCAATGGTAATACCAACATAGATGGATGCCTCACGAGCTGCAACCGGCATATCCGAAGTATTCGCGATAAGAACGGTGCGCTCCATCAGGGAGTAACCTGTCTTCGGGTCCTTCAGTTCCGGGAACTCGTTCAGAACGTCGGTCATCTCGTTTCCACGCTCGCCGCATCCGATATAGACGACGATGTCAGCCTCTGCCCATTTTGCAAGCTGGTGCTGTGTGACTGTCTTTCCGGATCCGAACGGTCCCGGGATTGCAGCCGTACCACCTTTTGCGATCGGGAACATAGCATCGATAACACGCTGTCCTGTAACTAAAGGCATGGTCGGTGATAATTTTTCTTTGTATGGACGACCAACACGGACCGGCCATTTCTGAAGCATTGCAACTTCTTTCTTTTCGCCGTCCGCAGTTTCAACAACAGCGATCGTCTCTTCGATCGTGAAGTCACCGCTTTCAATGGAAACGATCGTTCCTTCCACACCGTGCGGAACCATGATTCTCTGCTCGACGATATGTGTTTCCTGAACGGTTCCTAAAACATCACAAGGAGCGACTTTATCGCCAACCTTTGCTGTCGGAACAAACGTCCATTTCTTTTCCATATCAAGAGACGGAACCTCAACACCGCGGGTGAGGTTGTTTCCTGTCATTTCCATGATCTTGACCAGAGGTCTCTGGATACCGTCGAAAATACTTCCGATCAGTCCCGGTGCCAGGTCAACGCTAAGCGGAGCGTTTGTGGATTCTACCGGCTCACCAGGTCCAAGGCCTGAGGTCTCTTCATATACCTGAATAGAGGCTTCGTCACCGTGGATCTCGATGATCTCACCAATCAGTCGCTGCTCAGCAACACGGCATACGTCGAACATGTTCGCATCTCTCATACCTGTCGCTACAACCAATGGTCCGGCAACTTTTTTAATTGTACCTTTGCTCATAAGTTTGTACCAATGCCTTTCTGTTACTTTTTATAACTTAGTCTTCTTTCACTTGTTATTAGTCCTCATTATTAAAAATGATGTCCGATCCGACAGCCTGTTCCACAAGCCTCTTTACATCAACCATACCCTGGCCGGTGTTTCCGGAAACTCCCGGGATCGGAATAATAGCGGGAAGTTTCTGGTCTCTGAATTTTTCGATATCGTCCTCGATCTGCGCCTTCAGGCTTTCCGTAATATAGATCACGGCGTAGTCTGTCATTGCAAGGCGCTTGAGTGTGTCTGCTCCTTCATCTGCATCAGCTACAGGAAAAGTCTCAAGGCCAAGCGTAGCAAAACCGTAGATCGAATCTCTGTCTCCTAACACTGCTATCTTATACATAAGAATCCCTTAACCTTTCCCTGATCTGGTCTTCATCCAGCTGATTCAGTTTTCCTGAAAGAATCATGCGGACAGACTTCATCTCGTTCTCTTTTGCAAGCACATAGGCTGCAAGAGGAGAAATCGTAAATGCGTTATATTTCTGCGGCTGGATCAGCTTCATCATACGGTTGTCGCACCATCTGTCAAACGCTGCAGGGCTTTCTTTGATGGCCTCGATCGCATCCGAATAGGAAGTGGTTTCCAGATATTCATAAATGGAATCCAGCCCGTTTCTTGTTGCTGCTGCAAGCTTCTGCGTGCTGATACTCTCACACTCGCAAAAAGCTCTCTGCAGAAAATCAATATCTTTATTTGCCTTACAAGCTCTTATAGCAATATTAATATTTGCTGCTGCCGCCTTCAGTTCTGCATAGCCAAAAAGCAAGTTGTTGCCGGTCTCTTTTCCGGCTTTATAAATAGCCTCGAGCGCTGCACGATCGACGATCACATCACAAAGCTGTGAATCACCGGTATGAAACAGCACGTCTCTTGCTTCTTCTGCTGCACGCATCATGGTAAGCGGAAGCGCTACAAAATCATTATCAGCTGCTGCTTTCCGAAACGTTTCGATCGGAATCGTTCCGCCGGACTTATAGACGTTCGGGGTCTCCTTCTGGACATAGCTTTCTTTGAGGGCAACTTTCAGATTATGGTAATCTGTGCTCAGACGAAAGATGTCAAACGATTTCATCTGCTTGTCATTGCAAAGCTGTCTCATCAAAGTCCAGGTCTTTTCTCTTTCGGTGGAGAGAAGCTCTTCCGGAGTATCATGCTCCGTCGGCCCCCAGCCTTTGTCTAACAGAAACTGGATACAGTCTTCGTAGGTCGGGCACTGCATAAGACCGTTGATATCCTGATCACTGAGCAGCGAATTTTCTTTTGTTCGGATCTGTGCGACTTGTGAAGTGAACAACTCGTCCGGAAGCAATTCATCATCCAGCAACGGGTCGTATAAAAACTCTTTGTCCATGAAAAGCCGCTCCTTTCTTCTAAAATTTAGCTGAACAGTATCTGTCCGATCTTATCCTGCAATACCTCTCTCGAAGCATTGATCAACGCTTCAAAGCTGCAGTTTTCTTCAATATCTCCATATACCAGCACAAAACCACCGCCGATGTTCACCGGCTCTTTGGAAAGAGTCAGCTTATGCGCAGCTGCTTTTGCTTCAAAGTCAGCCGGAAGACGGCCAAGGTCTTTCGCAGAAAAACGGATTGTTCCTTCTGCACCAGTTGCATATTTATCCAGCATTTTTTCCAGATATGCGAAATACTCGCCATCAGCCATACCGGTCAGTTTTTCCAGCGCTGCATCGATCACGGAATCGATCTCTTTCTGCTTTGCTTCAAGGATCATTCGTTTTTCTTTCAGATCAGCTGCAGACTGAATTCTCTTGGAAGCTGCTGCGACATCAAGCTCGCTCTGCTTTCCGATCTGACTCTCAAGACGAGCGCCTTCAGCCTTGTCATTTTCAAGGATCCGCTCAGCCTCTGCCTTCGCATTGTCGATGATCTTCTTGGCATTTTCTGCGGCTTCGCTGCTGATATGCTCTAAAATTTTATCAAGTCCACTCATTCTATAAACTCCTAGATTTCTAATATTAGCTTTCTATGGGACAGCGTCTCGCTGTACCCCACGGAGTGCTAAACAAATCGTCAGATTTGTTTAGAATGCTACGCTTGCTGCACCGCTGATTGCCAGGATGGAAACCAGAAGAGCAAGGATTGCATAGGTCTCAACCATGATCGGGAAGATCATTGCTTTACCGAACTGATCCGGCTTCTTAGCAACAACGCCGATGGAAGCTGCAGATGCTTTACCCTGTGCAACACCGGAGAAGTAACCTGCGATTGCGATCGGAAGGCATGCGCAAAGGTAAACGAGACCTTTTCCGATGGAGATGTTTCCGTCTCCGCCTAAGATACCGGTCTGGGACAGAGTGATGAATCCGATGATCAGACCGTAGATACCCTGTGTACCCGGAAGAAGCTGAAGGACCATAACTTTACCGAATTTGCCCGGATCTTCAGCAATAACGCCAGCAGCTGCCTCACCAGCAACGCCAACACCTCTAGCACTTCCTGAGCCTGCAAGGCCGACTGCAAGTGCTGCACCGAGTAATGCCAAAATTGTGCCCATGTTTGCTTGTAAGAAATCAATCATTTTTAGTTCTCCTTAAATTTATAATATTTTGTTTTCACACTATAAGGCTCGAACGGACGGCCGCCTCCATCATAGAAGTGACCGAAGAATTCGACGTATTGCAGACGGTTGGTGTGTACGTACGCACCAAGCGTATTAATACCAATATTGATTGCGTTGATGATCAGGAAGACCACGATGAAGATGATGACTCCAACAACACCGCTTCCAAACATCGTACCGATCATGTTAGCAACGGAAGAAATAACACCGGTTGCAAGACCTAACGCAAGAAGTCTGGAGTAAGAAAGAATATCGGAAAGGTAACTTGTGATGCCGTATACAGCATAAGCACCTTTGAGCAGTCTCTTGCCCCAGTTCTTGGACTCCCTGCCGCCCATGATGATGATAGCGATACAGCCAACACCCGCAGCATAAAGCCCGATGTTTCCGATGTTCGCCGGAACAAACGGTTTTGCTCCTCCTGCAAGGATGTCCATGATCATCTGCATGGAAAGACATTTCACAATGAGCCCCACCAGAATGATATACCAGACGACGATATCAAAGATAAAGCCGACAATATCTTTTTTCTTAAGCAGCTGATAGCCGTTGATCGCAAGACCTGTAAAGATATGGATGATACCCATGATCAATGCAAGGGAAAGAACGGTCATCGGGTTTTGCTGCATATCCAGCCATACCGGTTTCACGACGATCGGATTTCCGAAGAAGTGGTTGGATATGGACGGGATCAGATCTCCAAAGTAGCTTCCGAAGAGAACACCGAAGAACATGGCAGCGATTCCGCCGAACATAAAGAGCTTAGTGTTGTTCCTGAGGCCGGTCTCCATGTTTTTATTCTTCAGCAGCAGGAAGCCTGCGCCTAAGAAGATCAAAAGACCGATCGCTGCATCGGAAAGCATGAATCCGAAGAAGATAAAGTAGAACAGGGAAATGATAAAGGAAGGATCGATTTCCCCTTTTGCAGGAAGCGCATAGGATTCCACAACGCCCTGTACGGAAGATGAGAATGCGTTGTTCTTTAAGAGAACCGGAGCTTCTTCATCTTCTGCAAGGTCTTCCGTTTCGATCGTGACGGCGTAATCCGCAAGAGCTTCCTCTACATCCGGAATGTATTTTTCCGGAATATATCCGGACATCACAAACGCATGCTCAGACTGCGGAAGGGAAGTTGCGACTGCATACTTCTCTTCTCTGATTTTCTGATAATCTGCAAGGAATTTGATCTTCGGGCGCTGATCATCATAAGATACGATTTCTTCTTCGCATGTTTTGATCTGTTCTTCTAATTTTTCGATTTCCTGCTGAAGGATCACCTTCTGCTCCGAAGGTGTCGTAGAACAGCTGACAGAAGGATAGGCAAAGCCGATTCCCCTGAGTGTGCTGTTAACAGAATCATGCATCTCTTTTTGACAGATCAGCATGATGCAGGTCTGGTTTTTATCATGGCTGATGACGGTCACATCCACCGGCAGGTTCTCTGCCATGGCTTCGTAGATCGCATCAAGTGTCCAGTCTCCCGGAAGTGCGCCGATAAAGACAGAGGTCTTTTCTGTTCCGGAAAGATCTAAAGGAATATCAAGCCCTTCCCACGGAACCAGCATATCCAGCTGCTGGTTGCACTTAATGATCTCTGCTTTCTTTTCCGCAACTTCTTTGGATAAAGCAAGGATTTTAGACGTGGTGGATTTCACAGAAGCAAGTTCTGTGTGGAAATTGTCATAGTCTTCCCGGCTAATGACCGCTCTTCCTTTAAAGGAAGAAAGCATACCGGATTTTTCTTCGTTATAGGTATTCAGAACTTCGATCGCATTTTCTGCGTCGTGGATATTACGTTCAAACTCGGCGCCTGAGATCGGCATCGGTTTCTTTTTGAATACTTCATCTTCCGGTGTGAAATCCTGAACCTCGATCACACCTTCGCGCTGGATCGTTTCAAGAATCGCCTTGCTGTCTTTTTTCAGTCCGCATATGGTAATGCGCTTCATGGCAAGAATAGCCATTGATTGGTCCTCCCAATTACTAGTTTATAGATTAAGCAATTTCGTCGATGACTGCCTGAATTGCTGCGTCACGTTTTCCCTGCACATTGCCGGTAAAGCCCGCGATCACAGCTTCTGCACGTGCTGCTGCCTTTACCAGCGCCGCATCGCGAGTTTCCTCAACAGCAGCGACTGCCTTCTTTGCAGCTTCAGTTGCACGGCCTGTCAGCTCCTCTTTAAAGGCAGCTCCGTCTTCTCTGGCTTTCTTTAAAAGGGCAGCTTTTTCAGCCTCAGCATCTTTCATCACCTGCTGTGCTTTCATTTCCGCATCTTTGATACTTTGAATCGTCTCTTGAGCCATTCGCCTATGCCTCCATGTTAAAAATCAAAATTTTTTATATAATAACATTTCCATGTTTTTATTTCAATACAACGTGGGTAAAAAAAGCCCCTTGCATCTGTAAAAAACACTTGAATATGACTCCACAAAAAAACAACTGCAACACGCCTTCGCTGATTGTTTTGCTAGTTGCTTCTATTGTGTCGCTATTTGATAAGTGTATTACTTTGCAAAAACGATCGGCAGAAAGGGCTTCGTAAAAAAAACAACTGGCAAAACAATCAGCGAAGGCGTGTTGCAGTTGTTTTTTTACGAAGCCTTATTGGGTAATTTTTTGCTTATTAATTACAGATGCAAGGTGACTTCTCTGCCGGTGTGGTTGTAGGCGCGATATTCAACGCCGGCGGCATCTAACATGCGTTTGGAAGCAATGACGCTTGGGGTTCCATCATACTTATCGTCTGCATAGATGATCGTTTTGATCCCTGCCTGGATGCAGGCCTTCGCGCACTCATTGCAGGGGAACAAGGTGACATAGAGCTTCGTTCCGTCTAAGCTTCCGCCCCGGTAATTTAAGATCGCGTTGAGTTCGCTGTGGGTTGAATAGAAATATTTGCTATGCTCCGGGGTCTCATCATCTTTCTCCCATGGAAACTCGTCATCGGAGCAGCCGATCGGAAGTCCGTTGTAGCCCATAGACAAGATTTTATTGTCCTGGCTTACAATGCAGGCGCCGACCTGTGTGGAAGGATCCTTACTGCGCTGCGCAGAAAGCATCGCAACGCCCATAAAATATTCATCCCAAGTGATATAGTCTTCTCGTTTGTTACTCATTTGTTGATCTCCTCTGAATAAAGAGCAGCCGAATCACCGCCTGCTCTTCCCTCATTATTTATCATCTAACTTGCTGATTCTGCGGACGTGGTTTTCTCCATTCGAAAACGGCGTATCTAAAAAGATATCCAGAAACTCGGTTGCCTTTTCAAGATCAATGACGCGGGCTCCCATGCAGAGAATGTTTGCATCATTATGCTCTCTGGTTGCCTGTGCGGAAAATGCATCCCCGACGACTGCAGCACGAATGCCCTTCACCTTGTTCGCTGCCATGCTCATGCCGATTCCGGTTCCGCAGACCAAAACACCTTTGTCTGCTTTTCCGTCAACGACAGCATGGGCAACAGCATGGGCAAATTCCGGATAATCACAGGAAGCATCCGAATCCGTTCCGAAATCCTCCACTTCAAATCCGCGTTCTTTCAAATGCTCCTTCAGAGCTTCTTTCATTTCAAATCCTGCGTGGTCACTTCCGATTGCGATCATAGTATTCTCCTCTTATGTCTTTTTTTATTCGTCTTCTTCGCTGTAAAGTTTTTCGATCAAAAGATCTAACAGGCCGCTGATGATTTCGATGATCGTTGCATACTCATCAACAGAGCCGCCCAGTGGGAGCTTTAAATCTCCCGTACTTCCAATAAATTCTTTCAGCGTATAAATGTTTCCTGCATTTGGAAACGTTTCATATGCCATCGCCTTACAGGCCGCATCCATAGCAAGTGTCAGTGTGTCAGGAGTCAGGTCCGTCTCCTTTAGTTCGATGGCACAGTAGTCCGAAAGGTCCAGTCCGTATGCTTTTGAGATCCGGGCAATCTTCTGGTTCACCGGTTCAGGAAACAAAACCACGTTGCCCCTGGAGCAGACGTCCAGATCATCTTTGCCGGCCTCCTGCAGTTTCTGCTTGAAAAGTACCTCCGTGATCGGACTCAACCTTGTATTATCTTCGCCTAAAAAAATAACTTTGTTATATTTCTTCATAAAAACTCGTATGTGCTTACTGTTTTAACGCAGAATATTTTCCCTTCTGCAGTTCTCCTCTCCTACCTTCTTGGATCAAATCCTCTACGATTGTACTTGACCTTCCAAGGCTGCGTCAATCATCGATTTTGTGATCACGCCTTCTCTTAAAACCACCGGCTCTTTTCCCGTCAGATCGACGACGGTGGAGGAAACTCCAACAGGGCATACGCCGCCATCTAAGATCATATCCACTTTTCCTTTCAGGTCTTCGATCACGTCATCTGCCGTAACGGAGCTGCGCTTTCCGGACGTATTCGCGCTCGGAGCCGCAAGCGGATGACCAGCAGCCTTGATCAGCTCCATTGCCGTTTTTGAATCCGGCATGCGGATTCCGATCGTATCTTTTCCTGCAGAAACACGGTCTGATATTTCCGGGCGTTTTTTCAAAACAACTGTTAGCGCTCCGGGCCAGTAGCGTTCCATAAGAATGACAGCTGCCTGCGGAATCTCCTCTGCGATCAAACGGACCTGCTCAATTCCCCCAACAAGAAGACTGATCGGCTTTCCTTCATCTCTGCCTTTTGCGTCAAATAATTTCTGCACGGCTTCGTCATTCGTGCAGACCGCACCAAGCCCATAAACGGTATCTGTCGGGAACGCAACAATGCCGCCCTGTTTCAGCAGAGCAGCTGCTTCTTGGATGCTTTCTTCAGTTACGCTTTTTATGATTGTTTTCATTTCCCTACAGTTTGATCGATATTGCCTTCACATTGGCAAATTATACCACACATGCTATAATCCTGCCATGAATGCATACCAAATCACTGGGTTAATTGGAATCGTGCTGGCGATCCTGGTGGTCTTTCTGGTGCAGAAGAAAACGAAGCTGACCGTAAGCCACCTGGTTTATCTCTGCATTTGCGGAGCAGCCGGCATTTTCGTGGGAGGACATTTGATGTTCTTCCTCGTCGGTTTGCCCGACTTTATTAAATATGACGTGCCGAATATCCATTCCGGTGCACAGCTTTTAGACAGCCTTTACTATGCCTCCTCCGGCATGGTCTTTTACGGCGGTCTTCTCTGCGCCCTCCTGTTTATGTATATTTACATCCGGGTCAGAAAACTTCCGGGCCGTCTTTATCTGAATAACATGGTTTTGGCATTTCCGGTGTTCCACTGTCTTGGCAGGGTCGGCTGTTCGCTCACGGGATGCTGCTATGGAATTGAATACCATGGTTTCTGCGCTCTGCATTACACCGCGTCCCATATCACGCCCGGATTAAATGACGACATTGCAGACTTTGCCCGCTTTCCTGTACAGCCGATGGAAGCGCTTTTAGAGCTTTTGATCTTCGTGGTTCTTTTAATTCTGTTCCTCAAAAAAGGGGACCGCTTTGCCGTCACCCCTGCTTATCTGTTGATGTATTCGGTTGTCCGCTTTTTCGATGAATTCTTGAGAGGAGATTTCCTGCGCGGAATCTGGGGACCGTTCTCCACTTCCCAGTGGATCAGCCTGATCATTTTCATCGTGACAATTATTTATTTGATCGTGAAACGATCTCAGTTTCGGAAACTGAGCGCATCTGCAAGCTGAGCAAACTCAGAAAGTGTCAGTGCTTCGCCGCGAACCGTATCAGCTTTTCCCATTTTTTGAAGAGCTTTTGTCGTTTTTTCTTTCGGGATTTTTGTGCCCGCATCATTTGCCAGTGCATTCAAAAGAGTCTTGCGACGCTGGTTGAACGCCGCGCGGATCAGTCTGAACATAAAGGCAGGATCGCCTACTTTTACAGGTCGCTCCTCCGGCTCATAAATGCTTAGTCTAATCACAGCCGAATCCACATCCGGCTTTGGAAGGAAACAGTGCTTCGATACATTTAAAACGATTTCCGGTTTGGAATAATATTGCACAGCAAGAGAAAGCGCTCCGTAGGACTTGCTTCCAGGGCCCTCCTGCATACGCTGCGCCACTTCTTTTTGCACCATGACCGTGATGCTTTCAATATTTTCCTGCTTTTCTAAAAGTTCCATCACGATAGGAGTCGTAATGTAGTATGGCAGGTTCGCAACGACTTTGACTCTTTGCCCTTTCAATATCTCATCCAGGTCAAGTTTTAAAACATCTCCATGAATCAACGTCAGATTATCATAAGCTTTCAGATTATCTTTCAAGATCGGGATCAGCATCTTATCGACTTCCACAGCAATCACATGATCCGCTGCCTCTAAAAGATACTGCGTCAAAGAACCCATGCCCGGCCCGATCTCAAGGACGGTATCGGCTTTCGTGACGTCGGCTGCATCCACGATGCCCTCTAAAATATTGGCATCGACAAGAAAGTTCTGCCCATATTTTTTCTGAACAGAAAAGTTATGCTCGTTTATGATCTGCTGTATGATCCTTGGATTTCCTAAATCGTTCATTTGTCTTCTTTCAGGCGATAAAAATTACGTGCATTATCAGCCGTGATTTCTACGACCTCTTTATAATTCATTCCGCGAAGCTCTGCAATCGCTTTTGCTGCATAATTGATCAGAGTCGAATCATTCCGTTTTCCGCGGAACGGCTCCGGCGCAAGATACGGGCAGTCAGTTTCTAAAAGCATCAGTTCCATCGGCATCTGCTTCACGACTTCTTTCAGCTTGCGTGCGTTCTTAAATGTGACGACGCCGCCGATGCCGAGATAGACTCCCATGTCGGTATAGATCTTTGCCATCTCCGGCTCGTAAGAAAAGCAGTGCATGACAAGTCCTGTCTCCGCTCCGTTCTCTTCCCGGATGATATCCAATGTATCCTTTGCCGCGTCACGGCTGTGGACGCTGATCGGAAGGTTCAATTGCTGTGCCAGCCTGATCTGGGAAGAAAACCATTTCTTCTGTTTCTCTTTATCGGTATCTGGATAATGATAATCCAAACCGATCTCGCCGATTGCAACGACCTTGTCTTTCTTTGCGAACTCCCGGACTACCTCAATATCGCTGTCCTTTAAATCGTACACCTCTGTTGGATGCACCCCCACCGCTGCGTACATAAAATCATACTGATTTACGAGGTCTAAAACTTTTGGAATCTCATCAAAGTTTGCACAGACATCAACAACGGTACCAACTCCACGGTCCAAAAGACCGGAAAGGAGTTCTTCCCGGTCTTTATCAAATGCTTCGTCATCATAATGTGCGTGTGTATCAAAAATCAGTGCCACTTATGCTCTCTCTTTCGCGCGATCAAATCGTTTCTATGATCACAAAGTTTACTAGTATAGTTTACAGGAGCTTATCTACCTGCTCTAACACTTCCTTCACATCTTTTCTTGCAAAGAGGATCTCCGGTTTTTCCGTGACATGTTTTCCGGACTCATAAAGGCCGAACTTATCCATGTCTTCGAAGGCTCTTGGGCTAGCATTGATCTGCGCCAGGATCTTCTCGGACGTTTCCGGCATGAATGGCTGGATCAGGCTTGCTCCGATATTGATACCTTCGATCAAGTTGTAAAGGACGGTTGCAAGACGGTCTTTCTTCGCCTCGTCCTTTGCAAGCACCCACGGCTCTGTTTCATCGATATATTTGTTGCAGCGTTTGAAGAGGTTCCAGATCTCTGTCATCGCATCGGCTGCATGAAGGTCTGTCATCTTCTCTACGGCTTTATCTCTTGTTCCCGTGATCACTGCCTTGAAGTCTGCATCCATTTCATCAACGACGCCCTTATTGCTTACTTCTCCGCCAAAGTATTTGTTGGACATGGAGATCGTACGGTTCACAAGGTTACCCAATGTATTTGCAAGGTCAGAATTAACACGTTCAACGACAAGCTCCCAGGTGATCGTTCCGTCGTTTTCAAACGGCATTTCGTGGATCGCGAAATAGCGGACCGCATCAACGCCAAAGATGTCCACCAGGTCATCTGCATAGATCACGTTTCCTTTGGACTTGCTCATCTTGCCTTCGCCAAGGAGCAGCCACGGATGTCCGAACACCTGCTTCGGAAGGGGCTCTCCGAGTGCCATCAGCATGATCGGCCAGTAAATCGTATGGAATCTTAAAATATCTTTTCCGATCAGATGAAGATCTGCCGGCCAGTATTTTTTATAAAGATCGCCATGGTTTCCATCTGCATCATAGCCAAGTCCAGTAATATAGTTGGACAGCGCATCGACCCAGACATAGACAACGTGGTTCGGATCAAAGTCGACCGGGATGCCCCACTTAAATGAAGTTCTGGAAACGCAAAGGTCCATCAGACCCGGTTTCAGGAAGTTGTTCATCATCTCGTTCTTGCGGGACTCCGGCTGAATGAATTCCGGATGTGTCTCGATATGCTCGATCAGACGATCCGCATATTTGCTCATCTTAAAGAAATACGCTTCTTCTTTGGCCGGATGCACTTCCATGCCGCATTCCGGGCATTTTCCGTCTTCGATCTGGCTTTCGGTATAGAAGGCTTCGCACTCTTTGCAGTACATGCCTTCATAAGAGCCTTTATAAATATCGCCCTGCTCATAAAGCTTTTTAAAGATCTTCTGAATCTGGATCTCATGATCCGGATCCGTCGTACGGATAAAGCGGTCATAAGAGGTGTTCATCAGATCCCAGATCCGTTTTACTTCACCTGCAGTCTCATCTACAAATTCTTTCGGAGTCTTTCCTGCAGCAATCGCCTTGTCTTCAATCTTCTGTCCATGCTCGTCTGTTCCTGTTTGGAAGCGCACATCATAGCCTTCCATTCGGCGGAAGCGCGCGATCGCATCCGCTAAGATGATCTCATAGGTATTTCCGATATGCGGCTTTCCTGATGTGTAAGCAATTGCTGTTGTAATGTAATACGGTTTCTTTTCCATCTTTTCCTTCTTTCTGCACCGGCAAATGAGCCGATACGATTGATGTATCAACGATAACTGATATAGTTTAGCATAAATAGTAGAAACTCGCACGAATTATTTGCGGTTTATGCGTAAGCATTTTTTTATTGTATTTGGCTAAGACCCCAGCCGCATATAGGCATTCCATCATTGATAATGTGCGAAAATCATTGTATAATTCCACCAGCTATCGATACTTTAACGAAATGCTTAGTTAAAGTCGCGAGAAGATTGATATCATCAACAAAAACGAAGCATCCACACGGGGAGGCATCATGCGAATCGTAATTAAAATCGGAACCAGCACACTGACCCATAAAACAGGCAACTTAAATATCCGCAGAGTGGAAAAACTCTGTGAAGTCATCAGCGACATCAAAAATGCAGGCCACGAGATCATTCTGGTCTCCTCCGGTGCCATTGGCATGGGCGTTGGAAAACTAGGCCTCGGTAAAAAGCCGGATGACGTGCCTTCGAGGCAGGCAGCCGCAGCTGTCGGCCAGTGCGAGCTGATGTATATTTATGACAAGCTCTTTGACCAGTATCATCATACCGTCGCCCAGATCCTGATCGCAGGAACGGACCTCGAGCATGAGCAGCGGAAAGAAAACTTTTCCAATACCGTTGGAAAACTCTTAGAGTTCGGAGCGCTTCCGATCATCAATGAAAATGATACGGTCGCAACGGAAGAAATCGTGATTGGTGATAACGACACATTGGGCGCCCTTGTCTCCAGACTGGTCGGGGCAGACCTTTTGATCCTGCTTTCCGATATCGAAGGGCTTTATACTGCAGATCCGAGAAAAGATCCAAATGCAAAGCTGATCACCGAAGTCACAGAGGTCACCGATGAACTCAAAGCTTTAGCGAGCGGAAAAGGCACCGTCTTAGGAACCGGCGGCATGGTCACAAAGCTTCAGGCAGCTGAGATCTGCATGGAAGCCGGCATCCAGATGATCATCGCAAACGGTGCTGTGCCGGAAAATCTCTATGACATCATGGACGGCAAGGAAGTCGGCACAAAATTCCTGCCGGCATAACGAAGGAAAGAAACTGCAAGGACTGACAAAATACTTTAAAAAGAATTCCAAAACGGAGGTTTCACTATGAAAACCAAAGATATTATGATCGCTGCAAAAAATGCTTCACTGGAAGTTGCGGCCTATACAACGGAGCAAAAGAATGCTGCTCTTTCCGAGATGGCAAATGCATTAGAAGCTCACATCCCGGAGATCCTCGCAGCCAACAACGAAGATACGGAAGCTGCAAAAGGGACGATCTCCGATGTGATGCTGGACCGCCTTATGCTGAATGAGGACCGCATCCTTGCAATGGCAAAGGGCATTCGCGAAGTCGTGGACCTTCCAGATCCTGTTGGCGCAGTCATCGAAGAGACCGAGCCGCAGGCAGGGCT
The DNA here is from genome assembly GCA_045546255.1 of Lachnospiraceae bacterium. GTDB lineage: Bacteria > Bacillota > Clostridia > Lachnospirales > Lachnospiraceae > RGIG5612. Next base: position 16,042 of record JAZQCK010000046.1, on the reverse strand, counting down.
TAAGATTCAGAAAGTCTCAGTCCCGATGGGTGTGATCGCGATCATCTATGAAAGCCGTCCAAATGTAACAGCAGATGCTGCAGCGTTAACTTTCAAAAGCGGCAATGCCTGCGTTTTAAGAGGTGGAAAAGAAGCATATAAAACTGCGCACGCGATCATGCAGGCTTTAAAAGAAGGCGTGGCAAAAGCAGGGCTGAATTCCGATGCAGTCAACCTCGTGGATGACACTTCAAGAGACAGTGCTACTGAACTGATGACCTCTCCAGAATATATTGATCTTTTGATCCCGCGCGGAGGCGCCGGCCTCATCAACGCCTGTGTAAAGAATGCTACCGTTCCATGTATCGAAACAGGAACCGGTATCTGTCACGTCTATGTCGATGCAAGCGCAGACCTGAAGAAAGCAGTGAACATCGTAATCAATGCAAAGACGAGCCGCCCGAGCGTCTGCAATGCAGAAGAAGTGCTCGTCGTCAATAAAGCAATCGCTGCTGAATTTCTTCCGATGATCAAAGAGGCATTAGTGGACAAAAGACAGGCAGACGGCCAGATTCCGGTAGAGCTTCGTTTGGATGAAGAAGCACAGAAATATATCGAGGGAACCCCTGCCGGTGAAAACGATTTTGATACCGAGTTTTTAGATTACATCCTTGCGGTCAAATGCGTAGATTCCGTAGAAGAAGCAATCGCCCACATCCGCGCACATTCCACAGGACACAGCGACTGCATCATTACCGAGGATGAGACTGCGGCGAAGCAGTTTACGACTTTTGTGGACAGCGCCGCTGTTTATGTGAATGCTTCCACCCGCTTTACAGACGGCGGAGAATTTGGCCTTGGCTGTGAGATCGGAATTTCCACACAGAAACTACATGCAAGAGGACCGATGGGGCTTCGTGAGATGAACACTTATAAGTACATCATCCGCGGAGACGGCCACATCCGCTAGTGACTTCGGCTACTCTTCCAAAACTCCGGCGAGGGAATTGTCTAGGGCAAAGGTGTTCATGTTATAAAGGAATAGTACATCGGTGATGTCGCGCTCGGACAATAGCTTTTCGCAGTCGTCGCTATAGTAGCGCGGATCGATGATCACGATGTTGCGATAGTACGGAAGTAGGAACTGCACAAATGCATTCGCATAGGAGTCCTTGAACAAAAGCAGATTCTGATCCGTCTTTGCAGTCGTCTTGATGCTGACGTAGGAGTAGTTGCCTCCCATGAACACTTCGTATTTATTCTTACTAAACAGCGCTGCGCTGTGATAGATCGTTGCGCTCTTTGTCTGGATATCTCCGTACTCAACAACATACTCAAAACCTTCTTCTGTCTTTGGAACGAAGATATAGATATCATCTTTTACGCCAAAAGCTCCGCTGTTCGATGCCATCGTGCCGGAGAAGTCTTCCGTGACTTTCATGAAATCGTAGTTCGGGATTGGCTCTTCGATTCCCATTGGAGCAGCAAGTGTTTCGAATGCATACTTCGCACCAAAGCTGGTCCAGTGGTGATCGCTCTTATAATAGATTTCTTCGTCTTTATGTGCTTTCAGTGTGTCTGTGACATCCACAAAATTCAGACTTCCGGATACTGCATTCTTAATATAAGCGATATCTTGCATCTGATCCCTGGTCGGTGCACCGGAAGGAAGCAGATCACTGCAGACAGAAACCGCATTCGGAACGACAGTCATGACCATCGGAATCTCCGGGTGTTTTACAGCAAAGCCCTTGATCGCAGCAAGGTTGTGGTCCATATCCGTAAAGTTCGGAGCGACTGCCTTTTCAATCAAATATCCATTCTTTCCAAGGATCACATCGTTGGACTCTTTCTTTCCGGTCAGCTTGTCCACATCCAGCTTAAAGGAAATCCATTTATCCCGCAGGAAGAACTGGTCTTCCACAAAGTCTTCTGCCTGCGTCATCAATCGGCCGGAGATCGCAGACTGTCCCGTTACTTTCGGAAACTGCTGAAGCATACGGTTTTCGTTTTCCGAAAACTCTTTTCCGTGCAGGAAGATCAGGCAGAGATCCGCGATCAGGATCACTACCACAAAGACCAGGAACACATATTTAAAAAGACCTTTTTGTTTCTCAATCATTCTCTAGAACCGGAAGTATAAAAACGGGTTATAAGTCGCGTTCACCAGGTAGGCGATGGAAAGGAGCAAAACAGCTGCGTAGCAGACCGTTCCGATGATCTTAAATCCGGCGCCTTTGCGTCCTGCGACTTTGGTAAACAAATTCATGACCAACGGGGTCGAGCATAAAATGCAGACAACCAGCAGCACTGCGTTCGTCCGCAGGAAGTAAAGCGTTGTTGCATCCACAAACGGCGTTCCTAAGATTCCGAACATGGAGCAGAAGTTTGCCGCAAGGTCTGGTACCGTAGGAGAAGCAAAGATCAGCCAGCCCAGCACAAATACGATGATCGTATAGATATGACCGACGACCGGTCCGGCTTTTTCCAGCGCTTTTCCATATACATATTTTTCCAGGATCAATAAGAGTCCATAGTAAATACCCCAAAGCACAAAGTTCCATGCAGCTCCATGCCAGAAACCAGTCAGGATCCAGACGATCAGGATGTTGCGGATATGCTTCCACGCCTTGACACGGTTTCCGCCCAGCGGAATATAAACGTACTCGCGAAACCAGGTTCCAAGGGAGATATGCCATCTGCGCCAGAACTCTGTCGCGCTCTTTGAAATGTATGGATAGTTAAAGTTCTGTACGAACTCAAAGCCCAGCATCTTTCCAAGGCCGATTGCCATATCGGAATAACCGGAAAAGTCGAAATAGATCTGGAAGGTGAAGGCTATCACTCCGAGCCAGGTCGTAAGGACGGCTCTATCCGGAGCTGCTGCCGCAAATACGGCATCGTAGAGCATTCCGATGTTGTTCGCCAAAAGGACTTTCTTTCCGAGGCCTATGATAAACCACACCACGCCTTCTGCGAATTTATCCAGGGAGAACTGCCTCTCCGTCAGCTGCACCTCAATATCCGCGTAGCGCACGATCGGACCTGCGATCAGCTGCGGGAACATGGTGATATAGGCTCCGAAGTTAATGATATTCTTCTGCACTTTCACATTTCCACGATAAACGTCGATGACATAGGAAAGCGTCTGGAAGGTATAGAAGGAAATACCGATCGGAAGCGCAAGCGAATGGATCGGGATGGAAAGATGGAACAGTCCGTTGATATTCTCGATTGCAAACCCATAATACTTAAAGAAGCATAAGAGCCCAAGATCGATCACCAGGCAAAGAACAAAAGTAACCGTCTTTGCAACGCGGCGATTATTTTCCCTGTAATAGGCGATGCTCCGTGCGGCAAAATAATTATAAACAATGCTGAACATCATCAGCAGCACATAGACCGGCTCACCCCATGCATAGAAAACAAGGCTCATGATGAGCAGGACCAGATTCTTCGCCTTACGCGGAACCACATAATAGAGGATCAGCGTGACCGGAAGGAATATGCAAATGAAAAACAAGCTGCTGAATATCATATTACAAAGCCCCCGCAAACGCGGAGTCGATCTTTTCCGCCTCCGGATCAATTACAAACAATACATAGTTACCCTGTACATCTAAGATGTACTCCTGCGCAAGCGCATACTGTTCCGGTGCATAGCCTTCAAAACTCTGCTCCTTATCCGCCTGCCTTTTAAGAATTGCCTCGGTCAGCGCCTCCGCCTGATCTGTGCTTTTCAGTTTCACGATCAGGAGCTCTTCCGCATCCATGTTGGAGACCGGTGCGTAATATAAAACATCATCGAAGTCCGCCGCATTCAAACCATAGTATTTTTTGAAATAGCGGTCTGTCGTCTGTTCCATTTTTTCTGTCTGAACTTGAGCTGTGACAGCCTTAAACACTTCGGAAGCCGGAACTCTGCTTTCCCGGTTTCTTAAGAATACGAAGATCACGATCGCGGCGATCAGTGCCGCCACCAAAACAACACGAATCAAAGTGAAAAAGAAATTGGACGCTTTGCCGGTCTTTTTGGATTCGGGCGCAGCAACTTCAGCAATTGCAGTTTCTTGCGCGGTGTCCTCTGCTATGGATTCAGTTGCCTCAACAGATGATTCCTCAGAGGTTTTCTCTTCAGTTGCTTCTTCAGAAACTTCTTGCTCTGCTTCTGCTTCGTCCGAAACGGTCTCCACTTTCTCTACTTCCGCCGAAACAATCTCTGCTTCTGCTTCCTCTGAAACCACCTCAGTTTTTTCTGCCTCAGCCTTCTTCTCAGTCTCCACAACAGTCTTCGCCAAGGCTTCGCTTTGCTCCGCCGGCGCTGCAGATCCCAAAGCCGCTGTTGCAAGCTTCTCTGTCGCTGACGCAAGTTCTGCCGTTGCCGCCTTTAAGGCCGCTGTCGCTTCTACCAAGTTTTCTTCAGTTGTAAGGATGTTCTTGTTTTCCATTACTTACTCAACAATATCTTATCTCTGGACCGACATGTCGCTTGCGATCTGTGCTGCAAGCGCCGCACCCCAGTACGGATAAAACTCCTCGACCAGATGCACACCGTCATCAATATAAAGATCACGGTGCTGATTGGCCAATTCCGTAATATCAATGTAGCCGATCTCATGTTCTTCGCAATAATTCTTGATATATTCGTTCCATGCCGGGATCGCCATCCAGTTCGGAGCACGGTCGTATTCCGACTCCAGACTTGGGATGATCGAATTGACATAGATCTTAACGCCCGGATCCACATTCCGAAGATCCTGGATCAAGCCGGCGAAATCTTCCATATATTTTTCCACACCGTAATCATGATACAGACCGACATCGTTGATGCCGTAAGAGATCACGATCACATGCGGCTTTCTTTCTTCCACATCACCCAGCAGCTCACGGATCGTATAGATCGTTGTGCTGTGCATAACAAGGCAGTGCTGCTCGTCCATAAAATCATAGATCAGAAAGCACTGCGCACGGGAATCTCCCATGATCAAGGTGTCATAATCTTTCAGCGTTTTCCAGATCAGGGAAGGATCGTTTTCAAACTCGGCAAGGAGTTCTTCCACGCTTTTTCGGTTGTCCTCTTCAAAGATGCGGTCTTCGATTGGGGTCGTCTGAACGGACTCCATCTTCGTGATATATGCGAGCGCCTGCTCTTCTTCCGCACTGGGCTCTTCTTCCGTCTGCGCAAAGAAACTATCGTAATTCACAACAAGAACGACCGCTGCCACAACGATAAGAAGGGCAACGATTCCCGCTATGATGAGCTTAATTGATGAACGACGTTTCTCACTCATTCGAAAGAACCTCTTGGACGATCCGTGCTCCCCAGTAAGGATAGAATTCACTGATCAAATGGGTTCCGTCTTCTCTGTACATATCCACATGCTCCGCACACAGATCCGAGATATCGATAAACCCATATCCCTTTTCTTTACAATAGTCTTTTATGTACTCATTCCATGCAGGGATCACGCCAAATCCCGGATATTCCTGATATACTTCCTCCGTGCATGGAACAATGCAGTTAATAAAAATATGAGCATCCGGATCCATTTTCTTGATGTCCTCGATGTAGTTCTCCAGATCGCCCACGAAAATATCCGGCGAAGAATAATAAACCGGTGAATCCAGATATCTTCCAAGCTCATTGATGCCGAACGAAAAAATAACATTTCTCGGCTGAAGCGCATCGATCTTCTCATAAAGAGAAGGGATTTCCTGAATGCTCCATCCGATGCCGCCTAAGAAATGATTTTCGTCCAGATAGCCATAAGCGTTGAAGCCGGACGTCCGCGACTCCCCGATCAAGACGGTGTTCGTGTTTTTGATCGTCTCAAAAATCTTGGAAGGGTCTGCTAAGAGTTCCTGCATCTTCGCCTGCTTTATGATGCTGTCTTCTTCGGAGAGAATCTCCTCTTCGATCGGGGCCACCGGAATTTCTTCCTGGCCTCGGATGTAAGTCATGCCATTATAGCCCGGCGTCTGCGCATCCATTTTCACGCTTGCTGCAGCTTCCACCCGTTCTGTTGTAGCAACAAGAATGACTGCCGCAATCACGAAGACGATCGCAGCGGCAGCCACTATAATGATTCGGGTGTTTTTATGCAGGAAGTCATTCATTAATACTCAACTGGTTCATTCATCGGAAGCTCTAAGAGTTCCGGATTTGCAAGAAGTTTTTTCAGGAGACGAACAGACTTGGAATAGTAATATCCATCTGCAAGTCTTTCATCGACCGTCAGTCCGAGGTCGATTGTCTCTTTGATCACTGTCTGATTGTTCTCATCCAGAGAAACCGTATTCTTGATCTCTCCAAGCAGAACAAACAATGAACAAGTTCCCCAGTTGGTAAGGTGATGATATCCGCTCTTTAACTTGATCGAGCCAAGATTAGATAATACGCAGGATGTATAATACGGATCCGTATCGATCAGGACTCTCGGAACTTTTCCGATTTTGTCCAGGAAGCAGACAAATTCGCAGAATGCTCTTGTAAGACGTCTTGGCATGCGACTTACAATATCCATACTTTCAGAAGATCTGTCGATTTGATCGCTGCGGCTGACACTAATCTGCTTGTACAGTTTTTCATGGATCGTAGCTCTCGTATCTTCATCTTCTGCATGAATGATCGCAAGCGCCTCTGCTCCATCATCTGAGAACAGTTTCTTAACAACAAAAGACGTGGTAACTTCGTTTCTCTGATACATCAGTTTGTTTGCAACAAAGCGATTCATCTTCGGACGCAGTGTTAAAACTTTGATTACAGCTGTCACGATGATGTGGAAAACGGTGTACGGAAAAACTTCCTCGTCCTTGTTGATCTTTTCCAGATATGCTCTGATCGGAGCAAGGTCGATGCGCTCTGAAATATACGCTTCGTTATCACAGCGGTTCGGATAAAGAATCGGTGTGATGACATGCATCGGATCCAGCTCGCGGATCAGTTTGCCGTCTCTTCTGTCCCCAAATTTACGGCGTTCCTTTTTCTTTGCCATCTGTTTCATGTCCCCCTTTTTCTTTCAAGGTAGTCTTCGGCCAATTGTCTCAGCCTTCATTTAACAAGCTTTTTATTCTTCGTCCGGGTCTCTTTCCACAGCCCGGTATGCTTTTTCTTTTTCTTCCTCTTCGAGAACGCGGTATGCAACCTTTCCGATCAAAGTCTTCGGAAGTTCTGAACGGAACTCAATATCATACGGCATCGCATACTTTGCAAAGTTCTTTTTACAGTATGCCATGAGCTTAAGCCAGGTCTCCTCGTTTGCCTCATAGCCTTCCTCAAGAACCACAAAGGCTTTGACCTTGTGCATACGGTAATCATCCGGCACACCGATCACGCAGCTCTGACGGATCATCTTGTTCTGGTCTAAAACATTCTCCATCTGAGCCGGATAAATGTTGTAACCGGAGCTTACGATCATTCTCTTGGAACGGCCGCGGAAATAAACGAAGCCTTCCTCGTCCATGATTCCAAGGTCTCCGGTGTAGAGCCAGCGCATGCCATCCCCATGATATTTCAGGGCCTTGTCGGTCTCGACCGGATCATTGAAGTAGCCTTTCATGACAGTCGGGCCGGCGATCAGGATCTCACCTTCTTCGCCGTACGGCTGCTCTTCTTCGGTTTCCGGATTTACGATCTTGAAGTAGGTATCCGGGAACGGAATTCCAATGCTTCCCTCTTTATACATGGCAGGCGGTGTCAGGCAGCAAGCGCCGACAGTTTCCGTTGCGCCATAGCCCTCACGGACCTGGATTGCTGCATCGTGGTCTGCTAAGAACTCATCAAACTTTCTCTTAAGCGCAACAGATAAAGTGTCGCCGCCGGAGAAAACGCCTTTGAGGCAGGAAAGATCTGCATTCTTCATTTCCGGAAGACGTGTCAGCGCTTCATAAAGCGTTGGAACGCCGGCAATGAAATTGCAGCGGTATTTGACGATCAGCTTCGCATAACTTGCTGCCGTAAAACGTGGCACAAGAATGCTTCGGCCTCCATGGATCATCATAGAGTGGATGCAGACGCTGAGGCCGAATCCGTGGAAGATCGGCATTGCAGCCAACATCTTATCGCCCGGACGGAACATCTGGTTAACACCGACGATCTCTTTTCCGGATGCGTTAAAGTTCATATTGGTCAGCTCGATGCCCTTCGTTGTTCCGGTCGTTCCACCGGAATAAAGGATCACGGCTGTATCATTTGCATCTGTATGGGTCTCATATCTCCAGACACAGCGTCTTCCGAGCGAAAGGAACTCATTCCACCAAAGGATTGGTGCATCCTTCGGGATACGAGGAATCTTTCTTCCTTCCGTCAGCATATAGCCGGCGCGGATGTGGATCGGAAGTTCATCTGCGATGCTTGCGATGATCAGGTTTTCGACCTGGGTATGATCTAAGATGGCCGCAAACTTGCCATAGAACTGGTCAAGCGTAACAGCGATGCGGCTGCCGGAATTGTTCAGATAAAACTCCAGCTCTTTCTCTGCAGAAAGCGGATGCACCATGTTGGCGATTGCTCCGATGCAGCTTAATGCATAAAACGCATAAATTGCCTGCGGGCAGTTCGGCATCGCGATCGTGACACGGTCTCCTTTGCGCACGCCGCACATCTTAAAAGATCTTGCGCAGCGCTGGATCTCATGCAGCATCCTGCGGTACGTAATGTTCTTTCCCATAAAGGTCAGTGCGACATAATCCGGATACTCCTGCACCGTCTTTTTCACTGCCTCGTACAAGGTTCCATCAAAATAATCCAGATGAAACGGAAGTTCCCCGATGTGTTCTCTCCAGGGTGCCTTTACCTTTGTATTTTCCATACTTCATTTCAGACCGGAACTTCCCTTAGGAAGCCCGGTCTGCCTTTCTTTGTTTTTATCAGCTTAGTTCTCTCTTGCTTCTTCCTCTTCCAAAGCACGAACTGCTGCTTCAATTTTTTCTTTCTTTTCAACGACCTGATCCGGCGCATTCTTTTCTTCTTCCGTCTGCGCTGCGATCTTAGCCAGCTCTTCCTCTTCCAGCATACGGTAAGCAACCTTACCTACCAGAGTCTTCGGAAGGTCATCGCGGAATTCGATATCATACGGCATTGCATATTTTGCAACATGCTTCTTGCAGTATGCCATCAGCTTCAGCCAAGTATCTTCGTTTGCCGGATACTCCGGTTTCAAAACGACGAAGGCTTTGACTTTCTGCATCTTATAATCATCCGGCACACCGATGACGCAGCTCATATGAACCATCTTGTTTGCATCTAAGATGTTCTCCATCTGAGCCGGATAAATGTTATAGCCGGAGCTTACGATCATTCTCTTAGAACGTCCGCGGAAGTAGACATATCCTTCCTCGTCCATGATACCAAGGTCGCCGGTGTAGACCCAGGTCAGGCCATCGCTGTGATGACGCAGTGTCTTTGCAGTCTCTTCCGGTTTATCCATATAACACTTCATCGCGGTCGGGCCGGCAAGCAGGATCTCGCCTTCTTCGCCGTATGGAAGTTCCTCGTCGGTATCCGGTTTTACGATCTTGATATAGGTATCCGGGAACGGAACACCGATGCTTCCTTCTTTTGCTCTTGTCGGAGGTGTCAGGCAGCATGCCGTAACCGTCTCTGTGGTTCCATATCCTTCACGGACCTGGATCGTTGCCTTGTGGTCATAAAGGAATTTATCAAATTTCTTTTTGAGCTCAACACTTAAGGAGTCACCGCCGGAGAATACGCCCTTAAGGCAGGAAAGATCTGCCTTTTCCATTGTGGAAAGACGAAGGAGTGCTTCATAAAGCGTCGGAACACCTGCGATAAAGTTGCAGCGGTATTTTGTGATCAGCTTTGCATAGCTCTCCGCCGTGAAACGCGGAACTAAGATACAGCGTCCGCCATTAAACAGCATGGAGTGGATGCAGACACCCAGTCCGAATCCGTGGAAGACCGGCATTGCTGCAAGCATCTTATCGCCCGGACGGAACATCTGGTTCACGCCAACGATCTGTGCTGCAAGGGCGTTGAAGTTTTTATTGGTCAGCTCGATACCCTTTGTGGTTCCTGTCGTACCGCCGGAGTAAAGGATCGCTGCTGTCTCATCTGCATCTTTATGCACTTCATAGTTCCAGAAGCAAGCCTTTCCAATGTTCATGAATTCACGCCAACGGATGACCGGTGCGTCCTTCGGGATCTTTGCGATCTTTCTGCCTTCTGTCAGCATATAGCCGGCTTTGAGCGGTTTGGAAAGTTCGTCCTTGATGCTTGCGAGAACGACGTTGACCAGCTTCGTGTTCTGGCGGATCGCCTCAAATTTTCCATAGAACTGATCCAGTGTGATCACCGTGATACTCTTGGATTCGTTAATGTAAAACTCTAATTCTTTTTCTGCGGAAAGCGGATGGACCATGTTGCCGATCGCGCCGATGCAGTTTAATGCATAAAATGCATAGATTGCCTGTGGGCAGTTCGGAAGGGCGATGGTTACGCGATCGCCTTCACGCACGCCGAGTGTTCTTAAAGATTTTGCGCAGCGCTGGATTTCCTGCAGCATTTTCCGGTAGGTCGTCGAAGAACCCATAAAGTCAAATGCAATATAATTCGGATACGCTTCCGCTGCTTTTTTTACGCCTTCATAAAGCGTGCCTTCAAAATAATCCAGATGGAAAGGAAGTTCTCCTAGATGCTCTTTCCAAGGTGTCTTAGCTGTAATTGTCTCCATAATCATACCTCTTCTAAAATATACCAAATACCAAACTCTTACCTTATTAATAGTCACTTAAAGAAGTGTATACATAACTCATGTATTTTACTCTATGTTAGGGCTTTTAGCAACTTAATTTACTATATATCTGGAGACAGAGGATTCGGAGTCCCCTGTCTCCCCCCCCTGTCTCAAAAAAGGGAGCGGATAAATCCGCTCCCTCTCGAAAATACCTTTTTCTCCAATTATGCTGCGTTCGCTGCGTCTTTGATCTTTCCTTTTTTGTGCTCGGAGAATCTCTTCTGTGAGAAGATCTCGAAGCGCAGTTTCTTCTGCAGTGTTCCCATGATGCCGTCAGGCAGGAACAGGATGACCAGAATAGCGATCGCACCAAGGATGATGTTGGACCAGCCCGGGAACTTCGCAAGGAACTCACTTAAGAATACATAAATGATAGCTCCAAGGATCGGACCGGAGACAGTGCCGACACCACCTAAGATAACGATGAATACCATGGATACGGTCCAGCTGATATCAAATCCGCTGTCAGGATAGATCGTTCCTTTGTTGATAAAGAAGACCGCACCTGCAAGTGCCGTAAAGAGTGCTGCGATAACATAAACGAGCAGTTTGGATTTGAAAATGTTAACACCAACTGCGCTTGCTGCATCAGCATCATCTCTCATGGCAGTCAGTCCAAGACCGGTCTTTGTTCTAAGAAGAACATAAACAACGATCATAGCGATCACGCAGAGAGTTAAGGACATCAGATAGATCTCCGGAGTTCTCGGATACGGTTTTGCGCTGATGGACATACCACCACCCATGTTAACGAATTTCCAGCTCTTGAACCATGTGCAAAGAGCTTCTGCAACAACCCAGGTTGCGATTGCGAAGTACATACCTCGCATACGGAACAGGATGAATGACAGGATGAGTGCCATAATGATTGCGATCACTGCTCCAACCAGAATGCCCATCCAGAAGGACATCTTTAAGGTTGAGGTGAAGACTGCAACCGTGTAGCCCGCCAGACCGATGAAGGTCTGCTGGCCAAGGCTTGTCATACCTGTGAATCCACTCAGTAAGTTCCACATCTCACCTAACGTAATGTAAAGGAACATCTTCAGGAGATATCTCATCACGTTACTTGAGAAAATACCGGTGATACCTAAAACATACAGTGCAACTACGATAACTGCACAGATGATCAGCATCGGAACACCATCAAGCACTTTGATCGGCTTATGTGCGGAGGCTAAGCTTTTGTTATCTTCCATGTTATTTCCTCCTTTCCTACTTACTGAACAGACCCTGCGGACGAACTGCAAGCATGATGATCAGAAGGATATATCCGACCAACAAACCGTAGTTAGCACCGCCGATAACCTGTGCCAAACCAAAGATCAGACCTGCAACCAGAGTTCCAGGAATTGATCCCATACCACCAATAACAACGACACCAAACGCCGTCAGCAGATAGCCGCCACCGGAACTCGGATAATAGGTCCATTTGAGGGCGATGCAAAGACCTGCAACTGCTGCAGTTGCCATTGCAATACCCATTGCGATACCGTAGGTTCTCTTAACAGAAACACCCATCAGGGAAGCTGCCTGTGTATCATCAGATGTAGCTCTGATGGAGCGTCCCATGTAGGTCTTGTTCAGGAACCATGTCAGAATTGCGATGGACAGCAAGCTGATTACAAGAAGGATGATATCCAGAAGTGCGATACTGATACTTCCGATATGGAATACGATTGAGCTGTAAGCACCGCCTGCGTGACGAGCGTCTGCTGTGAAGAGCAGAAGCATTGCATCCTGCAGGATGATGGATAAACCGAATGTAACCAGAAGTGCCGGTTCAGAGCCTTTGAGCATAACCCTGTTGATCAGACCGCTCTGTAAGATCCAGCCGATGATAAACATGAACGGGATCGTAACGATCAAAGTCAGGATCGGGTCTACGCCCAGGGCGCCGGCAATTAATGTTGATGCATAAGCACCGATAATAACAAATTCGCCATGTGCCAGGTTGGTGAGCTTAACGATACCGAAGATCATTGTCATACCTACGCCTAAGACAGCATAGATACCACCCAGCAAAATGCCGTTAATGATATACTGTAATACTATCATAGTCTTCCTCCCTTAGATTCCAAAGTATGCTTTCTTGATATCGTCTTCACTCAGTTCCTTCGGTGAACCTGATAAAACAACATTTCCTTTCAGCATAACGTGTACCAGCTGTGCAGTCTTGATCGCACGATGCGTATCCTGCTCAACCAGAACGACCGTTGTTCCACTGGCTGCAATGTCTTTGATACGGGCATAGATGTCTTTGATCGTCGTAGGTGCAAGACCTAAGGAGATCTCATCAAACAGGATCAGGTCCGGGTTTGTCATCAATGCTCTGCCGACAGCAACCATCTGTCTCTGTCCGCCGGAAAGACTTCCGGACGGATCATTTCTTTTCTGTTTTAATACCGGGAAAAGGTCATAAACTTTTTCCAGAGTATCTTTTGCAAGTTTACGTGCTGTCTTCGGATAGCTTCCCATGATCAGGTTATCTTCCACGCTCATTCTGATGAAGCAGCGGGAACCCTGCGGTACAAGGCTGAGTCCCTTCAGCACGATTTTTTCTGCAGGTAATCCGGTGATATCTTCACCTTTGTAATAGATTTTTCCTGCGGAAGGTTTATGCAGTCCTGCAATCGTATCCATAAGAGTGGATTTTCCGGCTCCGTTGGATCCGATCAGGGAAACGATCTGCCCTTCCGGTACGTCCAGTGTTGCGGATTCTACAGCGATGAAATCGCCATATTTCGCCTGAACACCTTCAACTTTTAAGATAGGCTCACTCATCTTCGTCCTCCACTCCTAAGTATACTTCTTCAACTTCTTTTGAATTCATAACCGGTACCGGGTCACCGATCAAGAGCTCGTGACCTTCTGTCATACACATCAGATGATCTGTAGACTGTACCATGGTCTGGATAACGTGCTCGATCCAGATGATGGAATATTTTGCTGCCTTAAGGTCAGCAACCATCTTCATAACATCCTGAACCTCTGCCTCGGTCAGACCAGCTGCAACTTCGTCTAAGAGAAGAAGCTTCGGCTGGGTTCCGAGTGCACGTGCAATCTCCATACGCTTACGATCGAGCAGTGTCAGCTCTCCCGCAAGGATTTCTCTTTTGTCATAAAGTTCTGTCAGTTTCAGTGCTTCAAGAGCCCACTCACGGCCCTCTTTTTCAGACTTTCCGGCACCATGAACAGCTGCAACCAGAACGTTCTCAAATACACTCATTCCCTCGAACGGACGCGGCACCTGGAAGGTACGGCCGATACCCATATGGCATCTGGTAGCCGATTTGACCTTCGTGACATCATGTCCGTCAAAAGTGATTTTTCCTTTTGTAGGAATGATCAAGCCAATCAGAGCGTTAAACATGGTTGATTTACCACAGCCGTTCGGGCCGATGACGCCGTAGACTTCACCTTCCTCAACTGAGAATGATAAATCATGTAGAATCTGGACACGTCCATATCCTGCATCCACATGCTCAAATGTTAAAATGTTCCCCATAAGCCCTCCTTTTTTGAGGTCCTTTTATCCAGAAGCGGAGAGCAGATGTTGCTCTCCGCCCCGAATATTCAGTCTTAATAAAAGTATTGAATTAGATTATTTTGTTAAAGCTGTACCAGCTTTGTATTCTCCAGTGATCGGGATATCGATGTTGGAGTATACAGTGTTGTCGATAACGAACAGTTTCTCTGTTCCGTCATCCTGAAGCTGCCACTGGCCACCTGCGATAACAGTGTCGCCATAGGTAAGACCCATCATTTCCTGATCATATTTGATCGGTCCAACGATAGTATCAAGATCCGTTGCTGCAAGAGCATCGCGGATAGCTTCTTTATCTAATGTTCCAGCTTTCTGGAGTGCATTAACTGCAAGCTCAAGAGCTGCATATGCATATCCAGCCGGCTGAGGCATATCACGGCCATTGTCTGCCTGATAAGCTGCACCAAGTTCAGCTGCAGAGATGCCAGTGATTCCAGATGTGAACGGATAATCCGGTGTCCACCAAACCTCAGTCATGATACCGTTTGCAAGACCAGCTGTGTCGTTTTCAAGAACGGCAACGTCACCTGTCAGCAAGCAGCATTTACCCATTGTTACGCATCCTGCTGTAACGCCTGCGCTGATGCAAGCTTTGTACAGTTTCAGGAAATCCGGAGGAATGTTTGTTCCAGCAAGAACGTCGATTCCTTTGCTCTTATAGGTGTTTGCGATAGATGTGAAGTCATCAGATCCTGATGGGTACATACCAGGATCAACTACCTCATAACCATCTTTCGGAAGCAGCTCGCAGAAGATATCATGCCAAGCAGATCCATCAGCATCGTTTGCGAATGCGAGACCAACTTTAGCGCCTGTTCCAGGGCCATATCCTGCTGCTGTCCAAAGAGCTTTGTGGCACTCATAAACTTTCTCGATTGTCCAGAATGCTTCGAATACCCACTCAGTTTTCTCGCCGCCTGCTACGTTAGCAGCAACCGGGTTAACCGGAGCCTGAATAGCAACGCAAGGAACGCCATAGCGCTCAGCTGTAGCTGCTACCGGGATAACTGTCTCCGGAGTCTGGATTGCGATCATCATGTCAACGTTATCTTCCTCGATCAGCTTCTGAGCCATCTCAGAGCACTTGGAAGAATCGGACTCGGAATCGTATACAACTACGTTGATGCCATACTGTTTTCCGTCGATCGTGATTCCGCCGTTATCAGCTACCCACTGGGTCATCTGTTTTACTACCCAGTCACAGCCCTCACCATTACCAGCAAGAGCACCGGTTGTCGGGTTTACATACCCGATCTTGATTGTTCCGGCAAGGTCGCCGCCGCTTGCTGCACCACTACCAGCCGGGGTTGATCCGCCACCTGAGCTGCCGCCGCAAGCTGCCAGCATTGATACTGCAAGAAGAAGTGCCAATGCTAAAGCCAAAATGCCTCTTTTTTTCATCTTTTCTCTCCTTTCATAGCTATGATGAAATCTAATGCCTTGGGGGTCCCCAAAGTATGATGACATTTTACTCCTTTTTCCTTGTCCTATCAATATTTTTTGAGAGAACAAAACAAAAAGTTCCGAAAGAACTCGGAACTTTTTGTGCACTTTTTACAAGAGCATTTTCTTTTTTATATTAGATTTGATGATTGCTTTTTTTCGGGTTTTATGATTCAGCTAATTTCCTTTATAACCGTCCATCGTTCTCTTCTTGCCCCAGAAGAAAACAGCCATGAGTCCCGGTCCGCAGTTCGCACCAATCGTCGGTCCGATGTAGGTGTACTTCATTTCCTTGAAGCCGAACTTTTCTTTGATTTCC
>JAZQCK010000045.1:0-4090 GCA_045546255.1 Lachnospiraceae bacterium | reverse complement strand
CGGATATTCTTTGGAAAAAGAAAGGAGGCAATCCAGAAAGTCGTCTGTGATCCCTTCGGTTCCGATGCGGATCCTGAGGTCTGTTGAAGAGTCTAGAAGTTTTAAGTCGTCTTCAGCTGCTTTGAGTTCCTGGAGGATCGTGTTGCCGGAATCAAAGAAGCGCATACCGGCTTTATTCAAGGAAATGTTCTTTCCATTGCGGTCAAACAGCGTTATTCCAAGCTCTGCCTCCAATCCTGCAATCTGCTTAGATAGGGCAGACTGGGAAACGTGCAGAAACTCGGCTGCGCGGGACATGTTCTGCAGCTGTGCGACCGTCGTAAAATATCTTAACTGCTGAATATTCATAGCTCCTCCGATTTCGTTGTTCCTTATTCCGAGATGGAATAAAAAACAAACCTTTGCTGAATCGCGGCTTTTAATGTTATGGTGCCTTAATTTGCGTAAAATAAAGGCATTATCAGTTTTTCTTTGGAAAAATTATAAAATCTCTTATTCCGGATTGCAATATAAAAGCTTCTATATCAGGCTTTTTTTATTCCAAAAAGAAATATGGAATCATGCGGCATACATTTTGCGTGAACTGATACGAATTTATAATAAGCATGAAGAAACAGTGGATAGGAAACTGTAATTTTATGAAGGAGGTGACCAGGGGCGAAACGCCCTGAAAAAGCCTATGAAACAATTAACGATCAAACCTGAAAAATGTATCGGCTGCCGTACCTGTGAGCTGGTCTGTTCTTTCGGTCATTATGAGCGCTTCAATCCGAAGCTTGCGAATGTGACTGTCTTTGAATATGAAGAGGCAGCAGTTGCGGTTCCGGTTATGTGCCTGCAGTGCGAGGAGCCATCCTGTATGGAAGTCTGCCCGGTACATGCGATCAGCCGTGACGAAAATGGTGCTGTTGTTATGAACTACAACAAATGCATCGGATGTAAGATGTGCATGAACGCCTGCCCGCTTGGAAATATTTCCTTCCATCCGGAAGCAAAGAAAGTCTTTAAGTGCGATCTTTGCGGCGGCGATCCGAAGTGCGCGAAGTACTGCCCGGGCCATGCAATTGTATTTGAAGATACGGACACTCTGCCGGACAAGAGAAAACTGGTCGGAGAGAAGTATCGTGATGTCATCGCAGGGGAGGTGCAGTCATGAATAACGGATATGTAGGAAAAATCCTGAGGGTCGACCTTGCGGCCGGAACAATCAAAACGGAACCTCTGAACACAAAGAGCGCGGACGAGTATGTCGGCGCAAGAGGTCTTGGAACCAAATATTTCTGCGACGAATGCGATCCGAAAGTAGATGCGATGAGTCCGGAAAACAAACTGATCTTTATGACAGGTCCACTGACCGGAACTTGTGCAACCTCTTCTGGACGTTACAACGCGGTTGCAAAATCTCCGCTCACCGGAACGATCGGTGCAGCGAACTCCGGCGGACATTTCGGACCGGAACTCAAATATGCCGGCTATGACGGAATCATTTTTGAAAACGCTTCTGAGAAACCGGTTTATCTCTATATCAGTGATGACGTTGTAGAACTCCGTGATGCAGAGCACCTTTGGGGCAAAGATGTTTTCGAGACAACGGATATGCTGAATCAGGAATGCGGCGAAAACTTCCGTATTGCATGTATCTCCGCAGCAGGCGAAGAAGGCTGCCTCTTTGCAGGTATCATGAATGATAAACACAGAGCTGCCGGACGTGGCGGTATGGGAACTGTTATGGGCGTTAAGAAGCTGAAAGCAATCGCGGTCAAAGGAACCGGATCGATCCGCGTTGCAAGACCGGATGCCTTTTTTAAAGAGTGCATGGATGCGAGAGCAACCCTTGCAGCTCATCCGGTAACCGGTGCAGGTCTTTCCGCTTACGGAACGATGATCCTTGTCAATATCGTAAACGGTGTCGGCGGACTTCCTGTTAATAACGGAAGTGCCGGATCTTTATTCGATACAGCAGATCAGATCTCTGGTGAAGAGCTTGCTGCAAAACACCTTCTGAAAAATAAAGGCTGCTTCGGCTGCTCCATCGGATGCGGGCGTGTAGCAGAAATCAAAGAAGGCGCATTTAAGTCCAGGGGAGAAGGACCTGAGTATGAAGCAGGCTGGTCCTTTGGTGCAGACTGCGGCATTGATGACCTTGGCGCAGTTTGTAACGCGAACTTCCTTTGCAACCAGTACGGCATCGACCCGATCACAATGGGAACGACGATCGCCTGTGCAATGGAATTATATGAAAAAGGATATCTTCCGGAAGAAGATATCGGATTCCCGCTTCGCTTCGGTGATGCAGCTGCAATGGTGAAAGCCTGCGAGCTGACCTGCAAATGCGAAGGCTTCGGAAAGATCTTAGGTCTTGGATCCTATCGTATGGCGGAGAAATACGGACATCCGGAACTTTCCATGTCTGTTAAGAAGCAGGAGATGCCGGCATACGATGGACGTGCGATCCAGGGTATCGGCCTTCAGTATGCAACCTCCAACCGCGGCGGCTGTCATGTAAGAGGATACATGATCTCTCCGGAGGTTCTGGGAATCCCAATGCAGATGGATCCGTTGGTAACGGAAGGCAAACCGGCAACGCTGAAACTGTTCCAGGATCTGACCGCACTTTGCGACTCCACCGGTATCTGCCTGTTCACGACGTTCGGAATCGGACTTCCGGAAATCGCAGGTATGTATCGTGAAGCAGTCGGAAGTGATGAGACAGATGAAGAGATCCTCCTCAAGGGTGAAAGGATCTGGAACCTTGAAAAGCAGTTCAACATTGCTGCAGGAGTTGAGAAAGACACACTTCCTCCTCGGCTCTTAAGAGAAGCACTGCCATCCGGACCGGCTCAGGGCAAGGTAAACGAGCTTCAGACGATGCTCGCTGAATACTATGCTGCCCGCGGCTGGGACGCAGACGGTGTTCCGACAAAAGAGAAACTTGAAGAGTTAAGTATGTCCTGATATATCCAAATTGTGACAGAAGGCGGCTTCGGCCGCTTTCTGTCAGTGAAATAAGGATATATTGGGAGGTACGATCTTGAAAGTTAAATATTTTGCTTATATCCGGGACAAGGACTATGCAGGCTGCAAAGAGACTGAGTGGCCTGTTTGTGCTGACCTCAGAACCCTTGGCCTGGAGTTGAGCGATGCCTATGGTGAGAAATTCAGAGAATTCTTTTTTTCTCCGGATGGGCAGAAACTCGGAGACGAGGCAATCGTCCTGATCAACGGACGAAGAGCTGAATTCCTTGATGGATTAGATACGAAGCTTTCCGAAAACGACACGATCCTTTTATTCCCTGTCGTTGCTGGAGGCTGAGAAAGGTGGTGTTTGCGCTTTGCAGACAGAAAGAGAGAAAATCACAGAGATCCTTGAAAGCTATCCCCGTGAGCAAAGGTATTGCCTTGCGATCATGCAGGATCTGCAGAAACAATATAATTATATCCCGAAAGAGGGAATGGAAGAGCTCGCGGAGTATCTTGGATGCCCGCTTTCTACGCTTTATTCCATGGCGACTTTTTATAAGGCACTCAGCCTGAAACCAAAGGGAAAACACATTATCAAACTGTGTGACGGAACTGCCTGCCATATCCGCGGCGCGTCCAATTTAAGGGACGGCGTTTCCCGGATCTTAGGCATCGGAGACGGAGAGACAACGGAAGACGGCCAATTTTCCTTAGAACTTGTGAACTGTCTCGGATCTTGCGCTCTGGCACCTGTCATGGTGGTTGATGATGTCTATTACGGCAAGGTTACAATGGAAAAACTGTCTTCGATCCTTGACTCCTATAAAGAGGGAGGTGAGAACGCATGAAAACGATCCGTGTATGCTGCGGCACCGGCTGTCTTGCTAACGGAAGCCAGTTAGTTGCCGATGAATTTGAAAAGAAGATCGCAGAGCTTGGCGTTAATGCTAAGGTCGAGTGCGAAGTAAAACGGACCGGCTGCAACGGCTTCTGTGAAAACGGACCGCTCGTTACCATTATGCCGGAAGAGATCGCTTATTATCATGTGAAACCGGAACATGTGGAAGAGATCCTTGAAAAAACCGTTGTTGGTGGAGAACCGGTCGAAAAACTCCTGTATAAAAATGAT
>JAZQCK010000044.1:0-2326 GCA_045546255.1 Lachnospiraceae bacterium | reverse complement strand
GAAGATGCACTGTACAGCAGGGAGACGTCTCTGCGCTGGAACTTCCTGACAGTGCTTATGATCTTGCAACGGCTTTTGAGACGATCTATTTTTGGCCGGGTCTGACTAATTGCTTTTCTGAGGTGGCAAGGGTTCTGAGACCGGGAGGATATTTCATGATCTGCAATGAATCTGACGGAACAGATACACTAAGCCTGAAATTCGAAAAGATAATAGACGGAATGAAAAACCATACCATTGAGGAGATTGAGGCGTCATTAAAAGAAGCCGGGTTTTCAAAAGTAAAGGCAGACCATCATAGTACTAAATCATGGATCACAGTACTCGCGAGGCGCTGAAAACACTGCTAAAGGAAGAGAAAAAATGAAGCTTGATAACTCCTTTGTGTTTAAGAGATTTAAAAAAGAATTGGAAGCAAAATATGGATCGGAAAAAGCAGCAGCAATTTGGAGGTACGCCGAATGTGAACTGCAGAAGCTGGAGTCAGCCGAACCGAACGCAGATAAAAACAGCAGGACATTCGTCTTTCCTGCAGCGGCCCTATACCGCGCAGTCGAGTATTACGCGCCGGGTGAAGCGCTTGAGGTGACACGCGCGTACGGAACGAAGACCGGTATCCGGCTGAAGAACATTTTCAGAAAGGTGACTTCCCTTCCCGGTATTCCGACGCTCATGTGGAATAACATGGATAAGATCGCGGCGAAAATGAGCAGCGGCTATGAATGCAGGGATGTCGTTGTGACAGAGCACCTCTGCTCGCTCGACGTGACCGGATGCCCGCTTTATGATAAGGCGAAAGCTCTCGGAACGCCGGAGGCTGTGCAGATGATCTGCTGTATGGACAAGGAATATATGACTGGTTTCCGAGGTGTGAAGTATACGCGGACGAAATCTGTTGCGGAAGGCGACGATTGCTGTGATTACCGACTCAGGGATGCCAGAAAATAAGATAGCCTGAATTTGGGTGACAAAGAGGGTAAGTATTCTAAGGCATTGCAGTAATAAGGGAGATCAGAATGCATATCCATACACACGGAAGCAAGGGAGATCCGGTAATCATTATCCTTCATCAGATGGGAATCACCGGTGAGAAAATGTATGATTATGCGCAGGATTTTTGCACCTGTGCTGGTCTGGCAGCAGGATATGATCATCAGGAACAGGGAAAAGGGAATCTCGGATTTTGTAAAACGCTATGGCAGGGATATAGCGGAACATATGGCAGATTCTTTCCTGAAATTCGACAACGAGAGTATATATCATATCGGCAGAGACTGTTTGGTGGGGAATACCCCGGATCTTCCCCGGGAGCTTCAAAAGCGGATCACCGGAACCAGGCCTGTGATGATAAAGCTGCAGGGATTGGACGAGGATCAGATTCGGGAGATCTCACGGCAGATCGCAGATGCTTTCTATGACTACAAGTACGACGAAGAGGATATCGGATTGATCAGGTTCATTTCCACTCGGGAAGACATGTTTACGTATATCCATGCGATCGTGCGGGCTGCTTACAGGAGCGGCGTGCTGTATACGACTTCTAAGCGCAGGGAAGGATATCTGATGCTGTCCGGAGAAGGCGCCGGATGATGGATTTTGCTTATGCACTGGCAGAGGAGAGAAGGATTCCTGTGATCCTGGATACGGATGACAAGGATAAAGCATCCCGCTATGTGCATCTTGGCATGAAACTGGACAGGGTACGCAGCTGCGGGGAACGTTTTCATAGGTATGATCTGATCCGTGAGGTCAATGAGAGAATGTGAGCTGTTCCGACTGTAGTGGGTGCAGATTATAATGAGGCCGGCACAGACACGAGGATATCAATCGCTTTATAGAATAATTTTTAGTTTACAAATAAACTGTTTTCAACATATCATATTCCTCAGAGTTTTACTGCATCTCCCGTTCCGTCAGGGAAAGAAAGGAAAATCATGGTTAAAGATCTGATCGTCAAAAACAGAAGTTATCGCGGATATGATGAGAGCTGCGTATTTACCAGAGAACAGCTTATAAATTATGTGGACGGCGCAAGATTCTGTGCATCCAGTATTAATATCCAGCCCCTCAAGTATTTTATTGCCTATGACAAGGAAGATGTTGACAAGATCCAGTGCAGAATCAAGTGGGCCAGGCAGCTCCCCCAGATGACATTGCCACATCCCGGCATGTGCCCTACAGGTTTTGTTGTCATATGCCAGGATAAGAACATCTCCGATAATCTGAGCCGCTTTATGAAAGACGTCGGCATAGTCGCTCAATCTATGCTGCTGATGGCAGCAGAAGAGGGGCTTGGAGGCTGTATGATCGGCAACTTTGGCGCTCA
>JAZQCK010000043.1:0-22750 GCA_045546255.1 Lachnospiraceae bacterium | reverse complement strand
ATGGAAAAATTACTGGATGTCAGAGATCTGAAAGTTGAATATCGGACCGATGAACGGACCTCCTATGCAGTGAAAGGAGTCTCCTTCAGCATGGAATACGGCGAGATCTTAGGCATCGTCGGTGAGTCCGGCTCCGGAAAGAGCACCTTGGGGCTGGCGTTGATGGCGTTGCTTCCTTCCTATGCACATTACACCGGACAGGTAATCTTCCAGGGGAAGGACCTTGTTCCAATGTCATTCGAAGAGCTCCGCACCTTCAAAGGCGACGAACTTTCCGTTGTCTTCCAGGAGCCGATGTCCTCTTTGAACCCGCTGATCCGTGTTGGCAAGCAGGTCGAAGAAATGCTGACCATCCACTCCCATGATAAAGATAAGATTGAATCCGGCGAGGCCAAGGCCAACAAGCTGACAAAAGAAGAAAGAAAAGCCAAAGTCTTAGAGATGTTCGAGGCAGTGGACCTTCCGGAACCGGAAGTTGTCTATAAAAAATATCCGCATGAACTTTCCGGTGGACAGCAGCAGCGTGTCATGATCGCGATGGCTTTGATGTGCGAGCCGGATCTTTTGATCGCTGATGAACCGACGACGGCACTCGATGCCGATGTGCAGGATCAGGTTCTTGATCTTCTGAAGCGAATTAATGAAACCCGTGGAACCAGTATCATCCTGGTCTCTCATGATCTTCGCGTCATCCGTAGGATCTGCGACCGGACCCTTGTCATGTATAAGGGCGAGATCGTTGAGCAGGGCAGTGTCAAAGATATTTTTGAACATCCGCAGGATCCGTATACACAGAGCTTGATCGCAGCAATTACAGATGATACCAAGGGTGGAAAAGAGATCATCGCTGATCCGATTCTTGAGGTGAAAGATCTGACCGTCTTCTATAAATTGAAATCCAACAAATTGGGGGAAAAGCCTGGCAAGAAGGTCATTTGCCAGAACATGAATTTCGATGTTAAGAAAGGTGAGATCTTAGGACTGGTCGGAAAGAGCGGCTCCGGAAAGAGTACGATCTCCCGTGCGATCTTAGGACTGCATAAGGACTACACCGGCGAGATCATTCATCATTCGCAGCGTCCGCAGATGATCTTCCAGGACAGCGCCGGCTCCCTAAACCCATCGCGTAAGATCGGCTGGATCTTGGAAGAACCACTGCGCAACCAGGCCAAGTACTGGAAACGCCGCAAGAAGGAAGATCCGAGCATTGATATTTCCAAATATATTCTGAGCCCGGCCCAGCGAAAGCAGCGTGTCCGTGACATGTTGGAAAAAGTTGAGCTGGATCCGAATCAGTTTATCAACCGTTACCCCGGACAGCTTTCCGGAGGTCAGAAGCAGCGCGTCAATATCGCCCTTGCTTTGATGAGCGGCTCCAAGTTTGTCATCGCTGATGAGCCGGTCTCAGCTCTCGACGTTTCTATCCAGGAGCAGATCTTAAAGCTTCTTCTGTCCCTGCAGAAAGAACTTGGGCTTTCGATGCTCTTTATCTCGCATGATAAAAACGTCGTCGACCGCGTCTGCGATCGAGTGATTCATCTGTGACCGCTTTTTAATATGGATTCTTACGCTCCGGCTTCGTCTGGAGCTTTTTTATACTCTTTGTTTGCTGATATCTCATCCGCCTGAGATTGTTTTTGTTTTCTCCAAAGAGTCACAACCGGCAAAAACGTGTATCGAGGGAATGCAAATGCACGAAAATGGGGGTTGTGACTCCTCTAAGAAAATGGAGCAAGCAAGTATCCGACGGTAGACACTACGCGCGGGGATGTTGTAAAATATATAAACGATTTATAAGGGCAACATACTGGCAGATAGTATGATAAGACAGCTGATAATCAGTGAATGAGGTTTTTGAAAATACTATAACGAGTTGGTAATAATACAAGAAAGGTTACCTATATGAAAAAGACAGTCATTACAGTTTTGGGAAAAGATAAGGTTGGCATCATTGCGGGCGTCTGCACCTATCTGGCAGAGCACAACGTGAATATCTTAGACCTTGCACAGACGATCGTGGACGGAATGTTCAACATGACGATGATCGTTGACATTGCAACTTCAGAAGATAGTTTTCTGGATCTCTCTGAAGGACTTGCAAAATTCGGCGAGGAAAAACTTGGCGTTCAGATCAAGATGCAGCAGGAAGATATCTTTGAGGCCATGCACCGCATCTAATTGCGACTGCATCGGATTAAATTAAGACAACTTCGGATTCGACGGTAAAAAATAGGTCCGTTGCTGCATGCAAAAGCGACGAAAAGAAAGCAGAATAAAATAGGTTTAATAATATGGTAAATTTATACGAAGTTCATGAGACTAACTCCATGATTGAAAAGCAGAATCTCGATGTGCGCACGATCACGCTGGGCATTTCGCTCCTCGACTGTGCGGCATCCGACATTCAGACATTCAATCAGAATATCTATAACAAGATCACAAAGACTGCAGAGAACCTGGTAAAGACAGGCGAGATCATTGAGAAGGAATTCGGTATTCCGATCGTAAATAAACGAGTCTCGATCACACCGGCAGCCATCGCAGCAGGCAGTGCAGCTAAATCCGTGGAGGACATGGTATCTGTCGCAAAGACCCTGGATAAAGCGGCACATGAAGTGGGCGTTAACTTCCTGGGTGGCTATTCGGCAATCGTATCAAAGGGAATGACGGCTGCAGATGAGCTGTTGATTCGCGCGATTCCTCAGGCACTTGCAGAAACGAAGAATGTCTGCTCCTCTGTTAACGTTGGATCGACAAAGACGGGACTCAATATGGATGCTGTCCGCTTAATGGGACAGGTGATTTTAGAAGCAGCAGAAGCGACAAAAGATGCAGACTCTATCGGCTGTGCAAAACTGGTCGTTCTTTGCAATGCCCCGGATGACAATCCGTTTATGGCGGGCGCATTCCATGGTGTCAGCGAAGCAGATGCCATCATAAATGTCGGTGTTTCAGGCCCCGGCGTTGTAAAATCTGTGCTGGAAGATATTCGCGGTGCAGACTTTGAGACACTCTGCGAGACCGTAAAGAAAACTGCGTTCAAGATCACTCGCGTTGGTCAGCTCGTTGCAAGAGAGGCTTCTAAAATGCTGAACATCCCGTTTGGTATTGTGGATCTTTCCCTCGCACCGACTCCGGCCATCGGAGACAGCGTGGCTGATATTCTATGCGAGATGGGACTGGAAAGTGCAGGCGCGCCGGGAACGACAGCCGCACTGGCGCTCTTGAATGACCAGGTGAAAAAAGGTGGCGTTATGGCATCGTCTTATGTCGGCGGCTTAAGCGGCGCGTTCATTCCGGTCAGTGAAGACCAGGGTATGATCGATGCAGTTCAGCGCGGATCGCTGACACTTGAAAAACTTGAAGCGATGACCTGTGTCTGCTCGGTCGGCCTGGATATGATCGCAATTCCGGGTGATGTTAAGGCAACCACGATTTCCGGAATCATTGCTGATGAAGCAGCCATCGGAATGATCAACCAGAAGACGACTGCAGTCCGCATCATCCCGGTGTTTGGAAAGAAAGAAGGGGAGATGGTCGAGTTCGGTGGGCTCCTCGGAAGAGCTCCGATCATGCCGGTCAACCGCTTTGATTGCAGCGACTTTATTAACCGCAAGGGAAGAATCCCTGCGCCGATCCATAGCTTTAAAAACTAAGAAGGAATAAAAAATGAAACTCGGAGTCGTAGATGTAGGCGGAGGCCTGCGCGATATGTATGGATGGGGAGTCTTTGATTACTGCTTGGATCAAGGAATTCATTTTGATGTCTGCGTCGGCGTATCTGCCGGAAGCGCAAATGTCTGCTCCTATATGTCCGGACAGAGAGGACGAAACCGCGCCTTCTATCTGGAATACCCGCTTCGAAAAGAATATATGGGAATCGGCAGCTTCCTCAAGCACAAGAGCTTTTTGAACCTGGAATATATTTATGACGTGCTTAGCCGATCGGATGGAGAGAACCCATTTGATTATCAGGCCATGGTGGACAATCCGGCGGAACTGATCGTGGTTGCAACGGAGGCTGAAACAGCAAAGCCGATGTATTTTACGAAAGACGATATGTCACTGGATCATTATGATCCATTCAAATCGTCATCTGCGATTCCGTTCGTCTGCAAGCCGTATGAAACAAATGGGATTCCATGCTATGACGGCGCACTGAGTGATCCGGTACCAGTGGAGAAAGCATTTGAGTTGGGTTGCGATAAAGTTGTCCTGATCCTTACAAAACCGAAGGATGTTCCAAGGACGCCGGGCTATGATCCAAAGTTTGCGGCTCTCATCAAACATAAATATCCGAAATCTGCGGAAGCACTTAAAAACCGTTACATTACATATAATGCACAAGTCGAAAAAGCGAAGGAATATGAGAAAGAAGGGAAAGTTTTGATCCTTGCCCCGGACAGCATCGAAGGAATGTCGACCTTGAAGAGAGACCCCGAGGCAATCGAAAAGTTGTATAAAAAAGGCTATGAGAATGCGAAGGAACTCCTGCCGGGATTTCTGAATTAACTGTCTGTTTAATACACCTGCAGATAAAGATATCTGAAAGACTATCTAAAAATCCACCGAAAAATTCGGTGGATGTATTATTTAAAAATGAAGATTTTTAGTATCAAAGAATTTCGCCGCAGCTGATATAAGACAAAAACCGGAATACTTTATTGCAGCACTACTGGTTTAGCTTCGAGTTTCCATATTCCTTCGGAATCAGCCACTTTCCGCGGAGCGTATAAATGACCATTAACGTTGCGCCGACGAAGAATGACGTCGGGTAGGTCATATAAACGCCAACAATGCTGTGAAAGAGTGGAGCAGCGATTTCCATCCATGCGACACGGTAAAGACAAAGGCTGATCAAGATGACGACCATCGGCGGTACCGTGTGGCCGGAACCTCTGACGGCGCCAGCAAGAGAATGGATCACCGCGAGCAACGAGTAGAACGGTGCCAACGCCCACATGCATTGGATGCCATACTCCAGGACTTGCTCACTTTCGGAGAAAATACTTAAAATCGGATAACGGAACAGGATCATAAGAATGCTGATACCAACCGTATAAAGGATGCTCATCAGCATGACGGTCCGTGTTCCTTTTTTTACGCGGTCGATTTTTCCAGCGCCCATGTTCTGTCCGACAAAGGTAGTCGCGGCAAGCGAAAAACTCATGACCGGAAGGATGTTGAATCCGTCGACCTTCAGGTATGCGGTAAAGCCCGCGACTGCCAGCGTTCCGTAGGAGTTGACACCTGATTGAATTAAAAGATTGGAAAATGAAAGGACGGCATTCTGTATTGCGGTCGGAAAACCGGTCCGAATGATCTGTTTCGCCGCAAGTGGATCCAGCTTCAGTTGTTTGATTCGCAGCGCATATGGCTGGTCGGATCTCAGCAGATAAATGACGATCAACGCAGCGGAAATCAGCTGGCTGATGTCAGTTGCGATCGCAGCACCTGCAACGCCCCATTTCAGGACCGCAATAAAGAAGAGGTCCAGAACGATATTGGTAATCGATGAAATCCCCAGATAAAGGAGTGTGCGCCTCGAATTTCCGACAGCGTTTAAGATTCCGGCAGCCATGTTATAGATAGCATTAAAAATCATGCCGGCGAAAAAGAGTCGCAGGTAAAGCGTTGCGGTATCGAGCATATCGGCCGGACATTTTAAGATCATCAAAAACGGCCGGGCAACAAAGATACCGATGATAGAAACAGCGGCACCGATGATCACCGCAAGGATCATGGTCGTGTGAACTGCTTTTCCAAGGGTCCGGTATTCCTTTGCTCCGTAGTACCGGGCAATGACAACGCCGGATCCGGTGCTTGCGCCCCACATGAAGGCCATCAGGAAAAATGCGATCGTTCCGGACATTCCAACGGAGGCCAGAGCCGCATCGCCAACAAACTGGCCGACGATCAGCGAGTCCGCAGTGTTATATAGCTGCTGAAGAATATTGCCTGCGATCAGGGGCAAAGAAAAAAGAAGGATCGATTTTAAAATCGGACCTTCCGTCATTGCATTGGTTTTAATTTTATTCTCCGTAGCAGTCATACATCCTATCCTTTCCGCTCTGAAAAAGAACGTTCAAGCACACAATATAACGCTTTTTCGTTGAACATGCAAGAGCGTTGGAGTGGGTTGGAAGGTTTTCTGTATAAGGGCAGAAATGCCAATACAAAAGGACCGCCACTGACGGTCCTTTGATTGTATAATATTTCTTCGCAAGACTTATGCTTTGTTGAATTTCTCTTTCCCTTGTTTGCATCTCGGGCAGGTCCAGTCATCCGGAAGATCTTCAAAAGCAACACCGTCATGCTCAGCCGGATCGTAAACATATCCGCAGATTGAGCATATATATTTACCGGAAGCTTCAGCCTGTGAAAAATCTACTTCTGCATAAACCGTCTCAACCGGATTGTCAAGATCCATTACGCGTTTTGCTTCCAGGTTTTCATAACCCTGCGGCGTATGAGTTCCCATATAAACCGTCGGATGGTTGCGTACGAACTCACGAACGCGGTCTAAAGTCTCTCTTGAAGCTGCAACGTCGTCATAAACAACAGAAACCTTGTTCTCGTAAAGAGCCTCGTCAACATAGGTGATATCAGCCTGGAACATGTAGAAAAGATCGTCTTTTTCAGCAATAACAAGGCTGTTACCGTTGGTATGGCCTTTCGCCTTGATGAAATAGATTCCATCAGCGATCTTCTGGCACTCCGGGAAATTATAATATGCACCGTCCGTATATTTTACAGGAACGAGATTTGGGATGCCCTGCAGTTCCTCGGCGTCAATCTCATCCGCACCCACAAAAATCTGTGCGTTCGGGAAGGAACGAACTTCGCCGGAATGGTCTGCATGTCTGTGGGTAAGCAGAATCTTTGTTACCTGTTCAGGTTTATATCCTAAAGCTTCAAATGCTTCCATATACGTACAGATATCTTTACCGGTAAAGCCTGCGGAATTCTCGTCCGGAACTTCCTCCGGTGTGCCTGCCGGAAGACCTGTATCAACAAGAATTACTTCATCTCCTGTATCGATCAGATAGTTCTGCAGACTTCCGCGATAGCGAATGTTCTGGTCAAATTTCTCTGGGCCTTCTTCTCCGCCAAAAGCGAATGGCTGTGTATAAAATCCGTCGGTTCTGAATTTAATAGCTTTGATTTCCATCTTTGCTTCCTCCGTTATTTTGAAAATTGCATGTTGTCGATTGCTTTATTTAATAAGGTTTTTAAAACGGCCAATTCCTCTTCAGGAAGCGGGATACATCCCTGCATGATTTCAGGTATATTCTTTGCTTTATGTTTGAGGACATTACCTTGTTCGGTCAGAGAAATGAACAATTTTCTCTCGTTTTCTTTCGGTCGTTCACGTTTAATATACCCCATTTTCTCGAGTCGTTTCAAGAGCGGCGTTAGCGTTCCTGAATCCAGGTGCACTTTCTTTCCAAGCTCGCCTTCCGTCATTTTGCCAAATTCCCAAAGTACCATCATAACCAGGTACTGTGTATAGGTCAGGTTCAACTCCTCGAGAGGTTTGCGGTATTGCCTGGTCACCTCTTTTGCACATGCATATAGAGGAAAGCAAAGTTGATTATCAAGCCGCAAGCAATCGAAATTATTCATCGGTATCATCGGTATCATCGTCGTCATCATCGCCGATCTGCTCAACGAGATAATTTTCCAGACCGATTGCATCGATCAGGGCAAGATGCTGACGAACCCAATTGTAGTGATCCTGCTCACCAACGATGAAGCCCTGGATCATGTTTTTCGTTACATAATCATCTTCAAACATTGCGAGGGCTTTGCTCATTTCCGGAAGTGCTGACTCGGAATCTTTGCAGTCATACTCGAGCATTTCTTTTACATCAGTAAATACCGGATATTCAACGATCTCAACTTTCGGAGTTACACCAAGTTCGATAAGACGCGCGTTAACTTGCTTTGCCTCTTCCCATTCTTCATCAGATTCAGCAAGAATCTTATTTCCGAGTTTTCCAAAACCGCGCTGTTTTAACATTTCCCCCTGGATGGAATGCTGCTGTGAATTTCCAAACCAACCTTTTGCTAATTCCTGTAAAAATTCTACTTTTGTCATTTTTGTCTCCTCCATAAATAATTGTTCTTATAATGTTGCGCGCGCTTTAATTGCGCACAATCAATTATAGTTTATAAAAGGAGCAGGGGATTTCAATTTAGAAAGAGGCGTGGAATCTCTCATTGTGAGAGATTTGAATGAAATTCTCTCATTTTAAGAATTGGGGAATATTATGCTTTAGGCAGGTATGGCTTTAAAGGTTCCGGAAGGGAATTTATGTAGATTTCAATCAATTCATCAGGGGAAGCTTTCCATTTTCCAAGAATCCATTCACAGGACAACTGCACTGTCCCGAGGCAATAGATGCGTATATACATGTCGGTCATGCTGTCAATTATTTTCGGGGAAATCATTTTTTCAATCAGTGCTTTCAGCGCGTTATAATTCATCTCTGTCATATAGCGGGTAAAAGATTCCTGACCGGATGTATGCAGTAGTAAACTGGAAAGATAAACCTTATCGTCGTTGTAGTGATTGGCAGCGAGATGCAGAGTTTCCACCCATGGATAGTCTGTCCCAACAGGATCCATATATTCAGATACGATGCGGGAGTAGTCCCATGCGATCAGATCATATTTGTCTTTGAAATGCCGGTAAAATGTTGCCGGTGAGTATCCGCAGTTTTCTGTAATTTCTTTGATCGTGATTTTCTCAACGTTACGTCTGACCGCCAATTCACGGAAAGAGTCGGCAAGGATTTCTTTTGCAGTTCTTCGTTTCATAGAGTTCTCTTATTATTGTATTTGTAAAGGTTCGTTTTACGTATTGTTTGTCAGTAAGATTAGTTTCTGCATTCGCAGCCTGCCAGGTGATCATTTACGATTCCGATGGATTGCAGGAAGGAGTAGGTGATTACGGGTCCGACAAAACTAATTCCGCGCTTCTTCATGTCCATAGCCATCTTTTCGGATACATCAGATTTTGTCGGCATTTCCTCCGGCCGTTTCCACTTTCCGTCGATTCGCTTGCCTTTTGTAAAACTCCAAAGATAGGTGTCGAATGAACCGAATTCCTTTTGCAGTTCTTTTACAATCTGTGCATTCTTTCGGACGCTGAAGATCTTAGCGCGATTCCGGATTAGGCCGGGGTCGGAAAGCAGGGATTCCAGTTCTTCATCGGACATCTTTGCGCAAGTATTAATATTGAAATTATGAAATGCTTTGCGGTATGCCTTGCGTTTGTGCATGATCGTTTTCCAGGAAAGACCGACGCTTGCTCCTTCAAGGCACAGCATTTCAAATAGGAAGCGGTCATCATGGCTTACCTTGCACCATTCGTGGTCGTGATATTCTTCGAGGATTTTATCTCCTTCGTACCAGTTTCTGCAAAGAGTTGTGGCTTTGTTCATTGCTTACTCCGTTCCTGCCAAATGTACAATGTCATAAGTTCTGCCAAGTGCCGGCAGAATTATATCAGTAAGATCTTTCGTGCGGAAGCGTATAGAACTCGTGTTCATACATGGATGACAGCCGAAGAGTTCTTCCTTCAGCACATCTTCGTCAATTACCAGTCGGACCTTTTGCTCTTTATCATTCATGAGCCCGAGCACAGATACACTGCCCGGAAGAAGGTCAAGATACTCCAGCATATGCTCCCCATCTGCAAACGAGAGGCGGCTGATTCCGAGCTGTCCGGAAAGCTCTTTGGTTTTAAAGGGCTTATCGCCCGGCATAATCAGCAAATAGAATGCCGTTTTCTGGCGGTTGCAGAGAAACAGATTTTTGCAGATGCGCACATTCAGAATTGCATCAATGTTGGCACAGACTTCCATGCTGGTTGCAGGCTCGTCCGGATGATCTGTCCGGTCAAAGTCGATCCGGAGTTCGTCCAATAGTTTATATGTCCGGATTTCCCGGTCCTGCCGCCCTGTCATATCCTTGGGCGACCCATGTAGAAGTTCCATACTTATTGTCTCCTCTGGCGTATAGTTTGCCATATTTTTCTTATTATACAGAAAACAGATGGAATTTGTAATGGAAGAATAGTTTTTAAGGAAGGTATATTTGATAACAGCAGATTCGTGACTGGCTGATACATGCATTTGATAATTGAAGGCTTGATTTTTCAGTAAAAATCACATTCGAATTCCCCTGGAAAATACGTTTTTACGACACTTTTACGACACTATGGTTTTAGAGTCGGTGGCAATTTTTGTTTCAACAATATTTTGTTGAGTATTCTTTTTATTTTTATATGAACAAATGAGGATAAATGATTATGGATGAAAAGAAAGAAGTTTTATTCGTGGACGAGCAGTCACTACGTGACAAAATATATGTGATCAGGGGTCAGCAGGTGATGCTGGATTTTGATCTTGCCATAATCTACGGATATGAAACAAAAAATTTCAACAGGCAGGTTAAGAATAATGCAGCTAAGTTCGAAGGCGAGGAATTTATGTTCGAACTTACAAGGGAGGAGACCGACGAACTATCGAGGTGCAAAAATTTCACCTCGATTCAGACAAAGGGAGTAAAAGGAGGACGCGCATACCTTCCTCATGCTTTTACTGAACAAGGAATATACATGTTGATGACTGTTTTGAGAGGGGATCTAGCTGTCAAACAGAGTCGTGCTCTCATTTTGGCGTTCAAAGCCATGAAAGATTATATCATTGAGAATCAACAGCTTCTGATTTCGCAAAGAGATTACATAGCTCTTGCTCAGCAAGTGGCAAGCAATACAAGTGATATACGCAAAATAAGAGATGATATGGTCACAAAAACGGACCTCTCTGATTTTATGAAACTTTTTGCTGCCGGCATTGAACAGGAAGAGATACTGATTCTAGATGGAGAGCCATTCAAGGCCGGCCTCGCATATCAGAAGATTTACCGACGTGCGAAGAGAGAACTCCTTATCATTGACGATTATATAAGCGCGAAGACACTTCAGCATATGCTGCATTCGAAGACTTCGGTCAAATTGACGATCATCAGCGATAACAAGGCGAGGCCTCCGCTTCGTCATACAGAATATTCTGACTTTCAGAGAGAAAATCCTGGACGGAATATCGATTTTATAACGTCGGCAAATAAAGCACATGATCGATATATCATTTTAGACTTCAATACGAAGGATATGAAGGCGTACCACTGT
Source organism: Lachnospiraceae bacterium (assembly GCA_045546255.1). Classification (GTDB taxonomy): domain Bacteria; phylum Bacillota; class Clostridia; order Lachnospirales; family Lachnospiraceae; genus RGIG5612. Next base: position 11,550 of record JAZQCK010000043.1, on the reverse strand, counting down.
GGTGCGTCTAGCAAGGATGCTGGAAAGAAAATTACGACCATCACACAGATCAAAGATATTTCAAGATACAGTGAGATGGTAAAGGGGCTTCTTGCAAATCCGGCCTTGGTTCTGAGATAGAAAAAACGGATCTTTACAACGTATTTTTTGACGATTAGTTGCAACTGTTGATATACAGTTTATATGAAATCAGGAATCTGACACCGATAGACTAAATTCTGTGGAACAATTATGTCAGACAAATGACTGACAGGCGGCAGACATTTGTCTGACATTTGTCAGCATAGGATAGGTTAGGTTACAAACAAATGGGGAACAAAAACTGAATATACAAAGTTGCGGAAATTTTTGTTGAAAGATGGGTATATATGGATAGCTCCTGAGGTATTTATGCGTGTTGCTTCGGATAGAAAAACAGCTGAAAAGCACTTCCGCAGAATTAAAGAATATGCACCTAGAACTGGTGAGGTAAGATTGTTGCGTTTAACAGAGAAGCAATACAAAAATATTTATATGGTAATCGGTCAACCAGACTATCAAGAACGTACCGTTGGAGCAAATTGTCATATTATGATATAATTGCAATGAATACAATCCAAGACAAAGGAAAATAAATCAATATTTTGACAGATGTTTTATTAAGGATACTAGATGTGCTACCTGAACGATACGTCGAAAATGGTGTATCGTTCAACCCGGACTACTTTTATCTGATAGCTCACGAGGCCGAAATAACAGCCGGAAGCTACGTCATATTGGAACACTATGGTTTCGCAACACTTGCTGATGTGAAGGATTATATCATTAATAATGATAGCACCTACTATTCCTATGAAAGCAGTTTGCCGTGATGATCTTGTTTTTCCGGGATGAGAGGAGGAAAGAGCATGCGGAAATTCATGTACTTATTAATGATTGCGTGTCTTACAACATGCATCTTTTCCGGTTGCAGCGATCCTAAGGGAAATGTAATGGACGGAGACGGGATGATGTATGAATTCAATTCATATGAACTGAATGGAGACTGGACGGAGGTCGGAACTGACAATCCGGGGACTCTCAGGTTTTCTGATGATAGCCTTTATGTATCAGAGGACGGGGGTGAAGAGATACATCTGACCTTCTCCTTGTCAGAAGATGATTCGATCAAGACAAGGGTACTTCACATAAAAGAGGAGGGGGCTCCCTTTGAAGAGCTTCTCTTCAGGATGATCAGCGTCAATGGCTGGAATGTAAACTGTCTTTTTAAAGTTGAAGCAGATGGAACCGCCTCAAGGGTTTTCGTGAGAAACATCGACAGAGCCTATCTTCCCACAGGATACATACCTTCGCCCAATGACGGGATTAATTATGAGCCGGAGCCTTCGGAAGGCCTTCCGGATCAGGATGAGCTTAATGCGGAGTTTCTTAAGGATATACTTCTCGGAGAGTGGACCGAGGTCGGAAGCGATAGCCCCTGGACCGTCACCTTCGACAAAAAATCCGTGACCTGGACTGATGAAAACGGCACAGAGGAAACCCATGACTACAGCCTGGGCCTTAGCTTCAACAACAGGATGAGATATATATATTTAAGCGGAGGCCTGAGATATTTCATGGAGTTTATCTATACCGGTAAGGTCATTGACGGCACCAAGGTGAGGGTCATGTTCGCAGCTGACGAGCCGACGGGAACTACGGAGAAAGACATAGTAAAAGCCTTTGTCAAAAACGAAGACCTGAGTCTCATTCCCGAAGGATACAATGTGGATTACTATACAGATAACGATGTGGAATACAATGCACCGGACCTCAAGGAAGTATATTTCGTTGAAGAGGGCATGGACATCGCAGGATGGCTTGGAAAGACTCATGAAGAAGCGGGCATATCAGAGGAATACGTTGAAAATGGAAGCATCAGTTTCAGCGGCTACATCATGGGATATAAGATGTCAGGCAAGGCTTATGAGAGAGACAGCGGGATAGTTGATGTCAGCATTTACTCCTACGATGCCGATCCGGATGAAATGAATTCAAAACTAACGGAACAATACGGCGAGCCCGAAACCTTTGAAAATCCCTATGTGGCAGGAGAGGGAGCCACCATGGGCTGGATCTACTCAGGAGACGGATACACCCTTTCGATCAGTGCCTATAGTGAGCTGTCATATATCAGCATTTCTTTTAGGAAGAATTAAAAAAATGATAATAACAATTTTGTATTTTTCTTGTTTCCGGTTCTGCAAAGCCGCTATGTAACAAGAAAGTAGCAAAAATCAAGCAAAAAGACATGCAAAACTGTCGAAAAAACGTACGGTTTTGCATGTTTTCTTGTTTAGACGCCTGATCGATATGTATATCGATTTAAAAGCTCCGATGGTAAAAGCATCAACTGTAAAGAATTATCATGGGGAACGCAACCGGATTGCCAAGACCAGCATTTATGTTGAGAAAATCAGTAAACTGAATCTTCTGAAATGTAAAAAATGGGTATTGGAACTGAAAGCACTGGGCATCAAGGGCGATACCATCAAGAAGACCAAAAATCTTCTGCAACAGGCCCTGAATATTGCTGTTGAAAACAATTGGATTCTCAAGAATCCATGCGACTTCAAACTGTCGTCAGTGATTGGGAAACTGGAGCGTGAAGAACGCTATCCTCTGACGGATGAATGGCAGAAGAAATACCTCGAATATGTCGCTATGTCAAACACCTATTCTTTTTATTATGACGCAATCTATGTTTTGCTGAATACAGGCCTGAGGATCTCGGAATTCTGCGGTCTGACGAAGCAGGATGTGAATTTTAAGGATGGATATATCAGCATTTCAAAGCAGCTTCTGCCATCGATTGAATATAGCGGAAGACGAATTGAAACCACGAAAACGGAAAAAGCCGTGAGAAAAATCCCGATGACGGACGAGGTTGCCGAGAAGCTGAAAAAGGCGAAGAAAGCGATTGGCAAGAGAAGTGTGAATCCGTCTGTTTACGGCGTGAAAGATTTTCTGTTTATCAGTAAAAGTGAAACCATTATGGATAGTAAATGCTGGGAGAGGATTTTCCGCAGGATCTATGCCGGATTCAAGAAAAAATATCCGGAATATGAAAAGCAGGAACACTTTTCGCCGATTACGCCGCACATCTTAAGACATACGTTCTGCACAAACCTGGTCAAGGCGGGTGTGGATGAAAAAACGATCACTTCGATCGTCGGTCATTCCACATATGCGACCACCCTGAACATCTATACGCATTACGATTACAAGACGATTATGGATGATTTCAGGACAAAATATTTAGCTGTTTAAAAACATAGAAAAAAGGGAATTTTTACGACACTTTTACGACACTATGATTTTAGAGTCGGTGGCTTAACTATTTATTTAAGATTTAATAGACCTGTTGACATGTGGGATATATCCCACTAGAATAACAGAGAAAGGACGACTATTTCCAGAGCCAAAGAATATCGTGCGGACTGGATCAGGAGGAACAAACAATGAAATACAGTGAGATTAAGAATAAATATTTATCTAATCCGGAAACGAGGAAAGCGTATGAAGGAATGGAGCCGGAGTATCAGCTGATCTGTGCAATCATTGAAGCAAGACAGGAGAAGAATATTTCCCAACAGGAACTTGCAGATGCAACTGGGATTGATCGGGCTGATATCAGTAAAATCGAAAACGGAAATGCAAACCCGTCTTTAAAAACGATTAAAAGAGTGGCAGAGGGACTTGGTAAAAAAGTAGAGATACGGTTTGTATGAGATCGGGAATTTGATATCAACAGACTGGTTTCTGTGGAACAATAACGACAGACAAATGACTGACAGATGACAGACATTTGTCTGTCACTTGTCAGCATAGGATAGGTTAGGTAAGGATAGGATAGGACAGTATAGTATAGGATAGGATAAGACAGGGAAGGAGCTTTCGAGCTTCTTTTTTGTTTGAACAAAATTAGATGAGTAGATTTTAAGGAGGCGATACCTTTCTGGTAGAAGCAGACCATACGTTTACAGCAAAATGGGAGAAGGTCAATTCTGCAGTCGATACAGGCGATCATAACAGCATTCTGCTTTGGTCAATCCTCATGGCAGCAGCTGTGGCAGTCCTCTCAACAGTAATTGTGATCAGCAGACGTTTGAAAAAAGCTTCAAAATAAGACCTGAATCATAAGCAACACAGAATAATAAAAACGCGGACCGGAAACGGTCCGCGCCTTTTCATTTTTTCTAGTTATTGGTGCGCTTACGTTTGTAAACCAGTATCATTATGGCAACACAGAGCGGTGATGCTAGCGCGAGTCCGACAAAGATCCATGGGTGTGCAGTATCGCCGGTCTTTACAGCTTCAGAAGGAGTGTTATCTGTTGGAGTCACATCTTTTGAATCATCTGAAGAAGGAACAACGTCTGTTTCCGGTTCGTCTTCGGATGGTTCGACTGGCTGGGCAGCCTTGGTTACTATAACCTGATCATAAGTAATGCTATACTTATTTATTATCTCTGTATCTGTTACTTCCTGATCAATAAAACTATAAGTTAAGCCAGTTTGTGCCGGATATTGCCAAACTCCATTTACTTCACCAAATAATTCCAACCATCTATTATTCATCTCAGTATCAGTTGTAGATGCATTCCATTTTTTACCCGACGTATATTCTGCTAAATCAGTATCATATGGAACTACTTCCGTAGCATATGGTCTGGCTATAAACTCAGTTATAACGGTTCTTTTTGGCTTTGATGAATTCTGTTCAAAGACTGCGCAGACATAACGCAAAGGCTCCGAATCACCGGGGATAACTGTCTCCCCAGGCTTATAGGTGAAACTGGAATCCGTGGAGATAACATCTCCCTCCCAGGCAAGATCCTCTCCAGGGGCCCACTCGATATTTACGTGATACCATCCTACGAAACGGTACCCGTCATCAGCTTGTTGATAGACGGTGCATTCATCCCCCTTGTAGAACTGGAGAATATCGCCTGCGACGAAGTTTGTGCCGTCCCTGGCAACGATATCCTCGTAGACGTTGTAGGAAGGCGTATATTTAACTGCGACCTTGCCTCCTTGAGCACTGCTGTTTGGTCCAATAACCTTCGTGTTTCCGACCCACATCTGCACTTGATCGCCCTGAGGTGTAGGGTCTGATTCATCTGCCAGAACGGGAATCGACAGAGCCTGAATCAGGATTAAAGTAAAAATCAGAATAATTGATAATAATCTTTTCTTCATAGGACAATGCTCTCCTTATAATCTATCCAAATTAACGAATAAATAATCCGTTGATTTATTTTATGAGGGGTTATTCTGTCCTTTCAAGACAGGTTCAAGGCAGTAAGGGTAGGCTTTAGGGTTAGTTTTGGTATAGGTTGGGGTCAGTAGGCCCTTTTCGCGTTGCAGAGAAAAAACTGCTTTGCTAAACTGCAGATAGAATGAAGATAAAAGAACAAATCTATAAACATCCGAATATCAGCTGTTTTCTGTTTATTGTCCTGGGCTTTTTTCTTACGTCAGCAGGTTATTTATCCTGGGTTCACCACCTGATTGGACTGGTTCAGACCGGGCTGGTGGAGTATTATGCTTTGGTTCTGGGGTATCTGGTACAGGCCATGGGGATAGGTCTTTTTTCCCTGCTGAGCCGAAAGAAAAAAGAAAGGGCAGAGCAGCCGTCTTTCTTTATTGCAGTTGTTCTGCTGTTTATGGTTTGTCTCATTCCGGCAACACTCAGCCGCTTCGCAGCAGGCGCTCTGATCTTTGGATATTTAATGAATCTGTTCTGCGGAGTGATTTCTGCGTTTTATCTGTATGCATTAGCTTTTAAAACTGTAGGAGAGCATAACGGGGTGATCTTCGGGGGAGCATATGGAGCGGCAACGGTAGCCGCATGGCTGCTTTCGACGCCTTGGCGGGACAATTTTCTGAAGTCCGCGTACGTTCTGATTATTTATGTGGTATTAGCGGTTCTATTGGTCTTGATGTTTTATCTACAGAGAGAACCGGAACGTTCTAAAGAAGAAACTACAGAGCAAAATCATAAAACTATAATAAAAACAGAACTGGCGGCTCTGACTCGGCGATATCTTCTGATTGCGGCGGGGATGATCGTTCTCTTTAATCTGGTTAAAAATCTGGGATTCAGTTTCCCTTCTTCCGATGTTACATCCGGCATTAGCATTGAACTGTCCAGGCTTTTTTATGCGGCTGGGTTGGTGATTGCCGGCCTGATCAACGATAAAAGCAGGAAATATGGAGCCATTTGCGTGCTTGCGGGATTGGTGCTTCCTTTTGTGATGCTGGCGCTTTCCGGGGTGCCGGTATCGGGGATGATCTTCTGGGCACTTGAGTATTTCTTCTTTGGATTTTTCTCAGTCTATCGGGTGATCTTCTTCTCGGACCTTTCAAGAAAACATAACAGATGGACGCTTGCCGGAGTCGGGTTTCTGCTTGGACATGTCGGGGATGCACTTGGAACTGGTGGCAGTCTTCTCCTTCAGGGGCACCTTGTGATCTTGGTGGTCATTACGGTCGTTCTGTTTTTTGCAACCGTATTACTGTTTTTCCTGATTTATCCACAGACCTACGGGCCGCAGGCAGAACGGGAGAAAAGTGAGCGAGAATTGTTTGAACAGTTTTCTTCTGTCTATGATCTGTCTGCCCGGGAAAGAGAAGTGCTCCGCCTGATCGTCGATGAAAAAACGAATTCGGAAATAGCAGACGTTTTAGTTGTTTCGGAAAGCACGGTCAAGTTCCATGTTCGGAATCTTCTGAAAAAGACCGATTGTAAAAACCGAATCGAGCTTTTGTCCAAATATGTTTCTGAGGCAAAATAGAAACGATAGGATATCTTACAGCATTTCCATTCATAATACCCTTATTTTTTCAATAACAATCGCTATCGAAATTCCCTGAAAAATACGTTTTTACAACACTTTTACGACACTATTGTTTTAGAGTCGGTGGCAATTTTTGTTTCAACAGATACTATTGCAATGAAAAATGATAAAAATGCCGAAAACCCTTGATTTTTAAGGAAAAATCGTGTAAAGTACAGACTGTTGTTAATTCGGAGAAGTACTCAAGCTGGCCGAAGAGGCGCCCCTGCTAAGGGTGTAGGTCGTTAACGCGGCGCGAGGGTTCGAATCCCTCCTTCTCCGTTTCGTTTGAAATGGTGGGAAGCCCTAATTTATAAGGCTTCCCATTGTTTTTCTTTTGAGAATTGTAAAGGTTTAAATAGTTCCTTTTTGTCTGAAAAGTGTTCCTTTTCATAGGCACAATTGAGTACATTGCATATATTCTCTAGATAATCCCTTGATGCATAACTATAATTCCTTAGATTAACTTCGGGACTGTGGCCTAATAGCTTGGCTCTGTCGGTAACCGCTATTCCGTTTTGGATCAAAACATTACTATTGAATGAACGCCTAAATGTATGGTTACTTGTCGCCTTAAGTCCAAGCTTCTTGCATATTTTGTTCAGAAAATTTTGGTATTGTTTTGTTGTTACCCATTCCCCTGAATCATGACAGAATACATATGCGGGGTTTATTCCTAATGAATCCTGCGCTGAGGCGAGTGATTGTAACAAACTGATTAGTTCCTTAGTAAGAGGGAACAAACGACCATCTTGAGATATCCCGCGTTCATTTTTTGTATAGCCAACAACGTAATAACTATAGTGCTTGTCTTGCAAAGTGCAGAGCTGCTGCCGATGAATGTGAATATATCCCTCCGAAAAGCGAATATCTTCCCATTGTAATCCGCATATCTCAGCAGCACGGCAACCTGTCTGAATTGCAAATCTCATCATATAATCGTAGATATAATACCCTTTTTCTGCACGTGCATTTGTTTCGGCCATTAAAGCATTAATTTCATCAGGCGAAAAAATCCGGTTGTCTGCTTGATTAGAATTCTCCTGACAAGATTTTAAGTAAACGGCATTTTTGATTCCGGCAACAGGATTATCCTTAATGATACCGTGCCTTGAAGCATATCCGAAAATAAGGTTTAACAGCGTTTTATAGCTCATAAACGCATTCTTAGATACTGCTGCTTTATTTACTAGCGTTTGCGTATACGCTTTTAAATATGCTTCGCTGATATCGGTAATATCTTTTGTGGCAAGATCTTTGTCAATGAAACGAGCAAAGTCAATTCTATACTTTCGTATAGTTTCGGCTTTTGGATTTTCAGTTGTTTCCTTTTCTTTTAATGCTTGCTCGAATATTTTATTAACAGTAATATCCGTTACGCCATAATAATGCTCATATAACCGTTCATATAGCAACTCAATATTTTTTGCCTTTAGTATTTCCCACCTTTCAATCTGGTGTACACATAGCCACCTGGATAGCTTTTGGTAGGTGCGTGTTTCTTGATGCTGCGAAGTTTACCGCTACATGTGCAATGGGCTGTGTGTACGAGATGTTCAGTTGTTCTTTCCATTTAAACTAAAGTTTTGTTTTAATTTATGCTATGCTTCCGGCACGGTCAATACTGTTTTAATGTTTATTGGACTGGGACTATCCATTTTTTTGATTCTAAATTCATTACTGCTTAAATTGTTTTGATAATGAAGGCTGGAACTAATATAGATAGAAAGTCGATATTATTACTAGAATGGAACACATGATAGAGCTACTGGGTTTTATAATAGCAGGGATTGGGGCAGGCACGCCCCAACATGTTGACTCGGGTTGCGAATGTTTTTTGAGAAAATTCGGACACGCGAGTGAAACTTGCTTTAAAGCATGATATACTTTTTGTGGAACAGGCCGCATAGGGTTTTTGCCCTATACTATTGGGAAGGCAGCAAGCGCGTAATACCATTTATTACTATACAGCGTATCGGTTTCTATTCCAGTAAGAAGGGGGGAGAATCAGGAAAGGAAGGTACAATAAAATGAAAAAAGCACTTGTATTGTTAATGGCTGTGATTAGTGCAGTTCTTCTTGCTTCATGCGGCGGTGGAAATGGTGGCACCCAGAAGATCGTTTTTCAGGGAATCACGATGGAAATTCCGGCAAACTGGAAACTTGAAAAAAGTACAGCCGACGAGGACTATGCGATTTATGAGAAGAGCGGCTCTAAAACGCATGAGTATAAGCTGCTGCTCACAAACACCTTTGGGCTGATGGATGACGGCTCATATGATTTAGAAAGAGCTGGCGAGTTTTTTAAGGAAGTAACCGAGGATAATGCATCCTTTTCTGATCCGTCCGATCCGGTAGCAGGAACCTTTGCCGGAAAGTATAATATGCATACGATTGAATGCTACTATAATATGCACAGCGCAACCCAGGGAGAAATCTCATTCCCGTGCAAACGGATCCGGATCTACATGGGAGATCATGATGTAGAGCTGCAGTTCAGTACAAAGGATGGCGATTTTGAAGCTTTTGATGCCGCTGTTGCCGGAGCGGTTTGTGAGTAGTGTAACCATATAACTTTAGTTTTATAATCAATTTCTCCAGAACGATGCTCCAGAGGAGTGTTGTAAATCTCAGTATTTAATGGAGGTATCTTTATGTGAATTATAGGTTTCGTGTTATTTGCCGTAGGTATTATTCTTGTTATCTCCTCATCAACCGGTAATGATAATGTCGGAATATAAGTGAGATGGTAGTGCGAATAATCTGTCTATATCTGCTTAAGATACAATATGTCAAGATTGAAACAACCTACAAAGCTCATCCCCTGAACACCCTGGTGATTACACTTTTCCCAGGTGATTACACTTTCCGAGGTGGCGATGTGCAAGAAACGCCCTCCTTTCAACATTCTTTAGCATGTATCGGGCTTCGAGCCCCTGGAGGCGCACTTGGTTTTTTAAGGATCTGACCGAAAGGCCGGATCTTTTTTTATGCCTGTAGTTTTGAAGTATGATATGATTTATTTCAACAAAGCGGGATTGACGAGGACAACAGCAGCTAGATCCAACTCATGACCCTGTTCGAACAGACCTATAGCAGCTAGATCGATCTGATGACCCTGAAAACGTAGTAAAAAGGGGTCATGAAGTGGATTTAGTAGTTAGACAGGAGCTCCTGACGGGTCATGAGACACAATTAGTCGCGAACAAATAAAGTTAGATAATTCTGGATGACAACTTCCGGTTTTTCGAGAGGGCAGAAAGTATGAAAGCAGAAGAATTATGGAAAAAATCCGGACTTACCGGAAAGTATGAGGCATGGGTTTTTGGAGATGCTCCTGATAAATTGGCTGATCTGGTAAAGAAAGGGATAAAGACAGCAACATGCTCCTCGTATGATTTATACTTAAGAGAGAATGAGCCTCTTCCAAAGGCAGGAGATTATAGTGTGATCCTGAATTCAAATGGAGAAGCTATTTGTATTGTTAGAACAATAAAAGTATATGTAACAGCTTTTGATCAAGTCACTGCAGAACATGCTTTCAAAGAAGGAGAAGGTGACAGATCCCTGGATTACTGGAGAGAAGTACATGTTGATTTTCTGACACGCGAATTGGCATCCATTGGGCTGGCATTCCACGAAAAGGTTAAAGTTGTTTGTGAAGAGATTGAACTGGTCTATGTCTAAAAATCGGGATTTCGGGAGAACATGATGATAGAAATTTCAAAGCTGAGCAGTCAATACGAGATCCGTCCGCTTGGTGAGGTTGATACGGAAACAATCCTTGAACTTTATAAAGGGAATCCGCTCTTTTACCAATACTGTGAAGCAAAGCCTTCCAGGGAACAGGTTTTCGAAGATATGTATATGACTCCTCCGGAGACGAGTCTTTCGTCCAAGTATTACATAGGCTTTTTTCAAGCTGGTGAACTGATTGCGGTTATGGATCTGATTGATGGATATCCAAAACCGGAGATCGCTTATATAGGACTTTTTATGGTGAAGGCGCATCATCAGGGGAAGCGCATTGGGAGTAGTATTATTCATGAGACTGAGGATTACCTGGAAAGAAACCGCATGCAGGCTATTCGGCTGGCTATCAATAAAGGGAATCCGCAGTCGTCGCATTTTTGGAACAAGAACGGATATCGTGTTATTCGGGAAGTAGATAAGGATGGATGGGGGATACTTCTTGAAGCAGAGAAGAGGCTTTGATTAATTCCAGTTTGTTGATTGCGCACTAAGGCTCCCACACTGCCATCACCGGCGGCGGGGAACGAAATATAGAGAGGTATTGCATGGCAAATATAAAGTTGCTTTCGTTGGAGCAGACCGACTGGGAGCAGTTTCCGGACGAGCTGGAACAGTGGATCAAGGAGGAATACCTCTCTCTGTCAGGCAAGGTTCTGACCGACAAATATATGGATTTTGCCGTTATAAAGCAGTTTGCCCACGGAGGCATGAGCTCCGGTGGCGTGGATAACAGATGGTGGATGGAAAAAGGAATTCCGTTGTTGATGAGCAGGCTTGCTGCTCTTTGACAACTTCCAGTTTGTGAGGTAGATGAGCATGGAGATTAAATGGATTGATGGTTTTGAAATCAAAGCTGCTGCTAAAAATCGAGAAATTGTGATATCTGCAAACAGGGAAGGCATGCTATCGCTGGCTAAGCATCTGACGGCTCTTGCGGA
>JAZQCK010000042.1:0-5733 GCA_045546255.1 Lachnospiraceae bacterium | reverse complement strand
AGCTCTTTCCGGCGATGCTCCCTTTCAGTTCCTCTATGAAAATACCGGAGCGAACCTCGGAGGTGCCGGTGGCTTTAACTACGGTATGCGCAGAAGTGTGGAATTAGGATATGATCTGGTCTGGATCATGGATGATGATGCCGTTCCGAATCCGGACACCTTAGAAGCATTATTGGCGGCAGATGCAAAGCTTTCTGCAGAGAATAAAGAATATGGCTTCCTCTCCAGTGTTGTCCGCTGGACGGATGGGAATATCTGCGTGATGAATCGCCAGCGCTTAAAAGACCATTATCTGGAAGAGACGGATATTGAAAAAGCACTTGCAGAAGACTCCCTCATTCCGGTCGAATGTGCGACCTTTGTTTCCCTTCTGATCCCGACGGCGGTCATTGTAAGAGTTGGCCTTCCGATCAAGGAGTTTTTTATCTGGAGTGATGATATTGAATATACAACGCGAATCACCCGGAGAAATAATCTGGCAGCCTACATCGTTCCAGAAAGCGTGATCATTCACGAGACAAAAAATAATGCTGGAAGTGACATTGTTTTAGACGACGCAGAACGGATTGACCGCTACCGCTATTCGATCCGGAATGGCAATTATGCTTACAGACACTATAGCTTCAGAATGTATCTGAGCTATCTCTATACCCTTGGAGCAAGCTTTATTTTAATCTGGCTTCGATCCAAAGATCACAAATTAAAAAGAAGCCGGGTTATCATCTCCAGCTTCTTCAAAGGTCTTGTTTTCAATCCTCCGGTGGAATATATTACTCCTCCATCGGATCAGTGATATTCACTTTGTTTTAAAACTCATATCAACTGAGTTTATTCAACTACGATTGCTCCTAAAACAGGAACGCCATAGCCTTCGCAGAGCATGCGCTCATACTGCGCGTCTGTAAAGCGAGTATTCTCTATCTGCAGAACCAGTGCCACCGCATCAGCTCCGGCCATGTCATGAAGCGCATCGGAGCGACCAAGGATATTGTTCAGCACCACGATTTCCGGCTCGGTTCCGATCTTTGCTGTCAGATCATCCAAAAGTCCCTGGTTCTTTACTTTTCTCAGTTCCACATTGGAATCAACAGCAAAGCAGACTTTCTTGAACTCCTGTTTTTTTGCAGCAATCTGAATCTTTGCAGAAACCATTTCGATGCTCTCATCATAAGACAGCTTCTGTTTGTTCTTCTGTTTGACTCTTCGCAGCCAGCGGTCAAGTGCGGTCTTTCTCTTATCGTAAAACTTATTGGATCCGTCAAAACGGCCAAGAACTTGAAGTCCTAAGTTCTCCTCTGTCTCGCTTGTCGTTTTGATCGTAGCTGTTGCGATATATTTGATGATGATCACGATGGCTGCAAGGATCAGTCCGAGAAGTGCTCCAACTACAATATATTTTTTGCTGATATGTCGTCCTGTGGCAGCTTCCTCTTCGGTCTGAACATTAGCTTTATGGTCATAGGTATCCGTATCCCCCGGGATGATATCAGTATCTCCCATTAAGAATGCCAGGTATGCTTTCTGATCTTCTGTAAAACGGGTCCTGGTTGAGGAGATATTATTCTGGATGGCAGTAATATGCTCCATATTCTCCAGTTTCTTGCTAAGGTCCGTTTCGTTATTCTGTTCTTTCATCAGTTTGTCATATTCCTGGATAGAAGAATATAATTGATTGACATCGTTCATGGCATCCGGACCTAAGACCTCTTCCCATGCGGCAGGATCCACCGGTTCAGTGCTACCTGGAACAGAAGCTGCACTGCCGCCGCTCTTATACCAGCCATATGCACCCAAAACAACCGCACCAATGATCAGGCAGATCAGTAAAGATCTCCATCTCTGGCACAGACTGATGAATAAATCAAAAATGCGGATTTCGCGTTCTTCTCTTTCTTCTCTTAATTCCATAACAATCCTTTACTTAAAGTGTTGTAATTCAAAATCGTCAAATCATTACAATTCGACATGTGAGGCGTATTTTACCATATATCCCTATGGGAGTCAAAATACTCTCGCATTCCATTATTCTGAGGGCCGAAAGAAAAATGCCCTACTACCATGTTCTCACTCACCATTAACGGGTGCGAGGAATTCACGCACCATGCACAGATATCCTCTTCATCAGTTCCGATCGGATATCTCATATTCACAGAAAAATAATGCATCTCTTCCCATAATGAGCGCTCAAACAAAATCGCACCAATACTGAAGCGGATCGGGCAGGCTCTCTCTTCTAACGAATCTTCTCCAAACTTTCGGTTGATCTCATCGATTGATGGAACAAATCCGCCCTCACCCCAAAAGAATTTGGCGACATCGGCACTATTTTCGATCACATGCTCTGGTCCGGCTGCGTAGACAGGTTTTCCAAATAATTTGGTATACTGCTCAGTCAGATTTAATTTTTCGAGGACCCTGACATGGCCGTATCCATTCACCGGAATCAAAGGTGCCATCACGCCCGGCTCATATTGCCCTTCTTTCGCATGCTCATATGCCTGCATTAAGCGCTCAAAAAATCCTTCACAGATAAAGATATCTTCGTCCAGCTTGTAAATATAGCGAGCATTCGGATGAAGTGTGATCGCAACATTCTGAACTAAGGAAACATGGTTCTCTTTCGTAGAAAGATAAGACCATCCTTCTTTTTCACACAGGGAATCGATTTCCGCAACAAACTTTCCGGATGTAATGATACAAACATCAATACCCTCCGGAAGATACTCTTTAAAGCGTCTGAATACCGGATCAAATAAATACTCTTTGTAGCCGGAAAGCATCATGACCATCTTGTCAGAGCCTTTTGATCGGTTCTTGAATTCATAATGACATTTAAGGCGCTGCTTTTCTGTCATCTCCCATTTTTTACTACTCAGTTTTTTATGAAGATCTGTCTTATTCATTTTGATATCCTATGCTTTCTTAAGTACTTTTTCTTTGAACCAGCCAAATGTCTGTTTTGTTATATCGAGTGTCAGCTCTTCTTTCGTCAGTAACAGGATCAGGTAATAAACAACAAAGAACAACACGGCGGAAACAAGCAGTGCAACAAAGTTTCCAAAGTCCATAATCATTACCCAAACGCACGCTGCGGTTCCACCCGCCATGGCAAGAATGATTTTATAATACTTGATCGACCGAAATGTGTCTGCCAATTCTTCCCTGAGAACGACAAACTGAAAACCGAAAACTATAAATTCTGCCACCAATGTTCCGATGGCTGCTCCTGCTGCCCCCATGGTCGGAATCAAAATCAAATTTAAGATCAGGTCTACAACCGCCCCTGCGATTTCCGAATACAGTACCATTTTTTCTTTTCCCAAAGGTACTAAGATCTGTATCCCCATGATGCCGGTCAGTCCGATCAGAAGCACTGTCGGCATAATGATCTGCATCGGCAGGATTGATCCTGTATAGGCCGTTCCGGAAAGCAGATATACTCCGTTTTTCGCAAACAGAATAAAATAAAGGGATAATGGAGCGGCGACAACAAATACAAAATTCAACGCTTTCTTGCAGACTCGTTTGAACTCCTCATACTGTCCCTGCTGCACATAATAGGAGACACGCGGAAGCAGCACATTACCAAGCGATGTCACAATGGCAACTAGTATGATCTTGATCTTAACCGCAGCATTGTAATAACCAACATCCGTATCTGTTTTCATAAAGCCCAGCATGACTGTATCCAAATTCGTATAGATTGTTGTTGCACAGGCCATGGCAAAAAAGATCATTACCGGCTTAAAGTGTCTCTTCAGGTCATAGCCGCCGATCGGACGTAAAAAGATATACTTTCTTGCATAAAAAAGGTTAATGATATTGGAAGCAGATGCGGCAACAATGCTGATTGCTCCGTAAATCACATAGTCACTTTTCTGGTGAACCAAGAGGAACATCGCAATGATCGAAATGACCTGGAAGATCAGCGACTTGACTGTGATATAGGTATATTGTTCCAATGCCTTGAACAGCCATTCCATACCGAGTGTCGTGAAGATGATATTCGCGCTGACGATGAGATAAAGAAGTCTGTCCTCAAATAAACGTGGCACAAAAAGGAGAGCTGCACCTAATAAGATATATACGATCACACTCATGATCAGGTTGATAAAGAGCAGTTCATGTGCCGTCCGTGTCAGTTTCTCCTTATCATCTCGCACCTGTGCACAGGCTCTGATGCCGTAAGTCGGAATGCCCAGCATTGCAAACATCAGAAAATAGTTGATCAGGGAGATTGCAAAATTAACCCTTCCTGTTCCTTCAGGGAGAAGTATTCTTGAAATGTAGGGAAATGTAATCAGAGGGAACACGAAACCCGAAACTGTCAGGATCGCATTCATTATGAAGTTCAGCTTAATTGACTTTTGCTTCATAGATTATTTATTTTGCTCCTTTTCTCTGGAGCACCACTTTAACAGTCTTAAGCAGGATTTTGAAATCCAAACCAAGAGTCCATTCGCGGATATAGGAGTTATCGAGCTCTACGATTTCTTCGAAATCCGTGATCTCGCTGCGTCCGCTGACCTGCCAGAGACCGGTAAGTCCCGGCTTAAAAGAAAGCCTCATCTTATGATGCGGTTCATAGTGTTCAAACTCTTCCAGGGTTGGCGGCCTTGTTCCGACAAGCGACATATCGCCCTTTAAGATATTCCAGAACTGTGGGAACTCATCCAAAGACCAGTCCCTTATCTTATGTCCGATTCCAGGAAGGATACGCGGATCATTTTCCATTTTAAACATCAGACCGTCCATCTCATTCTGGTCCATGAGTTCTTTCTTCCGCTCTTCTGCATCCATGTACATCGAACGGAATTTATAGATATAAAACTGACGGCCGTTTTTACCGATACGGATCTGCTTGAAAAAGACAGGTCCTTTATCTTTTGCCTTGATCATTGGCGCAAGGATCAGATACAAGATGCCCGTGATCAGCGTGCCGAAGAAGCCGCCGATGATATCCACAATCCTCTTAATAGCAAGCGACACGGAGGATGCCGTATTGTTACTGGTGGTGACAACAATGGTGCTTCCCATATGTTCCACAATCGTATTCGGATAACCTTTAGTCTGCCCCGGAACTCCGATGTGGACCGTGATGCCCGTCTCAAGGAAATAATTGACCAGAATCTGTTCTTTGATCTCATCCGCTAAAATAATGAGCACTTCATCGACAACGTCAGAAAGAACAAACTGACGGATATTGGAATCGTCACATAATACCGGATACGTTCTGTCGGAATCGTCTTTAGAAGGAATCTCTTCTCCAATCCGGTTCTCGTCCAGGATTGCGACTCCTTTGATATTAAAAGAATTATAAGATTTTGCAGTCGCAGCCGTAATACAGTCTTCCAAATGCGCTGCATCCGTCACGATCAAAAGCCACGGGAGCATGTTGCCCTTTCGCATACGCATACGAATGAAATGCTTCCAGAGGACACGTTCTGCATAAATCAAAAGGAAAGAGATCAAAGCCGTGAAGCCAAAAACGATACGGCTGAAAAGCTCTGCTTGTTGGGTTGCGAACATATAAAAGGCAACCAAAAGGAAAGTGACCGCAATCTGAAGAAGCACACGCCAGAGCTCTTCCCATTTGCTCCGCTGCAGAATGCTCTTATAGGCCTGCATAATAACAGACGTCAACAGATACAAAACAAGCATAATAATACCAAGCCGTGTAAATAACACGACCTGGTCATGACTCAAATGAAAATGGAATCGAATCACTACAAC
>JAZQCK010000041.1:0-42854 GCA_045546255.1 Lachnospiraceae bacterium | reverse complement strand
AGGAAAGCTTTAAAAGAAGATAAGTGATTGGATGTTTATTATCTGTGAAGCATAGAACACTTATTCTTGAGAAGCAAAGAAAACGAGTTTGACTTTGGTATACCAAAGTGATAAGTTATAAGCAAATCAAATCTCCGATCCGAACGGACCTAAAACTTTTGCGTCATGGTTATTCGGACGGGGTGTCCAAAGAAATGCGGGCGCCTTCCTGATTGAAAAGGAGACAGAAAATGCGTTTTTCAGAGCAAGAGAAAAGAATCATATCTTTTGTTGGTTATTCCGGTTCCGGAAAAACCACGTTCATCACACAATTGATTACGGAACTTAAGCGGCGTGGAATTTCTGTGGCCGTTATTAAGCATGACGCTCACCGTTTTGAAATAGACAAGGAAGGCAAAGACACCTTCAGGTTCTATGAAGCGGGGAGCGATTGTGTTGCCATTTGCAATGATCAGAAGAGCGCTATTATTCAGCGTAACGAAACCTGTCCGGATGTGCATGAGATTATCGAAATGCTTCCGGGAAGGTATGATGTCATTATAGTGGAAGGCTTTCGTATGAGCGACCTTCCGAAGATCGGCGTCAGCAGAAAAGAGACCGGGAAGGGGTTATCATTACCGTTAGAAGAACTTTGTGCGGTCATTTCAGATGAAGAAATCTCTGGTGTAAAAAGGTTTTCCCTGGATGACTTTGAGGCGGTCGCTGAGTTTATCTTAAGTGGTGAGTATTTAAAAGATGAAAGATAGTTTTCAAAGAGAAATCAATTATTTGAGAATATCAGTTACGGACCTGTGCAATCTGAGGTGCCGCTACTGCATGCCGGAAGGCGGTGTGGATAAGTTTTCGCATGAGCAGATCTTAAGTGTCGAGGAAATCAAAGAGATCACTAAGATCTGTGCAGAGTTGGGTACGACCAAGGTTCGCTTAACCGGAGGGGAGCCTTTGGTTCGGCGCGGAATCGTGGATATCTGCAGATCTATTTCTGCAATACCACAGATCAAGGAACTTTGCATTACGACCAATGGCATGCTCCTTAAGAAATATGCAAAGGAACTGAAAGAAGCGGGGGTTGACCGTTTGAATATTTCTATCGACACCCTGCAAAATGAAAAATACAAAGAACTGACACGTTGTAAAATATCGGATCATCCGGTCGATGATATTTTTGAGGGCATTGAAGCGGCAAAAGAAGCTGGCTTTCAGAATATCAAACTGAATGCAGTGCTGATCGGTGGCTGGAATGATGATGAGATCAAAGATTTTGTCGAGCTGACAAAGGAGAACGACTATCAGATCCGCTTTATTGAGTTGATGCCGATCGGAGAGGCCGCATCTTTTGGGAAAGAAAGCTTCCTGCCGAATGAAACAGTTCTAGAAAAAGACAGCCGCTTGAAACCTGTTGGCGAAAGTGGTGTTGCAAAACTCTATCAGGTGGATGGCTATAGGGGAACAATCGGGCTCATCAGTCCGGTGAACCATCATTTCTGCTCACAGTGCAACCGCCTACGTCTGACGGCAGATGGGAAGCTGAAAGCCTGTCTGCACTCAAAGAATGAGACCCCGATCAGAGGTCTGCACGGGGAAGCACTGAGAGCTGCCATCGCAGATGAAATCGAAAAAAAACCGGAAAACTATGATCTCGGATATGACAATCCAAGCAGCTCCCAGCGGGGCATGAGCAAGATCGGAGGCTGACATGAGTGAATTAACACATTTCAATAAAGACGGAAGAGCCAGGATGGTCGATGTTTCTTCCAAGGATATCACTACAAGAATCGCACGGGCGACGGCAACAGTCACGGTGAATCCCGAGACCTATGGTCTGATCAAAGAAGGCAAAATGAAGAAGGGAGATGTCCTTCAAGTCGCCCAGGTTGCCGGCATTATGGGTGCGAAACGGACCCCGGATATCATTCCGATGTGCCATCCGATCCAGCTGACAAACGTAGATATTACATTTGAACTGAATGATGAGGCTTGCACGATCAAAATCATTGCAACGACCAAATGCGAAGGGAAGACCGGTGTGGAGATGGAAGCGATGAGTGCCGCGTCGATTGCAGCGCTTACGATTTATGATATGTGTAAGGCCGTTCAGCGAGATATTCAGATTTCCGACATCTATTTGCTGGAAAAGGATGGGGGAAAGAGCGGTCATTATCAGTTTCAGGGATAATCTGGATTTCAAAATATCTGTCTTTTGGATAAAAGGGCAGCCCTGATATCAAAAACAGATATTGTCATTAACAAGTTAGACAACTCGAGCAATGCGCGCAGCTCTGAGTCGAATACAGCAACAGCCATACAGTTGTGACAGAAGTAAGGTCTCAAAGGCAGACTTTTATTCTGTACGAGCAAGACAAGGAGAAGAATCATGAAAAAAATCATTGCAATTTGTTTCTCAATGGTCCTTTGTTTAGGACTTCTTTCTGCCTGCGGATCGGGCGGTGAAAATGTGCCGGTCGGCTCACCGGATTTTGATTCAGGGTCAGGCTATTCCAACCCTGTCGATGGACCGGAAGGCGAGATCACAGTGTTCGCAGCAGCTTCCCTTACGGAATCCATGGATCAGATCATCGCAGAATTCACAAAGGAGAATCCTGGAATTAAGGTGATTGCCAATTACGGCTCTTCCGGAACCTTGATGGATCAGATCAAGGAAGGCGCTTATTGCGATATCTTCATTTCTGCAGCCCAGAAACAGATGAATCAGATCGATATCAGTGCTGATCCGGAGATCAATACGGACGGCAGCGACTTTGTTGTAGCCGGAACCAGAGTCGATCTATTAGAAAACCAGTGTGTGCTTGCAGTTCCGGAAGGAAACCCGGCAGGAATCAACTCATTTGATGATCTGAAAGCTGCCTTTGACCGTGATGGCTTTCTCTTTGCGATGGGCAGTGAGTCCGTGCCGGTTGGAGCATATACGCAGAAGATCTTTGCATATTTAGGACTGGATGAGGCAGCGCTTGCCAATGCCGGAAAGATCACCTATGGAGAAGATGTAAAGGGCGTGACCTCGGCAGTCAGCGAGGCAACCGCTCAGGCCGGTGTGATCTATGGTTCGGATGCATATTCTGCAGGTCTGGATGCAGTCGCTGTCGCAAGTGAAGAAATGACTGGAGGAAAAGTCATTTATCCGGCAGCACTCATCAAAACCAGTACGGCACAGAATATTGCAGGACTATTCCTGGATTATCTGCAGGGAGAAACAGCAACGAGTATTTTTGAATCTGTCGGATTTAAAGCCCTTACCAAATAAAGAGGAACGATGAATCTATTTCCGCTTCTAAACTCCATACGGATCGCTTTGATCAGCACGGTGGTCGTTTTCTTTCTGGGACTCTTCTTTGCATACTATATTGCAAAGCTTCCGAAAGTCCTGAAGGGAATCCTTGACGTGATTCTGACCCTGCCGCTGGTGCTTCCGCCTACGGTCGTGGGTTATCTGGTGCTGCGCCTGGTTGGACCAAGGAGAGTACTTGGGAAATTCTTTTTGTCCGCCTTTGGTTTTACAATTCCGATGACCTGGTGGTCGGCCATCATTGTTACGGTGATTGTCATCTTCCCACTGATGTACCGAACAGCAAGAGGCGCATTTGAATCTTTTGATAACACCTTGATGTATTCAGGGCAGACCTTGGGGCTTTCCAACTCCTTTATCTTCTGGCGGATTCGCCTGCCATACTGCAAACAGGGAATCATTGCGGGAACCGTCCTTGCTTTCGCAAGAGCATTGGGTGAGTATGGCGCTACCAGTATGATTGCCGGCTATATTCCGGGATATACCGCAACCATCTCAACGACTGTTTATGCATTATGGAAAAACAATCAGGACGCCGAAGCCTTTAAGTGGGTGCTGATCAATATCGCAATCTCCGCGGTCGTTCTTATGGCAGTGAATCTGATCGAGCGGAAAGAAAAACAGAAAGGAGCGTATGTCTAGATGGCTCTTTCTGTTGATATCGAAAAGAAATTAGGAAACTTTGAATTAAAGGTCAAATTTGAAGCTGACCAGGGAATGCTGGCCATTCTTGGCGCTTCCGGCTGCGGAAAGAGCATGACGCTCAAATGCATCGCCGGGATTGAGACGCCCGATAAAGGCCGCATTGTTTTAGATGATACGGTGCTGTTTGATTCCGAGAAGCATATTAATATCAAGCCACAAAAGCGAATGGTGGGCTATCTTTTCCAGCAGTACGCTTTGTTCCCGAATATGACCGCGCTTCAAAACGTGATGTGCGGTGTGCGAAAGGGAAGCGCGGAAGTAAAACGCAAGAAGGCTCTGGCAATTTTAGACAGGCTCCATTTGAATGGATGCGAAGAAAAAAAGCCTTCTATGCTTTCCGGAGGACAGCAGCAGCGCTGCGCCCTTGCGAGGATATTAGTAAACGAGCCGAAGGTGCTGTTGTTGGATGAGCCATTTTCAGCACTGGATGCACACCTTCGCTTTCATACGGAACGTCAGGTGGAAAAAATCATCCGGGAATTCGGAAAAACAGTGATCTTTGTGTCGCATGACAGAGATGAGGTTTTCCGCCTGACAGATAACATAGCAGTTATGGAAAATGGTCATTTTAATTCTCTTGGAGAAAAGCACGAAGTCTTCTCCGACCCAACGACGATAGGAGGCGCGATCCTGACCGGATGTAAAAACATTTCAGATGCTTATGAGGTCGCACCGGGCCGGGTGTTTGCTGAGGACTGGGGAATTGAACTATCGGTTGGAGAGATTCCGGAAAATCTAAAAGGAATCGGAATCCGTATGCATGACCTTAAAATCATCGACAGCGAAGAAAAGGCAGAATCTCTGTATCATCCCGAAAACAGATTCCGCTGCAAAGTGATCGGAGAGATTGAAAATCCATTTTCCGCGACCGTGATGCTTCGACCGGATGGAAAAGACGGAGACCGCTATCTTTTGATCGATCTAAATAAAGAAAGGTGGAATGCGATGCGGCAGGAGTATTTGGATATCTATCTTCCTCCGGACCATATCCTGCTGCTGGAGTAGAAGAATATGGCACTGAGAATAATAGAATGGATTGCTGATTAAGTTTTTGAAAATAGCAAATATAGATACTTTTTACAACTCTAAAAATGCCGGGGCACTTACTTTATCAAGGAATGAAGTAAGTGCCTCTTTTTAGCTATTCGTGTCCGAAATCAAGTCTGTGCACTTTTTAGGAAGGCAGATTATGTCCGAAATTGAGTCTGTGCACTAAAAAAAGGTGCACAAAGTCGATTTTGAACATAATCAAGAACACTGATGCCATATTAGAACAAATCGAAAGATGCACAAACTCGATTTCGAACATCCCCAAAGTTATTAAATCGACTTGTGTCTCAAAATTGAAATCTTAAAGAGTTATTAAATCGACTCGTGCCCGAAAAAGAAATCCTGGGTTGTTATTAAATCGACTCGTGTCCCGAAATTGAACTTCTTAATGTCATTAAATCGAGTCATGCCCCTCAAAAAGTGAGACACGAGCGCAGATAATGACAAGAAAACGAATCCTGAAGGGACACGGGTGCAGATAATGACAAGAAAACGAATCCTGAAGGGACACGAGTGCAGATAATGACAGCGAAGGGTCTCCTGGGCGATTAGAACGATCCGTCAGGGGAGGGCGGTCGTCGAGTGCATTGTCTGACTGCTTTTCTTATACTTCCCGGATGCCGGAGATGTCGGTCCCGACCGACATGGGAAGAGAAGTCTCTGATTGATTCTATTAAACTTCCTGGATGCCGGAGATGTCGGTCCCGGCGGACATGGAGTAGTTTGTATGATAGATCACATAGCCGGGTTTTGCGCCGGCCGGTTTTTTCAGATGCTTGCGCTGCACGTAATCGATCTCGACTTTCGGAGCACCCTCAGCTTTTGAGAAGTGGGCAGCCAAAGAAGCGGCTTCCTCAAAGGTTTTGTCCGGGAGCTCTTCGCCTTTTGATTTTACAATCACATGGGAGCCCGGAAGCTTTTTTGCATGGAACCACCAATCGCCGCCGTCAGCCAGCTTGAACGTAATATATTCATTCTGATAATTGTTTTTCCCGACATAGATATCATATCCATCCGAGGAGATGAAATGGAGAGGGGCGGACTTGATCGCTTTGCCGCTCGCTTTTTTGGGGTCATATTTCCCTTTGTATTTGATATAGCCGGAGTCAATCATCTCTTTTTTGAGTTCCGCGGCATCGGCCTCATCCTGAACGGTATCGAGGGATGCAGAGATGGACTCTAAATGGTCGATTTCCGCTTTTGTCTGGACGATGATCTCTTCTAAAGCCTCCGCAGTACGCTTGAGCTTCGCATATTTTTCAAAATACTTTTTTCCATTCTCAATCGGAGTGATGGTCGGATCTAATGGAATCGTTACTTCTTCGCCTGTATGATAATTCTCGGCAGTCATTTTTGTGGAGCCAGGGCTGACACTATATCCAAAAGCAGTGATGAGTTCTCCATAAAGCTGATACTTATCTCGTTTTTCCGTATCTTTGAGCTGCTTTATCTGCAGGTCATATTTCTTATAATTTTTATTCAGCAGCGTCTGTACGATCTGCCTGAGATCCGCTGTTTTCTGACGCATGTCGGTGACGGTCTTTTTCTTTGCATAATAATCCAACAGCAGAGCGGAGATGCTCTCATAATCTTCGGTTTTCTGTCCCTGATAGAGTTTAAAATGGAACGGACCATAAAACGATGGAACTGCATCTTCATAAACGATGTTCGGAGCAAATTCTTTGTCGCGGATTTTCCGTACACATTCGGAAAAGGCAGTCCAGAGATCTTGATATTCATTATCATTCAACGACTGGATCGGTCGTGCGGAATCGATCCCTGCCTGATAGACCATTTCTTCTGCCAGAATCGGACTGATTCCGGTGAAAGAAGAGTAGAGGGCCGTGGAAACTGGTTTTGCCGAAGGAACCGCCTTTAGAGCAGATACAAATTCCTGCGCAGACACGCTTAATGGATCCGCTTTCTCCCCTTCAAACGGAATAAAATATTCGCGTCCTGGAAGCACTTCGCGCACGGAACTCATGAACGCCGAAACATGTTTTATGGAATCTAAAATCTTCGTATCATCACGGAAGATGATATTGCTGTGTTTTCCCATCAGTTCCACGGTCAGGATGCTGGTGCAAAGATCACCCATCTCATTGTAGTGTTCGATATGAAAATGCAGGATACGCTCTAAAGAAGGCTGTTCGATTGAAACGATACGGCCGTTCTGCAGATGTTTTCTGAGCAACATACAGAATGCCGGCGCCTTGAGAGGAGAGGCTGAGTTTTTATCTGTCAGATACATCAGCGGAAGAGACGGATTCACGCTGATCAAAAGGCGGTATTGGCTGCCTTCTTTTTTGATCGTTAAAATCAGCTCATCTTTTTCAGGCTGAGCCACTTTTAAGATCCGTCCGTCAAGGATCTTACGGTCCAATTCTTCTTTTAAACATGCAACAACGCTTCCGTCAAATGCCATGGGTTCTCCTGATGCACATCACTGACGACAAGTGATTATCCTGTCAACCTTTTGATTATTCTGAAAGTAAAGCGGTTCGTTCGTATGATTAAGAAGACTCTAAAAAAGAAAAATAGTTTTCTTAAAAATAGTCTTACGCTCACTAATAATAAGTGAATTGTGAATTTCCGTCAAATTTTATATAATACTGACATTGTGGGCTTTTTAGAAATCTTTTTAATCGGAATCGGGCTTTCCATGGACGCTTTTGCTGTTGCAGTCAGCAAAGGTCTTTCCATGCGCAAAATCGATTATAAAGCGAGCGTGATCATCGCGGTCTTTTTCGGCGCGTTTCAGGCGCTAATGCCGCTGATCGGATATTTTGCTGCCGTCCGTTTTGAAAAGTATATCGTGGCCGTTGACCACTGGATCGCGTTCGGCCTCCTCCTGATTATCGGAGGAAAAGCCATAATCGAAGCCATCAAAGAGATACGAAACGGAGAATCGCAGGAAGAGGAGTTCCGCCTCAAGTGGGGTGAGCTTGTGATCCTGGCCATTGCAACCAGCATCGATGCGCTTGCGGTTGGCATTTCTTTCGCGTTCCTTTCAGTGAGCATATGGAAATCGATCCTGATCATCGGATGCACGACGCTAGTCTTATCATTTTTAGGCGTCATGATCGGAAACCGATTCGGCTCAAAACTGAAAGCAAAAGCAGAAATCGCCGGTGGCATTATCCTGATCCTGATCGGGCTCAAGATCCTGTTGGAGCATTTGGGAATCCTGCCGTTTTGACGCTGGATTCAGAACATGCTTAAGCGATAAATCATACACATGCTTAGCGCGGATTCCTTCCATAATATCCGCCGAATTCTTAACACATAATACACAAATTTGTTTATAATGATATTTGACAGATGTTTACAGGTAATCCAAGTTTTAATTATCGAACGCAGAGGGTATTATGAACGAATTAAAGATTTTAGTCGTTGATGACGAAGCAAGAATGCGGAAAATCGTAAAGGACTTCCTGGTTGCAAAAGAGTACACCGTACTGGAAGCTGCAAACGGAGAGGAAGCCTTAGACATCATGTATGATCACAACAGTAAGATCGATCTGGTGATCCTTGATATCATGATGCCGAAGATGGACGGCTGGGAGACCTGCCGCGAGATCCGTAAGATTTCGAAAGTTCCGATCATTATGCTGACTGCAAAAGGGGACGAAACGGACGAGCTTTTAGGATACGATCTAGGAATCGATGAGTATATCACAAAGCCGTTCAGCCCGAAGATCCTTGTTGCAAGGATCGATGCGATCTTAAGACGTGCAAATAAGCTGAATGAAGAAGATATCATTACAGCAGGGGACCTTGAGATCAATAAGACCTCTCATGTAGTGAAAGTAAAAGGAAAAGAGATCGAACTCAGTTTCAAAGAGTTTGAACTGCTTTGCTATTTTGCTGAGAACAAGGGCATCGCGCTTTCCCGTGAAAAAATCTTAAACAGCGTCTGGAATTATGACTATTTCGGAGATGCGCGTACGATCGATACGCATGTGAAAAAGATCCGTTCTAAGCTCGGTGACTGCGGAAGTTATATTAAAACGATCTGGGGCATGGGCTATAAATTTGAAGTGGATGAGTAGTTATCCGTTCTGAAACATGAAAAAGACATCGCTTCGCTGGAAAACTGTAAATTTTCTTTTTATTATGGTGGCACTCGCATTTGTCATTGGACTTGTGTTGTGCGCCATTTTTTCTACCCGTTTTTTTGTCCGTGTCAAACAGTCTTCCATGAAAGAATTATACGAGAAGATGAATTCGGAGGGCGCTCCGGAAGAAGTGGAGCAGCAGATCTTCTCTTTGTGTGAAGAAGAAGGTATCACGCTTCTCGTAAAAAATACGGCTGGGGATCAGATCTATTCCTTTGGTCATTCCGAGACGATGTCACAGCGTCTTGACGATATTACTTTTGGAGAGGGCAATCTCCAAGGAGAAAACGGAAACAAAGTCGTCTCCGAAAACCCGGACTACACCTTACAGATCATTCGGCCGAATGATGAAACACAGGCATCTTATGTCGAAATGTGGGGCTTCTTAGACAATGGGAATTCCTTTATCGCCAGATCTTCGCTTTCCAATATCCAAAATAATATCCGAGTCTCATTAGGCTTTTTCGCGATCGTCTGTGCAGCAATCCTGATCATCAGCGCAATCGCGATCTACTTTATCATCGGCTACTATTCCAAACCGATCACGCGTCTGGCTGCGCTGGCGCAGAAAGTCAATGAAGGTGATTTTGACAGTGCGGAGTTCGAAAAAAACTATGCATATAAACATCTGAGGCAGGATGAGATTGGCGTTCTGGGCGAAAACATTCGCGAGATCAGTGAAAAGCTGGAAAAGAACATCGCTGAGCTTAAGACCTCAAACCTCAATCTGGAAAACGAACTGAAACGTAAGACCGAGCTTGAAGAAGCCCGCAAGAAATATATGTCGGATGTCTCCCACGAACTGAAGACTCCGATTGCATTGATCTCCGGTTATGCGGAAGGCTTAAAAGAGGGAATCTCAACAAGCAAGGAAGACCGAGATTTTTATTGCGACGTTATCATTGACGAAGCAGAAAAGATGAATGTCCTCATTAAGCGTTTATCCACATTAAATCAGCTGGAAGAAGGAAAGAGCGCCGTATCGCTCGAACGCTTCAACGTGATCGATGTGATCAACGGATTCTTAAACACGATGTCTGTGATCATCGAAGAAAAAGGAGCCAATATCTTCTTCGATAATTCGAGAAGTGCCTATGTCTGGTCGGATGAATTCCTTTTTGAAGAAGCTCTGGTCAATTACTTTAATAATGCCATGAACCACATGGATGAGAACAAGATCATCCGTATCAATGTGGAAAAAGTCGAAGAGAACTACCGCGTCACGGTCTTTAACTCCGGAGAGCAGATCCCGGAAGAAGAGCTTGATCAGATCTGGGGTAAGTTCTATAAAATCGATAAAGCAAGGACCCGTGAATATGGCGGAAGCGGTTTGGGCCTTTCCATCGTGAAGGCGATTGCCGATTCTCTGCATAAAGACTGCGGCGTCATGAATCTTCCGGATGGAGTTGCATTTTGGATCGATCTGGAAGCGGCGGCTGTTCCGGCAGGAGAGAAGGATGCCAAGGAGTCTGTTGCAGATGCTCCGAGACGCAAGCTTTCCGAACTTCCGATCTGGAAAAAGACGGCAAGTACGGCAACAAAGATTCTTTCCGGTACTACAAAGATCATGGACCGTCAGAGCATGCAAAAAGCTGCGGAAAAGACGGAGAAGAGAAGACCAAAGAAAGCAAAGACAGACAAGGCAGAAGAGAAACATTCACGCAAAGAACGCAAGAGTCAAAGAGAAAAGACCAAATCCGGCAAGCATAAAGAACCGGAATGGAAAGCGTTGGATGAGACTCAAGATGCGGAATGGAATGTCCTGGTTGAAACTCAGGAACCGGAATGGAAAGTTTTGGATGACATGAACCAAGAGAAAGAAGACTGATAGAAAATGCCACCGATAAGCAATGACTGGCTTGACGCATTAAAGCCGGAATTCAAAAAAGACTATTATAAAAAACTCTATCTTAAGGTGAACGAAGAGTATAAGACGCAGAAGATCTTTCCTGCAAGTGATGACCTCTTTAATGCGTTCCACCTGACTCCATTAAAAGAGGTCAAGGTCGTGATCTTAGGTCAGGACCCGTATCATAATGACGGACAGGCGCACGGGCTTTGCTTTTCTGTAAAAAAAGGCGTGGATATCCCGCCGTCTCTTAACAATATCTATAAAGAACTGCATGATGACCTCGGCTGCTATATCCCAAATCATGGATACCTGGAAAAATGGGCAAAGCAGGGCGTGCTGCTTTTAAATACCGTCCTGACGGTGCGGGCGCATGAGGCAAATTCCCATAAAGGCATCGGTTGGGAAGAGTTTACGGATGCTGCGATCCGAGCCTTGAACGAGCAGGACAGGCCGATTGTCTTTATGCTTTGGGGAAGCCCTGCAAGAGCAAAAAAAGCAATGCTGAACAACCCGAAGCATTTGATCTTAGAAGCGCCACACCCGTCGCCGCTATCCGCCTACCGAGGCTTCTTTGGATGCAGACACTTCTCAAAATGCAATTCCTTCCTGATCATGCATGGACTGGACCCAATTGATTGGCAGATCGAAAATTAAAACTCCCGGATGATGACATTCACCCGGGAGTTTATTATGCTGAAATGATTCGAATCAACTATTTTCTGGCGCCCTGATCTTCCAAATTCTTCTTCGCCGTAGCCAGCATCAGCTTGATGCGGTTCAACTGGTTGACTTCAGAAGCACCCGGGTCATAGTCGATCGCGACGATATTGGCCTCCGGATTGGAGTTGCGGATCGTTTTGATAACACCTTTTCCGACAACATGGTTCGGAAGGCAGCCAAACGGCTGAACGCAGACGATGTTTGGAACGCCTCCGTTGATCAGTTCCATCATCTCACCGGTCAGGAACCATCCTTCACCGCACTGGTTTCCAAGGGAAACATATTCTTTCGCAAGGTCTGCGATATGTCCAATCTCTGTCGCAGGAACGAAGTGCTTGCTCTTTTGCAGCTCTCTGGTCGCCGGCTTTCTTAGATGCTCAATAAAACTGATTCCGGCAGTTGCCAAAACAGAATTGATCTTGTTTGCGCTATAGTTATCCACCTTGAAATACTGGTTCTGGAGGCAGTAGAGCACGAAATCTAAAAGATCCGGCATAACAGCCTCAGCCCCTTCTTTCTCTAAGAGGCGGACAACGTCTTTGTTTGCCATCGGCATAAATTTCACCAGGATCTCGCCGACAATACCAACACGAGGTTTTGAAATATTCTTTCTCGGCAGTTCATCAAAGTCGTGGATGATCTGCTTGATCAGTTTGATCGCATGGGAACGGTTAAAGCCCGGGCGGGTCAGTTCTTCTTTTACTTTCTCAGCCCATTTCCTGTGCAGCTGGTCAGCAGAGCCTGGAATGTCCTCATAAGGCCTTGTAGCATAGAGAACGCGCATGAAGACGTCTCCGATCACGACGCCATAAAGAGCTCTGCGGAGAAGACTGAGCGATACTTTAAATCCAGAGTTTTTCTCCAAGCCGACGCTTAAGGAAATAACAGGGATCTGGTCCATGCCGGCTTTCTTCAGCGCACGGCGGATAAAGCCGATATAGTTGGATGCACGACAGCCGCCACCGGTCTGTGTGATCAAAAGAGCAGTGCGGTCCAGATCATATTTACCGCTGGCAAGCGCATCCATCATCTGACCAACGACGATGATCGACGGATAGCAGGCATCATTATTTACGTATTTGAGCCCGGCATCGATTGCATCGCGGTTATCATTATCCAGAATGACAAAGTTATAACCATGTGCCTCGAAAACGACCTGAAGGAGCTCAAAGTGGATCGGTGACATCTGCGGAGCCAGGATCGTGTACTTAGAACGCATATCTTCTGTGAACTCGATACGGTCATAAGC
The DNA here is from genome assembly GCA_045546255.1 of Lachnospiraceae bacterium. GTDB lineage: Bacteria > Bacillota > Clostridia > Lachnospirales > Lachnospiraceae > RGIG5612. The sequence continues at coordinate 29,856 of JAZQCK010000041.1, read as the reverse complement.
TGCGGAAGTCAGAGTTCTCTTTTCTCCGGATGCTTTCTTTTCTTTCAGAGCAGAGAGCAGGGAGCGGATACGAATCCTTGCTGCGCCTAAGTTGTTGACCTCGTCGATCTTAAGGACAGTATAGATCTTGCCAGAACCAGACAGGATGTCATTTACTGCATCCGTCGTTACTGCATCAAGACCGCAGCCAAAGGAATTCAGCTGGATCAGGTTCAGGTCATCTCTTGTTTTTACATAGCTTGCAGCGCGATAGAGACGGGAATGATACATCCACTGATCCAGTATGATCAGCGGGCGCTCCACACGTCCTAAGTGAGAAATGGAATCTTCCGTGAGGACGGCAATACCATAGGAGGTAATCAGTTCCGGAATACCGTGGTTGATTTCAGGGTCCACATGGTACGGACGGCCTGCCAGTACGATACCCTGGTTTCCGGTCTCTTCCATCCACTTGAGGACCTCTTCACCTTTTTCCTGAATTTCCTGTTTGATCTTCATCAGCTCCGCCCAGCCGGCTTTTGCCGCACCGATGACTTCCGGAGCAGAGAAGCCGTACTCTGAATTTGCAAAGACACGGACCAGACCTTCCGTGAAGATCCGGTAATCTGTCATTGCCAGGAACGGATGCTCAAATTTGATATTGTATTTTTCCAGGTCCTCCACATTGTTCTTGATGTTCTCCGGATAGCTCGTTACGATCGGGCAGTTAAAGTGGTTGCCCGCATCCGGAGTCTCATTCCGCTCATAAGCGATGGAAGGATAGAAAATATATTTGATTCCTTTTTCAATCAGCCACTGAATGTGTCCGTGCGCAAGTTTTGCCGGGTAACACTCGGATTCGCTCGGAATGGATTCAATTCCCAGTTCATAAATCTTACGATTAGAAGGCGGGGAGAGGACCACCCGGTATCCGAGACGTTTAAAGAACGTTGCCCAGAACGGGAAGTTCTCGTACATGTTCAGAACACGCGGGATTCCGACCGTGCCGCGCGGGGCATCTTCCTCGCTGAGTGGCTGGAAGTTAAAGATACGGTCATTTTTATATTTAAAGAGGTTCGGAACCGTGTCGTCTTTCTTTTCTTTTCCAAGACCTTTTTCGCAGCGGTTACCGGAAATGAATTTCCGTCCGCCGGAGAAGGTATTGATCGTCAGAAGACAATGGTTCGTACATCCCTGACAGCGTGCCAGAGTTGTCTTGAATTCCAAATTGATGATATCGTCGAAGCTGAGAAGCGTCGTTTCCGGAGCGCTTCCTTTTTCCTTTGCTTCATTCGCATAACGCTCTCTTGCGATCAGAGCAGCACCGAACGCGCCCATGATGCCGGCAATATCCGGACGAACGACTTCGCGCCCGGTGATAAACTCAAACGCACGAAGGATCGAATCGTTATAGAAAGTTCCACCCTGGACAACAATCTTTTCCCCGAATTCCTTCGGATCTACGATCTTGATAACTTTATATAAAGCATTTTTGATGACAGAGTAGCTTAAGCCGGCGGAAATATCCGAGACTTCGGCGCCCTCTTTCTGCGCCTGCTTTACATTAGAGTTCATGAAAACGGTGCAGCGGGTTCCGAGGTCTGTCGGGCTTTTTGCAAATAAGGCTGCTTTTGCAAAGTCCTGAACGGAGTAGTTCATGGATGCGGCGAAGTTTTCGATGAAAGAGCCACAGCCGGAAGAGCATGCCTCGTTTAAGAGGACATTGTCGATCGCACCATTCTTGATGCGGATATATTTCATATCCTGTCCGCCGATATCTAAGATGCTGTCGACAGACGGGTCAAAGAAGCGGGCAGCATAATAATGCGCAACCGTTTCGACTTCGCCTTCTTCCATCATCAGCGCACTCTTAAGAAGCGCCTCACCATATCCGGTGGAACAGGAATAGACCACCTTGCTGTCAGCCGGCATCAGCTCTTTTAATTCTTGAATCGCGCGTTTCGTCGTTTCGATCGGGCTTCCGTTATTGTTGCTGTAGAAGGACCAAAGAAGCGTGCCTTCTGTATCGATCAGGGCAATCTTTGTCGTTGTCGAGCCGGCATCGATTCCCATGAAGCAGGTTCCATGATAATTACGGATATCGCCCTTTTTGACTGTCGCCTTTGCATGGCGTTTGGAGAACGCATCATACTCATCGTAAGAAGAGAAGAGCGGATCCATACGGTTGATCTCATTTGCCATCTTGATTCCGTGGTCGAGCTGATCAAAAAGCTCATCCGTAGAGATCGTATAGCCTTCTTCAGCATTCATAGCAGAGCCGATGGCTGCAAAAAGGTGAGAATTGTTCGGATGAATGATCGCTTCGCCTTCCAGCTTTAATGTGCGGATAAAGGCCACACGGAGCTCGGAAAGGAAATGGAGCGGTCCGCCAAGGAAAGCCACGTTACCACGAATCGGTTTTCCGCAGGCAAGACCGGAGATCGTCTGATTGACAACCGCCTGGAAAATAGAAGCTGCAAGATCCTCGTGGGTTGCCCCTTCATTGATCAGCGGCTGGATATCTGTCTTTGCGAAAACACCGCAGCGGGCTGCGATCGGATAGATCGTTTTATAGTTCTTGGCATATTCATTCAGTCCCATAGAATCGGTCTGAAGAAGGTCTGCCATCTGGTCGATAAAGGAACCTGTACCACCGGCACAGATACCATTCATTCTCTGTTCGATTCCATTAGTGAAGTAGATGATCTTGGCATCTTCGCCGCCAAGCTCGATCGCAACATCCGTATGCGGGGCATAGGTCTGGAGCGCTGTTGATACGGCAACGACTTCCTGAACAAATGGAACGTCCAGATGCTTGGAAAGCTGAAGTCCGCCGGAGCCTGTGATCACAGGAGAAAGCGATACGTTTCCAAGTTTGGACGCAGCATCCTTGATCAAAGACGCAAGGGTCTCCTGAATGTTTGCATAATGTCTCTGATAGTCAGAGAAGCAAACATTGTCATCACTATCTAAGATTGCAATTTTTACGGTCGTGGAACCAATGTCCACTCCAAGTCTGTATAAATCACCCATAACTTTTGAATTATATAATAGAAACAATTAATTGTGAACCAATAATCTGTGAAAGTTTTGTGGAGGTTCTGAAAGAAAGATTGCCTAGTTTTCAACGTATATGCTATAATTTGCCTCATGTTAAACAAGATTGAACGAAAAATCGGCAAGTATGCCATCAAAAACTTAATTTATTATATTTTAGGCGGATATCTGGTCGGCTATATCCTGTATTTCACGAATTCCAGACTCGGGATCTATAATTACATCGTTTTAGATCCGGCGATGGTCATGAAAGGACAGGTTTGGCGTCTGTTTACCTGGTTCCTTACGATCCCACAGGGCTTAAGCATTTTTATCATCTTCATGTTCCTGCTTTACTATTTCATCGGGAAAGGATTGGAGCAGGCACTCGGTGCATTTAAATATAACCTGTATATCTTCTCGGGCTGGTTTTTCATGACCTTAGGAGCCATGATCGTTTACTGGATCACGGGCTATTCCATGAATGTCAGCACCTATTATATCAACCTGGCGTCATTCCTGGCGTTTGCCGTTCTGTTCCCGAATACCAGGATCTATTTCTTCGGCATTTTGCCGATCCGGATCAAATGGCTTGCCATTTTTGATATTGTGTATCTCGGAATTCAGATCGTAAGCGGGGTTATTTCCCTCTTTTCTCTTCCGAACCCGGAGGTGCAGGCGATCATTATCCAGTTCGGCATCGAGGCTGGTGCTGCCAAAATTGCGATCATCACTGAGATTTTCTCCATCGTGATATCGCTGCTGAACTTCCTGATCTTCTTCCTTGCGACCAGGAATTACAGACGAATCTCGCCACAGGAAATCCATAGGCGTGCGGACTTTAAAAAACGGATGCAGCAGGGCATGGCACAGAACCAGGCCTGGCAGCAACAGCGTCAGCAGACGCAGAAGACGACGACTGGCGGCGGACCATATGTCGCAAATGGCGTCATTGTTCACAGATGCTCCGTCTGCGGAAGGACGAACCTGACGAATCCGGACCTGACATTCCGTTATTGCTCTAAATGTGCAGGCAATCATGAGTACTGCCAGGATCACTTATTCACACACGTGCATGTGAAATAAAAGAAGGACTGTATATGAAAGAAGCAGTGAGCTGTGGTGGTGTGGTCATATATCGCGGCAAAATATTATTACTTTTTAAGAATTATCATGACCGGTTTATAGGATGGGTCCTCCCGAAGGGGACTGTGGAAGAGGGCGAGGATCATAAAGACACCGCCTTACGAGAAGTGAAAGAAGAATCCGGCGCGAACGGAAAGATCATGAGCTATATCGGCACCAGCGAATATGAATTCAATATTCCGGACGATAAAGTCTGCAAGACCGTGCACTGGTACCTGATGGCAGGAGACAGCTATTACAGTAAACCCCAGAGGGAAGAATTCTTTTCGGATTCCGGTTACTATAAGTACCATGAAGCCATCTTTCTTCTGAAATATGATAATGAAAGAGCAATCCTGGAATCCGCTTATCAGAAGTATCAGGAACTGAAAAAAGCAGGGAAATGGTATAATGGAGCAGAGAAAAAGGGTGCTCGGAAGATATAGTTTTCGATAAAAGAAAAGTTTCCTCACTGACATTATGGAGCAGAAAATCAATTACCAGAATAAATTAGATGCGCTGTTAAACGAAATTAAGGAGTCTTCCAAGACTCCTTCTTTGCTTTTGCACAGCTGCTGCGGCCCGTGCAGCTCCTATGTGCTGGACTATCTGAAAGACTATTTCAAAATCACCGTCTTTTATTATAATCCCAATATCTATCCGGAAGAAGAGTATGAACACCGCCTCTCTGAGCAAAAGCGATTGATTGATATGGTGTATTCCGGTTCTCCAGCAGAAGATCAGCTGCAAACTTCCTCTGAAGGGCGGGATCTATATGATGAAAGTAAATGTTTTGAAGTCAAATTACTGACTCTCCCATACGACCATCGGGAGTTTCTGGAAGCAGCTAAAGGTTATGAAGCAGAGCCGGAAGGCGGCGCCCGCTGCGTGAAATGTTTTGAACTCCGCTTAAATAAAACGGCGGAGATCGCAAAAGAGCAAGGCTTTGACTATTTCGGAACGACCCTCACGGTCAGCCCGCACAAAAACGCCATGATCTTAAATAAAGTCGGCCATGAGGCGGAGAAATTAGTCCATGCCCCAGATCATCTTATGACGTCAGAGAATCAAACGACTGATGCTAATAATACTGGTTCCGTAGAGGCAAATAATGCCTCGCTTGCTTTCATAGGTGACCTTGATTCGCCGCCAATCTGGCTCGAGTCCGACTTCAAGAAAAAGAACGGCTATCTTCGTTCCATCGAACTATCAAAACAATACGATCTTTACCGCCAGGACTACTGCGGGTGTGAATTTGCGCGAACTACAAGCGATGCAAAATCGGAGGAATAAGGACTGGGAGACAATTTGTCATACCAGTCCTTATTGCTTTGATTTTATAGCGCAACAGCAGCTCTTCATGCATCTGAGCTTATATTTCACAATTTTCCCACCATTATCAGACACATTTTTTTGGCTATTCAAGGAGTTTTATGCATCTATACACTCAGTTCATATTTTTCCCACCATTTTTTCGATCAAAAAAGTGGAGGGAAATTTGTGTACTAATACTTAAGATGCATGGATGATGGAATTTAAGGAGAATAGGCGTTTGAAAAGTGGTGGGAAATTTGTGAAAATAGGTCTGAGATGCATGAGGACGAGTTTAATGGATTTGAATCCTAAGGGTCTCATTCCAAAAGCAGTAGTGATCAATTATGCGATGTACCTCAGTGCGGCTTATAAAAAGTTCATGTCATTATAAAAACTAATCCCCCAAAACGATATAAAAATATATTACAAAAAATCATCGATTCATTCATAGAAACGATGAGTCATTATGCTAAAATAGAATCAAACTTGTTAAAAAAATATCAAGCTGTTTTTATTTATGTACAATTTCACGTGATGTGGGTATAATAGTATACGTAGAAATTTGAGTGCATTTCTATTGTTCTTTTATTGTGTGCCTGATTTGGAACTTGACGTCTGCTTTCATGATTCTGAACAGCCGGATAAAATGGTACAGCTTTAATCAAAACAATTGTTTACAGGGTCCAAACTACAGTAAACGAAAACCTGAAAGCAGGATGCTGAAACATTGTTATCTTGAAAACTCGGCTGAATAATAGGTAAAAGCAAAAAAGTGCGTAGGGATGTGCGAAAGAAACAGGAGGTAGAAGTTTATGGGATTTGTATTATGTGAGCAAAAAGAAGGGTATGCGATCATAACGATCAACAGACCGGAGGCATTAAATGCTCTGAATTCTGCTGTTCTTGCAGAACTCGACAGTGTTTTTGACCAGATTGATACCAATGTGGTCCGCGCTGTGATTCTGACAGGTGCAGGAGAGAAGTCATTTGTTGCCGGCGCTGATATCGGTGAGATGAGTACCCTGACTGTTGCTGAAGGCGAAGCGTTCGGAAAACGCGGAAATGATGTGTTCAGAAAGATCGAGACCTTCCCGGTTCCAGTCATCGCTGCAGTTAACGGATTTGCACTCGGTGGCGGAAATGAGATCGCTATGAGCTGCGACATTCGTATTTGCTCTGAAAACGCTATGTTCGGACAGCCGGAGGTTGGTCTTGGAATTACTCCTGGATTTGGTGGCACTCAGCGTCTTGCAAGAATCATCAACCCGGGCAAAGCAAAAGAATTGATCTACACTGCAACAAATATCAAAGCTCCGGAAGCTTTAGCAATTGGCTTGGTTAATGCAGTTTATCCGATCGAGGAACTGATGCCGGCAGCTGAGAAAATGGCTGCTAAGATCGCCCGCAATGCGCCAATCGCAGTTCGTGCTTGCAAGAAGGCAATCAACGATGGTCTTCAGGTAGACATGGATCAGGCAATCGTGATCGAAGAGAAACTCTTCGGCAGCTGCTTCGAGACAGAAGATCAGATCGAAGGCATGAAAGCATTCCTCGAGAAGAGAAAAGTAGAAGGATTCAAAAATAAATAAGTAATCATTACAAATCAATCACATCTCCTGCATAAACGGGTTCATCCCAATGATGCAGGGAGACATTAGATATTTTAGGAGGTATTAAATTATGATCGTTGGTATTATTGGCGCAGGAACAATGGGATCCGGTATTGCACAGGCTTTTGCAACAAATGAGAACTATCAGGTAAGACTGACTGATATCAAAACCGAGTTCGCTGAAGGCGGAAAGGCAAAAATCGAAAAGAACCTTACCAAACTCGTAGGCAAAGGCAAAATGGAGCAGGCAACTGCTGATGCGATCCTTGGCAGAATCACCACAGGACTGAAAGACATCTGCACAGACTGCGATCTTGTTGTTGAAGCAGCAATCGAGAACATGGAGATCAAAAAGCAGACATTCAAAGAGCTGCAGGACATCGTTCCGGCTGACTGCATCTTCGCTACAAATACATCATCTTTATCTATCACAGAAATCGGCGCAGGCCTTGACAGACCGATGATCGGTATGCACTTCTTCAACCCGGCACCTGTTATGAAACTTGTTGAGGTTATCGCAGGCGCTAATACTCCGGACGAGATCACAAACAAGATCATCGCTATTGCTGAAGAAATCGGCAAAACTCCGGTACAGGTTAATGAAGGACCTGGATTCGTTGTTAACAGAATTCTTATCCCGATGATCAATGAAGCTATCTGCATCTATGCAGAGGGCATCGCTTCTGTAGAAGGTATCGACAATGCAATGAAACTGGGCTGCAACCACCCGATTGGACCTCTTGCTTTAGGCGATATGGTCGGACTGGATGTTTGCCTTGCTATCATGGATGTTCTCTATAAAGAGACTGGCGATTCCAAATATCGCGCACACATCCTCTTACGTAAAATGGTACGTGGAGGTCTCTTAGGTGTTAAGACCGGAAAAGGCTTCTACGACTATAATAAATAGGAAGGAAACAAAAAAATGGACTTCACGTTAGACAAACAGCATGAGATGGCGAGAGCTTTATTCCGTGAATTCGCACAGAATGAAGTAAAGCCACTTGCGCAGGAAATCGATGAAACAGAGCGTTTTCCGATGGAAACCGTTCAGAAGCTGGGCAAATACGGAATGATGGGCGTTCCGATCCCGAGAGAGTTCGGCGGACAGGGCTGTGACACCTTAACTTATGTTCTCCTTGTCGAAGAGCTTTCCAAGGTATGCGGAACTACCGGCGTTATCGTATCTGCACACACATCTCTTTGTGCAGACCCGATCTACAAGTTCGGAACAGATGAGCAGAAAGCAAAATATCTGCCGGACCTTGTAGCAGGAAAGAAAGTTGGTGCTTTCTGCCTGACGGAGCCAGGTGCAGGAACAGATGCATCCGGACAGCAGACAAAGGCTGTTTTAGATGGTGATCACTATGTGCTTAACGGCTCTAAGATCTTCATTACAAACGGTGGGGTAGCAGAAACATTCGTTGTTTTTGCAATGACAGACAAATCTCTTGGAACTAAGGGAATCAGTGCATTTATCGTAGAAAAAGACTTCCCGGGATTCTCTGTAGGAACACTGGAAAAGAAGATGGGTATCCGTGCTTCTTCCACAACCGAGATCATCTTCCAGGACTGCATCGTCCCGAAAGAGAACATGCTTGGTGTTGAAGGCAAAGGATTCTCACTTGCAATGAAGACCCTGGACGGCGGCCGTATTGGTATCGCAGCTCAGGCTCTTGGACTCGCAGCAGGAGCTCTGGATAACACGATCGCATATGTTAAAGAACGTAAACAGTTCGGAAAACCGATCGCAAAATTCCAGAATACACAGTTCCAGCTTGCAGACATGGCAACCAAAGTAGAAGCTGCAAGACATTTAGTTTACAAAGCAGCAATCGCAAAGGATACTCAGAAGGTATTCTCTGTAGAGGCAGCAATGGCAAAACTCTTTGCAGCAGAAACAGCTATGGAAGTAACAACGAAGGCCGTACAGCTTCACGGTGGATATGGATATACTCGTGAATACGATGTAGAACGTATGATGCGTGACGCGAAGATCACCGAGATCTATGAAGGAACCAGTGAAGTTCAGAGAATGGTTATCTCGGGTAACATACTGGCATAGGAAAGGAGCGTGTGAAGAATGAAAATCGTAGTATGCATTAAGCAGGTTCCTGACACAAAAGGTGGAGTTCAGTTTAATCCGGATGGAACATTAAACAGAGCTGCTATGCTGGCAATCATGAACCCGGATGATAAAGCTGGTTTAGAGGCTGCACTGCAGCTGAAAGATCAGTACGGTGCTGAAGTTACTGTTATTACAATGGGACTTCCGAAAGCAACAGACGTATTAATGGAAGCTCTGGCTATGGGCGCTGATAAAGCGATCCTGATCACAGACAGAGTATTAGGTGGTGCTGATACCTGGGCAACTTCTTCTACAATTGCAGCTGGTATCCGCAACCTGGATTATGACCTGATCATCACCGGCCGTCAGGCAATCGACGGTGATACTGCTCAGGTTGGTCCGCAGATCTCCGAGCATCTTGACATTCCTGTCATCTCTTATGCACAGGATATCAAGATCGATGGCGACTATGTAATCGTTCAGCGTCAGTATGATGACAGATATCACGTACTGAAAGCTAAGATGCCTTGCCTGATCACCGCTCTTGGTGAGCTGGCTGAGCCTCGTTATATGACTCCTGCTGGAATCGTTGATGCTGTGAACGCAGACATCACCGTTTGGGGCAGAGCAGACCTTAAAGATCTTGACGATGCAAATATCGGTCTTGCAGGATCTCCTACAAAGATCGCAAAAGCATCTGATAAGGTACGTAAGGGCGCAGGCGAGAAGGTTGAGCTTGATCCGAAGGAAGCAGTTGCTTATCTGATGGGCAAGTTGGATGAGAAACACGCATTACGCTGAGAAAGGAGCGAACAAAGATGAACATTCAAGATTATAAAGGTGTATATGTCTTTGCAGAGCAGGTCGACGGAAAACTCAGCGGAATCGCTTTCGAACTTCTCGGCAAAGCTAATGACTTAGCAAAAGATTTAGGCACAGATGTGGCAGCAGTTGTGATCGGATCTGATATTAAAGATCTTCCGGACCAGCTGGCTGAATATGGTGCTGACAAAGTCATCCTGATCGATGATCCGGAACTGAAAGATTACAGAACCGAGCCGTATGCTCATGCACTTGCAAGTGCGATCAATGAGTTTAAGCCGGAGATCATGTTAGTTGGTGCAACTCCGATCGGCCGTGACCTTGGCCCTCGTGTATCTGCAAGAGTTGCAACCGGTCTGACAGCAGACTGCACACAGCTTGATATCGGTGATTTCCCGCTGAATCCGATTCCGGGAAAAGAAGATCAGCAGAAGCATAATCAGCTTCTTATGACCCGTCCTGCATTTGGTGGAAACACCATTGCAACGATCGCTTGCCCGGACAACCGTCCGCAGATGGCAACCGTTCGTCCTGGCGTTATGCAGAGACAGGAAAAGAAAGAAGGCGCTAAGGCTGAAGTGATCGAGTTTAACCCAGGATTCACACCGAACAACAAATACGTTGAGATCCTTGATATCGTGAAGTCCGTAGGTGAGACCGTTGACATCATGGACGCTAAGATCTTAGTATCCGGCGGACGTGGCGTTGGCAGCCCTGAAAACTTCCAGCTTTTAAGAGATCTTGCAGATGCTTTAGGCGGAGAAGTTGCTTGTTCACGTGCAGTCGTTGATGCAGGCTGGATGCCGAAAGACATGCAGGTTGGACAGACCGGTAAAACCGTTCGTCCGCAGATCTATGTTGCTGTTGGTATTTCAGGCGCAATCCAGCATCTTGCCGGTATGGAAGAGTCTGACCTCATCATTGCGATCAACAAAGATGAGACAGCACCGATCTTTGACGCAGCTGATTATGGTCTGGTTGGCGATCTCTTCAAGATCGTTCCGGAACTGACAGAGGCAGTCAAAGCATACAAAGCAGCAAAGAAATAATTTATAGCCATATTGAATTTTTGGAAAGACCGGTGAAAGCCGGTCTTTCTTTTTTAAATGATGCACAAAAAAGATACAGCTGTTGATTGTTTTTCAAATTTATAGTGCTATAATTAAATATGTATGGGGGTTCGTGAACCCGCCGATTTATTGCGGCCTGAAATTATGTATATGATTTACAGTTCCGCCAAATAATTATGACCAATTTTGAGGAGGTTACAAAATGGCAAAAAAGAGAATCGCAATTAATGGTTTTGGAAGAATCGGACGTCTGACTTTCAGAAGACTGTACAATGATCCGGATGTTGAAGTTGTAGCAATCAACTGCTCACACCCGACAGAAGAGATCGCTCACCTTCTGAAATATGATTCCACATACAGAACATTTGTTGATGCTGCGAAAGTAAAAGCATTAAAAGATTCTATCAAAATCGGTGATTATAAAATCGCTATCACTGGCGAAAGAGACGCTGCAAATCTTCCGTGGAAAGAGCTGGCAATCGATCTCGTAATCGACTGCACAGGCGTTTACAAAAATACGGAAAAGGCTATGGCTCATATCAATGCAGGCGCTAAGAAAGTTATCATTTCCGCTCCTGGCGATGATATGCCGACCATCGTTTATGGTGTAAACCATAAGACTCTTAAGAAAAAAGACAATATCATCAGCGCAGCTTCCTGCACAACGAACTGCCTCGCTCCGATGGCATTCAACCTGAACAAATTAGCTCCGATCGAGAAAGGTTTCATGACTACGATCCATGCTTACACAGGTGATCAGGAGCCGCTGGATGCATTCCACAAAAAAGGTGATTTAAGAAGAGCACGTGCTGCAGCTTACAACATCGTTCCGAACACAACCGGTGCTGCAAAAGCAATCGGAAAAGTTATTCCGGAACTGAACGGCAAATTGGACGGCGCTGCACAGCGCGTTCCGACTCCGACAGGATCCGTTACTGAACTGGTTGCTGTTGTTGATAAGAAAGTCACTGCAGACGAGATCAACAAATTCATGAAGAAAGCTTCCAATGATTCATATGCATACACTGAGGATCCGATCGTTTCTACAGACATCATCGGAATGGAAGCTGGTTCCTGCTTCGATGCAACACAGACAAAGGTTATGGAACTTGGCAAGAAGAGCCTTGTAAAAGTTGTTGCTTGGTATGACAACGAGTATTCCTACACCTGCCAGATGTGCAAAACGGCAAAATATGTTTGCCAGAAATTCCTGTAAATAGAAGGTAATAAACGGCCGGTCTCTTAACGGGGCCGGCCGAAATTCACATATGGCTGTTTTATTGTTGCGATATTGAAATGGAGATAAAGCAGCCCGACAAAAAAATAGCCATTTTAATTGTACAAAGCAGATAATAAAGGGGTAAGTAAATGTTAAATAAGAAAACAATTGATGATATTGATGTTAAAGGAAAACGCGTGCTTCTTCGTGTGGATTTCAACGTACCGCTGAAAGATGGTGTCATCACAGATGATACCCGTATCAAGGCAGCGCTTCCGACAATTGAAAAGCTTTCAAATGATGGTGCTAAACTGATCCTTTGCTCCCATCTTGGAAAACCGAAGGGAGAAGTAAAGCCGGAGCTTTCCTTAAAGCCAGTTGCTGAAAGACTTTCTGAACTTCTTGGAAAACATGTGAAGTTCCTGAAAGACGACAATGTTGTCGGCGCACATGCGGAATGGGCAAAAGAAAACCTGGCTGAAGGCGAGATCGGACTCTTAGAGAACACCAGATTCCGTCCGGAAGAAGAAAAGAACGGAGAAGACTTCAGCAAAGAGCTGGCTTCCTTAGCTGATATTTATGTAAATGATGCATTCGGAACCGCGCACAGAGCGCATGCTTCCACAGCAGGTGTTGCAGCTTTTGTAAAAGAGACTGCAGTCGGCTATTTGATGGAAAAAGAGATCCAGTTCTTAGGAAATGCAGTCGATGATCCGGTTCGTCCGTTTGCAGCAATCCTCGGTGGATCCAAAGTTTCTTCCAAGATCTCCGTGATTGACAGTCTGTTAGAAAAAGTCGATATCCTTCTGATTGGCGGCGGTATGGCATATACCTTTGCCAAAGCTCAGGGCGGAAAGATTGGTAAATCTTTAGTAGAAGAGGACTATCTGGAGTATGCAGCCAACATGATCAAGAAAGCAGAGGAGAAAGGTGTAAAACTCCTGCTTCCTGTTGATACTGTGATCGCTGCAGAAATCTCCAACGATGTTCCGTTTGAGACCGTCGATATCATGGACATCCCGGATGATAAGATGGGTGTTGATATTGGTGAAAAGACGATCGAACTCTTTAAAGATGGCCTGAAAGATGCAAAGACCGTGATCTGGAACGGACCGATGGGCGTTTTCGAGGTTCCGAACTTCGCAACAGGCACCAAAGAAATCGCGAAAGCACTTGCAGACCTTGATGCAGTCACCGTAATAGGCGGTGGCGACAGCGCTGCAGCTGTTAACCAGCTTGGCTTTGCAGATAAGATGACGCATATTTCCACCGGCGGCGGAGCTTCCTTAGAGTTCTTAGAGGGTAAAGAGATGCCAGGCGTTGCTGCAATTGCTGATAAATAAATTGACAAGCCGCTTTGGGCATATCGATGTCTGAAGAATGATGATTCGTATTCATTCATCAAAAAAATATTGTACAAAATTTAATACGGATATTTTCACTGTTTTCCCACCACTTTAGAGCATCTGTTGTTCCTTTGTGGTGGGAAAAATGGTATAATCAGCAGGACAATTTTCATCAGTTCCGGACATGCCGATTGGAGATCCCGATAATGGGCCCAGCCAGTGCAAAACCGGGACATTTATCAATATAGAACGGAGAAGAAACAATATGAGCAGAAGAAAAATCATCGCAGGCAACTGGAAAATGAACAAGACCCCGTCCCAGGCAAGAGAGCTGATCAGAACGCTCCTTCCACTGGTAGAAACAGATGAGGCAGATGTCGTTTTCTGTGTACCTTTTGTAGATATTCCGGCGGCAGTGGAAGAAGTCAGCGGAACCAATGTGCAGATCGGCGCCCAGAACATGTATTTTGAGGATGCCGGCGCATTTACCGGAGAGATATCCCCGGAAATGCTGTGGGAACTTGGCGTTGAATACGTTATTATTGGTCATTCCGAGCGCAGACAGTATTTCGGCGAGACAGATGAAGATATCAACAAGAAACTGCTGATGGCATTCGAATATGACCTGATCCCGATCGTCTGCTGCGGTGAGACCTTAGAGCAGAGAGAAGCAGGCGAGACCTTAGACTGGATCAAGAGCCAGATTGCAGGTGCTTTTGATGAAGTCCCGGATGATCTTGCAAGAGAAACTGTTATCGCATATGAGCCAATCTGGGCAATTGGAACCGGAAAAACGGCAACCAGCGAGCAGGCAGAAGAGGTCTGCGGATACATCAGACAGGTCATCGCAGAGCTTTACGATGAAGAAGTTGCTGAAGCAATCCGCATCCAGTACGGCGGAAGCGTCAATGCAGGAAACGCAGCAGAACTCTTTGCAATGCCGAATATCGACGGCGGCCTTGTTGGCGGAGCTTCCCTGAAAGAAGATTTTGGAAAGATCGTGAATTATAAATAATGATCGGATATATCAAAGGCACAGTTGCCAGCATCGAAGATAATCATATCATTTTGGATAACCATGGAATCGGTTATCTGATCAATATGCCGCTTTCTTCCATGTTCAAGCTGACAGAGGGCATGGAGACGACGGTTTACACGTACATGGCGTTTGGAAAAGACGATGTCTCTCTCTGTGGCTTCTTATCCAGAGCAGAGTCGGACATGTTCCAGATGCTCTTAAAGGTCAGCGGAATCGGCCCGAAAGGAGCTTTAAATATCCTTTCTGCTGCGGATGCGGAGACCTTAAAACTGGCGATTTTAACTGGTGATGACAAGATGATTGCAGCCTCTAAAGGCATCAGCGCCAAGACCGCGCAGAAGATCATTTTAGAGCTCAAAGGAAAGATCAGTAAAGAAATGCCGGCCGTTGCGGCGGATGTGGCAGCTGCAAGCGGCAGCGACGAAAGATCCCTGATCAACCAGGCGGTCGATGTCGTCGCGGCAACCGGTTTTGACCGGGCAAAATGCATGCGTGCGGTCTCTAAGATCGAGATCACTCCGGATATGGATCTGGATAAACTGATCGATGAGATCTTTGTAAATATCGAGTATTGACCCTGAAATAGTTAAAAACAAAGACTTTCACGTATCAAAATTGTAAAATTTTGGACATAAAAAGAACAAAGATTAGGAATAAAGTGTCTGGCAATGGCAAAGGAAAATGCAATTAACACCAATTTAATACCGGAAGAAAAGGAAGCCGAGAATAACTTAAGGCCGCTTTCTTTTGAGGACTATATCGGCCAGGAAAAGATCAAGGCAAACCTGAAGATCTATATCCAGGCGGCGAATGAACGAAACGAGCCGATCGATCACGTCCTTCTTTACGGCCCTCCGGGTCTTGGAAAGACGACGCTTGCCGGCATCATCGCAAACGAGATGGGCCGCAGCATGAAGATTGTATCCGGACCGGCGATTGAGTATCCGGGCGAGATCCTTGCCATTGTAAAGCAGCTCCCGAAAGGCGGCGTGCTGTTTGTGGATGAGATCCATCGCTTAAGCAAACCGGTGGAAGAAGCGCTTTATTCCGTTATGGAAGACTTCGCGTTTGATGCGGTGATTGAAAACGGAGAACAGACAACAGTCCGTAGGATCAAATTAGACCGTTTCACCTTGATTGGAGCGACAACGAGGGCGGGACTTCTTTCCGCCCCGCTGAGAGACCGATTCGGCATCGTCCACCGTATGGAGTTTTATGAGCCGGAAGAGCTCGCGGATATCGTTACGAATTCAGCGAAAAAGCTGAATATCGAAAAAATTGACCGTACCGGAGCGCTTGAGATTGGAACCTGCTCCAGAGGCACTCCACGTATTGCAAACCGTATCCTTCGAAGAGTGCGCGATTATGCACAGGTGAAGCATGACGGGAATATCACAAAAGAAATCGTCGACGAGGCCCTTCATTTACTCGATATCGACCAGAAAGGCCTGGACCTGACGGACCGTGCAATCCTTAAGACGATGATCACGAAGTTCCACGGAGGCCCGGTTGGACTCGATACGCTTGCGGCGTCCATCGGAGAAGACTCGGGAACGATCGAAGATGTATATGAGCCATATTTGGTAAAATGCGGTTTTATCAACCGAACTCCGAGAGGCAGGATGGTTACGGATTATGCTTATCAGCATATGAATTATCCTGTGCCGGAGGATAAATAAACTGAGGTTAGAGCGATTCCCATATTTTGAAAGTAAGAATCGCGATGATCAAGAATCTTTGTAGCTATGACAGACGTAATTCTTACAGGCGCGAAATATTTAATCATTATATTTTTTGCCTACTTTACCTACATCTCATTCAGGGCACAGCGCGATGTCCCGGATGAGAGGAAAAAAGTTTCTTATGCCTTGCAGCGGATCACGATGCTGGTGATCCATGCACTGGCTTTTCTTTCAATATGTATCAATATCCAGCTTTTTGATGATATCGAACTGAAACTGGGCCAGGTGATCGGCCTTTATGCCGGCCAGCTTGTCTACCTGATCGTCATGAGCATTGTGATCCCGCATTTTGTCGCTTTGAGCAAAGGGCTGAACAATGTCATGTGCATGTTTCTTGCGATCGGCTTTATCATTCAGACGCGTCTGGATTTTGATACCTCCGTCAGACAGTTTGTGATCATTATCGTAAGTTCTGTCGTATTCCTGGTGTTTGTATTCCTTTGTAAACGGGCGAAGTTTATGCGTAATCTGACCTGGGTCTATGCGATCGTCGGACTTGTGCTGCTGGCAATGGTTCTGGTCCTTTCCAGAGTCGTTAACGGAGCGAAGCTCGCGATCGATCTGGGATTTTTCTCCTTTCAGCCGGCAGAGTTCGTAAAGATCCTCTTTGTCCTGTTCGTCGCATCGGCATTCAACCGGGCAAATAACACTAGAACTGTATTGATCACGGCAGCTTGTGCGCTGATCCATGTCCTGATTCTGGTTCTGTGTCACGATCTTGGTTCGGCCGTGATCCTGTTTATGATCTATCTTCTGATGCTGTATGTCGCAACTAAGAAATTGCTTTATGTCGGCATCGGACTGGGCGGGCTCATTGTCGGTGGATTTGCCGCCTATCAGCTCTTTGGCCATGTCCAGACCCGAATCAGCGCATGGAGAGATCCCTGGACCAATATTGACAGCAGCGGCTATCAGATTGCGCAAGCCTTGTTTGCTATCGGAACTGGCGGCTGGTTTGGCTCAGGGATTTTCAGAGGCATGCCACGGAATGTGCCGATGGTTTCCAATGACATGGTCTTTTCGGCAATTTCAGAAGAGCTTGGCGGACTGTTCAGTCTTTTATTGATTCTTTTATGCCTTTGCTATGTGCTGATGATCTTCCGTGTGGCGATTCGAGTCAATAATCCGTTTTATAAGCTTTTGGCATTTGGCCTTGGAAGCGCTTATGGCTTCCAGGTATTTTTGACCATTGGCGGTACGATCAAGTTTATTCCACTGACCGGCGTCAACCTTCCGTTCATTTCCAACGGCGGAAGCTCGCTTTTAGCTTCTTTCATCATGGTCGGCATGGTGCAGGCTCTCTATGTTATCTCTGAGGCTGATGTTGAACGGGAGCGCGAGATGGTCGCAGCGGGAGCGCCGCTTTCGGAATTTGATGGTTTTGAAGATACTCGAGAAGACGCAGATAGTAAATTGGATCGAACCCGAGAGTCCAGAGTTCGCTATGTCGATTTAGAAGATGAATATGAAGATTACATGGAGCCGCCAGCTTCCCAAAGAGAGCGGATTTCACAGATGGTTCCAGATGAGAGGGAATATTTCGACGATAATTTCTATGAAGAAGAGGAGCAAAGCTATGAGCCTCGTCATATCTCCCAACGAGACCGGATCTTGCAGATGATCCCGGAGGGAGATGACGACTATGAAGATTATGATGATTATGATGAGCGAGAACTCGCGGAAGAGAGAAGGAGAAAACCGAAAAGCTCTCAAAGAAGAAGGATACAGCAGATAGAGGACGACGATTTTTAGACATGAGCATTCGAAGTGAAAGACGAAAAGTGAATAAAGAGCGCAAAAAGATCAATAAGCGCCGCATGATCAATTCGGATATCTTAAGAATCTCGATCGTATTTGTCGTGCTGTTCTTTGCGCTGATGGTCTACCTTGGAATCTTCCTGACCTTCCAGTCAAGCGCTGTGATCAACAATACCTACAATAAGCGCTCGGCTTCCTTTAAGCGAACGGTGGAACGAGGCCCGATCTATGATGTGAACGGCAATGTGCTTGCATATACGGAGACCTATGAGGACGGCAGTGAAAAGCGTATTTATCCTTATGCAAATACCTTCTCACATGTTGTGGGATATGAAGTGAACGGCGGATTAGGCCTGGAATCTTCCTATAACTATTATCTGCTGTCTTCCCACATGAATATGTTTGAGAAAATCTCCAACGAGTTTAACGGCAAAAAGAACGCAGGAGATGGCTTATATACAACGCTTCATGCGGATTTTCAGGAATATATCTCGAATCTTCTGGGAGATACCATGGGCGGCGTGATCGCGATGAATCCGCAGACAGGCGAGATCTATGCCGATGTTTCCAAACCGGATTTTGATCCAAATACGATCGAAGAGGATTGGGACTGGATCATCTCGGATGAAGAACGCAGCCCGCTTTTAAACCGTGTCACACAGGGTAAGTATACGCCGGGCTCCACATTTAAAATGTTTACACTACTTGAATACATGCGCGAGAATCCGTCCTTTAGGGACTACACCTATCAGTGTGAAGGCACGATCCACGGACCGAACTATGATATCAACTGCTTTGACGGGGAAGTGCATGGCTATGAAGACCTTCGCTACGCGTTTGCTATTTCCTGCAACTGTGCCTTTGCAAATCTCGGAATGCAGTTAGACCGCAAAGCGTTTCAGGAGAACAACACGAAGATGCTCTTCAATTCCCCAATCGATATTGATATCGCATATAACCGGAGCAGGTTTGAAATCTCAGATGAGACCAGCGATTTCATGATGATGCAGACCAGCTTTGGACAGGGCGAGACCTCCACCAATCCGCTGCATTTAGCGCTCGTGATGAGTGCCTTTGCTAACGATGGCGTTGTGATGAAGCCGCACTTCGTATCCCAGATCGTCTCACCGAGCGGCAGGATCGTGAAGAACTTTAAACCGAAAAAGTATACGACCTTGTGCTCGAGCAGTGAAGCGGCTGCCATGAATGAGTATCTGAGGGCGGTCGTGACGGATGGAACGGCCAATAATCTGAACTGGGGCAATTACACGGCTTATGGAAAGACAGGGACGGCGGAGACCTTGAGCAACAAGAATGAAAACTATGACCGCAGCTGGTTTGTCGGATATGGAGAATTGAATGGCGAAAAACTGGTGATCTGTGTTATAGTAGACAACATGAACGAAGCGCCGATGAGAGCGGTCGATTATGCCGGCCCGATCTTCGATTATTATTTCGGCCGTTATTGATCCGTTCATTCAGAGAAAATATGCCGGCTTCGTATGCCGCGAACATGAATTAACGCTGTGTCAGAAAACAGCGAATCAAAAATAAAGGAAACAGATCTATGATTTACAGCATGACAGGCTTTGGTCGTTTTGAGCAGATCAAAAACGACAAAAAAATCACCGTTGAACTAAAATCCGTTAACTATAAGTATTTCGATCTGAATATCAAAATGCCGAGAAAATTCAATCTCTTTGAGATCCAGATCCGCAATCTCTTAAAGACCTATGCTTCCCGTGGAAAGATCGATATGTTCATTTCCTATGAGGATATGGGTGAGGGCAGTGCCAGCCTCAAATATAACAAGGTGCTTGCGAAAGAATACTTTGATTATTACAAGCAGATCCAGGCAGACCTTGAGATTGAAGATGATATCCACACTTCCACGATTGCGAAGTCTCCGGATGTCCTGACCTTAGAAGAGCATGAGATCAATGAAGAGGAGATGTGGGATCTTTTAAAGACTGCATTAGAAGAAGCGTTCCGCAAGTTTGCAGAGACCAGAGCAAAAGAGGGAGAGGCTTTAAAAGCGGATATCCTTGGAAAACTGGATGAGATGAATTCCCATGTGGACTTTATCGAAGAGCGCCTTCCTTCCATCATTACGGAATACCGCACCAAACTGGAAGAACGCACCAAAGAGCTGCTGGAGAATTCATTGATCGACGAATCCCGTATTGCAGCAGAGGTGACCATGTATGCGGATAAGATCGCAGTCGATGAGGAACTGGTCCGTCTGCGTACGCATATTACGCATATGAAGGACCTTTTGAATTCAAAAGGCGAGAAGGGCAGAAACATGGATTTCGTGGCACAGGAGATGAACCGCGAGTCCAATACGATCCTTTCCAAATCCAACGATATAGAGATTACAAACAAAGGAATTGAACTGAAGACTTGCATCGAAAAGATCAGGGAGCAGGTTCAGAACATCGAATAGAAGGACAGCTTATGAAAAAAGGCATTTTACTTATCGTATCCGGGCTTTCCGGAGCAGGAAAAGGAACGATCTGCAAACGGATCATGGAAAAGTATCCGGATTATGAATTGTCGATCTCGGCGACAACGAGAGCTCCAAGACCGGGCGAGGTTCATGGAAGAGAATACTTTTTCGTGACAAAGGAAGAGTTTGAAGAGAAGATCAAAAACGACCAGCTCTTAGAGTATGCGCAGTATGTCGACAATTATTACGGAACGCCAAGAGAGTGGGTCGAAGAGCAGCTTTCGCAGGGAAAGAACGTGATCTTGGAGATTGAACTGCAGGGAGCTTTCCAGGTGCGCGATAAGATGCCGGATGCGGTTTTGATCTTTATCATGCCTCCGGATATGGAAGAACTTGAGCGCCGCTTAAGGGGCCGCGGCTCCGAAACGGAAGAGCAGATCAAGAAGCGACTTCTTCGTGCGATGGAGGAAATCGAGTTCGTAGATCAGTATGATTATGTAATTGTCAATGAAGAGGTTGAAAAATCTGTTGAAATGTTGCATACTATTGTACTGAACTTAAAAGAAGAGAATCAAACAGGAGAGTGAAAATATGTTACACCCATCTTATACAGACCTTATGGACGCTGTAAACAGCGAAGTTGAAAACGGAGAACAGCCGGTCGTACAGAGCAGATACTCCATCGTTATGGCTGCTTCCAAGAGAGCACGCCAGTTAGTTGACGGTGCAGAAGCGCTCGTTGATGAGCCGGATGCAAAGCCACTCTCAACCGCAATCGATGAGATCTATTCTCAGAAGGTTACGATCTTGGGCAACGATGAAGAAGAGTAAGATTTATTTTGTATCGCTGGGATGCGATAAAAATAGAGTCGATTCAGAAGAGATGCTGGGGCATTTAGCTGCTTCCGGCTTTTCTTTTACTGATGATGAAACAGAGGCAGATGTTATTGTGATTAACACCTGCTGTTTTATTGATGAAGCCAAAGAGGAATCCATTGAAGCGATCCTTGATATGGCGCAGATGAAAACGGAAGGCAATTGCAAAAAGCTGGTCGTTGCCGGCTGCCTGGCTGAGCGCTATCGTGAGGAGATCAAAACCGAGCTTCCGGAAGTGGATGCACTCTGCGGCGTGAATGAGCTTCCACAGATCATCGAGGCTTGTATGCTGGAGGATGAGGAAGTTTCTGAGGCGGCAGAAGCAGAACAACTATCCGTGGCCGCTGAATCTAAGTCAGATGCACAAAAGCACCCTAAGAGAGTGCTTACGACGGCCGGCCATTATGAGTTTTTAAAAATTGCAGAAGGCTGCAATAAGCATTGTACTTACTGTGTGATCCCGAATATCCGAGGGGCATACCGCTCCTATACGATGGATTCGCTTTTAGAAGAGGCTGAATATCTTGCGGAGCAGGGCGTAAAAGAGCTAATCGTGGTTGCGCAGGAGACGAGCATCTACGGCAGAGATTTATATGGAGAAGATAAACTTCCGGAGCTTTTAAGGAAGCTCTGCCTGATCGAAGGGATCGAGTGGATCCGCGTTCTTTACTGCTATCCGGAAGATATTACAGAGGAATTCCTGCATGTGATGGCACAGGAGGAAAAAATCTGCAAATATATCGATATGCCGATCCAGCATGCCTCCGATAAGATCTTAAAGCGCATGGGCCGCCGCACATCTCATGACAGCATTGTGGAGACGATCAAAAAGGCGCGTGAGATCGTGGACGGCGTCGTTTTAAGAACGTCTCTGATCTCCGGTTTTCCGGGAGAGACCGAAGAAGACCATCAGATCCTTCTCGATTTCGTAAAAGAAATGCAGTTTGACCACTTAGGCGTCTTTACCTATTCCAGAGAAGAGGGAACCCCTGCCCATGATTTTGAAAACCAGGTGGATGAGGCGCTTAAGATCGCCCGCCGGGATGAGATTATGCAGCTTCAGGAGCAGATTTCCGAGGAAAAACTCTTAGACAAAAAAGGGCAGACATTTGATATAATCGTCGAAGGCAAACTTCCGGAAGATGATGCTTACGTCGGAAGGACCCGTATGGATGCGCCGGATGTGGACGGCTTGTTCTATTTCCAGTGCGACGAGGAACTGATGACGGGTGACCTTGTCCGCGCGAGAGCTACGGAATCCGGACAGTATGATTTATATGGAGAGTTCCTTAAGCGAATCGATTGATACTTTCTTGCCAAAGCGATTGCTTGTTTCGGAATACTCTTTTGAATAATAGTTAGAAGTAAAGGTTAGTATTATGAATTTACCAAACAAACTTACGATCTTAAGATTAGTATTTATTCCATTTTATGTGTTCTTTGTTATGACGGATTTCTTTTCCTTCACGAGCCATGTTGCGCTTGTGATCTTTATCGTCGCATCGCTGACGGACCTCTTTGATGGGAAGATTGCCCGGAAATATAACCTGATCACAGACTTTGGTAAGTTTGCCGATCCGCTCGCTGATAAGATCCTGGTTGTTGCCGGCATGGTCTGCTTTGTAGCATTAGGACGCCTTCCGGTCTGGGTCTGCATCATTATCCTTGCCCGTGAATTCGCTGTCAGCGGATTCCGTCTGGTTGTGGCGGCGAATGGAACGGTCATTGCTGCAAGCTACTGGGGCAAATTCAAGACAACATTCCAGATGATCATGATCTGCCTGATGACTTTTGATATGGAGCGGCTCGTGATCGAAAAAGGATGGAGCATGACGGTTTGGAATGTGTATCACATCTTTACCCTCGTGATCATGTACATTGCGCTGGCTCTGACGATCATCTCCATGATCGACTACTTCTACAAAAACAGAGCCGGTTTCAGAACGGATAAATAATCATGACTGATTTTGAAAAACAGGAAGCGGAAGCTTCGAAAGCAATTGAAGATGTCGTCTATGTGCTTTTAAAAGAAAAAAAGTTGACATTAACGACTGCCGAATCCTGCACGGGAGGGCTTCTGGCAGGAAGGTTTATTAACGTTGCTGGAGCCAGCGATGTCTATCACGAAGGCTTTATCACTTATGCGAATGAAGCCAAGATGAAATATCTCGGAGTGACGGCGGAGACGTTGAGAGAACATGGCGCGGTCAGCCGTGAGTGTGCCGAGGAAATGGCAAGGGGAGCTGCAATGGCGGCAGGAGCTGATGTTGCAGTCGTAACGACGGGAATTGCCGGCCCGGATGGAGGAACCGCAGAAAAGCCAGTAGGACTCGTTTATATTGGCGTGTATTATAAGGGGCAAGTTACTGTAGAGGAATTTCATCTCGGAAACGAACGCCGGAAGGTGCGCGAGGCAGCCGTTGCACGCGGCCTTGAACTTGTAAGAGAGGTGCTTTTAAACTCCTGAACGGCGAAATGATCTCTTTCCTGAGCCAAATAGCGGGACATTTTCTACGGGAAAAAGATTTAATATTTTTGTAATAGGGTATACATACAGCGTGTGTTAAGATGAAAAGGCTTCCGGTTCGGGAGCCTTTAAATTATGGCTGAATTTCGGTTGACAAACTGCATCCGATACTATATTATAAAAGCGAACATAAGTTCGGTTTTCAAAAAAGGAGATTTTATTTCATGGAAAAGAATGAAAGATTAAAAGCGTTGGACGCAGCCATTGCAAAGATTGAAAAAGATTACGGCAAAGGCTCTGTAATGAAATTAGGGGATAAGACTTCCCTGGACGTTGAGACGGTTTCCACGGGTTCCATCAGCCTGGATAAAGCACTTGGCGTAGGTGGTGTTCCAAGAGGAAGGATTATCGAGATCTATGGCCCGGAATCTTCCGGTAAAACGACCCTGGCTCTGCATATCGTAGCTGAGGTGCAGAAAGCCGGCGGTATTGCTGGATTCATCGATGCAGAGCATGCGCTCGATCCGAAATATGCGCACGACATCGGCGTCGACGTGGATAACTTATATATTTCCCAGCCGGATTACGGCGAGCAGGGTCTTGAGATCTGTGAGACCATGGTCCGTTCCGGTGCGATCGATATCATCGTTGTCGACTCGGTTGCAGCCCTGGTTCCGAAGCATGAGATCGAAGGCGAGATGGGTGATGCGACAGTTGGTGCGCAGGCACGTCTGATGAGCCAGGCGTTAAGAAAACTGACGGCTGTTACGGCAAAGACCGGATGTTCCATCATCTTCATCAACCAGCTGCGTGAAAAGATCGGTGTCTTCTATGGCCCGTCCGAGACGACAACAGGTGGCCGTGCACTGAAGTTCTATGCGTCTGTCCGTATCGATATCCGCCGTATTGAGTCCTTGAAGCAATCCGGTGAAGTTATCGGTAACAGAGTCCGCGCGAAAGTCGTTAAGAATAAAGTGGCTCCTCCGTTCAGAGAGGCCGAGTTTGATATCATCTTTGGTGAAGGTATTTCTGCAACCGGCGATATTCTTGATCAGGCAGTGGAATTCAAGATCATCGAAAAGAGCGGCGCATGGTACTCCTATCAGGGCGAGAAGATCGGTCAGGGTAGAGAAAATGCGAAAACCTTCCTTAAGAACAATCCGGAGATCTTTGCTCATATTGATGCGATGGTTCGTGCAAAACTGGGCTTTGAAGGATATGAAGACATGTTAGAGGAAGAGGCTCCTCAAAATGCTGCGCCGGATATCCAGATGGCAGAGCTGAACCCGGATGATCTGGAGCCGGATGTCTGATTGAACGAAAGTTGAAGGCTGGGAGCCAGGGTTTTAAAACATGATTTATATCCGGCTTACGGCAAAATGAATGAGTTACAAATGAGCGGTATAACGGGTGATCCTGTCATACCGCTTTTGAATTCCCTATAAGTTTTTAAGAGCCTGTGAATGCGATCAAGACAGAGTCGAATTCGCGACTTTTGTATACTGCTATGGATATGAAAAATACTTGTAAATAAAGGCTTGGTCTAGTAAACTAATAATAGCGGAAAAGTGCACATTTTGATAATTTCTGCTCTTGTTTTTTTATGTCTAACAGGCAGATATTTTTAGAAGGTGCGCTAAAATACATGTGGAGGTATTTTTATATGAATGTTTACAAAACAGAAAACATCAGAAACGTGGTTTTACTTGGACACGGAGGAGCTGGAAAGTCTACATTGGCTGAGGCTTTTGGCTTTACTACGGGTGTAATTTCAAGAATGGGAACCATTGCTGATGGAAACACGATCAGTGATTTCGATAAGGAAGAGCAGAAGAGACAGTTCTCAATCAGCACATCGGTGATCCCGGTCGAGTTTAATGGTATTAAAATAAATGTTCTTGATACACCGGGATACTTCGATTTCATCGGCGCAACCGAAGAAGGCTTAAGCGTTGCTGATGCAGCAGTAATCGTTGTGAATGCAAAAGCCGGCATCCAGGTTGGTACACATAAAGCATGGGGATTCTGCGAGAAATATAAAATCCCGAGAGTCATCTATGTATCCGGCATGGACGATGCAAATGCAGACTACATGAAGGTTGTCGAAGATCTGAAGAATGAGTTCGGAAAGAAGATTGCTCCGTTCCATCTTCCAATCAAAGAAGGAAGTGACCTTGTAGGTTATGTCAACATCATCCGCCAGGCAGGAAGAAAATATAAAGCTGACGGCTCTTATGATGAGTGCCCGGTACCGGCTGAGCTTACGGATGAAATGGCTTCTACCAGAGATATGATCATGGAAGCTGTTGCTGAGACCAGCGAAGAACTGATGGATAAATACTTCGGCGGCGAAGAATTCACATTAGAAGAGATCATGGGCGCTTTGAAGAACAGCGTAATCGATGGCGACATTGTTCCTGTTCAGGTTGGTGCTTCCACAAAGAACTTCGGACCGAAGATGGTTCTTGAAGCAATCGAGCGCTATTTCCCGTCACCGGATAAATCACCGGTCAACAAATACGGAAAAGATACAAAGAATGGTGAGACCTTCATCTGCAAATGTGAAGCAGACCAGCCGCTTTCCGCATATGTATTTAAGACCATCATGGATCCGTTCATCGGTAAATATTCTCTCGTTAAGGTTTACTCCGGTATTCTGACAGGTGATGATACGGTTTACAATGCGGAGACAGATGAGTCCGAGAAGATCTCCAAACTTTACATTATGCGCGGCAAGAACTTTGAAGAGATCAAAGAACTTCAGCCGGGCGATATCGGTGCAATTGGTAAGCTGAATCTGGCGAAGACAGGCGATACCTTATCCAAGAAAGATACTCCGATCGTCTTAGATAAATTCGAGATGGCTAAACCGTACACCTACATGAAGTACAGCGCTGTCAATAAAGGTGAGGAAGATAAGATCCAGCAGGCACTTCAAAAATTATGTGCCGAAGATCAGACACTTCGCGTTGTTGCAGACGAAGAGAACAAACAGTCTCTGATCTATGGTATCGGCGATCAGCAGCTCGATGTTGTTGTATCCAAGATGAAAGATAAATACAAAGTTGATATCGCGCTTGATAAGCCGGCATTCGCATTCCGCGAGACCATCAAGAAGACCTCTGATGTTCAGGGTAAACATAAGAAGCAGTCTGGTGGACACGGACAGTATGGTGATGTCAGAATGCGTTTTGCACCGCTTGGCGATACCACGATTCCTTATGAGTTTACAGAAGAAGTCGTCGGCGGCAGCGTTCCGAAGAACTACTTCCCGGCAGTTGAAAAAGGTCTGCAGGAATCCGTTCAGAGAGGACCTCTGGCAAACTATCCGGTTGTTGGTGTTAAGGCAACTCTTTATGATGGATCTTACCATCCGGTAGACTCCAACGAAATGTCCTTCAAGATGGCGACCATCCTTGCATTCAAGAAGGGCTTCATGGAAGCTGGCCCGGTTCTCCTTGAGCCGATCGCATCCCTGAAAGTCATCGTTCCGGATAAATTCACCGGTGATGTTATGGGCGATCTGAACAAGAGAAGAGGCCGTGTGCTCGGAATGAACCCGACGGATGACGGAAAGACCTGCATCGAAGCAGATATCCCGATGTCTGAGCTTTATGGCTACAACACAGACCTTCGTTCTATGACGGGTGGATTTGGTGATTTCTCTTATGAATTCTCCAGATATGAGCAGGCTCCGGCTGAAGTACAGGCTAGAGAGGTTGCTGCACGTCAGACAAAGGATGATGAATAATTGATCATCAAAGCATGAGCTTCAAAGGCTGCCGCATATCAATGTGGCAGCCTTTTGTAAAATCAAATGAGGCAATTACTAAAAACGAGGTTAATCTATAGTTAGTGAGAATAATTAGGGATCGGTATGAAGAACATGAATCACTATGACATTATCATTATCGGCGGTGGAGCTTCCGGGCTTTGTACCGCGATCATGTCGAAATCAAAAGAGAATAAAGTTCTGATCATTGAGCATAACGACCGTGTCGGAAAAAAGATCCTTTCGACAGGAAACGGGAAGTGCAATCTGACGAATCTGAACTGCAAAGTGAATGAGAAAAAAGGGGTTGATCTTGCTTCTTTCAATGGTTTTGTTCCAAACCCCGAAGGAATCAAGCCGTTTTATTCTTCTGTAGACAATAGTTTCGCGGAGACGGTGATCTCTCAGTTCGATGCCGATGATGCAGTCGCTTTCTTTAAAGATCTTGGCATGATTCCGCTGGAGAAAAACGGTTATATTTATCCACGCAGCGAACAGGCTTCTTCCGTCCTGGATATTCTCAGGTTTCGCTGCGAAGAACTGGGCGTGGATATCGTTTGCGGCTATCAGCCGATAAAAGTCTGTGCAATAAAACCAGAGAGTATAAAAAAGACGGATGATCGACCGAAAAAGCAGTCAACTGCTGATCTTTCGGAAAGCGCAAGGTTTATGATTGACGACGAATATTCCTGCGAAAACTTAGTGATTGCGACCGGAGGGCAGAGCGCTTCCAAAACCGGCTCCGATGGTTCTGGCTATGAACTTGCCAAATCTTTTGGACATAGCATCGTAAAACCGGTTCCGGCTCTCTGCGCTCTGAAGTGCTCAGATCCTTTCTTTAAAGAGCTGGCAGGCGTCCGTACCGATGCAGAACTCAGTCTTTTTGACTGTAAAAAAGGCTCTAAAGATCCTGAACTTTTAATGACTGTTTCCGGGAACCTTCAGTTCAACAACTATGGCATTTCCGGTATCCCGGTCTTTCAAATGTCACTTTTGGCGTCGAGACTGTTGGCAGAAGGCCATGAACTGATGGTGAAGATCAATCTGCTCCCGGAACTTACAGAAGAAGAACTGTCACAGACGTTTTTAAAGATTATCAAAGCAGGTCACGCAAACCGCTTCCTTGGCATTCTCAATAAAAAGCTGGCGAATGTGATCGAAAAAGAAAGCAAGAAAGCGCATCCAAACGAAAAAGAAGAAGACTACGCTTATGTCTATACGCATATGATTCAGAGATTTAAAGTGCACCCGATAGAGACCGTTTCCTTTGAAGAGGCCCAGACAACGCTCGGCGGAGTTTCAACAGAAGAAATCAATCCCAAGACAATGGAATCAAAGCTCGTGAAAGGTCTTTATTTTACAGGAGAAATTGTCGATGAAAGCGGAATCTGCGGAGGTTATAACCTGCAGTGGGCATGGTCTACCGCCCACGCCGC
Organism: Lachnospiraceae bacterium; assembly: GCA_045546255.1. GTDB lineage: Bacteria > Bacillota > Clostridia > Lachnospirales > Lachnospiraceae > RGIG5612. Next base: position 728 of record JAZQCK010000041.1, on the reverse strand, counting down.
TGCTAGAGCCCTTTGTTCACGCTGATTGACGTCTTTATTTAGAGCTGATTCTTATTGAACTATTTGGTGGATATTCCGATACCGAAGATGATATCGAGTAGAAAAACAACTTTTAGCATTTTCTTGTTTTGTGCTTTTTAGATTCAATAGCTGACAAGAAAATACGAGGGTTTTCTTGTTGCCTTGCGGGTTATAGACGAGCTAAACAAGAAAATCACAAAAAATGCTTTTTTTTGCAGATAAAATGGACAAAATGAGCGCCTAAAAAACGGGTTTCTTGTTGGATACTGGCCTTGCTGTTAACAAAACAAGAAAAATGAGTTTAAGGGTTTTTTAGATCATAGATAGAGAGATTTTTTTAAAAATCAAAACAAGAAAACTGATTAGAGGAGCAGAGTGACTACTGATCAGAAGAGCCAAACAGCTCATTATAATAATCCAATTCAATCACGTTAGTTGAGAAGGTCATCTTGTTACGCACGATGGCCTTCATGTTTTCTATATAGGCTTTTTGCTCGTCCTTGGAGCTGAAGGCACCTTCCACAGGAACAAATGTATTGGTCAGAGTAAAGTAACTTCCTTTGGCTGTTCGCCAGGAATAATCCGGCCAGATAACAAGGCCTGATGTATCGGAAAGCACATCGCGGCCGGCCAGAAGTCTGGCATCATATTCTGCGCCATATAAATTCAGCAAAGTCGGAAGAATGTCCACACTGTAAGAAGGATCC
>JAZQCK010000040.1:0-62074 GCA_045546255.1 Lachnospiraceae bacterium | reverse complement strand
GCCTGCGGAACAACAAAGTTTGCAGACAGACCAACGACAAAACTGCAGAGGATATACATGATGATCGAATGGATCACCAGACTGTATCCTATCGCAAAACTTTTTTTCTTTTCCATAACACCTCTCCTTTATTTGATACCCAATACGCGTTCTGCATTTTTGTGACAAATCAGTTCTTTTTCTTCTTCTGTAAGATCTTTGCAGGCCTCGAAACAGTCAAAGGAATCTTTCAAGGAAACAAACGGATAGTCCGTTGCAAAGAAGATGCGGTCTGCACCGACCGAGTCGATCGCACAGCGCATTGCTGCCGGATGATATTTTCCACTGGTCGTAATGTAAATGTTCGACTTGAAATACTCGGAAGGCTTTTTCTTCAAGGCTTTGACCTGATGCGCTTTTCCGGTTTCATAGCCCTCGTCCATTCTTCCCAGATAATATGGAAGACCTTCTCCCATATGTCCGGCAATAAACTGTGCATCCGGATATCTGTCAAAGATTCCGTTGATGATCAGCCGCATAACATGAGTTGCAGCTTCCATATTCCAGCTCCAGATCGGGCCGCAAAGTTCATAGCAACCATCAAACATCCGCATTCCCTGAGGCAGGGTGTCCAGCACATGAAGAGAAAGCGGAACGTTCAGTTCGCAGGCTTTTTCCCATAGCGGATAAAAAATCTCTTCGTCTAAGTAATGGAAATACTGATGTCCCTGTATCATGGCCCCGCAGAATCCATATTCTTTTACGCAGCGCTCCAGTTCAGCAGCGGAAGCTTTTGGATCTGCGAGCGGGAGCGTTGCAAATGCCTGAAAACGCTCCGGATATTTCTGAACTGCTTCGGCCAAAAAGTCGTTGCACTGTTTTGCAACATTCACTGCTTCTTCTGCATTATCAATTGCCTGTACGGATGGAGAACCGCTGGAAAGCACCTGCATGTCCATTCCGATCGCATCCATTTCAGGAAGCCGAAATGCTTCCACAGGAGATGCCAGACGCGGAAATACGTTCTGGATCATAAGATCCATATCCATCATTTCCGGACGCTCGGTCTTTTCTGCCCAGTCAAGGCGGATCTTTCCCATCATCTGAGGCTGATAATGCTCTTCAATACCAATGATCCTCATTTCTTCACCTCTTTTCTAACAAGCCATTTTGTTAACTCTATTTTAGCGGTTTTATAATGATTCGGTATTAAGGCTTTTTCATGGTTGTCATAACGAAATTGCATGCCTTATAATCGGGGGGGGAAGGAGAGATTTTTTAATATGGATATTTATAGTCTGAAAATATTTCTTAGTGCTTCCGAAACTTTGAATTTCACCAAAACAGCACAGGATTTTTATCTAACACAGCCGGTGATCAGTCGGCGCATTCGTGAGCTGGAGACAGAATTCGGCTTTCCGTTATTTGTCCGGAATCGACACGGTGTGACGCTGACGGAAGAAGGAAAGATTCTTGTTCCGGCGGTCAAAGCCGCTCTCGATTCCATTGACTGTGGGATCGAGCAGGTCAAAGAACGGATCCGCTCCCGCACGGGCGAGATCAGTATTGCGGCAATCACACCAGCGACCAATTCCTTCCTGCCATCCATTATCGGAGAATTCAGTTTATCCCATCCGGATGTCAGTATCGATGTGCAGCGTACCGTTCCGAAACAGCTGATGGAAAGCATTGCTTTAGGAAGCCATGATATCTATATCGCGTCAGAAGATGATCTGAAAGCATGTGAGGACTGGGAAAGTTGTGTGATTCGAGCGGATGAGATTGGGCTGATCATCCGGGCATCAGAGCCGGTCAGATCTGTGGAAGACGCCATTTCCCTTTTATCGGAAAGCAAACTCTTTGCCATACCGCTTGAGGATTCGCCGGCATTAATGCTGAGAGGGAGGAACGTTCTTTCGAAATTGAATTTTCCGGAGCGTGAGATTGAAGAGGTCCGTCCGATCGAATCGCTGATGTTTAATATCGCCTCCGGCCTGGGCGTTGCCATCCTTCCGAATAATATTATTAATCTGGATGCGTTTAACTTGAAATTTGTTTCACTTGGCGTAGATGAAGAAGTCCACATGAAGATGGTCTGGAGGCCTGATGCGCCGAAACAGGTGAAGGAATTTGCAGAACTTGTAAGAGCACGTATTTAGAGAAATACCAATTCTGATAGAGACAAATCAAAAGTTTGTGGTATGATATATTCCGTGTGTGAGAGCACACTTTTTATTCTGCTTTTTATAATGATGCAGATGATGAAATCTGATCATTTATCAACCCTATAGGAATAACGGAAGTCAAAGGAATATGATACGACTGAATAATAAATGGGAATTTGTATATGAGTGGTCTGATGATTTTATGAAATATTTCATCGACGGAGAAGCAGTGAGACTGCCGCATAATGTCGGAGAAATCCCGCTTCATTATGCAAGCCCGGAAAACTACAATACGATCTGCGGATACCGCCGTGTTCTCGATATTCCGGAGGAAGTGATCGGGAGTAAGATCTTTCTTCAGTTTGACGGGGCGGCACACATCGCAGAGATCTTTATCAATCAAAAATCGGTAGCGAAGCATTACTGCGGATACACTTCATTCCGTGTAGATATTTCTGACCTGGTACAGGCGGGTAAAAACTATCTGGCCGTGAAACTCGATTGCAGGGAAAACCCGGAGATTCCTCCGTTTGGTTTTGTGATCGATTATTTGACTTATGGCGGTCTTTACCGTGATGTCTGGATGGACATTCGTCCGAATACCTATATAGAAGATGTTTTTGTTTATACGAAAGATGAGCATACCGTTCATGTGGATGTAAGCTGTGTCGGAAATCCGATGATCACAGATGTAGAGATCTACAGTCCAAATGGAAGTCTGGTCGCGACAGCAGAGGACTGCCCGAAGAGTATCGATCTTTATATCTCTGAGCCAAAGCTTTGGTCGATGGATCATCCGCATCTGTACCGCTGTCTGGTTACGATCAAAAACGAAGATTATATAGATACGCTCGAGACGACTTTCGGCATGCGCGTTGCCGAGTTCCGCGAGGACGGTTTTTATCTGAACGGAGAAAAGACCTTTATCCGGGGTCTCAACCGCCATCAATGCTACCCATATATCGGATATGCGCTTCCGGAACATCTGCAAAGAGAAGATGCGCGTATCTTAAAAGAAGAATTAAATGTCAATGCTGTGCGGACATCGCATTATCCGCAGAGCCATTACTTTATTGATGAATGTGATAAACGCGGTCTCTTTGTTTTCACAGAGTTTCCGGGCTGGCAGCATATCGGAGATGAGAAATGGAAAGAGCAGGCACTCGAAAACTTAAGAGAGATGATCATCCAGTACAGAAATCATCCTTCCATTATGCTTTGGGGCGTAAGGATCAATGAGAGTGTGGATGATGATGAATTCTACACTCGTACGAATGAACTGGCGCATCAGCTAGATCCTTCAAGACCGACTTCCGGTGTACGTTATCTGGAAAAGAGCAATCTGCTTGAGGATGTTTATGCATTCAATGATTTCTCTCATGATGGGACCAACGTCGGCTGCCGTCCGAAACGCAAAGTCACTCCGGACATGGATAAATGCTATCTGATCAGTGAGAGCAACGGGCACATGTATCCGACCAAAGCGTACGACAGCTGGAGTAAGCGCCAGGAACAGGCCTTAAGACATGCAAGAGTATTGGATGCGGCAATGTCCAATGGAGATATTGCAGGGTGCTTCCAGTGGTGTATGTTTGATTATGCAACACATAAAGATTTTGGATCCGGCGACCGGATCTGCTATCATGGTGTCATGGATTCGTTCCGGAATCCGAAACTGGCTGCTGCGACCTATGCCAGCCAGGGAGAATCCCCGATTGTTCTGGAAGTGGGTTCCTCCTTTGATATTGGCGATTATCCGGCTGGACAGAAGGGCGCCGTCTATGCCTTTACGAATGCGGATGAGATCCGTCTGTATAAAAATGATCAGTTCGTCAGCAGTTTTCAGCCGGAAGAATGGGATGCACTGGATCATGGACCAATCGAGATCGACGATACGATTGGCAATCTCCTCGAAAGCGAGGAGGGATTTGAGCCTAAGAAAGCGGAACTGGTCCGCGATTGTCTGCTTTCTGCAGAAAAGCATGGCTTCCAATCCATGCCAATCATTGACAAATTGAAAATGGCATATGCGATGTTGAAATATAAGCTGACCTACGAAGAAGGCGTTCAGCTCTATGCGAAATATATCAGCAACTGGGGCGGAGAATCCACTCAGTGGAGAGTGGAGGCAATTCGCGATGGACAGGTGGCAAAAAGCGTTGTCTGCACTCCGGGAAATCAGCTGCATATTGAAGCAAAAGCCTCCCGCATCAATCTGATCGAGGGAGAATGCTATGATATGGCACTCGTCAGGATCCGGATCGTAGATGAAAATGGCAACCTTGCGCCATATGCACAGATGCCGATCGCACTGGCAACGGAAGGCATCATTCATGTGGAAGGATCGCAGGTTATCACGGCCGAAGGCGGTATGTGCGGCTGTCTGGTCAAAACAGACGGATGGGGCGGCGATGGGCGGCTGATCATCTATACAGAAAGCGGCATGGAAACGTCGATTGACTTCTCCGTTTTTGTGGAAGATTAACAGTTATACGACCAAATCATACCTGCTGTTCGTCAAAAAAACAGAAAAAACAAAAAAAGCCCTTCAATATAAGGAAAAAACTACAGTTTCTTCTTGACACTACTACTTTAAAGTGCTATAAATTACGAAAATACTGCACAAATTTTATTTTGGAGTTTCAGAAAAAATGTTCAATCGCAAACTTGTAAACGACATCGTCCTCGTCGGCATTATTCTTCTACTCGGTGAAAACGAGCAGAAATAGTGCTAAAGGTTATGCCTGTTTGCAAGATGAAGGAATAGTTTAGAAAAACTCGATTTGCAGATCCTATGGTTAACTTTTAGCCATAGGGTTTCTTTATTTAGGAGGTTCACTTATGAAGATGACAGGAGCACAAATCGTAATGGAGTGTCTGCTGGAACAGGGTGTGGATACCATCTTCGGTTATCCGGGCGGAACGATCTTGAATATCTACGATGCTTTATATAAGTATAGTGACAAGATCAAGCACATTCTGACATCCCACGAGCAGGGAGCATCCCACGCAGCAGACGGGTATGCAAGAAGCACCGGTAAAGTCGGTGTCTGCTTTGCAACCAGCGGACCGGGAGCAACCAACCTGACAACAGGTATCGCGACAGCGTATATGGATTCCTCACCGGTGGTATTTATTACCTGTAACGTTGGTGAAAGCCTGATCGGAAAGGACTCTTTCCAGGAGGTTGACATCACAGGTATCACAATGCCGATCACAAAGAGTAACTTTATTGTTCGCGATGTTGACAAACTGGCTGATACGATCCGCGAAGCGTTTGCGATCGCTAGAAGCGGACGTCCGGGTCCGGTCCTTTTAGACATCCTGAAAAACGTAACTGCTGCAGAGACAGAGTATGAACCGCTTCCGAAAGAGCAGCATTACAACAGTGGCCGTCTTGCTCAGCTGATGAAGAGAGCATCGGAAGACTTCAGAACTCCGAAGCCGAATGCTGAGGATGTCGACACTTTAGTTCAGATGATAAATGAAGCAGAAAAACCGCTGATCATCTGTGGCGGCGGTGTCGTAAGAAGCCGCGCTGACAAAGAACTGGTAGAGTTCGCTGAAAAAGCAGATGCACCGGTTGCGATCACCGTAATGGGCGGCGGAGCTCTTCCGGGAAGAAGCCCGCTTACAACAGGTATGATCGGTATGCACGGATCCCAGGCTTCCAACATGGCCTGCGATGAATGTGATCTTTTGATCGCACTTGGCTGCCGCTTCTCTGACAGAGTCGCGCTTGATCCGTCAACCTTTGCCCAGAATGCAAAGATCGTTCAGGTCGACATTGACCGTTCTGAGATTAATAAAAATGTAAAGACCGATCACCATATCATTGGTGACGCAAAAGTTGTTCTGAAACTTCTGAACGAAAAACTGACCCAGCAGAATCATGACGCTTGGAAAGAGTATGTTTTCTCATTCGCAACAGAAACCGAATATGACGAAAGCAAGGATAAACTGACACCGAAGCAGATCCTTCGTGCGATCGCTGAGATCATGCCGGATGATACGATTGTTTCCACGGATGTCGGACAGCACCAGATGTGGGCAATCCAGCATTTCCACTTTGATTATTCCGGACAACTCTTAACCAGCGGCGGTTTCGGAACCATGGGCTTCGGACTTGGCGCTGCCATCGGAGCAAAAGTCGGAAATCCGGATAAAGCGGTTATCCATATCACAGGAGACGGAAGCTTCCGTATGAACTGCAATGAACTTGCAACCGAGCAGCACTATGATACTCCTGTCATTACATTCATCTTTAATAATGGTACGCTTGGTATGGTTCGTCAGTGGCAGTCATTGATCTATGATCACCGCTATGCTGCAACAACGCTTGACCGCGGACCTGACTTTGTAAAGCTTGCAGAGGCATATGGCCTGAAGGGCGCAAGAGTCAGCAGCGAGGAAGAGCTTCGCGCAGCTGTCAAAGATGCACTTGAAGATGGACATGGTTACGTGATCGATTGCGTGATCGACCTGGATGAAATGGTTCGTCCGATGGTTGAAGGCGGAAAACAGATCACAGACTTCTTGGTGAAATAAGGAAAGGAGGACAGGAAAATGAAAGAACAGAATCTTTATACATTAGCAGTTCTGGTCGACAATGAGGCAGGTGTCCTTTCACAGGTCTCCAGAATGTTCTCCAGAAAAGGATATAATATTGAGTCATTGGCAGTGGGCGCAACAAGCGACCCGGCAACCAGCCGTATCACGATCGAGGTGTTCTGTGATGAGGATCAGATCACACTGCTTTCTTATCAGCTCCAGAAACTCTATCCGGTTCATTCCGTTAAGCTTCTGGATCAGACAAATTCGATCCGCAGAGAGCTGGTCATGATCAAGGTGAACACTCCGGACAGTGCAGTCCGCAGTGAGATCCTTCAGATTTCCAATATTTTCCGTGCAAACATCATCGATGTTTCCATCTCAACCTTGACATTGGCTATGATCGGTGATGAATCCAAGATCACAGGTCTTGAAAACATCTTAAAAGAATTTGAGATCATCGAGCTTGTTCGTACGGGTTATGTCGCACTTGAAAGAGGACTGAAGTCCATTTACGAAGATACGAAAGAAAAAGGAGAATTCAACTATGGCAAAAATGTATTATGAAAATGATTGTAACATCGCAAACCTTGATGGAAAGACCATTGCGATCATCGGCTATGGTTCCCAGGGACATGCTCATGCGCTGAACCTGAGAGACTCCGGATGCAATGTGGTTATCGGCCTTAGAGAAGGTGGAAAAAGCTGGCCGGTAGCAGAAAAGGATGGCTTTGAAGTCCTCACTGTTGCAGAAGCAACCAAGAAGGCTGACATCATCATGATCCTGATCAACGATGAAGCTCAGGCTGATATGTACAGAAAAGATATCGCTCCGAACCTGACAGAAGGAAAAGCAATTGCATTTGCCCATGGTTTTAATATCCGTTACAAACAGATTGTTCCTCCGGCAAACGTTGATGTCTTCATGGCAGCTCCGAAGGGACCGGGACATACGGTAAGAAGCCAGTATGTTGCAGGAAAAGGCGTTCCTTGCCTGATTGCTGTTGAGCAGAATGCAACAGGAAAAGCTTATGATATCGCACTTGCATATATTGCAGGTATCGGCGGCGCAAGAGCCGGCATCCTGGAAACAACCATGAATGAAGAAACAGAGACTGACCTCTTTGGTGAGCAGACTGTTCTTTGCGGCGGCCTTGTAGACCTGATGAAATGCGGTTTCGAAACTCTGGTTGAAGCTGGATACGCTCCGGAAAATGCATACTTTGAGTGCATCCATGAAGTAAAACTGATCGTCGATCTGATCAACAAAGGCGGCGTTGCTGCAATGAACTATTCCATCTCCGACACTGCAGAATTCGGCGAGTATGTATCCGGGCCGAGAGTTCTTCCTTATGAGCAGACGAAAGCAAATATGAAGGCTGTTCTGAACGACATTCAGGATGGAACATTCGCAGGCAAATGGATCGCTGAGAACAAGAACGGAAGAACCTTCTTCAACTCCAAGAGGGCACAGCTTGCAAAGCACCCGATGGAAGTTGTCGGAAAAGAACTTCGTGAGAAGATGCTGTGGAAGAACGATGCAGATTTAGACACCGCATCCAACTAACTTCGTCAGTTGGAACGCTCCGCGGGGGATGTGCAGAAATTCGCTTAGGAAAGGCACTTCGTGCCTGCGAATTTCGCACGGAATCGCCACAGGCGCTTCCATGTTAAGTGCGTTTAACAAATAATTAACTGTAAATATTAATAGGAGTAATCTATGAGATCTGATAATGCGAAATTAGGTGTTGCGAGAACACCAAATAAAAGTTTGATGTATGCGCTCGGCATGACAGATGAAGAGATCAACAGACCTTTGATCGGTGTCGTAAACTCTTTCAATGAGATCGTACCGGGCCATATGCACCTGCGCCAGATTGCAGATGCCGTTAAGGCAGGCGTTCGTGCGGCAGGCGGTACTCCGATCGAGTTCCCTGCAATTGCTGTCTGCGACGGTATTGCAATGGGCCATGTCGGAATGAAGTATTCTCTGGTCACCAGAGATCTGATCGCAGATTCTACAGAAGCAATGGCGATCGCTCATCAGTTCGACGGACTCGTTATGATCCCGAACTGTGATAAGAACGTGCCGGGCCTTCTGATGGCAGCAGCCCGTCTTAATATTCCGACGATCTTTGTAAGCGGCGGTCCGATGCTGGCAGGCCACTTAAAAGACGGAAGAAGAACCTGCTTAAGCCACATGTTTGAAGCAGTTGGCGCATATCATGCAGGAACGTTAGATGAAGCAGGCGTAGAAGAGTACACAGAGAATGCTTGTCCTTCCTGTGGATCCTGCTCCGGGATGTATACCGCAAACTCCATGAACTGCCTTTGCGAAGCAATTGGTATGGCACTGAAAGGAAACGGAACGATTCCGGCTCCGCTGTCTGCAAGACTTCGCCTGGCAAAGAAAGCCGGCATGCAGATCATGGAACTCGTTGAGAAAAATATCTGCCCGAGAGATATCATGACAGAGAAAGCATTTGAAAATGCGGATGTTGTTGATATGGCTCTTGGATGTTCTACAAACACTATGCTGCATCTTCCTGCAATCGCTCATGAGGCAGGTCTCGAGATCAGCCTGGATATGTCCAATGAAATCAGTGAGAAGACACCGAACCTCTGCCACTTAGCACCGGCAGGTGACACCTTCATGGAAAATCTTGATCAGGCAGGCGGCGTTCATGCTGTTATGAAAGAGCTGACCAAGAAAGGCCTTTTGCATACAGATGTTATGACGGTTACAGGTAAGACTCTGGCTGAAAACTTAGAAGGCGTGGAAAACCGTGATCCGGAAACGATCCGCCCGATTGACAATCCGTATTCTGCAACCGGCGGTATCGCAGTGCTGAAGGGCAATGTTGCTCCGGACGGATGCGTTGTTAAGAAGAGTGCGGTTGCTGACGAGATGATGGTTCATGAAGGACCGGCAAGAGTCTTTGACAGCGAAGAAGATGCAATTGAAGCAATCTATGCGAAGAAGATCAATCCGGGCGATGTTGTCGTAATTCGTTATGAAGGCCCGAAAGGCGGCCCGGGTATGAGAGAGATGCTGAACCCGACCTCCGCTATCGTAGGTATGGGACTTGGCGCAAGTGTTGCACTGATCACAGACGGAAGATTCTCCGGCGCAACCCGTGGCGCAGCAATCGGTCATGTCAGCCCTGAAGCTGCTTCTGGCGGTAACATCGGTCTCATCAATGAAGGCGATATCATCTCCATTGATATTCCGAACTGCAAGATCAACGTCAATGTTTCTGATGAAGAACTGGCAGAGAGAAGAAGCAAATGGGTTTGCCCGGAACCGAAGATCAAGACCGGCTATGCAGCTCGTTATGCAAAACTGGTTACATCCGCTGATAAAGGCGCAGTTTTAATGTAATTATTTAATGGAATCATTCCTGTGAAGGCAGGTGATCGGTTGTTCTGTATTTGTTCCATTCCGAATCACCTGTTCTTCTAAGGCTTCGCTCAGAATTTTTTTCGGCCGCCATACGAAATATTTTTCCTGATGAAAAATATTTCTTTCGCCTAAGAGCTTTCCGGACTTGAAGTCCGAAGCTCTTGCCTCAAAAATGCTTCGCGACGCCTAACAAGAACGACGGTGTTCTCCATAGTCACAAATACAGAACAGCCGATCACCTGCCAACACAGGATAGAAAGTCAGATAAAATGAGAAGAATAAAAATTTTTGACACGACACTGAGAGATGGGGAGCAGTCTCCGGGCTGCACTATGAACCTGAAAGAAAAGATCGAGATCGCAAGATGCCTGGAAAAACTGAAAGTTGACGTGATTGAGGCAGGGTTTGCGATTTCTTCTCCCGGAGATTTTGAATCAGTAAATACGATCGCAAAACACATCAGAGAATGCGAGATCGCATCTCTTGCAAGATCCACGGAAAAAGATATCGACACCGCTTGGGAAGCGGTAAAGGTTGCTGAAAATCCGAGGATCCACCTCTTCATTGCAACATCTAAGCTGCACATGGATTACAAGCTGAAGATGACAGAAGAGGAAGTGCTTGAGCGAATCAAATATATGACGGCATATGCCAAAAAGTATTGCTCCAATATTGAGTTTTCTGCAGAAGATGCAACAAGGAGCGATCTTGATTTTCTTGCAAAGGCTACAGAGATTGCAATTGCAAATGGCGCAACAGTTGTTAATCTTCCGGATACAGTTGGCTATTCAACTCCGGATGAGATGAAACGCATGATCAGCTATGTCTTAGAACATGCGGAAGGTGCAGAAGATATCGAGCTTTCTGTGCACTGCCATAATGATCTTGGCATGGCAACGGCAAACTCTTTGGCAGGCGTGGCAGCAGGCGCAAGACAGATTGAATGTACGATCAATGGTCTTGGAGAGCGTGCAGGAAATACCGCGCTTGAAGAAGTTGTTATGGCAATGAAGACCAGAGCTGATTTCTTCACAGAGGTCGACTGCAATATCGATACGACACAGATCTACCGTGCGAGCAAGACGGTCTATAATGTGATCGGACAGCATGCACCGCTGAATAAATCTGTTGTCGGACAGAATGCATTTGCACATGAGTCTGGCATTCATCAGCACGGAGTCCAGGCAAACAAACTGACCTATGAGATCATGACTCCGGAGCTGATCGGTATCCATACCAATAATATCGTTCTTGGAAAGCATTCCGGAAAACATGCGTTCCAGGAACACATTGAGAGCATGGGCTATCAGCTGAGCGAAGAAGAACTGCTTAAGAGCTTTGATGCGTTTAAAGCGCTCTGTGATAAAAAGAAAAATGTAAATGATGATGATATTGAAGCAATCATCCTTTCTAATACAGGGGCTGAAGTTGAAGTGAACGAAGATGATTACTACAAACTGGATTGGTTTGCAGTTCATACCAGTAACTTCACGACCAGCACCAGCACAGTCTGCTTACGCAGAGGAGAAGAGAAGTTTGAACAGGTTGCATTAGGAGACGGTCCGATCGACGCATCGTTTGCTGCGATCGATCAGATCATGAATCCGGAAGAGCACACCTTTGGTAAATTCAGCATTCATTCGATTTCTGAAGGTAAGGATACTCTGGGAAGTGTTTCGGTCACGCTTGAAAATGCAGATGGCAAACGCTTTATCGGAAGAGGTCTTTCTACGGATATTATTGAGGCCGGAATTCAGGCTTACTTAGGAGCTGCAAATAAGATGATCGCAGCAGATAAGAGAGTGAAAATCTCGGCACAGGAATAAAAGAGAGCCTCACAGAGAGGATGTTTTTTCAGAAAATGAGAGGATAGAAATTATGAAGATGACAATGACACAGAAGATCCTGGCAGCACATGCAGGACTTGAGCAGGTCAGAGCCGGAGAACTGATCGAGGCAAAACTGGATCTGGTCCTTGGAAACGATGTCACGACGCCGGTTGCTGTCGATGAGTTTAATAAAGCCGGATTCACAAACGTCTTTGACAAAGATAAGATTGCCATCGTTTTAGATCACTATACTCCGTGCAAAGATATTAAATCTGCACAGCTTTGCAAGAAGGCCCGTGAGTTTGCGATCCAGCATGACATCACGAATTTCTTTGATGTCGGAAAGGTTGGAATCGAGCATGCACTGCTTCCGGAGCAGGGCTTAGTCGGACCGGGAGATGCGATCATCGGAGCAGACTCCCATACCTGTACCTACGGTGCACTTGGTGCATTTGCAACCGGTATTGGTTCTACCGATATGGCAGCAGGAATGGCAGGCGGCTTTTCCTGGTTTAAAGTTCCGGCTGCGATCAAAGTCAACCTAACAGGAAAGTTCCAGCCATATGTTTCCGGAAAAGACGTGATCCTTCATCTGATCGGATTGATCGGTGTGGATGGTGCATTATATAAATCGCTGGAGTTTAGTGGCGAAGGGGTGAAAGAGCTTTCTATGGATGACCGTTTTACGATTGCAAACATGGCGATCGAAGCAGGCGCGAAGAACGGTATTTTCCCAGTAGATGAAAAGACGCTCGAATATGTCAAAGACAGATTCAAAAGAGAGGTCCGCATTTTTGAAGCGGATGAAGACGCAGAGTACGAGCAGGTAGTTGAGATCAATCTTTCTGAGCTGAAGCCGACGGTTTCACTTCCGCATCTTCCATCAAATACCAAGACAGTTGATGAAGTGAAAGGTCTTCATATCGATCAGGTTGTGATCGGCTCCTGCACGAACGGAAGGATCTCTGATATCCGCGATGCAGCGAGTGTATTAAAGGGAAGATCCGTTGCCGAGCATGTGCGCTGCATCGTGATCCCGGCGACACAGGAAATCTATAAACAGGCATTAAAAGAAGGCCTGATCGAAGCATTTATCGATGCCGGTTGTTCGGTTTCCACCCCAACCTGCGGACCGTGTCTTGGAGGTCATATGGGTGTTATGTGCGAGGGTGAAAGAGCCATTGCCACGACAAACAGAAACTTCGTAGGCCGTATGGGACATACCTCCAGCGAGGTCGTCCTTGCAAACCCGGAAATCGCTGCAGCATCTGCAGTCAAAGGCGAAATCTGCACACCTGCAGATCTGTAAAAGAGAAGAGGAATAACTATGGTTACTGGAAAAGTATATAAATATCAGGATAATGTAGATACAGACGTTATCATCCCAGCAAGATATCTGAACAATACCGATCCGAAGGAGCTGGCAAAACACTGCATGGAAGATATTGATGCAGACTTTGCATCAAAAGTTCAGCCGGGTGATATCATTGTTGCAGGTGCAAACTTCGGCTGCGGCTCTTCGAGAGAGCATGCGCCGATCGCGATCCGCGCATGCGGCGTTTCCTGCGTGATCGCAGAAAGCTTTGCAAGAATCTTTTACCGGAATTCCTTAAACATCGGATTTCCGATCCTGGAGTGTCCAGAGGCAGCAAAAAAAATCAATGAGGGAGACCAGATCTCCGTTGATTTTGAAAAGGGTCTTATCAAAGATGAGACAACAGGGGAACAGTTTGAAGCAGTGCCGTTTCCTGCATTTATCGAGAACATTATTAACTGCGGCGGACTGATGGAATATATTAAGTCTAAACAGTCATAACAGGAGATCATATCATGGGATTTAACATTGCATTAATCAAAGGCGACGGAATCGGACCGGAGATCGTAGATAGTGCGGTCAGAGTGTTAGAGGCCGTTGCTGAGAAGACAGGCGCAGAGTTCAGTTTTTCTTCTTATCTTGCAGGCGGTGCAGCCATCGATGCCACTGGCGAGACGCTTCCGGCTGAGACCGTAAAAGGCTGTCTGGAATCTGACAGCGTTTTATTAGGCGCCGTCGGCGGAGAAAAATGGAACAGCCAGCCGCCGGAAAACAGACCGGAAAAAGCACTCCTTGGAATCCGTAAGGAAATGGGACTTTTCACCAACCTCCGTCCGGCAAAAATCTATGAATCATTAGCAGATGCCTGCCCGTTAAGAAAAGATGTTGCAGAGCAGGGATTTGACATGGTGATCGTAAGAGAGCTGACTGGCGGAATCTATTTCGGCGAGCGCGGAAGACGGGAAGGAAAATACGGACCGGAAGCATACGATACTGAGGCTTATAGCGTTATGGAAATCGAGCGGATCGCAAGGGTCGCTTTTGAGACTGCGATGAAACGCAAGAAAAAAGTGATCAGTGTCGATAAGGCGAATGTGCTGGAAACATCCAGACTCTGGAGAGAAACCGTTCACCGTATCGGACAGGAATATCCGGAAGTTGAAGTCGAGGATATGCTGGTCGATAACGCGGCAATGCAGCTTGTGCGTGCGCCGGGAAGATTTGATGTTATGGTCACTTCTAATATGTTTGGTGACATCCTGTCAGATGAGGCATCTCAGATCACAGGCTCGATCGGAATGCTGCCTTCTGCTTCTTTAGGAGAAGGGACCAGGGGCATGTATGAGCCGATTCACGGAAGTGCACCGGATATTGCAGGACAGAATATCGCAAACCCGATTGCGACGATCCTTTCTGCAGCCATGATGCTTCGCTATTCCTTCAATCTTCCGAAGGAAGCGGACATGATCGAAAAGGCCGTAAATGATACACTGAATGCCGGACTTCGCACCGTTGATATCTATGATAAAGATACTTGTGAGGGAGAGCCGCTCGGTACCATTCAAATGACGGATGAGATTATCAAAAGACTGTAAGAGGATAAAGAAACTGTTAAAAGAGTAGAAATAATAAAAGATTCGAGGGAAAGAAAATGTTGGATATCAAAGTAACAAAAACTGACGCACCAAAGGCAAAACCGGAAAAAGTCACCGGTTTTGGAAAAATCTTTACAGACCATATGTTTGTCATGAACTATGAGACAGGAAAAGGCTGGTTCGATCCGAGGATCATTCCTTATCAGAACCTCTCTCTTTCTCCTGCAAGCATGGTCTTCCACTATGGTCAGGAAATGTTTGAAGGATTAAAGGCTTATAAGGGCGATGATGGGAAAGCATATCTGTTCCGTCCGGATATGAACGCAAAAAGAACCAATAAGACGAATGAACGTCTTGTGATCCCTCAGATCCCGGAAGAGGATTTTGTTCAGGCGATCAAGGAACTGGTCGCTGTTGACCAGGATTGGATCCCGACTGATCCGGGAACCTCCCTTTATATCCGCCCGTTTATTATTGCAACCGATGATTTCCTTGGAGTTGCTCCGTCCGACACCTATTTGTTTATTATCATTCTTTCCCCGAGCGGAGCATATTATGCAAGCGGATTAGACCCTGTAGGCATTTGGATCGAAGACGAATATGTCCGTGCAGTCCGTGGCGGTATGGGCTTTGCAAAGACCGGCGGAAACTATGCAGCTTCCCTGATCGCTCAGGTCAAAGCACATGATGCAGATTATGCACAGGTTCTCTGGCTGGATGGCGTCGAGCGTAAATATATCGAAGAGGTCGGCTCCATGAACATCTTCTTCGTGATCGATGACGTTGTTGTAACTCCACAGTTAAACGGCAGCATCCTTCCGGGAATCACCAGAGATTCCACGCTCTTCCTTTGCAAACAGTGGGGACTGAAGACGGAAGAGAGAAAGATCTCTGTGGATGAGCTGATCGAGGCACAAAAGAGCGGAAGATTAAAAGAAGTCTTCGGAACAGGAACTGCAGCTGTCATTTCTCCGGTTGGAAAACTTCGCTATGAAGACGAAGTCTTTACGATCGGTGACGGCGGAATTGGACCGATCAGCCAGAAATTATATGACACCGTAACAGGTATTCAGACAGGAAAACTCCCGGATGAATACGGCTGGAGAGTAGAAGTTTAAAACACTACGAAATTTATTATAAGTTCGGATCCGCTGCTCATTTAAGTGCAGCGGATTCTTTCGCAGGAGAATTCACATGTTGACATTAGACCGAGTCTATCAGGCTGCTTTTGCCTTAAAAGATGTTGCCAGAAAGACGGATCTCATCTATTCCGATAAGCTTCCGTCCGATGGCGAATTGTATTTAAAAACAGAAAACCTGCAGCTTACAGGTTCTTTCAAGCTGCGCGGAGCTTATTTTAAGATCAGTCAGCTGAGCGAAGAGGAACGGGCCCGTGGCATCATTGCCTGCAGTGCGGGAAACCATGCACAGGGTGTTGCGCTTGCGGCATCCCGTATGGGAATTAAGAGCATCATCTGTATGCCAGATGGCGCGCCGATCAGTAAAGTAGAGGCAACAAAGGCGCTTGGCGCGGAGATCGTCCTTGTTCCGGGTGCGTATGATGATGCCTATGAAAAGGCATGTCAGCTTCGCGATGAGATGCAGGCGACGTTCATCCATCCTTTTGATGATGATGATGTGATCGCCGGACAGGCAACGATCGGACTTGAAATCTTGGACCAGCTTCCGGAGCTGGATGTGATCTTAGTTCCGGTCGGAGGAGGCGGTCTTGCAGCTGGTGTTGCCTATGCAGTGAAAAGTCTGAAGCCGGATGTGAAAGTTATCGGCGTTCAGGCAAAGAATGCGTCTGCCTTTGCAGAGAGTTTTGCAGAAAAAAAGATCATTTCCCATGATACGGTTGCAACCTTTGCAGACGGAATCGCGGTCAAGACGCCGGGAGATACGACCTTTGAGCTGATCAGCAAATATGTGGATGATATCGTGACTGTAACCGAGGATGAGATTGCGGCAGCCATCCTTGCCTTGATTGAAAAACAGAAGCTGATCACGGAGGGCGCAGGAGCAGTCTCAGTTGCAGCGGCGATGTTCCATAAAGTGGACATTAAGGATAAAAAAGCGGTATGTCTCTTATCAGGCGGAAATATCGACGTGAATATCCTCTCGAGAGTCATCACCAGAGGTTTGGTTACTTCTGGAAGGATGAGCAACCTGACAATCGAACTGGAAGATAAACCGGGTCAGCTAACCGGTGTCAGTGAGATCATTTCGAGATGCGGAGGCAACGTGATCAGCGTCCTTCATGAACGCTCGGATGCTAACATGGCAATCGCAAGCTGTTTCCTTAAGATTGGTATGGAGACGAGAGATGCTATGCAGATCGATGAGATCAGAGGCGCTCTGACTGAGGCTGGATTTAAAATTGTTAACTGAGAAGTTGAATCCGATCATCCTCTATATCCTAATCGCATATTTGCTCATCATGAATGTGACCGGTTTTATTCTGATGGGAGCGGACAAGCGCAAAGCACGGCTCGGGAAATGGAGAATTCCGGAGAAGACCTTTTTTATCTTCAGTATTTTAGGCGGAAGCCTCGGGACCTGGGCCGGCATGTATGTGTTCCGTCATAAAACAAAGCACTGGTACTTCGTGGTCTTCATGCCGCTGATTTTTTTTGCTCATATAGCTGCCTTGATCCTGTATTTGGTTTATTCCCGATGATTAAGGCTTTCTTAAAACAATAAAGGCGCTCTGAAAACTCAGAGCGCCTGTTTCATTACCAGATGAAATTATAATTAATTGCTTCCCCGTTATCGATCAACAGGTTTTCTCCCGTCATCGAGCGGTTGGTCACCGCGACGAAATATGCCCATTCGGCTATCTCATCTGCATCGGCCCATTTCTTGAGCAAGGACTCGTTCGTCACAGCATCAAAGAGTTCTTTATTATCTAAGATGTGTTTATTGAAGTCTGTCAGGACCGCACCGGGACACAGGCTGTTTGCCGTTGCACCGTATTTAGCGATGCGCATTGCCAGATTCTTTGTATAGCTGCTTAAACCGCCTTTAGAAGCCGCATAATGCGGAAATTCGGAGCCTGTCAGAGCAGATGCGGAAGAAATGTTGACGACAGAGCGAATCTTATCCTGGAAGGCATAATGTTCCGTGAGATCAATGATCGCTGTCAGGTTTACCGCAATATCTTCTGCGGATTCGGTCATCACTCCAGCACAGTTCACTAAAACCTCTACGCCGCCTATCTCAGGATAGTTTTTATCTTTTACATCATGAATAATATGAACATAGTTCCCCTCGCTCAGTTCCGAAGGGATCAGATCCATACCATAGACTTCATGACCATTCTTAAGAAATTTTCTGCAGATTGCTTTTCCGATTCCGCCGGAAGCACCGCTTACCAGTATTCTCATAATCATTCAACTCCTGCCTGATCGATCATCATAACGATTACAGTTCCATTATTTTAATCTTTATGCAACACGCTTGCCAAGTGATTTCATGTAGTCAATATATTCTTTCCCGACATTCTGCCTCGTCCAGCGCCTAAAGACGCGGTAGCCGATCGGAGAAAAGATGACTTCAAAGAGCAGTTCGATCACAGCTCCGGTCAATGCGCAGACAACGCATTGCGTCATTGTCCAGCCGAAAAAGTTGTGGGAGACGATCAGAGCAAAAACCAGATTGTCCACAAACTGTCCAATAAAAGTAGAGATATAAGAAGTTGCGGCATAGGCGCCGAACTTGGTCTCCTTCTTTTTGGAAAACCATTTTCCGACTGCCCAGTTCAGCTCGTTGTTCACGATAGCAGAGCAGATAAAGGCGATGGATGATCCGAGCAGCACATACCAGGTTCCGCGAAAGGTATGATCCAGAGCGGAATTGATAATCTCTTCGCTGCCTTCCACAAAGGATTCTCCCCAAAGCCCTGGGATCACGCTTCCGATAAAGAGCATCAGTGCCATAAAAAGATTCACGATCAAGGCAATGACAGAGAGCATAGTTGCAGCTCTCGGGCCGAACCTTCTGGTCACCATATCCATCAGGAGAAAGATCAGCCAGGAAAAAATGATACCGCAGTCAAGCGCCATCCATTCCACCGGCAGATTGATACTTTTATTTGCCAGCAGGTTCATCGCAATAATGGATACAATAAATAATGCGGAGACAACTCCGGGGATGCTTCGTTCCAGAAGCACAGCTTCTTTGAAAAGTTGTTTGAGTTTGTTCATTTCAGACACTTCCTTGTTTTTTATTTTAGAAGATGGTTGAGCAAGGTAACATCTTCTTAACACAGAAATGAATTCTAACTTATCTTCTCCTATTTGTAAACTGCAAAAAAAATGGTATGATATCGGGTAATGGATTAGGAACAGGAAGGAGTAATATCATGCTGTCATTAGAAAGAGCGAAAGAACTGAATGCGACTATGGTTACGGAAGATCATCTGATCATCCATGCGCTGAATGTATGTTATGCGATGGGAGCTATGGCTGAGCATTTTGGAGAAGATAAAGAGTATTGGCAGGCGATCGGAATGCTGCATGACTATGATTATGAAAAATACCCGGAAGAGCATCTTCAGCATACAGAAGCGCCACTCCTTGAAGCAGGGGTGGATCCGGAAGACGTGCGTGCGATCTTAAGCCACGGCTATGGAATCTGCTCGGATGTGAAACCGGAGTCCAATCTGGAAAAAAGCCTTTATACGGTGGATGAACTGACAGGTATCATCCAGGCATGCGCGAGAATGCGTCCGCATGGACTGACTGATCTTGAGGTCAAGAGCTTTATGAAAAAATTTAAAGACAAACGATTCGCGGCAAAGTGTGACAGAGAGCTGATCAACAAAGGCTGTGAGATGCTCGGCATGGAAGTGCGGGACGTTGCAGAAATCTGCATTAGAGGCATGAAAGAACATGCCGAAGAATTGGGGCTTTTAGGGACGGAAGCCTGAGCCTTTTTTATCAATATGGAATTGCCGGTGAGAGGATGAAGGGACAGCTTAGTGGAAAACAGCAATCCGATAGAAAAAACGAATAATAAAAAAAGGCGGATTATCTGGGTCATCATATTTATTGTCGTAAATGGAGCGGTGATCGCGTATACGGCGGTGGACGAGTTTTCGAAAGAACGTCCTGCGCTGGGATATCGCTTTCACCTTTCGAATTTTGCTTTCATTTTTGCAGGCTTCGGCTGTATCTTTGTGGCACTTGCAATGGAAACTTTGAAATACATTGCCATGATGAAGGACCTTGGTCTGAAAGTATCTGTTAAGACGGCGTTTGAAACGGCTGCACTTGGAAAATACTATGACAGTATCACGCCATCCGGAGCGGGAGGACAGCCATTCCAGATCTACCACATGCATAAAAATGGATATGAGAGCGGAGTCAGTGCAGCAATGCCCTTAGCAGCATTTCTCTTCATGCAGCTGGCTTTTATTCTGCTTGCAATCCTGGTCTTCATTTTCTACGGGGACGTTGTCGATACGCTGGCCATCCGCATCCCGGCCTTTATTGGGGTCATCTGCTATGCAATTGTTCCGTTTTTGATTATTCTTTCTGCAATCTCAGATAAAACAGCGAAAACGATCGTAAATTTTTTTATACGACTGGGAGGAAAACTCCGTATTGTAAAAAATACAGAGGAAAAGATTGCATCGGTAGCGCAGACGCTGGACGACTATCATACGAACCTACGCATGATCACGCAAAAGAAGGGATTGATCGTAAGGCTTGCCATTTATTCCCTCGTATATCAGCTTGCAATCTGCAGCATTCCTTTTTTTGTACTCCGTGCATATAAGGGGACAGGCTCCTTTATCCATATCTTAGCTCAGACGGTCTTTATCTACTGTGCCATCACGATCATCCCGACACCGGGTAATTCCGGAGCTGCGGAAGGCTCCTTTTATCTGATCTTTTCACAGCTGGAGTATAGCGGACTGTTCTGGGGAATGCTGATCTGGCGATTTATCTGTTACTATTCGTTTATTATTATTGGTATTTTAATATATGCTTTTAATGCGCTGAAACGACAACTGGGTTATATCAAAAAGAAAAGACATGAAAAAAGCTGAAGAAATCAAAGTGGCGTTGTTTGAAGACTCTTTCTATCCGGTGATTGACGGAGTTGTGAAAGTCGTCGATAACTATGCTGAAATCCTGAATCAAAAAACCTATTCCTGTGTAGTGTGTCCAAAACCGGGGTCTGATTTTAATGATCAGATTCTTCCTTATGATGTGTATCGCATGCCTGCCTTTAACTCAAAACACTGGCAGTATTCTGTGGCGGTCCCGGGTGCAAAAAAAGGCGCAGAACGACTGATCCATGAGATCAAACCGGACATTTTACATGTTCACAGCCCCTTTACGCAGAGAACTCTGGCACTGAAGATTGCAAGGGAATTGAATATTCCGGTCGTAGCGACCTTCCACACAAAATATTACGACGATATCTACCAAGCTACGAAAAGTAAGCTTCTTGCCACTCTGGTGGTGCGCAATATTGTTTCCTTTTATCAGAAATGCGACAGTGTTTGGGCATGCTCCGAAGGGACAGCAGATACGCTACGTTCATATGGATACAAGGGCGAGATCACGATCATGCCGAACGGAACAGGATATGAGATCTCAGATGATGCAGAAACTCTGAAACAACATGCAGCAGCAGAATATGGGATTACCAAAGAGAAAAAGAACCTGCTCTTTATAGGCACACAGGTGTGGCAGAAAAACATGCGGCTGGTGTTAGACACAATGCGCTTGGTCGCAGACAGGAGAGATGATGTCTGCCTGTGGGTCATTGGTTCCGGAAGGAACGAACAGGAAATCCGCCAGTATGCTTCGAAGCTTGGCTTAACAAAAAAGCAGGTCCGCTTTTTAGGTCGGATTGAAGAAGAAAAGTTCATCAGCGGAGTTCTTCTGAATATGGACCTGTTCTTTTTCCCGTCGGTTTATGATAATGCTCCGATCGTAGTCAGGGAAGCGGCTGTTCTTAAAGTACCTTCATTGCTTGTGAAAGGATCGAATGCTGCGGATGTGATCAACCCCGACATAAACGGGTTTGTCGCAGAAGAAAACGCAGAGGCGATGGCCGGGAAAATCCTATCAGTAATTGCTGATGAAGCCTGTCTTTCCAGAACCGGAGAAGAAGCGGCAAAAACAATTCCGATTCCCTGGGAAGATGTGGTGGAGCGTGTTTATAAAGAGTATGCGTCTATCATCGATCGTTTCAAAAGCAAACGCTCTTAATCGTGGCTTTAAGAATTTAATTCAATGCAGTTCTAAAATCTTTTTCTTGCCCCATTTTTTAAAATAGTGTAACATAAATCATTACTTTCTTAGGAAGAGAGAATCGAAAGGAAAGCATTATGAATATTATGGAAATACGCTGGCATGGACGCGGCGGACAAGGCGCAAAAACAGCGAGCCTGCTCTTAGCCGATGCGGCTTTCATGGCAGGAAAATTTGTACAGTCGTTTCCGGAATATGGTCCGGAACGTTCCGGGGCGCCGATTACGGCATATAACCGGATCTCGGATGAACGCTGCACGATCCATTCCAATATCTATGAGCCGGATTATGTGGTCGTCGTTGATGAGACGCTGCTTGAAAGCGTCGATGTGACTGCCGGACTTAAGGTAGAGGGTGCGATCGTTGTGAACTCATCTAAGAGCGGAGAAGAACTGAAACCTCTCCTGAATGGATATCAGGGAAAGGTTTATACCGTGGATGCAGGCATGCTTTCAAGAAAACACCTTGGCAATTATTTTCCAAATACACCTATGCTTGCTGCCATTGTTGAGATCAGCAACTGTGTAGAGCCGGAAGCGTTTATGAAAGATATGGAAGAGGCCTATACGCATAAGTTCGCAGACAAGCCGCAAGTGATCAAAGGAAATCTGGATTGTCTAAAAGAGACGATGGAAAGCGTACGCGAACAAGTGAAGGCGTAAGAGTTAAGAGATAAAGGAAAAAAGAATGAAAAACAAAGCTGTAGATATTTCAGAGCAGTCCACATGGCAGGATCTTACTGTCGGCTGCGAGATATATGAACCGGGAACTTCCCGCCTTACCATGACAGGTGAGTGGAGGTCCAAGATTCCTGTATGGGATGCAGAAAAGTGCAGACACTGTATGCTCTGTACACCGTTCTGTCCGGACTCTTCCATTCCTGTAACGGATGGAAAACGCGGCGATTTCGATTATGACCATTGCAAAGGCTGCGGGATCTGCTACACAGTCTGTCCGTTCGGAGCTATCGAGTGGAAGGAGGTGCAGTAAATGAGCATTAGAGAACGCATGAGTGGAAACGAAGCGATTGCAACGGCAATGCGACAGATCAATCCGGATGTGTTTGCAATGTTTCCGATCACTCCATCCACAGAAATCCCGCAGTACTTTGCGAAATACGTGGCAGATGGAAAAGTGGATACCGAATTTATCTGCGTGGAGAGTGAGCACTCTTCCATGTCTGCTTGTATCGGAGCGGAGGCTGCAGGCTGCAGAGCCATCACGGCAACTTCTTCTGCAGGTCTTTCTTACATGAATGAGACGCTTTATGTTGCAGCTTCTGCAAGACTTCCAATCGTCCTTGCGGTCGCATGCCGTGCGCTTACCGGACCAATCAATATCAACCATGATTACTCCGATTCCATGGCAGAACGTGATTCCGGTTTTATTCAGATCTATGCGGAGAATAATCAGGAAGCCTATGACAATTATCTTCAGGCACACCGTATCGCAGAGACGAAAGATGTCCGCCTGCCGGTGATGATCTGCGAAGATGGCTTCATCACTTCTCACGCATTGGAGAATATTGAGTTGGAGTCTGACGAAGATGTGAAAACCTTTGTCGGAGAATACAATCCGGAGAACTATCTGCTTAAAGCAGAGAACCCTTTGGCTGTCGGCCCTTATGGTGTTTCCGGCTATTATATGGAAGCGCGTGTGGCACAGGCAGAGGCAATGAAAAACGCAAAGAGAGCGATCCTTGATGTGGCAGCAGATTTTGAAAAAACCTTTGGCCGCAAATACGGATTCTTTGAAGCATACAAAATGGAAGATGCGGAAACTGCAATCGTCATTATGGGATCTTCCGCAGGGACCGCAAAAGCTGCAGTGGACGAGCTTCGCGCAGAAGGAAAAAAAGTCGGACTGATCAAAATCCGAGTCTTCCGTCCGTTCCCGGGTGAGGAACTGGCTGAGGCTTTAGCAGGCGTAAAGGCAGTTGCCGTTATGGATAAGAGCGAAGGCTTTTCTGCAAATGGAGGACCATTATTTGCGGAGACCGCTTCTGCCTGCATCAACTTAGAAGACAGACCCAAGATGATCGATATCGTCTATGGTCTTGGAGGAAGAGATTTTACCGTTGCACATACGAAGCGCGTATTTGCACATTTAGAAAAGATCATCGAAATCGGAAAGGTCGGTCCGACCTATATTCATCTTGGTCAGCGTGATGACAGAGAGGAGGTGCTGTAATGGCTTATAATCTCAAAACAGAAATGAGCAAAAAGGAACGTTTTGAAGCAGGCCACCGTCTCTGCGCAGGCTGCGGTGCCGGCATTGTCTGCCGCGCGATGATGCGTGCGGTGGATCCGGAAGACCAGGCAGTCATCTGTAACGCTACTTCCTGCCTTGAAGTATCTTCCTTCCAGTATCCGTTTACTGCATGGCATGATTCTTATATTCATTCTGCATTTGAAAATGCGTCTGCTACGGCATCTGGCGTTGAGGCAGCTTACAATGTGATGAAGCGAAAAGGAAAACTGGATAGGAACGTCAAAATCCTTGCTATCGGCGGGGATGGCGGAACCTATGATATCGGTTTCCAGTCTCTTTCCGGCGCAATGGAGAGAGGACATGACTTCACCTATTTTTGTTACGATAATGAGGCATATATGAATACCGGTACGCAGCGTTCCTCTGCGACGCCTCGTTTTGCATCTGCAACAACGACGCCTCCGGGAACCGAATCAGTCGGTAAGAAACAGAACCAGAAGGATCTGACACAGATCATGGTGGCCCATGGAAGTCCATACGTTGCACAGACCACATTGCTTGGAAACTTTAAGGACTTTCACGAGAAAGCACATAAGGCGATCTATACCGAAGGACCAACTTTTGTGAACGTGCTCTGCCCGTGCCCTAGAGGATGGCAGTATCCGGCAGAGATCCTTCCGGAAATCTGCAAGATGGCAGTGGAAACCTGTATCTGGCCTCTCTATGAAGTTGAAGAAGGCGAATATCATCTGACCTACAAGCCGAAAAACAAACTTCCTGTGGAAGAGTTCATGAAGCTTCAGGGAAGATTTAAACATTGTTTCGCTCCGGGAAATGAGTGGACGATCGAAGAAGCTCAGAAGTATGTGGATAAAAAATGGGAAGAGCTGCTTGAAAAATGCAATTAGAAAGTGGATCATTTGCCTAAGCACTGATGAGGGAGTAAAAAATGAGTGAGAATCTTTTTACCAATACGCACATTTTAGACTGGCTGAATTATTTCAACGATAACTATGATGTGGATCTGGAGAAGGTCAAGATCCTGGATATCACCAGAAAAAATAAAAACCTGATCCCGACTGTTGAGTCGCACAGACACGTGCTCGTTTTCACTGAAGCAGGTCATCCGGATATTTTTTATCGGATGTTCAACGCAGGTCTTGGAGAGTGCACCGTCGTTTATAATGAGGGTTCTGATCCATCCGGCCCTGTCAAAGAAGATAAAGTCTATGACATGTTAAACCGAGGGATCAACGCATCTGCAGGCATGCTGATCGTCAATCCGAAAGCCAGAAATACTTATAAATTCGGAATGGATAATCAGGTCTTTGCAGCAGGTTCCGTGCATTATGTCGGATCTGAGATCCGTGCCGTGATCCTTTCGAAAATGGGAATCACGGAAGGGAAAAACCTTTGCATTATCTCCGCCGAGTCGATCGCAGTCGAGGCGGCCCTGAATGACGGAGAAGGTTCAATCATTGCTGTGGAATACAGTAGAAGAGACAGAGAGACCTTAGAGGATAATGTCAATCAGTTCGGCATCAACAATGTTACGATCATTGATCATGTTGACGATGAGACGATGAAGAATCTGCCGGTTCCGGAGACAACGATGCTGGTTGGATCCGCGAGCATGGAACAGGAAATGGAATGTCTCTTAAAACTCAATCCGAAGATGGAGTTTGTGATCTATACACTGGACTTTAATCTGGCTGGACGTATGAATGAGATCTGCAGAGAGATGAAGCTCAAAGAAGTGGATATCACTCAGATCACGGTTTCCAAAATGAATGCGAAGGGAGCCTTTGACATTCAGCCGGCACCATGGCTGATCACCTGCCATGGCGAATAATGGTTTTTAGACATAATAATAGAGAAGTGAAGCATGCCGGCTTCACTTCTTTTACGAGATAAGAAAAAATGAAACCGCTTGTGATAATTATTCTTGCAATCATCCTTATACTGATCGTTCTGTTTGTCATCGTCATCGATTGGATGACACGCTATGCCTATGACCGGAAAAGTCCAAAACTTCCGAAGTTCCTTGTCGATATTTTTATGGGAAATCATAAGGCAGATGAAGAGGAACGGAAGGCAGTCAAAGAACAGGCGGAAAAACTGAAAGAGCTTGCCTCTGAACGGGTTGAGCTCATCAGCTATGACGGCAAAAAAATGGTGGGGCATTTCTATACGTGCAACGATCCGAAAAGGATCATCATTGCAGCACATGGATGGCGCTCCGGCTGGAACTACGATTACCGCACGATCGCTCCATTCCTTCATGAACATCAAACGGCCATGCTGATGATCGAGCTTCGGGGCCACGGAGAAAGCGAAGACCGTTATCTTTATTACGGTAAGAAAGAACGCTTTGATATTGCGGAATGGACCAAGCTGATCGCTGAACGCTATTCGCAAGTACCGCTTTATGTTATGGGAATGTCTGCCGGCGCACTTTCCACTTTAATGTCTGCTTCTGCAGGACTGCATGAGAATACAAAAGGAATCATTGTTGACAGCTGCGCGGGAAGCGCCAGAGCTTTGGGAATGAGTGTTGTGAAAAACCTGCGGGTCAATCCAAGACTGATCTATCCGTTTATCCGTCTAGATGCAAGGATCCGGCTTGGAATGGATGATAACGCTTATACAGCACTTGATGCATTAAAAGAGAACGAACGGCCGATTCTTTTTATTCATGGAACAAAGGACCAGGTTGCAGATATCCATTCGATGGAAAAACTATATACTGCCTGCAAGGCGGCAAAATTCAAACTGATCGTTGAAGGGGCCGGGCATATGAAAAGCTGTTTTCTGGACCCGGAAGCTTATCAGAAAAGCCTTTTGGATTTCTTTGCCTTCTGTGAGCAATCATAAACCCGGGATCTCTCCCGGGTTTATGCAATATTTGAGAATTACTCGTTGTTGTTTTTTCTAATCTGAGGATTTCCTTTGTCATCAAAATAGTAACAATAATCTTCGTCCTTATCGTGAGTGTCATACCAGACCTGAGCGAAGAACGGAATGTGTTTTGCAAGCTCATCAAAGTTCCACTCTGTCTTTGGACTGCAGCATTCAGGACACCAGTGGCCGGCCTTTAAAATAGCATAAGGCGAACTCTCAAATTCATGGCCGTTATGGCATCTCCATTTCAGCTTTGTCCGCAAGTCGCCTTTGTCCATTGTTTCAGACAGGACGCTGCCTCCGCGGAAAGCAGCAGCCTGCTGCATGTCAGAGATATTAAGTTCTGCATCTGGCTTTGTCTCGTCATATCCATGGGAGAGATCATATTCCTTTTTATGTAGTTTCATCTCCTCATAGTCAGGTCTCTCACAGACGAGATCTACCTGATCCCAGCTTTCGGGGATCTGTTCATATTTTTCCTTACTGCCGAAGGTGGCAATCACTTTTGCCTCGATATTATTGGAAAACCAGTAAGCCGGAGCATTCGGATTTTTCAGCAAAGGCTTTAAAACCAAGGCTTTGATCAGCCTGGCAGGGAGCAACCTTCCGAGTTGATAGATTTTATGATTGGCCGCAAACCTGGCCCAAAAACCTTTGCAGTCTTCGCTGCGGAAATGGAAAAGATCTTCTAAGATCTCACTGTCACTGAACCAGAAGCAGTGAAAATTCCGCTGGTTATGCCAGCGTGGTTCAAAAGCTTTTTTGGCGCTTGCCCCGATCAGCTTAAAACCGTCATCGTAAGTTTCAAACCCAGTCTGTCTGCAAGAGATGCCTCCGCCGATATTGTAGACTTTGTTCCAAAATCCGCTCAGCTCTGAGGATTGATTGATGATAGCGTCTAAGAGCCGCGCGGTATCATCGGCGGTCACCCATTCAATAAACATGTTCACAGGCGATTGAAAGATCAGTCCGTCTCCTAAATTGTTCATCATCATGTTGTCATAAAGGACGCCAGTCTCTCTTAGAATGAGCCAGTTCTTCAGATCACTTTCCAGAATATAACGCTCTGCCCACACCTTGCTTGCTCCATAGATATCGAAAACGCTTGGAAGGAGCGGGTCTCCGATTCGGCCCCAATGGTGCTTGATTCCACGGTCACCATAGGCGGCGACGGAAGAAAAGAAGATCAGCCTGGCTGTATTTCCGGTTTTAAGGATCGCGTTTACGATGTTCACGGTCCCATCATAGTTTGTCTTCCATGCCAATGCTTCATCGTGGTCAGCTTTTGGCGGGATCAGCGCAGCAAAATGCAGAACATAATCAGCATCCCTCACCAGCTCTTCACAGGCATCTCTTTCGAAAAGACCGCCTCTTATTACGGACACTCTGTCACCATAGATCTTTTTATATTTTTTTGCCAGTTTCTTATTCGCGGGCAGCTCCCGTAAGAGCAGTTTTACGCGGACTTCTTTATTTTCTAATAACTTCGGGACAACGGCCCTTCCGATTGATCCGCCACCTCCGGTCACAGCAATCAGCATTGTTTTCGCCTCCTGTCATGTTTCGCTCGTTAAAGTGTAGTAGATTTTATCTGATCTTACAAGTCACGGCAGTTCTCGTTAAAAAGCAGACAATTCTTGAGTTTCTGCCGTGGCTGTTTTATTCTTTCATGTATGAAACTGCACAGTTTTCCAGCTTCTTTTGGCGGAAGATAACAGAGAACTGTTCTGATAATAATTACTATAAAATCAGGATTTGAAGATTTGATGAAAAAAGTATGGATCAAAAGAAAATAATTTATCAGAGGATGACAAAATGAGTTTAAATTCAACCGTATCAGCAGAACGTTTACACATCGCATTTTTCGGCTGCAGGAATGCAGGAAAGTCCAGTGTTGTCAATGCAGTGACGAATCAGGAATTATCCGTGGTATCGGATGTGAAAGGGACAACAACAGACCCTGTTACAAAGGCTATGGAACTGCTTCCTTTAGGACCGGTCGTGATCATTGATACGCCGGGTTTTGATGATGAAGGCATGCTTGGAGAAAAACGTGTGCTTAGGACCAAGCAGGTCTTAAACAGGACAGATATCGCAGTCCTGGTCATTGATGCTACGATTGGCATGAGCGATATCGACAAACAGCTGATCGAGATCTTTAAAGAAAAAATGATCCCGTGGATTGTTGTCTATAATAAAAGTGATCTGCTCGAGAAGGTACCGGAACCATTGGAAAATGTGATCTGGACGAGTGCAGAACATGGCACCAATATCTATGAACTCAAAGAAATGATCGGAAGACTGGCGCCGGAAGAAGATCCGGAGCACCGCCTTTTAAAAGGACTGGTGGATCCGAATGATGTGATCATTCTGGTGTGTCCGATCGATGAGTCTGCGCCGAAAGGAAGACTGATCCTTCCGCAGCAGCAGGCAGTCCGGGATGTATTGGACATGGGCGGCATTGCCATTGTCTGCAGGGAGTTTGAACTCAAGGCAACGCTTCAAAGCCTTGCAAAGAAACCGCGTGTTGTGATCACGGACAGTCAGGCGTTCACAGAAGTGAGCGCAGATACACCGATGGAGATCCCGCTTACTTCATTCTCGATTCTAATGGCCAGATACAAAGGCTATCTGAAGACCGCAATCAAGGGAGTAGAGGCAATCGACTCATTAAAAGATGGGGATGTGATCTTAATGGCAGAGGGCTGCACACATCACAGACAGTGCTATGATATCGGAACCTATAAGATCCCGAATTGGCTGATGAAACATACTGGAAAACAGCTTACGATCGAGACCAGCTCCGGAAGGGAATTTCCGGAAGACCTCTCCAAATATGCGATGGTGATTCACTGCGGCGGATGTATGCTGACGGAGCGTGATGTGAAATACCGCATGAAATGCGCGGAGGACCAGAATGTCCCATTCCTGAATTACGGAATCATCATTGCAAAAATGAAGGGCGCACTGGACCGCAGCATTGCCTGCCTGGACCTGAATGCGTAACAAGAATCGACTTGAGTATGAAAGCAAAAGTGAAAGAATTAATTGAAAAACTGATCGGTCGTCATTCCCTGTCTTTGGAGGAATATCAGATTCTCATAGAGGAAAGGGATGAGGAGGCAGCAGCTCTTCTTGCAAAAGAAGCAGTCCGTACGTGCCAGTCTATTTATGGCAAAGAGATCTTCGTCAGAGGTTTGATCGAGATCAGCAATCTCTGTAAAAATGACTGTCTTTACTGCGGGATCCGAAGAAACAATAAAAATTGCGAGCGTTACCGGCTGAGCCCTGTAGAAATTTTAGAGTGCGCAGATTTTGGATATCAGCTTGGATATCGAACCATCGTGATGCAGGGAGGCGAAGACGGCTTCTTTACGGATGAGGTTGTCTGCGGCCTGATCCAAGGGATCAAGGAAGCTCATCCGGATGTGGCGGTCACGCTTTCCCTTGGAGAGCGCAGCAGGGAAAGCTATCAGCTGATGTTTGATGCTGGAGCCGACCGCTATCTTCTTCGCCACGAGACAGCCGACGAGGAGCATTATAAAAAATTGCATCCGGATTTCATGAGTTTTAAAAACCGCATGGAGTGCCTCGAAAATCTGAAAGAGATCGGATATCAGGTCGGCTGCGGCTTTATGGTAGGATCGCCTTACCAGACAGCAGAACATCTTGCAAAGGACCTCAAGTTTATTGAAGGATTTAAACCGGATATGTGCGGCATCGGTCCGTTCATTCCGCATCATGATACGCCATTTAAAGACGAACCGCAGGGAACGGTGGAGCTTACTTGTTTTCTCCTAAGTGTGATCCGGCTGATCCATCCGCCGGTACTTTTGCCTGCAACGACAGCTCTCGGAACGATCGATCCGCAGGGAAGAGAAAAGGGCGTTCTTTCCGGCGCTAATGTTGTGATGCCGAACCTTTCTCCTGTCGAGGTCAGAAAACAGTATGAACTTTATGATAACAAGATCTGCACGGGAGACGAGTCAGCCGAATGCAGAGACTGTCTGGAAAACAGAATGAAGTCAATTGGATATGAGGTTTCTCTTAGCAGAGGAGATGTTCGAAAATAGCATGGCAAGTACTGATAAAAAACTTGCCAATCCAATCTTTGTTTCGATACAATAATAGAACACCCAAGTTTTTACTTTTTATGTGGAAGGAGAAGAACATGAGCAGATTATCAGTAGTTACTACAGGTAAGATGCGTACGACCGGAATCGAGCTGAGAGAACAGCTTGCCAGGAGGATCGCGGCGAACCCGCCGGGAGTCTGCCCTGTTGAGCAGCAGCTCGCTTTTTTAAAGACCTGTCATGCGCAGACCTGTGGAAAGTGTGTTCCATGCCGGGAAGGACTCGGACAGCTTGCTGAGATGCTGGAAGATGTGCTGGATAACAAGGCAACGATGGAAGAACTTGATCACATCGAGATCCTTGCGAAGAGCATCAGCAATTCCGCAGACTGTGCGATTGGTTTTGAAGCAGCCAACATGGTCCTGAAAGGTTTGGAAGGTTTCCGTGAAGACTATGAATCCCATATTAAGGATCACCGCTGCGTCAGCATGTACGAGCAGCCGATCCCATGCGTTACGCTTTGCCCTGCAAACGTGGACATCCCGGGCTACATTGCCCTTGCAGGTGCAGGCAGATGCGACGATGCAATTCGTCTGATCAGAAAAGACAATCCGTTCCCGACGGCATGTGCTTTGATCTGTGAACATCCATGCGAGGCAAGATGCCGTCGTATGATGATCGACGATGCTGTTAATATCCGCGGTTTGAAACGCTATGTTGTAGATAATGCAACGGCAGATTCCATTCCAACCCCTCCGTGCAATCCTTCGACAGGAAAACGGGTTGCGGTAGTCGGAAGTGGTCCGTCCGGTTTAACAGCAGCGTATTTCCTTCAGCTGATGGGACATCAGGTTACGGTTTTTGAAGAGAAAGCCAAACTCGGCGGAATGCTCCGCTATGGTATTCCGAATTACAGATTCCCAAGAGAAAGACTGGAGCAGGATCTGGCCGCAATTCTTTCTACCGGTATTGAAGTGAAAACGAATACCCCGATCGGAACGGAAGAGGTCAAGAAACTCCGCGAAGAGTATGATGCTGTGTATCTTGCAATCGGTGCTCACACCGATAAAAAACTCCGTATTGACGGAGAGGATGCTCCGAATGTTATTTCTGCAGTTGAAATGCTTCGCAAGATCGGCGATGACGACTATCCGGATTTCAGCGGAAAAGAAGTGATCGTAGTCGGCGGAGGAAACGTCGCAATGGACTGTGCAAGAACTGCAATCCGCTGCAAAGCAAAATCTGTCGGCATTGTATATAGAAGACGTCAGGAAGATATGACAGCGCTGGCCGAGGAAGTAGAAAGTGCAATGGCGGAAGGCGTTGAGATGATCACACTGAAAGCGCCTGTACGGATTGAAAAAGGAGCAGAC
Organism: Lachnospiraceae bacterium; assembly: GCA_045546255.1. Taxonomy (GTDB): domain Bacteria; phylum Bacillota; class Clostridia; order Lachnospirales; family Lachnospiraceae; genus RGIG5612. Next base: position 29,408 of record JAZQCK010000040.1, on the reverse strand, counting down.
GGCAATGCAGATGCGTTGATCGTTCAGCCTCAGGTGATCGGTCAGGTTAAAGACGGCCGCCCGGCACCTAGAAATGCGGATAAACCGGAACAGAGAATCAGCTGCGATCTGATCATTGTTGCTGTTGGTCAGGATATTGTATCCGAACCGTTTGCAGAAGCAGGCATTCCGGTGAACAGAAATAAGATCGTTGCAGATGCGACTGGTGCCATTGAAATGGACGGTGTCTTTGCGGGCGGCGAGTGCGTCTTAGGACCGGCTACCGTTATCCGTGCTATCGAAGGCGGTAAAGTTGCTGCAGCAAATATCGATGTTTATCTTGGCTATCATCATCCGATCTCTGTTGATATTGATATTCCAGAGCCACTCTTAAATGACAAGATCGCAAGCGGAAGAGTAAATCTCCATGAGATCGAAGCTTCCACCAGAAAGCTCTCCTTTGAAGCAGTGGAAGAGCCGATGAGCGAAGAAGAGGCACTGAGAGAATCCAGTAGATGCTTAAGATGCGATAAACATGGATGTGGATCATTGAGAGGAGGGCGTATCGACTTATGGTAAATTTAAAGATCAACAACAAAGAAGTATGCGTCCCGGAAGGTACCACGATTTTAGAGGCCGCTAAGAGCGCGCATATTAAGATCCCGACACTTTGCTATCTGAAAGATATCAATGAGATCGGCGCATGCCGGATCTGTATCGTCGAGATCAAAGGAAAAGAGACATTAGTTGCATCCTGCAACACGGAAGTGGAAGAAGGCATGGAGGTCTTCACCAATTCCAAGAAAGTCCATATGGCAAGGATGACCAATATCCAGTTGATCCTTGCAAGACATAATACAAACTGTCCGGCTTGTACAAGAAACGGAAACTGTACATTGCAGGATCTCGGAAGTGAACTTGCAAGAGGCCCGCTGCCGTTTAAGAGAAGTTATACGCATGAGCCGTGGAACCGTCAGTTCCCGCTGATCAGAAACTCCAGCAAATGTGTGAAGTGCATGCGCTGCGTACAGATCTGCGAGAAGGTTCAGACTCTGGGAATCTGGGATATCGTAAACACTGGTTACAGAACTTCTGTTAACGTGGCGGACGATAAACCGATCGAACTTACCGACTGCGCAGCATGCGGACAGTGTATTACGCACTGCCCGGTTGGTGCTCTTCATGAAAGAGATGACATTGCGAAGTTTGAAGAGGCTGTCTATGATCCGGACAAGATCGTTGTCGTACAGATCGCACCTGCAGTCCGTGCTGCATGGGGTGAAGGCCTAGGTCTTCCGCGTGAAATGGCAACAGAGAAGAGAATGGCAGCTGCAGTCAGAGCCATGGGTGTAGATTATGTCTTCGATACCAACTTCACTGCTGACCTTACGATTATGGAGGAAGGCAATGAGTTTCTCGAGAGAATGAAGAATCCAGAGAAGCATCAGTGGCCGATGTTCACTTCCTGCTGTCCGGGCTGGGTAAGATTCCTCAAAGGACAGTATCCGGAACTGATCCCGAATCTCTCTACAGCGAAGTCTCCGCAGCAGATGTTCGGTGCAGTCGCAAAATCTTATTATGCTAAGATTCTGGATGTAGATCCAAACCGCATTTTCTGCGTCTCCATCATGCCTTGTATCGCGAAGAAGGCAGAGTGTGAGATTCCTGTTATGAATGATGCAGGAGCAGGACCGGATGTCGATATGTCTCTTACGACCCGCGAGTTAGACCGCTTAGTGAAGCTCCATCTGATCGATCCGGAACAGCTCGAAGAAGAAGAGTTTGATATGCCTCTCGGCGTTGGATCTGGTGCAGGCGTAATCTTTGGTGCGACCGGCGGTGTTATGGAAGCTGCTCTTCGTACTGCATACTATGTATTAGAAGGACATAATCCGGATCCGGATGCATTCAGCGTCGTCCGCGGACTTGATGGAATCAAAGAGGCGGAAGTGGAAATTGCCGGGATTAAAGTCAAAGCAGCAGTTGCCAGCGGACTTGGAAATGCAAGAAAGATCTGCGACATGATCAGAGCAGGCGAAGCAGATTATCACTTCGTTGAGATCATGGCATGTCCGGGAGGATGCGCAGGCGGCGGCGGACAACCGATCAAAGATGGCTTTGAATTGGCAGGAGAGCGCGGAGAAAACCTGTATGCATTGGATAAAGCCAATACACTTCGCTTCTCCCACGAGAACCCGTCTGTGATCGCAGCTTATAAAGATTACTTTGAGCATCCACTGTCTCATGTTTCCCATAAGCTCCTTCATACAGATCATCATGCATGGAAGATGCCGAACGAGAAGTAAGAAAGATTGAATTGATCATATGCGAAAGAGCTGTGCTGAACTGGCACAGCTCTTTTTTGTGTCTCTAATTCCAAGAAAGTGAACTATAGTTCAGCAAATAGCTGAAATATGATTGTCTTTACGAAATGCTTATCGTTAGATATGCTATGAATAACTTAATTATGATTCAAAATAGAATAAAACAAGGGTAGGGAACATGATGCAATTGAACTAAAGTGTCCGCAATATGGGTTTAAAGGAGGAATCATGGATTTCGGAAACAATTTAAAACGACTTTTAGATGAAAAACAGATCACGATGAATGAGCTGGCAAACAGAACCGGCATCACATACAACATGATCAAAAAATATTGCAATGCTGGAGCAGAGCCGACCATTTCTTATGCTGCAAAGATCGCGGATGTCTTAGGTCTTTCTGTAGATGCGCTTATGGAGCACGAAGTAAAAGAAGAAAAAAGCATGTTCCGCCAGGTCTTTGAAGAAGACCTGACCTATATCAAAGGCTTCATGAGAAACGTCAGGAGACTTCCGGACAAAACCGCGGTGATCGATCCGCCGACAGAAAAGACACTGACCTATAGTGAACTGAATAAAGAGGTCAACCGTTTTGCGAATGCGCTTTGCGACCATGGCGTTGGCTATAAAGACGTCCTGCTTTATCAGCTTCCAAACAGCATTGAATATTTATTCTGCTACCTGGCTCCTCAAAAACTTGGTGCTGTCAACAGCCCGGCCAACTATAATTTCTCTCCAGGAGAAACCGCCGTCTGCCTCGACACCAGTAAACCAAAAGTCTATGTTTATGACAGTGCGTTTAAGGAGCAGTCCGTTAAGGCACTTCAAATGGCAGAGACAAAGCCGGAAGTCGTACTGATGGTCGGAGATGGAGAAGTACCGGAAGGACATATTAAATTTGATGACTTCATGAAGGGCTATCCGGAAAGCGAACCTGCTACAAGCTATGTTCCGAATATGTATGATGAGGCAATGCGTCTTTACACGTCCGGCACAACAGGAAAACCAAAAGGGGTTCCGCTTTATCATGCAAATGAAGTGATGAGTGCCCATGATGTTATCATGCATTTTCCGATGAACCTGACAGATAGCACGATGAATACAACCCCTTGGTTCCATAGGGGCGGTATCCATTCCGGTGGACCAAACCCGACGTTTTATGCCGGCGGCACGGTCATTATCATGAGAAACTTCCAAAGCCTGCTCGCGCTGAAATATGTAGAGAAATATAAGATCACCTTCCTGATCGGCGTTCCGTCCATTATCAAAATGCTGGTCCGTCATCAGGAAAAATATAAAGCGGATCTTTCAAGCCTCAAGGGAATCATCACGATGGGCGCGCCTTTTGAAAGAGCGGATTGCCTGAAGGTTCATGAACTCTTAACCCCGAATCTCTTTAACGGATACGGAACCTCGGAGACTTTCTGGAATACCTTCTTAAGGCCTTACGAGCTTCCGGAGATGGCTGGAACAGCAGGCAGATCCTGCACGGATGATGAAGTGCGCGTCGTCAAAATTTCGGAAAACGGGAAAAGCGAACCGGATGACCTTGCTGCAATGGATGAGTGCGAAACAGGAGAAGTTATTATCCGCACACCGAAATCTTCCTACTGCTACTATAACAATCCGACAGAAGATGCGAATAAATTCTATAAAGGATGGATGTACACCGGCGATCTTGCGACCTGGGATAAGAATCAGTTTATTACGATTTCCGGAAGAAAAGACGATATGATCATCTCGGGAGGCGAGAATATCTATCCGCCGATCATTGAGGAAGCAATCAATACCCATCCGAAGGTTGCAGCTTCCGCTGTCACCGGTATTCCAGATGCTGTCCGTGGGGAGGCTGTCGTTGCCTACATTGTGCCGGAAGATGAGAGCCTCAGTGTGGCAGATCTGGTGGATCACTGCAATGAATCTGATATGCTCTCCGGTTATAAGAGACCGAGATATTATCGCTTTGTAAAGGAACTTCCAATGACGGCAACAGGAAAACTGCAGCATTATCTGGTCAAGGAGATGGCGCTTACGGATATGGAAAACGGCCTCTTGAAACTTGCGATGAAATAATCAGCTGATCCATGTTATAATGCTTTGCAAAATGGCTTGGCCGGAAAGACAGGAAGTATCGATGGAGAAATACTACAGACAGGTTTTTTATTATGAGACAGATAAAATGGCGATCGTACATAACGCCAACTATCTGAGGATCTTTGAAGAAGCAAGGCTTTATTTTATGGAGCAGATTGGTGTCCCGTATCCTGCGATCGAAGAGGCAGGGATTTTGATCCCGCAGGTGGAAGCCTATGTCAGATATCATCAGACCTTAAAATATGGAGATGAATTCTATGTTGCCGTTACGCTTTCCGAGTTTAACGGAGCAAGGATGAAATATCAGTATGAAATCCACCGCGCAAGCGACGATGAACTGATTGCCACAGGCTATACCGGACACTGCTTCATAGATGAGGTCAAACGACTTCCGCTCAGTTTAAAGAAGCATATGCCGGAGTTCTATCAGAGCATGATGGAGCATATCGGATAAACGAGAGACCTGTTATCAACGTGATGAAAAAAGCGCTGCGGAGAAAGTATCTGCAGCGCTTATCTTTTTTATTCAAATTTAGACAAGAATACCTTTTTCTGTATTATATGTCAGCTGTTCTTCTGAACCATCAATCTCATAGCTGAGCGTGATCAGCGATCCATGACGTTCAATATTTGTGATACGAGCGTCTGACAGCCGTTCGGCTTCGTTCAGCATTTTGAGTTTTTCCTCGTCATAGGAGGCGACATTGTCACTTGTCATATAAACAGAGCCGCACAGGTGATTGAGCATGCAGAGCGCCCGGCGCTGTTCTTTCGATAGTTTAATATCGTTATCCCGCAGCAGGAAAACGTCCGGATCGCAACGGAATACACTCCCATCCATATGCGCCCGGAAGATTGTATTTTGCAATGTAACTTTTGTTGAAATCCTCTCCCGATGCATTTTTCTCATATAGAATGCATCATCAAAGATCAGTGAGACGTCAGGGCCGATCCTGCAGTAGTCTACAAGATTGAAAGCAGAAGAGAGAGGAACGCCGCAGCCTAAGATCAATTTGTCTCCTAAGATCTGGCGCAATCCTTCCATTGCTTTCCTCATGATCTCTGCACGTGTTACATCGCGGCCTTTGTGGATCAGAGCGGCAGCATAGAGAAAGTCCAGTTTAAAGAAGTCAAAGCCCAGATCCATAAAGTAGGTCAGGCACTTCTTAATATAGTCCTGTACTTCCGGAAGACGCAGATCTAATGCGACATCACCGCTCCAGTTACTTCCGGCAAATACCTCCTCTCCGTTCTCACGGTAAATCCAGTCTTTGTGTTTTTTATAGAGATTGCTTTTTGTTTCGCAAACAAACGGAGCCAGCCAGATTCCGGCTTTCAATCCTTTCGCATGGATTTTATCTACGATTGGTTTCAGGCCATTCGGAAACTTCTCCGGATCGATGTCCATCCAGTCGCCGACAAAGGTCTCATAGCCGTCGTCAATCTGGAAAAGGTCAAAGTGCACACTGCTGATACCGCTAAGTGCAGTGAGGATTTTTTCTTCGCTGATCTTTTGATAATGAAGATACCAGGAGGTATATCCTCGCACCGGAGGAGCGGAGCAGGTTCCGTAATGGGCAAAATAATTCTCCAGTACTTCACGGACGCTTCCTGTATATTCCACGAAATCATAGAGCGTGAATTCATCTGTTACCAGTTTGTTCTCACAGTCGCTTCGGATCGAGAGCGTATTCGCATCTTTTTTGTAGTGAATGATCAAAAAGGCATTTGCTTCATTCAAAGAGCCGATCAGATGCGCACTCCCGTCTTTTTTTTTACGATAAGCATAGGTGAAACTGTGGAAATTATCTTTCTGATAATCCATGAACCAGTTATCTCCGTAATTATCGAAATGAAAAAGATTCCGAATGAATTTCGGGACTTTGGAAAGATTGTGAAGATACTCGGAGAGTTCAAACTCACGGGTATCAGTCCAGGACTGATACCCGTTCACATATATGCGGTCGTCGGCATCATACTGATACGGGATCTCAAAAGAAGATGTTACCAGTTTGAGCGGTTTTTTAGCCAGAATCCGGATACAGCTCCTTTGTTCTTGCTGTTCAAGCTGAAGGACCAGGTCTTCATTTTCCGGACCATTTGCCCGCTTTTCAATGCCGTCTATCGTGTATCGGATCGCGATACGATTAAGATCTATATTCATGATGGTCTCTATAAGTTCTGTAAGTAATGTTTGTAAGGGCCTTGCTTATTCATCCATGCCTTCAGCTTTGTGCTCATCAGCGATCGTTTTCATGACTTTCTTTTCGTTGTAGAAGCTTAAGATCACGGCGCCTAAAACGCAGAAGACGATAGCAACGATGGCAACGATGCGAAGTCCGATCGGAGAAGCCGTCAGGTCGTTGCTGGTAATATCCTGCATGGTTCCTAAGACTGCAAGAGAGGTGAATGCCAGCATTGCGATCGACTGGCCGAGTTTCATTGCAAAGGTTCTTGCTGCAAAGAACATACCTTCCCGTTTCTCTCCTGAAAGGATCGCATCTTCTTCTGCAACGTCAGCAACGATGGATTGCGGGATGATTCCGAGAAGTGCCATCGGGAAGGCTGCGATCACGACGATCAGAACGCCGAATACAACGCCCGGGAGCGGAAGGATGCCAATCAGTGCAGTGATCAGGTAAGCTAAAGCAAGACCTAAGAAACCGATGATGACCAGTTTCTTCTTGCCGTGGCGCTTGACCATTTTTGAAACAAACGGATAGAAGCATGCAGAAAGGATCGTCATAGCACCTAAGAAAACGGTAGTGTAGAACTCATCGAGCTGCATGGAAACTTTTACGAAGAACGGAAGGCCTGTCTGGAATAAGGTCAGTCCGATCCAGTAAGCAATATCGGATCCTGCAAATTTCAGGAACTCTTTGTTTTTAAAAGTAGCTCCAAGGCTCTTGAACGCATTGGATTCACTTGGTTTAGCATCTACGAAATCTTTTTCGTGCAGTTTAAAGGTCGGGATCAGCATGCAGATCAAAGCGATGATCGCAAGCACGATAAACCAGATGCGGTAGCTCCATCCGTAGCCGACCATTGCCTGCAGCGGTCCTGCCAAAACGAATGGAAGATAAGCGATCAGCGTACCAAAGAAGAAGGTCAGAGAGATCGCTGTGGAAATATACATTCTGTCCTCCTGCGTTTTTCCAAACTCAGAGATCAACGCATTATAAGGAGTGCAGTACATTGTCATAAAGAGATAGAATAAGATCAGGAATACTAAGATCCAGATGATATTGATCGTACTGATCGTTTGTATCGGTGCGCAGAATACCAGAACGGTGATTACTGCAAATGGAACGGCTGCAACTCTCATGAATGGAATGCGGCGGCCTTTTGGGTTTTTACTGCGGTCAGAGAGGGATGCGATCCAGGGGTCTGTGACGGCATCAAACAGACGGCAGATGAAGGTGATCAGACCAAGAACCGTTAAGACTCCGAAAATGATAAGGCCGGTTGGAATATAAAATTTCGCGCCTGCTTCGACGGAGCTGGTGGTCGGCAGATAAAATGTGACAAGCCAGGTGTTGATGATTCCGCCTAAGATGGACCAGCCGAGCTGTCCGACAGCGAAGATCCTCATTTCTTTTTTTGTCAGTCTTCGAGTGTTCATAATGTAATCCTTTCTAAATAAAAATATGTCTTTCAGATCATGATCTGTTTTTTATCTTCCTGCTTTACTGAAAATCTTTATAAGTAAAGAAAGGTTTTTAGAGGGTCAGTATTCCTGATATTTGATCAGCTGATAGCTGTCGCGGCCATTATAATATTTTGGCACAACGGTTGCCCAGCCGCTTCCAATCTGATTGAGATCTGCCGAGGCACGCGCCTGTTCGGGCGTCATGGCATAGTACTCATCTGTAACTGCAAGGCCTCCGATCTTATCGTAAAAATCCAGAAGTTCATATTTGGTAAAGACCATATCCATCGTTCCATCAGGGAAAGAGTGGACGGAATCCACTACAACAAAGTCGGTCGTGGTTGCGCCGTCGGCGGCATCGTAGTAGAACAAACCGCTCTGGTAATATGGCCCGTGATAATCAGAGTCAAAGCTGTACGTCGGTGCCGGGATGCCCTGAAGTTCGGAAACGATCACGGCATCGCCGAAAAAGCGGTCCACTATCATGTTCACGTAATCCAGGGTGATGACCTCATAAAGCTGGTCGTAAGTCACTTGTCCCCGGTCATTGATCTTTGCATAACGGTGAGCAAAATCGATCATAAATCTTACGTCATGAGACGCGACATCATAAGAGGTAAAACCATACTGTTCCGCAAAATTGCTTAAGAAGATGTTTGCCTCATACTGCATCTGCCCTGTCAGCATCACCGGCGTCCCTTCCGGATCGGTTTCTTTTTGTGAAATACTGTTTATGGAATTTCCACTTCTTGTTGTGGCAGACTCTTCTGTCTGTGGCTCTGTCAGCGGCTCAACCGGATTTTCGGGTCTACCGAACCGGATGCCGCAGCCGGCAAGAAGAACTGCAGCCATGATCACTGCAGCAGAAGAAATAAAGAACTTTTTTGATTTTCCCATAATACCTACACCAAATCGCTGCAGGAACTGCAGCATACTTCACATTTAACTCACCTTCTGCCTGCTATTATATAAGACAACCCCTCTCTTTCGCAAGTTTGCGTTTTGTGCACGTTTCGTATGAATCGGAAGCAGTACTTTATGGTTTCAAATAGTGCGTTTTTTTGGTACAATAGCGAGGAATTATCGGAAGACTTATACGGAGGGACAACCTATGTTTACAAACCTATTGTTGGCAGGCTCGATTGGGGATACTCTTAATTCAGCCTTCTACAGCTTTGATATGGCGATCTTCCATTTTTTTGGAAGCATCCAAAGCGATTTTCTGACGGCTCTGGCTAAGATCTTTACGGCGATGGGATCCACCAAATATATCGCACTGATGGCCGTTATGGGTCTTGTCATGTGCTTTTTCAAGAAGACCCGCAAGGTGGGCTTTGCTTTGGTGTTTGCCGTTATTATCGGAACACTGATCACGAACATTATTGTGAAACCGATGGTCCTCAGGATCCGGCCTTATAATACGCTGCAGGGCAATGCGGAATACTGGGCATGGTATCTTGGCGCAGGACGGCTTTGCGAATCGGACTATTCCTTCCCGTCCGGACACACGACAGGTGCTTTTGAGGTGGCTACGGCCCTCTTCCTCTGTCATTTTACGTCAAAGAAAAAGGGTGTTGCCTGGATCTTCCCGATTGTGGCGATCCTTACGGGCGCATCACGTATTTATCTGATGGTCCATTATCCGACGGATGTCTTTGCAGCAGTGATCGTGGGTATCATTGCCGGTATCTTAGGATTCCTGATCAGCAAAGGCCTGACGCGCTTTATCCAGCGGAGAAAAGTGGATGATATCGTCGATCTGGAAAGACTGTTCAAAAAAGGGATTGGAAAAGGCATGGCAGCCCTGATCATCGCAGTTGCATGGCTGCTCATCTTCGGCTTTTCCTATCTCACATCCATTAATGATGGCGGCGAGCAGACGATCCGCTGCGCTTACAACAGAGAGTATGACTGTCAAAATGAAGCACAGACCGAGAGCAAAAAGTATCCGGCGATCAATGGAGAGTATTATTGCAAGATCCACTGGAAACAGTTGAACGCGCAGTTTGAAGAAACCGGATCTATCGATGCGCCTCAAAGCAACGCAGTACCTTTCAGTTCAACGGCGGAACCGGTTTTAAATACGGACTTCTTCTCCTTCTTCAATGATCCGCAGATCCTTTCGCTCCGGGATCATTTCGAGACATCACCTGCGGTCAAACTGGTCCGCACGAAAGGCGGGACGGATACGGTCATCACGGATCCGGCTATGATCAAGAAGGTATTTGAAGCGCTGAAAGGCGTTCAGGTTGGAGAAGAGACGGCAGAGATTCCGTCAGCAGAGACAAATGAGAGTGTTTATTATACCTTCTATATGGCGGATGAAAACGCTTATACGCTTGGTATCGAAGCGCCGAATGTAATCTCTTATAACGGCAAGTATTATGCTGTCACAAATGACAACGGTGCTTTTCAGGTCGTTCCGGATGATTATTGGGAAGATATGGAAGAGACTACAGATACGGCAGCATAACAAATTATAAAAAACTATTTTCAGGAGGCTTTCATGGCAGACAAGAAAAATGCATTAAAAGAAAAACTGTTTTACAATCCGGGAAACGGATATGACAAACTGACAAAAGCAGAAGAAAAAAAGATGTTTGAGTATTGCGAGGACTACAAGAAGTTCCTTGATAACGGAAAGACCGAGCGTCTTTGTGTGAAATATTGCATCAAACTCGCAGAAGAGAGAGGCTTTAAAGAGTATAAAGCCGGCATGAAACTGAAGGCTGGTGATAAGGTTTATTTCAATAACCGCGGAAAATCGATCATGCTCGCAGTCATGGGAAAAGAAAAACTCGATAAGGGAATCAATCTGACCGCAGCCCATACAGATGCCCCGCGCTTAGACCTTAAGCCGATGCCTTTATATGAGGATGCAGAGCTTGCATATTTTAAGACCCACCACTATGGCGGAATCCGTAAATATCAGTGGGTGGCTCGTCCGCTCGAGATCTATGGCGTCGTTGTGTTAAATGACGGAAGCGTGGTAGATGTCAACATTGGAGGAGATGAAGGCGATCCGAATTTTATTATCGAAGACCTTCTGCCGCATCTGAATAAAGCTACAGATAAAGAGCCTTTGGACAAGGCTGTTCCTTCCGAGGTTTTAAATGTTCTTTTAGGATCCAGACCGATTGGAGATAAAGAAGACAGCGAAAGAGTTAAGATGGGAATCCTCAAGATCCTGAATGAAAAATATGGCATCATTGAAGAGGACTTGATTTCTGCGGAACTCGAAGTGGTTCCTGCAGGTAAAGCAAGAGATATCGGCTTTGACCGCAGCCTGATCGCAGCTTACGGGCATGATGACAGAGTCTGCGCTTATGCAGAACTTGCAGGACTCTTTGACGCAAAAAATCTGAAAAAGACCGGTGTCTGCATCTTTGCAGATAAGGAAGAGATCGGAAGCGTCGGCGTCAGCGGCATGATCAGTGAGGCATTTGAGTGGTTTATCGGAGATCTTTGCAAAGGACAGAATGTCGATATCCGTGACTGCTTCAAAAACTCCTTCTGTGTCAGCGCAGACGTTACCGCAGCCTATGATCCAAACTATGCAGAGGTCTTTGAAGTAAGAAACGATTCCAAGATCAACCATGGTGTAGCATTCTGCAAATATACTGGGCACGGCGGAAAGAGCGGAGCCAGCGATGCTTCTGCAGAAGTCGTTGGAAGACTCAGAAAGCTCATGAACGATGCCGGCGTTGTTTGGCAGATGACCCAAATGGGTAAAAATGATAACGGTGGCGGTGGAACAGTTGCCCTTGACCTTGCAAACCGCAATATTGATACGATCGATGCAGGTGTTCCGGTTCTCAGCATGCATGCACCGTATGAGACCGTTGCAAAGTTTGACTGCTACATGACTTATAAATGCATGAAGACTGTTTTTGAAAAAGCATAAGGAGCGATTATGTCGGATATTAAGATCGACACCTCAGCGAAGACAGTAGAAAACGAAAAAACAAAAAAGCAGAAAGACGAACTGGAAAAGTTGAAGAAAGCAAAGGAGGCTGCTGATAAGAAGGCAGCCTCTGAGCGAAAAAAGACGGAAGAAAAGAAAGAGCAGTCGTCTTCTTCTGCAAAGGAAGAAACGAAAAAAGAAAGTCCCTCCGCACCACTTGCAGCAGGTGGGGCTTCTCTTGTAGGGGCCTTGATCGATGTCGCTGCAGACGGGATCAAAAGCTCCGGAAAGTCCAAAAAGAGTTCTTCCGGCAAGGGAAAATTCTGGCTGGGCGCATTGATCGGGCTTCTTGTCGGAGCCGGGATCATGCTGCTCGTCGGGATCCTTTCCAAGGGGATGATCTTCGGAACGAACCAAACCTCCCAGACAACTGCAGATGAGGTCTTAGAGACTGGTCTGATCGGATACACTGCGGTTGATTTTCAGGATGCAGTTTTAGGGGAGGCTAGTCAGCATCAGGAGCTGATCGTCATGGAGCAGCCTCTTGAGATTTCAACGACGATCACAAAAGCGGGGCTTGGAAACCTGCAGATCTTTTCTAAAGTAAAGACGATCACGTATTTTGGAACCGGTGTCTATACCATCGACATGTCAGGAATTGATGCGGACCATATCCAGGTGGATATGGAAAAGAAACAGGTCACGGTCGTGATCCCGCATTCGGTTCTTCAATATATTAATCCGGACATTGACAAGACGGAGTTTGAAGATACGGAAAAAGGACTGCTTGCTTTTGGAGATATCAAACTGAAAACAGAAGATCAGAATCGTCTCCTTCAGGCTGTGTATCAGTCTATGGAAGACCGTCTGAAAGAAGCAGATCTTTTTAAGATGGCAGATGAATATGCTGTGATGAGTACCTGGCAGATGTTCCAGCCATTAATCAGCAGTGTGTCGCCGGAATTTACGCTCGAGATCCGTTTTGATGAGGCGACGTCCAATCAGGTCCTGGCACATCAGGAGTGAAGCGAACGGATCGTTAGCAGATAAATCAAGGGCAGCAGGATGCCGAAAATGGTCATGACTGCCAATTGCCATAAAATGATTCCGAGAAATAAAGAAATGATCACTTCGATCAGGGCAAGTATGATCACAGCGATGGAAAGCCTTCTAAACACATTGATCTTTGCCCCTGCGGCGCGGAACCGCCGTCCCATGGAAGCCTGATTGACAAAAGAAAAACCACGGATCCCGGCTGTGATCTCGCAGACCCCATAAGCCAGCATCAAAAGTGTTGCGACAAGGACGAGAAATCTGGAAAACTCCGCTGTATGGAAGCGGAGGATCATCAAGTAAGCATCCAAAGCAATGGAAATGATCCCGGAAAGGATCATCAAAAGGCTCCATATACGAAAAGAAGTGTCTGATTTACGTCTCATGAGCCTATTATATGATGTTTGACAGAATAATTCCAATCATTTATCATTTTACTTTAAGCCTAAAATATAGAAGTAATTAAAAAAAGAGAGTAGGAGGAGCGAATATGAAAAAAGAAATCATTGATTCCCATTCAGAAAACACTCCGGCAATAGAGCAGTATGCCTCCCTTTGCAAACAGAATAATAAGATCGATGACTCTCTTTACTATCGCTATAATGTAAAAAGAGGTCTTCGTGACCTGAACGGAAAAGGTGTCCTGACAGGACTGACAGAGATTGCGGAAGTAAAGTCTTACACGATCGATGACGACGAAATGGTTCCATGTCCGGGAAAACTTTATTATCGCGGATACAATGTGGAAGATCTGGTCAAAGGCTTTGCGAAAGAGCATCGGTTTGGTTTTGAAGAGACAGCCTATCTTCTGATCTTCGGCATGCTTCCGAACGAAGCAGAACTAAAAGAATTTACGGACCTGATCGCATCCTACCGGACGCTGCCGACTAACTTTGTTCGTGACGTTATCATGAAGGCCCCGAGCAAAGAAATGATGAATACACTCTCCAGAAGTATCCTGACCTTATATCCATATGATGATAATGCGGATGATGTTTCTGTGGATAATGCGTTGCGCCAGTGCCTTCAGCTGACTGCGGTAACACCGCTTCTGGCTGTCTATGGATATCAGGCATTTAAACACTATAAAGAAGGCGGAAGCTTAGTGATCCATCAGCCGGATCCGAAGATGGGAACGGCGGAAACGATCCTTCATCTTTTGAGAGATGACAGCAAGTTCACGAAGTTTGAGGCAAGAGTCTTAGACCTTTGTCTTGTTCTTCATGCAGACCATGGCGGCGGTAACAACTCGACCTTTACGAACCGCGTTGTGACATCTACCCTGACAGATACCTATTCTGCAATGGCGGCGTCATTAGCATCTCTTAAAGGCCCTCGTCACGGCGGCGCCAATATCAAAGTCGTCGGGATGATGGACGATATCAAAAAACATGTTAAAGACCTGACTGATGAAGAAGCAATCCGTAAGTATCTCGAAAAGATCCTTCGCGGAAAGGCATATGATAGAAAAGGACTGATCTATGGCGTAGGTCATGCTGTTTATACGATCTCTGATCCGAGAGCGGTTCTTTTGAAAAAATTTGTTCAGTCGCTGGCGGAAAAGAAAAATGCAAAAGAGGAATTTGAGTTTTACCAGAGAGTAGAACAGATTGCCCCGCAGGTCATTACCGGAAACCGCCATATGTACAGGGAAAATATTTCGATCAATGTCGATTTTTATTCCGGCCTTGTATACCGGCTTCTTGGACTTCCGGAAGAATTGTTCACACCTCTTTTTGCGATTGCCAGAATGGCGGGCTGGTCTGCACACAGACTGGAAGAACTTTCTTCCGGCGGCAAGATCATCCGTCCGGCATATAAAAATGTCATTAAACATGCACAGTATGTTCCGATAAAGAAACGATAAAACATGGATCTCTTTGAATATGCTCATCAGAATAAGATCAAAGAGGAGGCTCCGCTGGCCTCCCGCTTAAGACCACAGACTCTCGAAGAGTTTATGGGCCAGAAGCATATTCTTTCAAAAGGAAGCCATCTATATCGTTCCATTCAGGCAGATAAGCTGTCCTCTGTCATTTTTTACGGGCCGAGCGGCACCGGAAAAACGACGCTGGCACGCGTGATCGCCAATACGACTTCTGCAGATTTCAAACAGATCAATGCGACGGTAGCCGGAAAAAAGGATATGGTCGAGATCGTTGAAGAGGCAAAAGTGAAGCGTGGAGCATACGGACGGAAAACGATTTTGTTTGTGGACGAGATCCATCGTTTTAATAAAGCACAGCAGGATTATCTCCTTCCGTTTGTGGAAGATGGAACAGTGATCCTGATTGGCGCAACCACAGAGAATCCATACTTTGAGGTGAATAGTGCACTGATCAGCCGGTCTACAGTTTATGAACTGAAGCCTTTAGGGCAGGATGATATTAAGACGATTATCGAGAGGGCCCTTTTGAATACAGAAAAAGGTCTTGGCATGTATCATGCAGTGATCGATGATGATGCGTTGGATTTTTTGAGCGATTTTGCCGGAGGCGATGCCAGAGTTGCATTAAATGCAATTGAACTGGCCGTGCTGACCACAGAACCGTCACCTTCGAGTAAAACGGAAAAAATCATAAACGCGACAAAGAAAAATGCAGACGGAAGAAGTGATGTGATCCGTCTTACCAGTGAGGTGATCGAACAGTGCGTTCAGCGGAAAAATGTCCGCTATGACAAAGACGGGGACAATCACTATGATACGATCTCTGCATTTATAAAAAGCATGCGTGGCAGCGATGCCGATGCTGCGATCTATTATCTGGCAAAGATGCTTTATGCCGGAGAGGACGTGAATTTTATAGCGCGCAGGATCATGATCTGTGCGGCAGAAGATGTGGGATGTGCGGACCCGAGAGCTTTGCAGGTTGCGGTGGCTGCCCAGCAGGCCGTCCATGTGATCGGAATGCCGGAGGCGAGGATCATTCTTGCAGAAGCAGTCCTTTATGTCTGTGGCGCACCGAAAAGCAATTCTGCAATCATGGCGATTGATAAAGCCATGGAAACAGTTCGGACAACAGATATTAAAACGGTTCCTCCTCACCTGCAGGATGCCCACTATGGGGGCGCCGCCAAAATGGGAAGAGGCATCGGTTATCAATATGCACACGATTATCCGGAACACTATGTGAAGCAGCAGTATCTTCCGGATGAACTGCTGGGCGAAGTATTTTATGAACCTGGCGATCTTGGATATGAAAAAACAATGAAGGAGCGGCTGAACCGCTTAAAGAACAGAGATGTCTGATTTGCTGCAAAGCGCCTTGAAGTTAGGCCGAAATAAGAATATTGCACGGGAAGAGTACATGGTGGCGATGAACAAGAAAGAGCCGGCCTCTTTTGCTGTCATGCCTTCTTCTGTTGAGCTGAGCGGTCTGACCGGGGATACCGAGACCGTGATCCATATCGCTATCACACAAAATGGCTATATGGAGATCGAGGCGTTCTGCCCGGATGATTTTATTTCTCTTTCCAGACGTGTCATCACTTCGGATGTGTTCCCCGGCGGCTCCTATGACTTTCCGATCACAATTGTAGAGAGTAAGCTTCACGGCGGAAAAAACTACTCCTGCATCACGTTCGAGACTGCCTCTCAGGAGATCAAAGTTCCGATCGTGATCGATGTTCCCGTGAGGATCCGGCTCGATGACTATAACCCGAAAGAAATCTTTACCAGATTGGCAAAGGTGTATTTTGATTTCCGGAAAGGATTGATGGATTCTACGGAATGGGCAGAAAAATCCCTGGAGATCATCGGCTCTGTCGACGGAACGGACCGCCAGTCTATGTTCTTAATGCTGTTTAAAGCCCAGCTTCATATTGAGACAGAGACTTATGTTGAGGCAGCAAGCCTTTTGGAATACATGGCGGAACTGATCCAGAAAATGCCATATACGGACTATGCCATGAACTGCTATTTCCTGTATGTCCGTGCACTTTATGAGCGGGATCGGAAATCCGCAGAAGAGATCACTGCCCGTATCCGTATGATCTATGATAAAGAACCTTGCTGGCAGATTCTTTGGATCTTATTCCAGCTGGATCCAAATTATGAAGAAAACCCAGGCCTTAAACTGGATGATACCTTCGCAGAATTCGGCGCCGGCTGCATCAGCCCGATCCTGTATTTTGAGGCGCTGGAGATCTTTCTTCAGTATCCGGGATATTTTTCGGATGCCAGTGAATTTGAGCTTCAGATCCTGAATCTTGGAAGAAAGCTGAATTATTTCTCTTCTGCCTTAAGCGCCAGAGTGACAGAAGTGTTTATGCTCATGACGGAAGCGGAACTTTCAGAAGTGAATCTAAAAATCGCAGAAAGAGTCCTTAAGTATCTGTATGACCGCTATCCGACGCGCGATCTTCTTCGCGTGATCTGCCGCATTCTGATCATCAATGATGACAGAAGCGAAGAGGCGGGTGCTTTTTATGATATTGCAGTACGGGAATACTTAGACGATATCCCGGGTATTTTCAGCTATTATATTTTTACCCGGAGCAGCGGACTATATGAGCCGATCCCGGTTCGCATCATGGAATACTATTCTACTGGTGCAGAAAGTCTTTTAGACCACCGCAGATATTTCTATGCAAATATCGTAACGAATAAAGAGAAGCGGCCGGAGTATTACCGCGCTTATGAGCCGAAGATCTTAGAGTATGCAGAACAGCAGATGGTGCATGGCATCGTGGATCCGGATCTTGCTGTTATCTATAAAGATCTGATTGCATCGGATAAATTGACACATAACATGCGGGTTCGTCTTTTTGAGATCATCTCGACGAAAGAGATCGTATGCCATAATGACCGCATGATGAATGTTATGGTCTTTCATGATGAGCTGAATGTGTATCAGGATATTCCGCTGAATAAAGGAAAAGCGAAGGTAAAGGTATATTCTCATAATGCCGTGATCCTGTTTAAGGATATTACAGGTAATATCTATGCAAATGTTGATTATGATAAAATCGAGTATTTAAACAGCGGAGAATATATTGATATCTGTGTTAAGGGCGTACCGATCAGTGACTATATGCTGATGAGCGATACCATGCCGATCCTTCGCGGATACAAAGACCCGGCTGAAATTTTAAACTATATGACACACCGCATGAAGGCAACCTCCTTTAGAAGCGGATATGTCAAAAAACTGATCAATGATACAGTTCTTTATTTTTCCAGAAATCTACGGGATCAGAATGTATATGATGAGATGCTGGCGTTCTTTAAATATGATCTGGCGCCGGAAACCAAAGGCAAATTGATCGAGGTCATGATCGAACAGCGCCTGTACAGGGATGCGTTTGATAAGATCAGGGAACAGGGATTTGACAGTGTGTCGGATGACAGTCTCGCTAAACTTTCTTCCGCTCTCGTGGAATTGGTCAGCTACCGCTCTGATCCGCTTCTTTTGGAGATGTGTGAGAAGAGTTTCTTAAAAACGACCTTTGATCCACGCATCTTTAAATACTTGGTGGAAAACTATAATGATAAACCGGAAGTTTTAGAAGAACTTTACCGTGCCGGAAGAGCCTATGGCGCAGATGCGGGCAGACTTCCTGAAAAGATCTTAAGAAGGGCCATTGAAAGCGGGGAAGATTCTGATCTGGTACCTCAGATCTTTTCCAAGTATTATACAGATGGTTCGGATGCAGAACTTAAGAAAGCCTACCTGACATACAAGGCCGGAAAGTATCTGTATGAAGGAGAACAGAAGGATACGGACTTCTTCCGTTATATTGAAAATGATCTGATGCAGCGCGAGGAGTTTCCGACTGCAACAATTGCCGCATATTTGAAATACATGTCAGATCAGGATATTTCCGGAAAGCGCCGCACAAGGATGATCGAGGTACAGCTCAAGGCGCTCGTCGGACGCAGCATTATGCTCGAGGAGTTTAAAGGATACGGAAGATATTTTGAACTGCCGGCGGCTCTTTCAAATGCTGTGATCGTAACCTGCTTTGGAAACGGCGGACGCATCAGCTATGACATTATGTGCAATGGCAAAAGGATTCATAAAGAAGAACAGATGGCCGAGATTTTTGAGGGCTGTTTTGCAAAATATATCACGCTCTTCTATGGGGAGAGCGTGGAGTATTCCGTGAACAGGGGAGAGCCGGTTGTCGTCTCTTATTCGGATCTGAATATCGTCAGTGATGAATCAAGGTATTCGGAACTGAATAATATCATTCAGATGAAAGAGACCGGAAATATGCTGGCGCTGAACCTTGCAGCAAAAGAATATTTTGTAAAAGACAAATTAATGGAAAGATTATTCTGAAAAGAGAATGGAAAAACGCGGACTGATCATCGGGATCGATTATACAGGTAAATACTGTCAGGCGAGTTATTATTCCAGACGTCATGAACGTCCGGAATCGATTGCCTATGGAGGCGAGACCCTTCGCTATCTGATCCCGACGGCACTCTGTTTTGATCATGAGACGAAGGACTGGGTCATTGGACAGCCGGCGATCGAGTATGCAGAGCGGACGGGCGAGCGGCTCTATAAAGACTTCCTTGAAAATGTTTTCCTCGGAGGGATTGCTGCGGTGAACGGGCAGGAGTATTCCTACACCCAGCTGCTAGCGGTCTTTATCGGAAAGATCATTGAACTGACCCAGACAGCAACTTCTGTTATGGGAGTGGAAAATATCACGATCAACATGCGCAGGGTTACGCTTGAGACAAAACAGGTGATCAGTGATGTGTTCCGTCTTTTGCGGATTCCGGTCGAGAAAGTCAAACTCCAGACCTGTGCGGAGAGTTTTGCATACTATCTTTTGAATGAAGATCCTTCCATTTGGCAGAAAGGCTCCGTGCTTTTTGACTTTACGGCCGATGGGTTTTATGAAAAAGTATTGACGGTAACGCGAAACGGAGAGGATCATTTGGTCTATATCAGTGAGCGCACCCATACAGCGGATTATTCCATGAATGATATGGGAAATGCCGTGCTGGTAGAGCAGATGGATGAAAGGCTCCTTGCGCTTTACGAAGAGATTGCAGAGGAAAGCCGGCTTTCCAGTGTGTACTTTACCGGGGAAGGATTCAACAGCACCTGGTTTGGGAAAACGCTGCGCCGGGTATCTGAAACAAACCGTGCTTTTAAGGGCAATAATCTTTACGCAAAAGGTGCCTGCCTGGCAGGGCTTTTAAGAGCAGAACGCCCGGGAAAAGACTACAACATCGTGTGTGCAGGAAGAACAAAAAATACCATCTCTGTTGAGGCGAAACACAAAGATGAAACCCTTCTTTTGAACCTGAGCAGGGCTCCGAAGGATTGGTATGATGCAGGGATGAAAATGGATTTTATTGTGGATGAACCGGATAAGATCCGCTTCTTTGTAACCTCCCTGCTGGATCATACAAGAAGCAGTTTTGATATTGATATTTCACAGATTCCGCGCAGGCCGCATAAGGCGACCAGGATTGAGATCGAGCTTGCTTATCTGAGTGAGTACAGCTTAGAGATCACGATCCGGGATAAAGGATTCGGGGATCTGTTCCCATCCAGCGGATTCAGCACTACGCAGCAAATTGACTTAAGCAATGAGGGATAAGGGAAATGGCGATTCAAGTCTGTGGAAGACAGTCGACAACTCCATATTACATTGAGGCGATCAAGACCAATGTCTATTCCTTGGAAGAGATCAACTTCTTTATCTTTAATCACATCAATCTCGTATACCGGGAGTTTTTCTGTGATGCCCTTTTTGATTATATTGAAAAAGAACTTGGAAGGGCAGACCTGTCGGCAGATCTTAGAGATCTTGCTGCGCAGGATGCGGAACTCAAAGACTTTATCAGATATCTTCTGAGAGAAAGTTATTATTATTCCGGAAGCGAACTGAGTGTTGTTGCAGCCTATGTTATGAACATTGATATCATGTCGGAGGCAGAGCGCCTTCGGATCGAGGCAGATGGGTATTATAAGATCGGAAAACTGGAGTCGGCACTCCGCGTCTATTTTAATATCCTGTCCGGCATGGAAAAAGAAGCTTTAAGTGAAGCGTTCTATGCGAAAGTTGCTTATTCGATCGGTGTGATCTATGCCCGCTTATTTATGAGCAAAAATGCAAACAGCTTCTTTGGATATGCCTATGAACTGTATCCGGATCCGCTGTATGCAAGAGCCTGTGTTTATATGGCACTCGTCAATAATGATGAAGAAGAACTGTTAAATACGATCATCAAATATAATATTTCAGATGAGACCCTCCAGACGATCAGAGCCCGCGTTGGCGCGCTTAAAAGAGAAATCGAAACCAGCGATGATACCGTCAACTTTATTTATGATTTTGAAAATGGCATCAATAGCCAGAATATAATAGATAACTGGAAAGAAGAATATTATGAAAGAACTAGCTAAAACCTACGACCCGAAAGCAATTGAACAGACAATTTATGACAATTGGATCGAGAAGAAGTATTTTCATGCCGAGCCGGATGAGAATAAAAAACCGTTTACGATCATTATGCCGCCACCGAATATTACAGGACAGCTCCATATGGGACATGCCCTGAATAATACGCTGCAGGATATTGTGATCCGTCAGAAAAGAATGCAGGGTTACAATGCACTCTGGCAGCCGGGCTGTGATCATGCATCGATCGCGACCGAAGTCAAGATCATCGAACAGCTGAAAAAAGAAGGGCTGCATAAAGAAGACCTTGGAAGAGAGGGCTTTTTAAAACGTGCCTGGGAGTGGAAAGAAGAGTACGGCGGACGGATCGTTAATCAGCTGAAAAAACTTGGAAGCAGTGCTGATTGGGACAGGGAACGCTTTACGATGGATGAAGGCGTTTCCGATGCAGTGCTGGAAGTCTTTATCAAAATGTATGAGAAAGGCTGGATCTATAAAGGCACCAAGATCATCAACTGGTGTCCGAAATGCCAGACCTCTGTCAGCGATGCCGAGGTAGAGCACAAAGACACAGCCGGACATTTCTGGCATATCAATTATCCGATCAAAGGAGAGGACGATTTTATCGAGATCGCAACAACACGTCCGGAAACCATGCTCGGAGATACGGCGGTTGTTGTTCACCCGGATGATCCAAGATATCAGAAATACATCGGAAAGACCTGCATCCTCCCGTTAATGAACAGAGAAATCCCGATCATTGCAGACGAATATATCGATCTTGAAGTCGGAACCGGTGCGATGAAAGTCACCCCGGCGCACGACCCGAACGACTTTGAACTTGGAAAGAAATATGGTCTCGAAGAGATCTGTGTATTTAATGACGACGGTTCCATCAATGAAAACGGCGGAAAATATGTTGGTATGGGAACCTATGAAGCAAGAGACGCTGTTGTGAAGGATCTTGAAGAACTCGGACTTTTGGTTAAGGTCTTGGATCATGAGCATGCAGTCGGATATCATGACAGATGCTCCACTGTAATTGAGCCGATGGTAAAAGAACAGTGGTTCGTGAAAATGGACGAGCTGATCAAACCGGCGATCAAGGCGGTCGATGAAGGCGAAGTGAAACTGATCCCGGGAAGAATGAGCAAGCTCTATCACAACTGGACAGATAATATCCGTGACTGGTGTATTTCCAGACAGCTCTGGTGGGGACACCGGATCCCGGCTTACTACTGCGAAGAGTGCGGCGAGATGGTCGTTGCAAAAGCGGAGCCTTCGAAATGCCCAAAATGCGGCGGCACTCACTTTAAACAAGATGAAGATTGTCTGGATACCTGGTTTTCTTCAGCGCTTTGGCCGTTCTCCACACTTGGATGGCCGGAGAAAACAAAGGAACTTGAATATTTCTATCCGACGAATCTTCTGATCACCGGTTACGATATCATTTTCTTCTGGGTGATCCGAATGATCTTTTCCGGATATGAGCAGATGGGAGAAAAACCATTTGATGCGGTTCTCTTTACCGGACTGGTCCGGGATGATAAGGGCCGCAAAATGAGCAAGTCCTTAGGTAACGGCATCGATCCGCTTGAGGTCATTGACCAGTACGGCGCAGATGCGCTCCGCTTTACGCTGGCAACCGGAAACTCTCCGGGAAATGATATGCGTTTCTATTATGAACGAGTCCAGGCCAGCAGAAACTTTGCAAATAAGATCTGGAATGCATCCCGCTTTATCATGATGAACATGCCGGAAGAAGGGCTTAAAGCTCCGTGTGCAAAAGAAAAGCTTCAGGATGCGGACAAGTGGATCCTTTCCAAAGCAAACCAGCTGGTAAAAGAAGTAACAGATAATCTGGATAAATATGAGATCGGCATTGCAGCAGATAAGCTGTATGAATTTATCTGGGAGGAATTCTGCGATTGGTATATTGAGATGGTGAAACCTCGACTTTATGGAGAGGATGATTCCAAAGAGGCAGCCCTTTATACGCTGCAGAAGGTGCTGATCATTTCCCTGAAACTGCTGCATCCTTACATGCCATTCGTAACAGAAGAAATCTATACGACGCTGCGTCCTTATGTTGCCTTCGAAGCTCCGGAAGAGTCGATCATGATCTCCGAGTGGCCGAAATATACGGACGACATGGATTTTGCAGAATGTGAGGAAGCGACCGAGTTGATCAAAGAGGCTGTTCGTGGAATCCGTACCGTGCGGAATGACATGAATGTTCCACTCAGCCACAAGGTTCCTGTCTATGTGGTCAGTGAAAAAGAAGCCGTCCGCAGTGTGTTTGAAAACGGCAGTCTGTTCTTTGCTTCCCTTGGAAAAGCATCTGAAGTACATGTTCAGGCAACGAACGAGGGCATCGGAACCGATGCGGTCAGTGTCCAGCTGGCTGACGTTGCAGTCTATATTCCGTTAGAAGAACTGGTCGATAAAGAAAAAGAACTGGCCCGGCTGGAGACAGAGAAAAAACGTCTCGAAGGAGAGCTTAAGCGTTCCGACGGAATGCTGAATAATCCGAATTTTGTGAATAAGGCTCCGGAGGCTAAGATTGCTGAAGAGAGAGAAAAACGCGAAAAATATGCGGCACAGTTAGAAAAAGTGCTCGCACAGATTGAAAAAATGCAGGGATAGACAAGCTCAGAATTGATAGAGTCTGGCAGAAGTGCCATCCTGAATAAAATGAATCTCTTCAAGGATTTGAACAGAAGCTGCACCATTTGCGGCTTCTGTTATTTTTTTTGTGATCTCTTCCACGCGGTCGGCTTCGGCTGCCAAAGTAAACGTCACGTCTTCTGCGTATACTGAATCCATAAGCGGGATAGAAGCGTTGTTGATCAGATACTGAATCTTACCGGAGTCAGAATAATTGCAGCGGACGTTAAGGAGACTGCCCTTGGCAACAGGAAAGTGTGCCGATTCTAAGAGCGCTAGAGATGCGGACTGGCTATAAGCCCTAACGAGGCCTCCGGTTCCTAAGAGCACACCGCCGAAATAGCGGGTCACAACGACCGCGGTGTTCTGGAATCCTCCGGATGAAATTGCCTCTAAGATCGGTTTGCCCGCGGTCCCTTGCGGCTCCTTATCGTCGGAAAAACGCCGGATCTCATCTTTTTCACCCAAGATATAGGCATAGCAATTGTGCCTTGCATCCCAGTATTTCTTCCTCATTTCCTCAATAAATGCAAGGGCATCCTCTTCCGTATGAACCTCTCTGACAGTGGCGATAAAGACCGATTTTTTCACTTCGATCTGAGAGGAAGATTGTCCGGAAACCACAAATCTGCTCATGTAGGGCATTTCCTTCACAAAGAATTTAGAAAATGGTAACATTTTTTTCTGATTTTCACAATAAAATGCTGATTTTAAGGCATTTTTTCGTCAAGGCGTTTTTTGACATTAAAGGGCTTATGTTGTATAATCTACCATCTATATGCATTGAAATGAGCACTTATATAAGAGGTTGATATATGAAATTTAATTCCGAAGAAGTACAGGCAAAACAGAAGAACCTCAATTCGGGGAAGAAAAAGAAAAAGACCAGTGTTGTATTGCGGATCATCCGCTATATTCTGCTGACGATCCTTTCGATCATCTGCATTGTTTTATGTACCGGTCTTGGAGTCGTTGTTGGTATTGCAAAATCAACACCGTCTCTGGAAGAGGTTTCTGTTGTCCCTACGATGTATCCGACCACGATCCTGGATGCACAGGGCAATCAGATCGTACAGCTTTCGGCTGCAAGCGCAAAGAGAATCGAAGCTTCTCTGGATGAGATTCCGGAGGCCCTCAAATATGCCTTTATCGATCTGGAGGATGAACGTTTCTATGAGCATAACGGTGTCGACCTTAAGGGTATTGCCAGAGCAGTCTGGAGTATCATCAAAGACCATGACAGCCAGGGTGCATCCACGATCACGCAGCAGCTGATCAAGAATAATGTTTTCGAGACCGGTGGATTTGAGCGAAGCACGGGATCCCTTCTTCGAAGAAAGATCCAGGAGCAGATCTTAGCGTTAGGACTCGAAAAAGAGATGAGCAAGGATGAGATCCTGATCAACTATCTGAATACGATCAACTTAGGCGGCGGTAATTACGGTGTTAAGATCGCAGCGAAGTACTATTTCAATAAAGATGTTTCTCAGTTAGATGTTGCAGAGTGCGCGGTCATCGCAGCGATCACGCAGAATCCGAGTGCAAATAACCCTGCAAGATTTCCGGAGAAGAACCGCCAGAGAATGGAAGCCTGCCTCGACAGAATGCTGAAGAACGGGCATATCACCCAGGAAGAGTATGACACCGCATGGGCGAAGGATGTCTATGCAGGAGTCAGCGACAATGCCCAGAGTCAGGGTAACTCCCTGTATTCCTACTTTGTCGACTCTCTGGTAGATGATCTGATCGATGATCTTCAGGAAAAGGCCGGATTCAGCTATGCGAGAGCCTATAACATGCTCTATACCGGCGGACTTACCGTTTATGCGACGCAGGATCCGACCATCCAGGGCATTGTTGATAAGGAAGTTAACAACTGGGACAACTATCCGGGTGAAAGCACCTATGCGATCAGCTGGGATCTGACCGTTGATCATCCGGACGGAACGACCGAATATCTGAACCAGAGAGATATCACACATTATAAAGAGGATGTCCTCGGAGAGTTTAATTTCTACAATAACCAGACGGACCGCAATGAGTACAAGCATGACTACTACAGCACGGAAGATGCGGATGCGGCCATCCAGCAGTTCAAGGATTATTATCTGAAGGAAGGCGATACGATCACTTATGAAAATGTCGTCTATACGATCCAGCCACAGGTCTCCTTCTCCGTCATTGACTATACGAACGGACAGGTTCTTGCGCTTTGCGGCGGACGTGGTGATAAGACTCAGAACCTGACACTGAACAGAGCAAAGGATACGACCAGACAGCCGGGTTCCTGCTTCAAGGTCCTTTCTGCATATGCACCTGCACTTGATGCGGCAGGATACACTTTAGGAACTGCGATCGATGACTCCCCGTTCCATTACGGTGGAAACATCAACCGTGACGTTCACAACTGGTGGGGTGATGCCTATAGAGGCCTGAACACTGTGCGTGATGGTATCCGGGATTCCATGAACGTTCTTGCTGTTAAGACGCTTTATGATATTGGACCTTACCTTGGAATCCAGTATCTGCAGAGTTTTGGTTTTTCCACGATCGACCCGCAGAATGACGAGCATGTGGCAACGGCTCTCGGTGGTATTACCAACGGTATCACGAACCTTGAGATCACATCCGCCTTCGGAGCGATTGCAAACAAAGGAAATTACAACGAGCCGATCCTGTATACGAAGATCGTTGCAATGGATGGCACTGTGATCTTAGATAATGTACCGGAGACACATACTGTCCTGAAAGAGAGCACTGCAAGTCTTCTGACCAGCGCAATGCAGGACGTTGTCAACACCGGTACCGGTACTCCTTGCCAGCTTTGGGCAACAGGAACACCGGCAGCAGGTAAGACCGGAACAACAACCGATGATAAGGACCTTTGGTTCTGCGGCTATGTTCCGAACGGTATCGCAGCATCCATCTGGACCGGATATGATGAGAACCGGAGCATTACGATGGGCTCCAGCTATCATGAATATATGTGGTCAACCATCATGAATCAGATCTTAGAGGCGACCGGAAAGACCGGCGGTGAATTCGAAATGACTGGAGGCATCGTACAGGCTACAATCTGTAAGAAATCCGGTAAACTTCCGGTTGGAGATCTTTGCGATAAGGATCCGGGCGGATCCCAGGTCGTAACGGAATATTTCGCAGAAGGTACCGTCCCGGGCGGATCCTGTGATGTACATACAAGCGTTACCGTTTGTGAAGAATCCAAGAAGCTTCCGACAGAGTACTGTCCGAAGACAACGGGACTTGTCTGCAGGACCAGGCCGATGGATGTCACTGGCGGTGAGGCAAAAGGAACGACAGCTGATACGGAATACGCACCGCCAAAAGATAAGTGTACGATCCATACGGCGGAATGGGAGTCGAAGCGAAAGGCCGAGGAAGAGTCGAAGCGAAAGGCCGAGGAGGATGCGAAGACATCCACGGAGGAGACAGAGAGCGAGGCTCCATCGGAAGGAGAGACAGAGTAATACTGATTTATAGGGAATCATAATTGTTTAATTATTTAGGAGGATACAATGGCACTTTTTAAAGGAGCAGGTGTTGCAATGGTAACACCAATGAAAGAAAACGAAGATATCAACTTTGAAAAGATCGAAGAGTATGTAGAATTTCACATCAATAACGGCACCGATGCTCTGATCATTTGCGGAACAACAGGCGAGCCGTCCACGCAGGATGTGGATGAACATATGGAAGCTGTTGCCTGCGCCGTACAGGCTGCAAAGAAGCGTATTCCGATCATTGCAGGATGCGGTTCCAACAATACCAGAACTTCTGAGTATACCAGCAAGACCTGCCAGAAGAATGGCGCGGACGGACTTTTAATGGTCACTCCTTATTATAACAAGGCAACCCAGAAAGGTCTGATCGAGCATTATACCAGATTGGCAAAGGGCGTTGATCTTCCGATCATCCTTTATAATGTTCCGAGCAGAACTGGAGTAAACCTTCTTCCGGAGACTGCTGTGAAACTGGCAAAAGACTGTGATAACATTGTTGCAGTCAAGGAAGCAAGCGGAAACTTAAGCCAGGTTGCAAAACTTGCTGCATTGGCACAGGATTCCGGCTGCCTTGATATTTACTCCGGAAACGACGATCAGGTTGCTCCAATCATGTCCTTAGGCGGACTCGGTGTCATCTCTGTTCTCGGAAATATTGCTCCGAAGTATACGCATGATATGGTCATGGCTTATCTGAATGGTGATCCGGCAACCTGCACAAAGATGCAGCTGGATGCGATCGATCTGATCAATGCGCTGTTCTGTGAAGTGAACCCGATTCCGGTAAAAACAGCCATGAACTTAATGGGCATGGAGGCAGGTCCTTTAAGAAGCCCGCTTTGCGAGATGGAGCCGGCAAATCTGGAAAGACTGCGCAAAGCACTTACTGACTTCGGCATCAAATTAGTAAAATAATCTACTTGATCATCTTCACGCTGGCAGAAACGTCAGCGTGAATTATTTCAGAGACTGACAAACTGTTTCCAAAGAAACAATATTATAGAATCAATGATGAGGTGAAAAATGACAAAAGTACTGATCCATGGATGCAATGGAAGAATGGGAAATATGGTTTCTTCTCTGGCAGCAGAATATGACGAAATCGAAATTGTTGCAGGTGTTGACCGTGCGGATACCGAAGCAGGCGGAAAATCCTATCCAATCTATGAAGCGCTGTCCGACGTCAAAGAGGCAGCAGATGTGATCATTGATATTTCAACGGCGTCTGCAGTTGATGGTCTGATCGCATATGCAAAAGAGAAAGGAATCGCGGCTGTGATCTGTACGACAGGATTAAGTGATGAGCAGATCAAAGCGATCAAGGCGCTTTCTAAGGATGTTCCGGTCCTTCGCTCCGGCAATATGTCCTTAGGCATCAATACCTTGATCAAGGTCCTTCAGAGCATCAGCAAAACTTTATATGATGCAGGCTTTGATGTGGATATCGTAGAAAAGCACCATAAGCATAAATTAGATGCCCCGAGTGGAACGGCAAATATGCTGGCAGATGCGGTTGAAGATGGTGTCGGAAGCAAGCTGGATGTCGTCTACAACCGCACAGAGCGGAGAATGGAACGTCCGCATGATGAGATCGGAATCAGTGCAGTTCGCGGCGGAACGATCGTTGGGGAACATGAAGTGATCTTTGCTGGAACAGACGAGATCATTGAGATCAAGCATACGGCGCTTTCAAGAGCTGTCTTTGCAAATGGAGCGTTAAATGCAGCGTTGTTCCTGAACGGAAAAGAAGCGGGACTTTACACGATGAGTGATGTTGTCGGCTGATATTAGCCATGTCCAAAAGAAAAAATCAGAAAACAGCGGACTTATTGTCCGCTGTTTGTTTTATA